>NC_015125.1:1327344-1991017 GCF_000202635.1 Microbacterium testaceum StLB037 | reverse complement strand
TGGTGGGGATCTCGTGCGGCATCCTGCTGGTGCTGCGCAAATGGGTCTTCCGGGTGGCCCCGCAGGGCGAGGAGTGGGACCGCGTCCTCAGCTACGCGGTCGGCGCCTACGGCGTCTTCTACGGCGTCACCCTCGCGCTCATCGCCGCGGCGGCCTACGGCAACTTCACCGAGGTCGACGGCATCGTCCTCGAGGAGTCGTCGTCGCTGGCCTCGCTCTATCGCACGGCGGCGCTGCTGCCCGAGCCGCAGCAGGACGAGCTGCAGAACCAGATCGTGCAGTACACCCGCGCCGTGATCGATGAGGACTGGCCCGAGCAGCGGCAGCTCCGCCTTCCCGCGGAATCGGATGCCAACATCACGGGGATGCAGAAGGCCATCGACGCCGTGCAGCCCTCGTCGGCCGTCGAGGTCGTCTACGTGCAGGAGGCGCTCGAGCAGTTCCGCCAGCTGGTGCACGACCGCCGCGACCGCATCGCGCTGACCCACCTCGCCCTCCCCGGCGTGCTGTGGATCGTGCTCGGTGTGGGCGCGGTGCTCAACGCGGTGCTGATCGGCCTCATCGAGGTGCGGAACCTGCGGATCCACCTCCTGATGTCGGGGATGCTCGCGCTGTTCGTCGCGCTCCTGCTCTACGCGATAGCCGGCTTCGACCACGCCTACGCGGGTCCGATCGCGGTGACGCCGGAGTACTTCCAGGACCTGCTGGACGGGTTGTTCACGAACGAGCCGTAGGCCGGAACCGCACGACGAAGCGGCCCGCACCCCGGAAGGGGAACGGGCCGCTTCGGAGGAAATTCAGCGCGTGTACGCGCGGACGATGCCCCAGACGGCGAAGCCCACGAGACCGGCGACACCGGCGACGAGCGCCGCCGCCGCGCCCGGGTTGCGCTGCGCGCTCTCGCGCACGTCGCGGATCTTCTGATCCACGGCCTCGCTCGCGCGGCGCGGGATGTTCGCCTTCTCCTCGAGGGCGGCGAGCGCCGCCTTCAGCTCGGCGCGCGCCGACTGCACCGGGTCGGTGATACCCAGCGGCACCGCGGTGCGGGGAACGGGGACGGGACGCTCAATACTCACTGCCGGCCTCCTTCACGATGCGGACGTCTTCGGCGATCGCCTCGCCCGGGTTCTCGCGGTTCGCCAGCTTCTTGAACCGCATCCAGCCGAGCAGCGCGAGCACGGCGGTGATGAGGATCATCACGCCGAACACGATGAGCGCCGCGGCCCACACCTGCAGCCACAGCGACAGCAGGGCGATCACGAACGCGAAGAACACCGGAACGGCCCAGAACACGACGATCAGCGCGCCGACGAACCAGCCCGCGCCGATGCCGGCGTCTTTCGCCGTCCGCTGGGCCCAGGCCTTCGCCCCGTTGATCTCGGCGATCACGAGGTTGCGGACGAGCTCGGGGATGTCGCCGATCAGCGTGAAGAGGCTGTCGTCGGAACGATCGCGGAACCCGCGAGGAGTGGTCATGCCTCAGCTCCCGGACGAGGTGGTGCCGCTCCTGGACGCGCGAGCGCGCGTCGTCGCGGTCTTCTCCGCCTGCTTGGCGTCGTCGACGGAATCCTCGACCACATCGGCGACCTCGGATGCCGACTGCTTGGCCGCGCGGCCGGCGCGCTCCGCACGCTCGGAGACGCTGCCGGACTGGGCCGCGGCGCCGGTGACGGACTTCGCGCCCTTCCACACCACGCCGGGCACGGACTTCAGGGCCGAGACGCCGAAGGCCTTGACCTTCTCGACCTGCCCCTGGACGACGGGCTGTTCCCAGACCTTCTCGGCCTGCGTCTTGATCTGCTCGTACCGTTCGCGGCCTGCGCGTGCACCGAGCACGTAGCCCGCCACGAGTCCGACGACGAGTGCTGCTTTGCCCCTCATGGGGTCTCCTCACGCTCGATCGAGTGCTGGTCGACTCTCACGATAGTCACGTATTCCGATTCCGGCATCCGGCCTTGACAGACCCGGACATCTCCGAGAGAGCTCGTCGGTCAGTGGTGCCACAGCGCCGCGCTGCGGACGCGGTCCGCCTCGGCGCGCGCGTCGGGGATCACCTGCGCGAGTCCCGTTCCGGCGACCCACGCCCCCGTCACCCCGAGCCCGGCGATCGCGTGCACCGCACCGCGCGCTGCGGCGGTCTCGGCCGCGCGGCCGATCGTCGCCGCGGGCTGCGACTGCACGTAGCGCACCCGGCGAGAGGCACGGAGAGTGGATGCCGGCAGTTCCACGCCGAACATCGCCGCCGCCTCCGACAGGGCGAGGTGGGCCGCCGCGTCGTCGTCGAGCTCGGCGGTGGCGGGCTCTTCGCCCTGGGCACCGAACGAGACCCGGACGACGTGGACGCCGGGGGCGGTGGCATCCCGGACCCAGTCCCACTTGGCCGTCGAATGCGTGAGCGCCTTCGCGACGTGGCTTCCGGGCACGGTGAGGACGCCGGTTCCGCGGGGCGCCGCGTCGAGGGCGGGGGCGTCGACGACGAGGGTGACGACCTCGACCACCGGCGCGACGGGGTCTCCCGCCTCGAGGGCAGGCACGACCGGGGCGAGGAGCGCGCGGGCCGGCCCCTCGGGCAGCGCGACGATCACCGCGTCCGCGGCGATCGGGTCGGCGTCGTCGGAGGTCGTGACGCTCCAGCCCGCACCTGCGGCGGCGAGCTCCTCGACCGGGGTTCCCGTGCGCAGCTCGACGCCGAGCTCCTCGAGCTGGGCGACCAGGGCGTCGACGAGGCGCGACATCCCGCCCGCGATGCCCTGCACGGCTCCCCCGGGGGCGGGCGCCTTGCGACCGTCTGCCGCGGGAACGTCGGAGGCCGGGGCGTCCGCGGGCTTGGCCGTCGTGCGGCTGAGCCGCATCTCGGCGACCGCTCCCGACAGCGAGCCCGTCCGCGTGAGGGCGGCGTTCAGCCCCGGCGCGGCGAGGTCGACGTCGATGTCGTCGGGACGCGCGGAGTACACCCCGCTCGTCACCGGAGCGACCAGCCGATCGAGCACGCGCGCGCCCATGCGGGTGCGCACGAGGGTGCCGAGGCTGCGCTGGTGACCGATCGTCAGCGGGGGACGCAGGCGATCCAGGTACGCGCGCCAGGTTCCGCTCCAGCCGATGATGCGGCGGACGTCGGGGGAGAAGGGATTGTCCGGGATGCCGAGCACCCCGCCCTTCGGGAGGGGAGCCGCCCCGACTCCCGGCACTCCTGCGACCCACGCACCGGCGGGGTTCGGCGAGACGACGGCGTCGGCGAGACCGAGCTCGTCGAGCAGCGCGCTCACGACGCCGCCGCGGGTGGCGAAGCTCTCGGCGCCGACGTCGAGGGTGAGTCCCCCGACCTCCGCCGAGCGGACGACGCCGCCGAACGCGTCGGAGGCCTCGAGCACGGTCACGCGCAATCCGACCTTCGCGCACTCCCGGGCGGCGACGAGGCCGGCGATCCCGCCACCGGCCACGACGACGTGGGTCTCGGACGCCTGGCGGGCGAGGCGATCGAGCGGCTCGCTCATGCCGGCGTCCCCGGCTCGAGCTCGCCGTGCGGGTGCCCGTGCGCGTGCGCGACGATCCGGGTGAGCACGTCGGGGTCGGTGTCGGGCGGGACGCCGTGACCGAGGTTGAGGATGTGCGCGCGGGCCGCGCGTCCGCGGGCGAGCACGTCGTCGACGTGGGCCGCGAGGACAGGCCACGGGGCTCCGAGCAGAGCGGGATCCAGGTTGCCCTGGAGCGTCACGTCGGGCCCGACGAGGGCTGCCGCTTCGTCGAGCGGCATCCGCCAGTCCACACCGACCGCGTCGGCGAGGCCGCTCAGGCGCATGTCGTCGAGGAATGCACCGGTTCCGACGCCGAAGTGGATGCGCGGCACCTCGATGCCCTCGAGCGCCGCGCGCGAGTGCGGGGCGATGAACTCGCGGAACGTCGCCGGCGAGAGGGACCCCGCCCAGGAGTCGAAGAGCTGCACCGCCTGAGCGCCGCCCTCGATCTGCGCGTCGAGGAAGGCACGGGAGACGCGCGACAGCCAGCCGGCCAGCCGGTGCCAGGACTCGGGGTCGGCGTGCATCATCCCGCGCGCCCGGAGGTGCTCCTTCGACGGGCCGCCCTCGACGAGATAGGCGGCGAGGGTGAAGGGCGCTCCGGCGAAGCCGATCAGCGGAACGGCATCGTCGAGCTCGGCGGTCACCAGGCGGGCGGCCTCGCGCACCGGTTCCGCCGCCGCGGCCACGTCGGCGGGATCGATCGCCGTGATGCGCGCCACGTCGTCGGCCGTCCGCACCGGATCGGCGAAGACCGGGCCGCGGCCGGGCTCGATGACGACGTCGACGCCGGCGAGACGCAGCGGCACCACGATGTCGCTGAAGAAGATGGCGGCATCCACGTCGTGCCGGCGGATGGGCTGCAGTGTGATCTCGGCCGCGAGGTGCGGAGTGAGGCACGCGTCGAGCATGCGGGTCCCCACGCGCAGCTCGCGGTACTCGGGAAGCGAGCGCCCCGCCTGCCGCATGAACCAGACGGGCTGCCGTTCGGGACGGTCGCCGCGAAGGGCGCGCAGAAGGGGGGCATCGGGGGTGGCCATGGCATCCATTCTCCCATTCGGCACGTGGGCGAACAGGGGATGCCTCGATGTCGAGCGGCCGCCTGGGCGATGGGTCGAGACCCGGGCGTAGAATGGGCGGGTGCTGCTGTGCGTCAGCGCGAGTCACAAGACCGCGTCCTTCGAGCTCCTCGAGCGACTCAGCGTACCCAGCACCCCGGTCGCCCCCCTGATCACCGAGCATGGCGAGTGCGTGCAGGGCGCTGTCGTCGTCGCGACCTGCAACCGCTTCGAGGCGTACATCGACATGGACGAGCCGGTCACCGCCGGCGTCGCCCTCGGCGTCGAGGCGACGCTCGCCGCCATCGAGGCCGCCACGGGCGTTCCCGCCCGCGAGCTCGAGGGCTCGTACACCGTGCTCGGCGGCAGCGAGGTCGCGGAGCACCTGTTCGCCGTGGCATCCGGACTCGAGTCCGTCGTCGTCGGCGAGGGTGAGATCGCCGGGCAGGTGCGGCGCGCGCTGACCGAATCGCGCCAGCAGGGCAGCACCTCGGCCGAGCTCGAGCGCCTGTTCCAGCGCGCGTCCGAAGCGCAGCGGGGCGTGAAGAACTCGACCGCGATCGGCCGCGCCGGACGCTCCCTCGTGCGCCTCGGCCTCGAGCTCGCGAGCAGCCGCATCGCCGACTGGTCGACGCAGCGCGTCCTGCTCGTGGGCACGGGCGCCTACGCCGCCGCCACCGTGGCCGCTCTTCGCGACCAGGGCGCCGAAGACATCTCGGTGCACTCGCCCTCGGGTCGCGCCGCCAAGTTCGCCGCGAAGCACGGCCTGCGGGCGGTGTCGGCCGAGACCTTCCCCACCGCCGTCGTCCACGCCGACCTCGTGATCACGTGCACGACGAGCGAGCACCACGTCGTGAGCGCCGCCACCTACGCCGCCGGCCGCACCGCCGTCGAGGCCGCCGCCCCCGCCACCGGGGGCTGCCCGGTCGACCACTCCGGTCGACGCCTCGTGATCGACCTCGGGCTCCCCCGCAACGTCGACCCCGATGTCGCCAAGGTTCCCGGGGTCGACCTGCTCGACCTCGAGACGATCCGCCTGCACGCTCCGCTCGAAGAACTCCAGGCGACGGATGCCGCCCGCGACCTTGTCCGCGACGCCGCCCGCCGCTTCGTGTCGGTGGGAGAGCGCAAGAACATCACGCCCGCGGTCGTCGCCCTGCGTGCGCACGTCTTCGGCGTGCTCGACGCCGAGGTGGCGCGCGTCCGCGCCCGCGGCGACGAGGGCGGACAGACCGAGCAGGCCCTGCGCCACCTGGTCGGCGTGCTGCTGCACACCCCGACCACGCGCGCGCACGAACTCGCCGAGACCGGTCGCGCCGACGAGTACATCGACGCACTGTCGGCCCTGTTCGGCATCGAGGTCGCCGATTCGGCGACCTCCGTCGAACGCCCCGTGGCCGACGCGGGCTGACGCGGTTCGAGGCGCCGCCGCGCTGTGACCGGCGGAGGGCCCGGGACGAGCGGAGGGGCTGGCCTCGGCATCCGTCCTCCCGTCGTCCCTGATCCTCCCCCGACCGCGAGCCGTGGCGCGGAGCGGAGCGCGGATTCCGGGAGCCCGGCGTCACGCAGGTCGGAACCGGAGCGGGCACCCCGTCGGGCAGGATGGATGCCATGAGCACTCCCGCATCCGAGGTGTACCGCGTCGCCGGCGAGAAGCGCTCCGGCAACGGCCTGCGCTGGGCGGCGACCGTGGTCATGGGACTGTTCGACGCCGGCACCGACGCCCCGTCCGTGAGCGAGGTCGTGATCCGTCGGGCCGACGGCTCGCTCGTCAAGCGCCTCCCGGCGGGAGACGTCGAGCACTTCGAGAAGCAGCTCACCGAGGTCACGGCCGACCTGGACACCCTGGATGCCGTGCCGTTCGCGCAGAAGTGGATCGCCGAGCCCGAAGAAGTCCAGCCGGAGTGATCGGGGCGGGTCCGCGCGAGAATGGACGCATGAGTCTGCGCATCACGGACGACCCCGCCGCCGACGACCTGCTCTCGAGCAATCCTCTCGCTCTGCTGATCGGCATGCTGCTCGACCAGCAGGTCGCGATGGAGACCGCGTTCGCGGGCCCGCTGAAGATCCGGGAACGCACCGGATCGATGGATGCCGCGACCATCGCGCACGCGGACCCCGAGGCCTTCGCCGCCGCCTTCTCGCAGTCGCCGGCGGTGCACCGCTACCCGGGATCGATGGCCACGCGCGTGCAAGCCCTCTGCGCCGCGATCGAGCAGGACTGGGGCGGGGATGCCGCCGCGATCTGGACGCGGGACGACCCCGACGGGCGGACGGTGCTGAAGCGCCTGAAAGCACTCCCCGGATTCGGTGAGCAGAAGGCCAAGATCTTCCTGGCGCTGCTCGGCAAACAGCGCGGGTTCGACGGCGCGGGCTGGCGCGACGCCGCTGCTCCCTACGGGGAGGACGGATCGTTCCGCTCGGTCGCCGACATCACGAGTCCCGAGTCGCTGACGAAGGTGCGCGAGTTCAAGCGTGCCGCCAAGGCGGCGGCCCGCGAGAAGGCGAGCTGACTCCTCCTGCACAAGATGAGGGTTTGGGGAGAGTCCTGTGCAACGGCTTCCCTGCCCGCGCCGACGTGATTAATGTCGTGTCGTTCGTCATCCCCGTTTCACGACCGAAGGGTGGTCTCTCGTGAAGTTCGCAATGGGCTCCAGCACACTGGGTGTGCTGAGCAAGGCAACATCGGGCTCGAGCGACGAGCTTTCTCTGCTCGTCCGCCAGCTCTTCGAGGCCGCTGAGCCTCTCGAAGGACAGTTCCAGGGCGCCGGGCGCGCCGCCTTCGACCGTTTCAAGTCCCGCACCGACGAGATCTCGGCCGAGCTCAAGCTCTCGCTCGACGGCGTCCTCACCGGTATCACCGGCATGGACCGCTCGTTCCAGGAGGGCGAGTCGGCCATGGTCGACGAGACCACGAGCCTCGAGTCCGGATCGTCGTTCGACGCCGCGCGCTTCGGCGCCCGCTGAGACAAGGAGACGTACGAATGGTGAACCAGGCAGATCGTCGCGACTACTCGGTCGCGGCCTCGCAGAACGCCCAAGACAACTTCAACCGCGTCGCGGCGCAGCTCGAGGCGCTCATCGACCAGCGCGACAAAGACGTGCAGGCCGCGATGGCCGACTACGCCGCCGACGGGGTGTCCGAGGACTACCACGGCAAGGAAGTGCGGTGGAAGAACGCCGCCGCCGAGGTCCGAGGGATCATCCAGACCCTCCGCTCCTCGCTCGAGCGCAACGACGAAGCCGCCCAGACGGCGCTGGGCAAGGCCCGCGCAGCCGTCGAATCCATCGGCTGATTCGCGACGACGGCGCCGGACGTTCGCGTCCGGCGCCGTCGTCGTGCCGGGGGGCCTTTCGCGCGCGTGATCAAGCCCGCGGGGTCGGGTGGGCGACCCGAATAAGGTATTGGTCGATGTCCAGGGAGGCGGCATGACCACGAACGAGGCTTTGCGGCTCGCCGACGTCGATCCGCTCGTGTTCACCGAACGGGCGAGCGCGGCCAAGGTCATCGGAGCCGTGGCGCTCGACGTGGTGATGCCCCTCGCCGTGCTCGCCGCCGGTATCGCGATCGCCGTCGCCGGCCTTCCCGCTGTGGGCGCGATCCTCGTCGTGATCGCCCTGATCCTGCTCGGGGTGGCCGCCTGGCTGCTCGGACGCACGGGGCGCACGCTCGGAGCCGCGACCGTCGACATCCGCGTCGTCCGGCGATCGACCGGAGCCGCCGCCGGAAGCCGCGCTCTCCTCGCGCTCGTCAGCGGAGCGCTCGGCGCGTACGACCTCCGGCGCGGCCGCGACCCGTTCGCCCCCGCCATCGCCGCCTTCGCGTTTCCCGAGGCGGGTGAGGGGGCCCTGGCATCCGTTCGCCCCCGGCGCGGGATGGTGCCCACACTCTCCCTCGACTCGGGCGAGCGGCTGTCGCTCGACTCGGCCCTCGTTCTGGGTCGGGATCCGGTCGCGCCCCCCGACGCCCCCGCCCAGGTGTACCGGTGGGCCGACATGTCGCGCACGCTGTCGAAGTCGCACGTGCGCTTCGAGTGGGACGGCCGACAGGTGTGGGTCACCGACCTGGGCTCCACCAACGGCACGTTCGTGCGCGGCGCGGGGTCGCCGACGCCCCTTCTTGCCCACCAGCGCACGCCCGTGCCCGGCACCGTGACGCTGGAGATCGGCGACCGCGTCCTGACGATCCGAGAGGCAGGCCGCTGATGCCCGACCAACGCGACACGGTGCTCATCGAGCAGGCGAAGATCCAGCGCATGCGTCTGGGCTCGGCCCTCCTCTACGGCCACATCGGCGAGCGCCGCACCGTCAACGACCACGCCAAGCGACTGATGGGCACGATCGTCATCGCCGCCGTCGCGTGCGCGGCGTGCGTCGGCGTGTCGTTCGTGTCGCAGCTGCTCAGCGAGCGGGCGCAGGCGTCGTCGACCGTGCAGACCCCGTCGTCCGTCCCGACCCCGACCGGAGCCAAGACACCGTGAGCATCTACACCCGCGTCACCGTGGCGGGCGCGCAGCGCCGCGTCGAGGTCGTCGTCCCCAGCGCCGAGCCCCTCGGAGCGGCCGTTCCGCGTCTGCTCGACCTGTTGGGCGAGACCGCCGGCACCGTGGCGCGTCCGCTCGCCGTCGTCGCCCCGGACGGGGAGCAGATCGACATCGCTCTCACTCCGCAACAGCTCGACCTCGTCGACGGATCGCTCGTGCGACTCGTGCGACTGGATGCCGCGCCCCCGCCGCCCGTGGTCATCGACGTCACCGACGCCGCCGCCGACGCGCATGACGCCCGCCCCGATCGATGGGACGACCGTTCGCGCGCGATCGCCGGCTCGGCGGGGATCGCCGCCGCTTTCGCCCTCGCCGGGGGAATGGCCCCCTGGGGGGACCCGGCGGTCGGAGCGTTCGCCCTCCTCGGTGTCGCTCTCTTCCTGCTCGGGGCGACCACGGCGCTCGGTCTCGGGGGCCTCCGCCGCCTCTCCGTGTGCGTGGCGGCAGCCGCCGCGGGTCTGGCGCTGCCCGTGGGCGGCGCGACAGCCGCGGCGCTCGGGGCGGCCCGATATCCCGCGACGGCGGCGCTCGTCGCCGGGATCGCGGCCGCGATCGCCGTCGGCTCGACCGCCGTCATCCTGGCCGTGGGTGTCGCCCATCGGCGACGCGGAGCCGCGGCGGGTGGCGCGGTCGGCGCGGTGCTCGCCTCTCTCCTCCTGGGTCTCGTGCTCGCGCGGGTGGACGTGGTGTCGGCTGCCGCGATCACGGGAGTGGTGGCGGCCTTCGCGACCGGGCCCCTCCCCTGGATCGCCCTCGCCGCCGCCGGGCTCACCGATCTCGATCAGCGCGCCGCGGACGGCTCGCCGCCGACCCGTTCCCGCACGTTCGCCGCGATCGACGAGGCTTACGCCGCTCTCACCTGGAGCGTCGCGGCCACGGCCTCGGTTCTCGGCGTGACGGGTGTCGTTCTCGCGTTCTCGGGAACCGTCTGGACCGAGCTCCTCGCCCTCGCCCTCTTCCTCGTGGCGGCGCTGCGCACCCGCGCGTTCCCGCTCCGCTCGCAGGGCTGGCTCCTGTGGGCGGCCGCCGGAGTCATCGCCGCCTCGGCTCTGACGATCCTGCTCTCGGGCGACCGCGCGTGGATCGGCGCAGCCGTGGCCGTCGTGGCTGCCGCCGTCATCTCCGCCCTCGTGCTCGTCCGCCCGCGCCCGCACGTCCGCGCGCGGCTGCGCGGGGTGGGCAACGTCATCGAGACGCTGGCCGTCATCTCCCTCCTGCCGCTGCTGGTGGGAGCTCTCGGGGTCTACGCCGATCTGCTCGCGATGTTCGGCGGGCGCTCGTGACGGTGCTCGATGGCCGGGCTCTCGCCACGGCGGTGTTCGGCAGCGGCGCGAACGGGCGCGTCGAACTGACCTCGTGGGATGCCGCGATCCGCGGCGGTCTGTCGACCACGCGTCGCGTCGGCGTGCTGTCGCTGTCGCCGGGCGCGGGGACCAGCACGGTCGCTCACCAGCTCACGCGCGCGATCGCCGCGCGTCGGAAAGACCCCGTGCTGGCCGTCGACGTCTCGGCCGGCGACAGCGGGCTCGGCGCGCGTCTCGGCGCGGCACCCGCGGCCCCCGACGAGACGCGCGCCGCCGCGCGCACCACGGCCGAGGCGCTCTCTGGGCTCGAGGTCGTCGACGGCGTCGTCGCGCTCCGTCCGCGCGACAACTCCGATGCGGTCGGCACGTGGCTCGGCGAAGCCGCCCCCATCACCCGCTTCTTCGACGTCGCGATCACGGACTTCGGGGTCCGGCATCCCCTCGCCGACCTCGCGGCGTGCGCCGCCCTGTGCGACGTCGTCTGCGTCGTCAGCGACGCCCGTCGGTCGCCGGCCGAACACGCCCGCTCCGTGGTGGCCGCGATCGCGTCTCTTCCCGAATCTCCCGAGGTGACGCTCGCCCTCGTCGATCATGCCCGCGAAGGCGACGCCGTCGCGCGCGCCCTCGGTGTCGGCGCCGTGCACCCGGTGGTCGCGGTGCCGTTCGATCCGGGCCTGAACGCGGGCGGCGCCGCCCGCCGCTCGCTCACCCACCGCGCCATCGTGCGTCTCGCGGCGACCCTGGTGCGAGCCGAGGAGAAGGTCGCGTGAACGTCCGGATCGTCCACCGTCCCGCGCGGATCAGCGAACCCGTCGAGCCCGCGGACGACGTCGTCCTCGCTCCGCCGCCGCCGATCGGCGAGGGGCCGACCGGCTTCCCCCTGCAGTCGCTCCTGCCGATCGTCGGGAGCCTGTCGTCGATCACCATGATCGTGCTGCTGCGCAACAACCCGATCATGGTCGTGGTGGGCGCCGTCATCCTGGTGGTCGCCCTCGTCGGCGGTCTGGGCATGGCGTTCACCCAGCGGGGGAACGCCGCCCGCCAACGGCGCGTGCAGCGCGAACGCTACCTCGACTATCTCGAGGAGACGCGCGGGAGAGTGCGGGAGAGCGCCGACCGGCAGCGCGACGCGGCGCTCGCGCTGAACCCGTCTCCGGGCACGCTCGTCGAGATCGGAGCCGACCCGGCGCGGCGCTGGGAGCGGCGCCCCGGCGACACGGACTTCCTCCGCGTCCGGATCGGGACGGGCGACCTGCGTGCGATCGAGGTGGCCCTCCCCGCCGAGCAGAATCCGGTGCAACCCTTCGATCCGGTCATGCGCGAGTCGGCCGAGCGGATGGTGCGTCTCGCGGGCGTCGCGCAGGGGATGCCGGCCACCGTCGACCTGGAGCGCGGCGGACACGTCTCGATCGTGGGCGAACGCGCCGACACCCTGAACGTGGCCCGCGCCCTCGTGGCGCAGATCGCTGCGTTCCATTCGCCCGATGACGTGCACATCGCCGCCGCCGTCGCCCCGCACCACCGGGACGACTGGCGCGGCCTCGACCTCGTGCCCCACCTGTCGTCGGACACTCCCCCCTCGGGTGCCGTGGCGGCACGGCGCCTCGCCCCCACCCTCGACGACGTCCTGTCGCTGTTAAGCGCCGAGCTCCGCGACCGCGTCGCGACCGCCGCCGCATCTCGACGCGCCGGACGCCGCACGAAGCCGGGCCGTCTGATCGTCTTCGTCGACGAGGGCGACGGCGAAGCGAGCGGGATGCCACGCCTCGACGCGGCGCTCAGCCTCGCCGACCTCGGGGTCACGGTCGTCCACCTCGTCGACGACCGGCTGAAGGAGCCGCCCACCGTCGGAGCTCGCGTGACCGTCACCGAGGGCATCGCCACCGTCGAAACACCGGGATCGGGCGAGGCCCCGTCCACCGGCATCCGGATCGACCTCGTCTCGAGCGACGCTCTCGAGGTCATCGCGAGGCCGCTCGCCGGGCTTCGCCTCACGCGCACGTCCGCCGAGGACGCCGGGACCTCGCTCGCTCCCGACGTCACGCAGCTCCTGGGCGTCGCCGACGTGGATGCCATCGATGTGAAGGCCGCGTGGCGGGTGCGCAGTGCCGCCGAGTTCCTGCGGGTGCCGATCGGCGTCGACGACCGGGGCGGGCCGGTGCTGCTCGACCTCAAGGAGTCGGCGCAGCTCGGCATGGGACCGCACGGGATCTGCATCGGCGCGACCGGCTCGGGCAAGAGCGAGCTGCTGCGCACGCTCATCCTCGGGCTCGCCCTGACGCACTCCCCCGACGACCTCAGCATGATCCTCGTCGACTACAAGGGTGGGGCCGCGTTCGCGCCGTTCGCGCGCCTGCCGCACGTCGCGGGCATCATCGACAACCTCGCCGACGACCCCCAGCTCACCGAGCGCGCGCGTTCGAGCATCCAGGGCGAGGTCGTGCGTCGCCAGCGCCTGCTCAAGGACGCCGGGAACGCGGCATCCATCGGTCACTACCGCCAGATGCGCCGGGAACGCCCCGATCTGCCGGCGCTGCCGCACCTCTTCCTGGTCATCGACGAGTTCGGCGAGCTGCTCACGGCCGAACCCGACTTCGTCGAGCTTCTGCTGACGATCGGGCGCATCGGTCGCTCGATCGGCGTGCACCTGCTGCTGTCGAGCCAGCGCATCGAGGGCGGGCGCCTGCGCGGTCTCGACACGTACCTGTCGTACCGGATCGGTCTGCGCACGTTCTCGGAGGCGGAGTCGGCGGTCGTCCTCGACACCCCCGATGCCTTCCATCTGCCGGCCATCCCGGGGTTCGGGTACCTCAAGGTCGACACCTCGGTCTACACGCGGTTCCGCGCCGGGTACGTCTCGGGCCCGGTCCCCGACCCCGTCGAGGCGGGACCTCACCACGACGACGCACCGCCGGTCCTGCCGCTGCCCGCGTACGACCTGCCCGACGAAGCGCTCGAGGCCGAGGAGTTCGACAGCGCCGAGCCCGAGACGCCCACGACGGGCCGGACGCTCGTCCAGGCCGCGACCCAACGCCTCGCCCGAGGGGTCACCCGCACGCGGCCCGTCTGGCTTCCACCGCTCCCCCCGGTGCTCACCCTGGGCGGTGTCCTCCCGCAGGCCGACGGCGCCGGCACCCTGCGCGCGCCGATGGGTCTCCTCGACAACCCCTCGACGCAGACGCAGTCTCCCTGGATGCTCGACCTCACCCGCTCGGGCGGACACGTGTCGATCACGGGGGCGCCCCAGTCCGGGCGCTCGATGTTCCTGCGCACTCTCGCGGCCTCCCTGTCGTTCACGCACTCCCCCCGTCAGGTGAGCATCTACGGCATGGACCTCACCGGGGGTGGCCTCGCGCGCATCGAGCCCTTCCCGCACGTGGGTGGCGTCGCCACGCGCGGTCACCGCGAACGTCTGACCCGCCTGCTCGAGGAACTCACCGGGATGCTCGCCACGCGCGAGCGCGTGTTCCGCGATCAGGGCCTCGACTCGCTCGCCGACATGCGCCGGCAGCACGCCCAGGGGCGGTTGCCCGAGCTTCCGAGCGCGGACGTCGTGCTGCTCGTCGACGGTCTCGGAGCGCTCCGCCAGGACTTCGAAGACCTCGAGCCGCCGCTCGCGCAGCTCCTGGAGCGGGGTGGAAGTTTCGGCATCCATGTCGTCGTCGCCCTCTCGCGCTGGAACGAACTGCGCATGAACCTGCAGGGCCTGATCGGCACGCGCCTCGAGCTGAAGCTCAACGACCCCGCTGATTCGCAGATCGCCCGCAAGCTCTCGACGACGCTCAAGGCGGATCAGCCCGGCCGCGTCCTCACCGACGACAAGCTGTTCGCGCAGGTGGCGCTGCCGCTGCTCGAAGAGGTCGAGGACGGCGACACCGGTGAAGCGCTCGAGCAGCTCGCCCGCGAGAGCGCGGCCCGCTGGGGCGGTCAGGGCGCCGCTCCCATCCGGCTGCTTCCCGAGGAACTGTCGCCGGGCGACCTTCCCGACGCGATCGACGAACCGGATGCCGTGCCCCTGGGGCTTCGCCAAGACACGATGGAGCCCGTGCTGGTCGACGTCGTCACGCGCGACCCGCACCTGCTCGTGCTCGGCGACAGCCACTGCGGAAAGACCACGGCTCTTCGCGGCATCGTGCGCGGGGCGGTCGACCGGCACACCCCGGAGGAGCTCGTGATCGCGCTCATGGACGCCCGCGGCGAGCTCGTGGCCGAGGTTCCCGACGCCTATCTCGGTGGACACGCGACCTCGGGACGTCAGGCGCGCCTGCTCGCCGAGTCGATCGCCGTCGAGCTGGAGAAGCGTCAGACCGACCGCGATGCGGGGCCGCGGATCCTCGTGATCGCGGACGACTTCGACATCCTCGCCGCCGGGGGGACCGAGCCCCTGCGCCCCCTGCTGCCGTACCTCGCGTCGTCCCGCGACCTCCGGCTGAACGTCGTGGTGAGCAGGCCGGTGGCCGGCGCCTCGCGCGCGATGTTCGACTCCGCACTGCAGGGCATCCGCGACACCGGCGGCACCGCGCTCATCATGTCGGGCGACCGCTCGGAGGGCGCGATCCTGCCCAAGCTCTACGCCGAGCCGATGATCGCCGGCCGCGGACGCCTCGCGCGGCGTGGCGAGCGGCCGACGCTCGTGCAGATCGCGAATTTCGTCGCGTCGGATCCGGATGCCACGGGGGCGGCTGCTTCCGTCGCACCGGCTTCGGGCGGGCGGCTTCGGGCGGCGCGGGCGCTTCGGGCGGCGCGGGCGCTGCGGGCGGCGCGGCGGCTTCGGACGGCGCGGCGGCTTCACGCGGCGCGGCGGCTTCGGACGGAGCCGGAGAGGGACGAGGTCTCGGTGACGACGGCCGGGGTGTCGCGGCGGGCGCTTCGGGTGGTGCGGGCGTGGGACGCGCGACCGGTGACGGCGGCCGGGGTGTCGCGGCGGGCGCTTCGGGTGGGGGTGATCCGTCGGCGATGAGTCTCCCGGACGACCCTGCCGGCGCGGCAGAATCTCCCGCTACCCCCGCACAGGTCGCGGCGACCCGCCAGGACGGCATCGACGAGCCGGAGGGCACCACGATGCCGGTGGCCCCGCGCTCGGCGTCGGCGGACACGGGCAGCGGCGAGGTCCCACTGACGCGGCGTCGGCGCGCGAACCGCCAGGGTTAGCCGGGGGTGGGAGTGGCTCACGCTCGGAGATATCCCGCTAACTCGCAGATTTCGGCGTGGATCCTGCGAGGTTCGCGGGTTTGCGAGGTTCGCAGGGTGCCACAGCCCTCGCGCCGACCGGCGGCGAGCTCCCGGTTGACGCGGCGTCGGCACGCGAACCGCCCGGGTTAGCCGGGGGTGGGAGTGGCTCACGCTCGGAGATATCCCGCCAACTCGCAGATTTCGGCGTGGATCCTGCGAGGTTTGCGCGGTTCTGCGAGGTTTGCGCGGGTCTGCGAGTTCGCAGGGTGCCACAACCCTCGCGCCGACCGGCGGCGAGCTCCCGATTGATGCGTCGCCGCCGCTCGAATCGAGCGGAGGAGAGCGACCCGAGCGCGCAGCCGTCACCGAAATCGGATCACCGCACCAGATTCGGACGCAGAACCTGGTTTCGTCCGATTCTGCGATGCGTCTCCGAATCTGCGACCTCGGCCGGGCGGCGATGCAAAGTCGACGCGTCGCGGCAGCACGCGGCCGATGGGCCGGTGACTCGCCTCGCGCAGACTCACACCCGCACAACCCACGCCCGGGCGACCGGCGCCTCGCGCACCCCGCCCCCGCGCCGCGCCCCCGCGCACCCCGCTGCGCCCCCGCGCCGCGCCCCCGCCGCCCACGCCAGCACCAACGCGCGTCAGCGCAGCGCGCGGATGGCGAGCGCCACAGCCTTCACCTCGCGGATGCGACGCTCGTAGGTCGCGGCGACGACGATGAGGAGAGCACCGACAATGGCGAGCCAGAGCCACCACAGCCCCGAGACGCTCTCGTAGATCGAGGCGATCCAGGGCCAGAGCTGCGCGACGGCGTGAACGATCAGGACGATGCCGCCGAGGAGTACCGGAGCCTGCAAGCGGAACCGCACGCCCGCCAGGAGCACCGCGAGGGCGACGACTCCGAGAGCGATCACGCGCCACAACACGTTGTCGGAGGCGAAATCGAAGACGAGCGACGGCAGAAGCAGGAGCGCCGTTCCCACGCCGATCGCGGGCCAACTGCCCAGCTCGGCACGGGCGCGGAGCGACCGGATGCCGTGCAGCATCAGGACGACGGCGATCGGCGCTGTGACGAGCTCGACCGGGTTGGCGGAGCGTGCCCCGAGCGCGACCGCGGCGACCGCGCCCGCGAGACCCACGCCCACCCAGAACACGACCACGCTGTGCGCACCGCGCCACAGCACCGCGACGAGGAGGATCGCGATGATCGTCACCGCGGCACGGAGGCTCTCGTCGCCGACCGTCGCGATGCGGACGGTGGACAGGATCGCGGTGAACCCGAGGCCCGCGACGACCGCCGTGAGGGGCGCGAACGACGGAACGGCTTCGCCCCGACGCTGCAGGAGCACCCCGGCGACGATGAGCGGCACGGCCACCGCGAGCACCCAGACGTCGAAGAGAGGACGCTCGAGGTCGACGACTCCGCGCACCCCGCCGGCGACGACGAGTGCCAGGGCGGCCACGCCCAACGTGGGAAGCACCAGCGGGCGGGCGGCCTCACGCGAGACGAGGGATGCCACAACGAGGAGCACGATCGCCGCGACCAGCACGGCGATGGCCCGGGGAATCTCATCGGCGACGAGAGCGGCGGAGGGAAGCAGACCGACGCCGAGCCCGAGCGTCACCCCTCCCACCACCTGCGGAGGCAGGGGGCGCACGCGTGAGACCGCCGCGGCACCGATGAGCGAGAGAGCCAGGGGCAGAGTCATCCATTCGAGGGGACGGATGCCGACCCCCAGGCCGGTCACCGCGACCAGCGCCGCTCCGCCGAGCAGGACGGATGCCAGCGGGACTCCGGCCAGCGCGTGCCGCGTGCGCGACGCGGCCGCGCCTGCGGCGCCGAGGGCGAGCACCGCGAGAACGCCGCGCACGAGCGGACCGCCGTCCACCGCGACGAGCACGGTCTCGCCGATCGCGAGCACGACGGCCGCCGCGATCGTCGTCGATCGCGCGACGAGAAGAGCCCACGACGCCGCACGACGGCTGCAACCGACGGCCGCGACGGCGAGGGCTGCCGCGACGACGAGCACGAGCACATCGCGGAGGGGGCCTTCGCTGTCTCCTCGCTCGGCCGCACGCAGAAGTTGCGTCCCCCACACCAGCACCACCGAGAGCGCGCCACCGGCAGCCACGGCGAGGGGAAGGACGTCGGGGGTCCGGGGCGGTCGCGCCCAGGCACCCGCGACGACGAGGGTCACGCCGAGCACCCCCGCGATGACCACGCGGACCGTGTCGCCGGCATCCGCGACGGCCGTGGGGACGAGGGCGAGCGCGGAGCCCGCGAACGCGATGACGGCGGGAGGAGCCACCGCGCGCCCTTCGACGCGTCGGCGGGCACGCTCCGTGAGCCCGGCCAGCAGCAGGAGGGCGACGGCGAGCGGGAGCGTGTACAGCTCGACGGTCTCCACGCGCTCGGCGAAGAGCTGCAGCCAGAGCGCTGCCGTCCCCAGAGCGAGCGCGAGCCACACGACGTGACGACGGGGCGAGCGCGAGACGAAGAGCCCGTCCGCATCGACGGACCACACCACTGCCGTGATCGCGACGATGAGCAGGGGAAGCCACACGCTCCCGCGCGGCGCGAGCGCCGTCACCGCCAGGAGGGCGACCACGGCGGCGCCGACGTCGGCGAGCAGCCGCACCCGCACCTCGCGCCGCAGGACCACCAGAGCGAGCGCGGCGGCGACCAGCGCCACGGCGGCGACCGCGACACTCGAGACCAGCGCGACCTCCGTGAGCGGGCGGGCGATCGCCAGGGCCGCCATCGCGCCCAGCAGGGGCCAGACGACCGCTGCGGCGGGGCGCAGAACACCCCACGCGCGGTACACGGGGCCGAGAGCGACCACCGCCGCCGCGCTCGTGGCCAGGATGCCGATCACGGCCCACCAGGTCGCCGCGGCCGAATCGGCGTTGCCGAGGACGGCGAAGATCGACGACGCCAGGAGGACGATCGCCAGGGCCGCGAGAGCGGCCGCCTCGCGCTGTTTCGCGTCCAGTCCGCGCGGTGCGGCCAGCGCCCCGCGCCAGGGGACGAAGGCCAGGATCAGGCAGATCGTCGCGGTCGCGGCCACCGCCTCGAGCGGGCCGAGACCGAGGATGTCGACATCGAGGCCTTCGAACGCGGCGGCGGGCGCCAGCCACGCGCTGCACGACGCGAAGACGACGAAGACCACCGCGGCCGGCACGCGGGCGGCGGGTGCGAGGGATGCCAGCATCCAGAGGACCGCGAGGACGCCGAGCGTCGCGACTGTCCAGGCCAGGGGCGACGAGAACGACAGCGTCCAACCGGTGAGGAGCGCGAGGCTGCCGACGACGGCCGACGCCGCGATGTCGCCGCGTCGACGTCGCAAGAGGATCACGCCGGCGATCGCCATCGCGAGGTACCAGAGCACGATCACGACGGTGACCCGCAGCTGCGGACCGACGAGCAGCATCACGCCCCCGCCGGCCCACCAGATGGCGAGACGCCGGCTCGATCCGCGGCCGGTGAGACGCCACACGAGAGCGGCCAGCACCACCGCGGCGACGAGGGTGACCACGGCCGCCGTGCTCGTGGCATCCACGTCGTTCATCGCCAGAGAGGACTCACCGAAGAGCGGGAGCAGTCGCCGCAGCGGCGTGCCCAGGGCCGCGAGGGCCCACAGGACCGGGGCCACCGCGGCGAGCGCCGCTCCGATTGCGGCCGTGAAGGCTCCGGCGAGCAGGGTCGTCCGGGCGGCGCCGGCCGCAACGCGACCCGCGACGGCTTCGAGGGCGAGAGCGACGACCACCGCGACGAGGACCGGCACGGTGACGGCGACCGTGGCATCCGCGAGCCGGACGACGCTCGCCGCGACCCCGGAACCGAGGGCGAGCACCGCGAAGGGCGAGGCGATGGGCGCGACCTGGGCGACTCCCGTGCGCACGAGCAGCCCGGCGTGGATCGCGAGCAGCACCGCGATCGGGATGCTCGCAGCCAGGGGCGTCCACGCCGTGTCGGGATCGAGCACGAGCGCGGCGACCAGGGCGAGCAACGCGCCCAGTCCCGCGAATACCCGCAGCGAGATGATCTCGACGGCGACGGATCCGGCGTCCGCGCGGGCCAGCCGCGACACGAGAGGGGCGGCGAGGGTGAGGACGAGGATCGTCAGGCCGGAGGCGTACCACCCGAGGGTCGCATCGTGGGCGAGGAGACCGGCGACGACGAGAGGCGGCCCCACGGCGAGCGCCGCGATCCCCGTGGACAGCGGGGCGCGAAGACCCGCGAGGCGAGCCCAGGCCACGAACCCGACCCCGGCGGCGATCGCCGCCCACCCCCAGTAGACGCGCGCGTCGACGCCGGAGGCTCCCGCGAGGTCGTTCGCGCGCACGGCCCACACGTCGAGCGCGACGAGTGCGATCCCGAGGAGCGCGATGCCCTCCGCGGTCGCGGTCAGCCGACGACGGCGAAGGACGGATGCCGTGACGATGACGCCCGCGGTCGCCGCGCCCACGATGATCGACCGCAGCACGAGCCCCCCGCTGACCCACGCGACGGTCAGGAAGAACGCCGCGGCCACCGCGAGCAGCACGACTCCGATCGAGAGCAGGAACACCTGCACCCCGGAGCGGCGGGGTTTGGCGGGTTCGCCGGGCGTCGGCGTCGGCACCGGCGGGCCGACCGGTGCCCCCGTGACGGTCGCCGGCGCCTGCGGCGAACCGCCGCCCGCGAAGGGGTGCAGCTCGCCGGCAGGGAGCGCGGCCCCCGGCGGCGGCGTGGCGCCCGCGGGCGGCGCGAAGCCCGGAAGGGCGGCGAAGGTCGGTGGGGCCGCCGCGTTCGCCGCCACCGGCACCGGCGGCGCAGCTTCGGGCGCCGGCAGGGATGCGGGCTCCGCTACCGGCCCGGGCGCGCCTTCCGGCGCCGGCACGGGTGCGGGCTCCGGCTGGGGCGCGGCTTCCGGCGCGGACGCGGGCTCCGGCCGGGGCGCGGCTTCCGGCGCGGACGCGGGCTCCGGCCGGGGCGCGGCTTCCGGCGCGGACGCGGGCTCCGGCCGGGCCGCGGCTTCCGGCACGGATGCGGGCTCCGCCACCGGCCCGGACGCGGTGTCGGGTGTCGGCTCCGGCGCAGACGCCGCTACGGGCGCGGGGACGGACGCCGGTGCCGGCCCCGCGGGCGCCGTCCCCGGGGCCACCGCAGGCTCCGCCGCCGGAACGGCATCCGTCCGGATCCGCCGCAGAGCCTCGTCGCGCGCCCGCGCGAGGCCCGCGATGCGCTGCGACAGCGAGAGCACGTCGAAGGTCCGCGGGTCGCTGAGGTCGAGTCCGCACGTCGCGCACGGCGAGGCCGTGATCGGTGCGAAGCACCACGGGCACCGTGAGGTGTCGGTCAGCAGCTCCGGCTGCGACGGCCACACGAGCCGGTGGTTCCCGGCATCCCTTCCCGCGACTTCCGTCATGGTCCCCCCTCGGCGTCGGTCGTGCTCCAGGCTAGCGAAGCGCTCACGCCGAGAGGGGGTTGTCCACAGCCCCGACCGCGCTCAGCCGCCTGTGCGGAGAGGGGGCGTCCGCGGCGGCACCGTGCGCCGCACGCCCGTCGCCTCGAAAGCGACGGCGAGCTGCAAGAGAGAGGTGTCGTCGTACGCCCGTCCGGCGAAGGTCAGGCCCACCGGCATCCCTATGTCGTCGAGGGTTCCCATCGGCACCGTCACGGTCGGCACCCCGCAGTGGCGGATCGCGAGGTTGCCGGTGGAGACCCAGACGCCGTTGCGCCACGCGATGTCCGCCGCGGCGGGGTTCACGTCGGCGTCCGCGGGGGCGATGTCGGTCTGCGTCGGGAAGACCAGGGCGTCGAGGCCTTCGGCATCCATCCACTCCTCGAGATCACGGCGGCGGGTCTCTTCCAGACCGCGCAACCCTTCCTCCAGATGCGGGATCTCGGTGAATGCCTCCACCGGATGTTCGCGCACATGCGCGGGGTACAGGGCGATGTCATCGTCGAAGCCCGTGTACCGATCGGGCAGAGCGCCCTCGGGGTGCGGGAAGATCTCGGCCCCGTCCACGACGGCGAGTCCTGGGTGCCCGTTCGCGCGGAGGAAGTCGTCCCAGGCCCACGCCGACAGGTCGACGATCTCGCTGTGGAGGAACTCCGGCGACACCAGCCCGCGCGTCGAGATCGTCGGCGCCCCGGGCCGGTCGCCCTCGTAGTTGCTCACCAGGGGGAAGTCCGTCTCGACGACGATCGCCCCCGCGGCCTCGAGGTCGGCGCGGGCGGCCTCCCACAGCGCGAGCACCGAGGGGCGCGGTTCGATCCGCTCCCCCGTCGGCCCGCCTACGCCCTTCGGGCCGGTGCCCGCGAGCGGGTCGGTGCCGAGGAACAGGCGCGGGATGCCGATCCGCTTGCCGACCAGCGTGGCGTCGGCCGCGAGCGCCGAGTACGACTCCGGCCGCACCTCCGACGCGGCCGGGAGCGGCACCCACGGCTGCGCGCGCCAGAAATCCCCCCGCGTCTCGGGATCGTCGGCGACGACCACCTCGAGCACGGCGAGCAGGTCGGCCATCGAGCGCGTGTGCGGCACGACGACGTCCATCGTCGGCACGAGCGGCCAGTTGCCGCGCACCGAGATCACGCCGCGCGAGGGCGTGTACGCGCAGAGCCCGTTGCAGGATGCCGGAGCCCGCCCGCTCGACCAGGTCTCCTCGCCGAGTCCGAAGACGCCGAACGACGCCGCCGTCGCCGTGCCGGATCCGTTCGACGACCCCGAGGCGAACGCGGAGGTGAGGTAGTCGGCGTTGTACGGGCTCTCGGCGCGGCCGTAAAGACCGCGCTGCATGCCGCCGTTGGCCATCGGGGGCATGTTCGTGCGCCCCAGGCAGATCGCCCCCGCCTCCCGCAACCGCTCGATGGTGAAGGCGTCGCTCCGCGCGACGAGGTCCGCGAACGCCGGGCTCCCGGATGCCGCAGTGAGACCGCGCACGAGATAGCTGTCCTTCGCGGTGTACGGGATGCCGTCGAGCGGCCCGCGCGCCTGCCCCACAGCGCGCCGCGCATCGGAGGCCTCGGCCTCGGCCCGCGCGTCGGGATTGAGCACCACGACGGCGTTGAGCTTCGTCGCGGAGTCGGGGGCGTCATAGGCCGCGATGCGCGCGAGGTGCGCGTCGAGGAGCTCGACGGCGGTGGTCTCGCCCGCGGCGAGCGCGGCGGCGAGCTGGGCGATGGTCGCCTCGGTGACCTCGATCATGCCCCGACCTCCGGCTGCTGCTGGGTGATGCAGTGGATGCCGCCACCCCGGGCGTACAGCTCGCGGGCGTCGACCGTGACCACCCGGCGTCCCGGATACGCCTCCTCGAGGATCCCGCGCGCCCGGCCGTCGGCCTCGGGTTCGTCGAAGCCGCACGCGATCACTCCGCCGTTGACGACGAGGTGGTTCACGTAGCTCCAGTCGGTGTCGCCGTCGGCGTCGCGGAGGGCGTCGGGAGCAGGGAGGTCGCGCACCGTGAAGGGGCGGCCGGCGGCATCCGTCTGCTCGGCGAAGAAAGCCCGCAGCTCCGCCGAGACGGCGTGGTCGGGGTGGGCGGGGTTGCGCTGGTCGTGCAGGAGCACGGTTCCCGCCGAGGGCATCGTCGCGACGATGTCGACGTGCCCGCTCGTTCCGAAGTCCTCGTAGTCACGGGTGAGTCCGCGCGGCAGCCACACGAAATGCGTCGCCCCGATCGTGCGGGCCATCTCGGCCTCGACGCGGGCGCGGTCGGCATACGGATTTCGGCGCGGATCGAGCTGCACGGTTTCGGTGAGGAACACGGTTCCGTCGCCGTCGACGTGGATGCCACCCCCTTCGTTCACCAGGAGCGACGACACGAGCTCGGCGCCGGCCGCCTCGGCGACGAAGCGACCGAGTCCGGCGGACTTCCGCCACTCGCCCCACCAGTGGTCGCCCCAGCCGTTGAAGGTCCAGGCGACGGCTCCGAGCACGCCGGGGCGCTCCGGGTCGAGGACGAACGTCGGTCCGGCGTCGCGCATCCAGAACTCGTCGACCGGAGCCTCGAAGATCTCGATGTCGGACGAGAGCATGCGCCGCGCCCGGGTGAGCTCGGCGGGGTCGACGACCATGGCCACCGGTTCGAACTCCGCGACCGCGTGAGCGACGGCCGTCCAGGCGGCGTAGCCGGCCTCGCGCTCGGCGTCGGTCTCCCCGAGGGTCGGCCCCTCGGCGGGGAAGGCCATCCAGGTGCGTGTCTGCGGGGCGGTCTCGCTCGGCATGCGCCAACTCATCAGCGGGCCATCTCTTTCTGTCGGATTCATCGGGGAGGGCGGCCTGCCGTCGGGCACGGGCGCCGGGCCTCGGCGGATCGTCGTCGATCACGACCGGATGCGGCCGAGGCTACGGACCGCGTGTTTCGGTCGGTGAGCCGGAGGTGTTTCAGGGACATTAAACGTTTAAGTAGACCGCAGCGCAAGAGCGGATTCCCCGTCGGGTAACGTCGGGCCCTGTGACGCCCCGCAAACCGACGCTGCACGACGTGGCCGCCGCCGCGGGCGTCTCGATCGCGGCCGCGTCGTTCGCCCTGCGCGACAAGGCGGGCGTCTCCCCCGAGACGCGCGAGCGCGTGCTGGCCGCCGCTCGCGCGCTGAACTACGTCGTGAATGCGCCCGCACGCAGCCTCCGCACGGCCCGGTACGGCGCGGTCGGTCTCCACCTCCCGCCCGGGGCCACCCGGCTGCCGTACTACACCGAGTTCGCCTTCGGGCTGGTCGACGCCGCCGACCATCGCGGGCTGTCCGTGATCCTGCTCCCCCATCGGGACGCCGACGACGAGACCCCGCCGACCGCGTTCGTCGACGGATACGTGGTGGTCGACGCGACGGCGGAGGATGCCGGCATCCGGGCGATCCTCGACACCGGGCGCCCGGTGGTCAGCGCCGAGCACCTCCTCGGCGCGGAGGACCGGGTCGCGGGCAGCGTCGTGTACGACCACGAGACCGCCCTCCGCGGACTCCTCGACCACCTCACCGCCCGCGGCGCCCAGCGCATCGCCACGATCCTCCCGCCCCGCGGCACCGCCTGGGCCCGGGAGCTCACGAGGGCGTACGAGACGTGGATCGCCGAACGGGGCGGCATCCCGATCTCCCGCACGATCAGCTTCATCCCCACCGCCGACGAGGTGGATGCCGCCGTGAGCGAGATCCTCGCGACCGAGCAGGTCGACGCGCTCATCGTGGGGCCGAGCGGCTCAGCCGCGCCGGCCCTCGACGCCGCTCACCGCGCCGGGCGAGAGGTCGGAACCGACCTGCTGCTCGCGGCGTACGTGGACGAGCCGATGCACGGCCTCCTGACGCCGGCGGTGACCTCGTTCGATCTCGGGGCCCGCGAGGTCGGCGCGGCCTGCCTGGACCTGTTCACCGCGATCCAGGATGCCGCGCCCCCGGGCGATCGCGTGCAGGTCAGGCTCCCGCGCCTCATCGTCCGCGCGAGCACCGCCGCGCCGTAGGCGCCACGCGCCGGATTCGGACGACGACACCGCATTCGGACCGCATTCCGTGTTTCTCCCGTATCCGGCGACAGTTTCCGAATCTGCGGACCACGCGGGCGCGTCAAGCGACAGCGAGCGGCGACCTAGAGTGAATCCGTGCGGGTGCGGTTCTTCGGCGGGTTGAGCGTCGCCACGGATGACGGGGATGCCGTCGTGCCCGGGCGCGGCCAGCAGTCGTTGCTGCTCCGCCTCGCGGTGGATGCCGGCACCACCGTCAGCACGCGCGCCCTGGCCGAGGACCTCTGGCCCCTCGACGCCCCCGACGACCCGCGCGCCGCCCTGCAGTCGCTCGTGTCGCGTCTGCGCCGCGCGCTCCCCGCGGGGTGGGTGTCGTCGACGCCCGGCGGCTACCGGCTCGATGTGGACCGCCGCGACGTCGACGTCACGCACTTCCAGGACCTCGTGGCCGAAGCACGCTCGGCCGGCGACGCGGACCGGGCCCGGGAGGCACTGGCGCTGTGGACCGGTGATGTCTGGACGCCGGGCGAGGGCTTCGACTGGCTCGTCCGCGACCTCCTCGAGGATCGCGCCCACGCCGAGCGACTCGCCGCGGCGGCCCCCGCACCCGAGGCTCCGCCCGCGCTCCCCGCCCCTGTCACGAGCCTGATCGGCCGCGGCGACGAGCTGGACGCCATCCGTTCGCGCCTCACCACCGACCGTCTCGTGACGATCCTCGGCCCGGGAGGAGCCGGAAAGACCACCCTCGCCGTCGAGACAGCGCGCGCGCTCGCCGACGCGATCGTCGTCGAGCTCGCGCCCGCCGCCAGCGGCGAGGTGTGGACCGCGATCGCCGGCGCCGTCGGCCGTGGCGTGCGCGTGCGTGAGACGAGCGGACCTCCCTCGACCTCGGCCGAGCGCGTCGCCGAAGCCGTCGCGGGGCGCGAGGTCGTGCTCGTCCTCGACAACTGCGAGCACGTCTCGCGCGAGGCCGCCGACGCCGCGCTGACCCTCCTCGGCATGAGCGGGGGCGTGCGCGTCCTGGCGACGAGCCGCGAGCCCCTCGGCATCCCGGGCGAAGCCTTCGTCGACCTCGGTCCCCTCCCGCCCGCGGACGCCGACGCCCTGTTCGCCCGGCGCGTGCGATCGGCGCGGGGCAGCGAGCCGTCCGTGGACGAGCACGACGTCGCCGCGCGGATCGTGCGCCGCCTCGACGGCCTCCCGCTGGCGATCGAGCTCGCCGCCGCGCGCTCGCGCACCCTCACGCTCGCCGAGATCGACACGGGCCTCGACGACCGCTTCGCACTGCTCTCCCGGGGGCCGCGGCTGAGCTCCGAGCGCCACCGCACCCTGCGGGCGCTCATCGACTGGAGCTGGGACACCCTGACCGACGACGAACGGATCGCGCTCCGCGTCGCGGCGGTGTTCCCCGACGGCATCGGCGCCCCCGACGCCCCCCAGGTGGCCGGGGCCTTCGACGTGGATGCCGACGCCTTCGACGCCCTGGTCGATCGATCGCTCCTCACCCGGCGCGAGGGGCGCTTCCGCATGCTCGAGACCGTGCGGGAGTACGGACTCGACCGGTTGCGCGCCGACGGCGACGAGGAGCGCTACCGCCGGGCGGCCGCCGACGTGCTCACGGATCTCGCGGCGCGGTGGGAACGGGATGTCCGAGGCCCCGGGCTCCGCGCAGCCCTCGCCTGGTTCGACGCGAACGACGAGAACCTCACGGCCGCCCTGCGCGCGCTGGCCCGCGCCGACGACCGACGCGGCGGCGCACGGCTGCTGCGCGGCCTGCTCTGGCCGTGGGCGATCCGCGAGCGCAGCGACGACCTGCGCCGCGCGGTGGCCGACGTCACCGACCCCGCCGCTCCGCTCGACGACGAGCCGACGGTCGTGGTCGAGGCGGTCGCCCTGTTCGCGGCCGCTTTCCCCGAGCCCGGGGGCGCGAGCGCCCTGTCCCCCGACGTCTACCTCGCCCGCCGGACGGCGCTCGAGGAAGCGGCCCGGCGGCACCCCTCGGAAGTGACCGCGCTCGTTCCGCCGCTCTTGCGTCTCGCGGGCTCGGTCCTCGCCGCGGGAGACGGGGATGCCGCCCGCACCTGGCACGTCGATGTCACCGACGCGGAGTTCGAGGCCGCTCCGCCCTGGTCGCAGGCGATCCTGCACACCCTGCACGCGGGAGCGGCCCAGAACACCGGGGACACGGCCACCCTCGGTAGCGAGAGCGAACGGGCACTGGCGATGTTCACCGAGATCGGCGACCCCTGGGGCACCGGCTTCGCGAGCCAGCTGCGCGCGGAGTGGCTCGTCCTCGAGGGCCGTCTCGACGAGGCGCTCGACGTCACAGATCACTCGAGCGACGCGATCCGCGGACTGAGCTCCGTCTCCGACTACCTTCAGCAGCGCGCGCAGGCCGTCGGCATCCTGCTCCGACTCGGTCGCGACGACGAAGCGCGCGCCCGCGCCGACGAGATCGCACGCCTGGCCGAGGCGGACGGCTCGGTGCGCGCTCTCGCTCAAGCCGCCATGACCGCCGCCCACGTCGAGGTGGCCGCCGGCAACGGGGAAGCGGCCCTGGCTGCGGTCGAGCGCATCACGCTCGAGCCGGGCTTCCCCGACCAGTTCGTGGCGTGGCGAGACGCGCAGCGCGCCCAGGCGCTGCTCCTCCTCGACCGCCACGAAGAGGCCCGCGAGGCACTCCGCACCGCGCTCACGCGGGCCGCGCAGTCGAGGGACTTCCCCATCGTCGCCACGGTCCTCCTGGCGATCGCCGGGTGGAACGCCGCAACCGGACGCCGCCTCCACGCCGAGGAGGCCCTCGCCCGCGCGGCCGCCGTGCGGGGGGCGGCCGACGTCCGCGATCCCTTCCACGTGTGGATCCGGGAGCGCCTGGCCGCGCTGCCCGAGGATTCCACGACGGAGGGCCCCGGCATCCGGACGCCCCTCACGGACGTGGATGCCGAGGCCCTCGCGGCCCTGCTCGACTAGGCCTTGCGCATGTAGGCGCGCACCGTGAGCGGGGCGAAGACCGCCACGATCACCGCCGCACCGACGAGCGAGATGACCGCGTCGGCGCCGAGGGTGCCGGAGTTGACGAGGTCGCGCACTGCGGTGACGAGGTGCGACACGGGGTTCGCATCGACGAACCACTGCAGCCACGAGGGCATGGTGTTCGCCGGGACGAAGGCGTTCGAGAGGAACGTCAGGGGGAACAGGATGATCATCGAGATGCCCTGCACGCTGGACGCGCTGCGCGCGATGACGCCGAAGAAGGCGAAGATCCAGCTGATCGCCCACGAGCACGCGATGACGAGCAGGCCCGCGGCGACCACGGCCCACAGGCCACCCTCGGGCCGGAAGCCCATGATGTAGCCCATCGTGAAGGTCAGGGTCGTCGCGATCGCGTACCGCACGGTGTCGGCCAGCAGCGCCCCCGACAGCGGCGCGATGCGCGCGATCGGCAGCGAGCGGAAGCGGTCGAACACGCCCTTGTCCATGTCTTCGCGCAGCTGCGTGCCGGTGACGACCGACGTCGTGATGACGGTCTGCACGAGGATGCCCGGGATGATGATCGGCAGGTAGCTCTGCACGTCCCCGGCGATCGCGCCGCCGAAGATGTACGTGAACATCAGGGTGAACAGGATCGGCTGCACGGTGACGTCGATCAGCTGCTCGGGCGTGCGCCGGATCTTCAGGAGCCCGCGGCCCGCCATGGTGAGGGTGTTCTGCACGGTCTGCGCGAGGCTCGCGGTGCGCGGCAGGTCGCGTTCGAGGGTGAGGGCGCTCATGAGCGGGCTCCTTCCAGGGCGTCGGCGCTCTCGCGCGCCGGGCTGTCGTCGCTCGGGACACCCGAGCCGGTGAGGGTGAGGAAGACCTCGTCGAGGGTGGGCTGCTGCACGCTGAACTCGCTCAGGTGCAGGCCCGCCTCGCGGAAGGCCACGAGCAGATCGGTGACCTGGTCGGGGTCGGACATCGGCACCGTGAGGCGCGCCGCCTCCGGAGAGACGATGGCCGTGGCATCCAGGACCCGTCCGACCGTGGTCCGTGCGGTCTCGAGGTCGGAGCCGGGCTGCAGCCGGAGCACGAGAGACGCCTGCCCGACCGACGCCTTGAGCTCGAGAGCCGTACCCTCGGCGACGACGCGGCCGCGGTCGATCACGGCGATGCGGTCGGCGAGCTGGTCGGCCTCGTCGAGGTACTGCGTGGTGAGCACGACGGTGGATCCGGATGCCACGAGCCGGCGGATCGTGTCCCACATCTGTCCGCGGGTGCGGGGATCCAGCCCCGTGGTCGGCTCGTCGAGGAAGATGAGCGGCGGCTGGGCGATGAGGGATGCCGCGAGGTCGAGGCGGCGGCGCATGCCGCCGGAGAACTTCGCGAGCGGGCGGGATGCCGCCTCGGTGAGTCCGAACTCCTCGAGCAGTTCGCTCGCCTTGCGGCGCGCATCGCCGCGGGAGAGGCCGAGCAGGCGTCCGAAGATCATGAGGTTCTCGGTGGCGGAGAGCTTCTCGTCGACCGAAGCGAACTGCCCGGTCAGACCGATGAGCTGGCGCACGACGTGGGGCTCGCGGGCGACGTCGTGGCCGAAGATCTCGGCCCGACCGCCGTCGGGACGCAGGAGCGTCGTGAGCATGCTGATGGTGGTGGTCTTGCCGGCGCCGTTGGGGCCGAGCACGCCGTAGACCGTGCCGGCTTCGACGACGAGATCGACGCCGTCGACGGCCCGGTTGGAGCCGAATGTCTTGACGAGCCCTTCGGCTCGGACCGCGGGAGAGCGGGTGGATGAAGTGGTCATGACGACAGGATGCGCCGGCTGCGCTGTCGCGCTTCTGTCACGGCGGCGGGGGCGCTGTCAGGGCGCTGTCAGCGGCCCCGACCTGCCGACCGACGCCAGCGACCTCGATCGCGTGTTCCGGGGCATCGGACCGTCAGCGACGATCCCACGCCTCATACGCCGCGAGCAGCCGCGGCGTCCCCAGCGACTCCGCATCGCCGATCAGGGCGGCATCCGCCTCCGAACGAGCTCGGGTCCACGGCCCGGGTTTGTCGGGGCGCTGAGCGACCCACGGCAGAGCGGTGCCGTCCCGCGTGTCAACGATCGGTCCGCGTTCCGGGCCGAGACGACGGAGTTCCTCCGCCCACCGTTCACCCCAGCGGCTCCAGCCGAGCCCCGCGATGATCGCTGCACTCACGCCGGGGCGGAGAGCCGCTTTCCAGACGTCACCGCCGAAGATCGAGACGGTCACATCGCCGAGTTCGAATTCCGCGGTCACCCCCTCTGAGAGCCTCACCGTCCCGGTGTCCGGATCGAAGGACATCGACTCGCGCACGTCCGGTGGGAGGCCACTGAGTTCGCGCGCGATGCGTCCCGTCCATGACCGCCGCGCCTCCTCCTCGCTCCGTTCGTGGAGGAACTTCGCGATACTCACGCCGCCGTTGTAGCTCGCCAGTAATGCCGAGCTCATGTACCCCCACACCGCGTTCGCGACCGCGTCGACATTCATCGGTCAGACGACTCTCGGACGTGGTCCCGCAGCAGGGGTGTCCCATCGGGGGAGGAGAACGAATTGATCAGTTCGCGGAGCGAACCCGCGAGGAGGTGGGAGTACTGGATCACCGGGTGCAAGATGCCCCCGTCGACGAGGCGCACGGGGAGCTCAACCCCGTCGCGACGCAGCCCCGCCCATCGCCCGTCAGCGCGAAACGGCGCGAAACCGTCCGCAGCCTCGTCCCAGCCGTACGGCAGCTTGATCCGCGGCAACCGGCGATGCTCGATAGCCGGCGACATGAGCTCGACGAGCATGATCTCGACGTAGCCCAGCGTCGCCGCCCACATGAGCTCTTCCGGCTCCTCCGCCCGTTCCGCCCGGGTGAGGAGGTATCCATCCGGCACCGCCGCGATCGTGTATCTGATCTCGCCCCCCGCGTCGGCAAGAGTGAGGGATGTGATGTCGTCGTGAAGGCGGAACCCCGCCTGAGCTGCGAAGGCGATCAGGTCCGGATCGAGCACGATCTCGGATGCCACCGGCTCTGCTCTGTCATTCACGCGCGTGAATCAGTCCCACCATCACGAAGCGGCTCAGTCCACCCGCGATCCTCAAGGAACCTTTCGGGAATCCGCATCCGGATCTCGCGATCCAGTTCCGTGGCGACGAGGGAAAGATCAGTGAACTCCGGCCACCCCGTGACCGGCTCGACCGAGATCCCGCGCTCGCCATAGTCGATCGAGAATCCGAACGCACCCCGGTCGAAGTTGAACCTCAAGGGGAAGAACGCGTAGATGTCGAACAGAACCGAGAACTCTGTGTGCCCGTCGCCGTCCACGATGTCTTTGACGGAGAAGCGGCCGACCCGGTCACCGAAGAAACCACGGAACGCGGAGACGAATTCTCTCGCCAGATCGACAGCAGGTTTATCCGACAGCGATCCAGCCATTTGCATCCTCCATGATCGTGAATCCGTGGGCTTCCAGGTATCGCGCTTCCATCTCAAGGAACTTCCCCTCGGAGACTTTCGCGAATGGGTCGTGCGAGAACCGGATGGTCTTCCCTGACCGGATCGCCTCGTCGAGTACGGGCCGGTTGAAGAAATCGAACATGTCGTCGCGCGGGCTCAGTCCGTACTTCGCCTCCGCCTGGCCCCACTCCGGCCCCATGTCGAAGTATGTCGCACCCTCACGCTTGGCGACGTCGATGTAAGAGGCGGGATCGTCCTTCAAGAACCGCCCGAGCATGAGCGTGTCAGAACCCCCGTTGTGGACCGAGCGCTCGCGGAGTCCGACATAGTCATCGGCCGGAATGCGAGAGCCGGGGACGCCGTTTTCGTATCGGACGATGTCACCACCCTCATGTTTGAAGCCGTCCGGCAGCCAGATGTCGTGGCCGCCGATGTTCTCCACCGTGCCACCCACCGGCGGTCTGCCAGGACTCGCGGGGGATCCAGGTCCGTCAACGCCCGGCCCTCCGTGATCGGGCGCTCCGTGACCCTCCCCGCCGCCGTGATGCACCGCCGGCGCGTCCGGATCGCCGAGGTGGAACTGCTGGACATCGGGGTCGCCCGCGTGCACGCGCGGAACATCAGCATCCGGGCGGACGAGGTGGTCGCCGCCGCGGATGTCGTCGAGCAACGTCCCGCCATCGTCGAGAGAACTGCGTTCGAGCGTGTTCGCCAGGTTGTCCTGGGCACCGCCGAAGCGCGCTCCGTCATCGACCAGTCCGTCCGACCGCAGGTGCAGACCGTTCGACTCCGGTGTGGCACCAGATGGACGTTCGACCGCCCCGCCCCGGCCGACGTCGTCACCGAGGCCCTCCGCCCCGCGTCCGCCCTTCACCCCGTCGAGGAGCGCGCCCCCGCCCTTGGTGGGGAGAACGAGCGTCGCGATGTTGAAGAGCGAGGTGCCCGCGGTGCCGCCGGGGTCCTTGCCCCAGTCCGACCATCCTTCGCCCCACTGATCGGGCGTGGCCTTCCACCATTCCTCCGGCGCGTGGTAGCCCACGAAGCTGCCGAACAGGTCGATGTACGACCGGTACGAGTCGCGCATCCACTGCTGCTGCCACTCGAGGAAACCGGTGTCAGCCCCCTTCGACTTCAGGTCCGAGATCTGCCCGGGAGCCACGACCTCCGTCATCACGGGCGCCATGAAGCCCATCGAGACGCCGGTCACCAGATGCCCGAGCCCCATCCACGACTGCCCCCAGCCGGAGAGCCAGTCGCCGCCGCGGTCCACTGCGCCCTGGAAGTCGCCGGACAGCATGTCGCCGACCATGCCCCAGGCCGGCGGGGGCCAGCTCTTGAAGTCGTACCCGCCGAGCAGCATGCCGAGACCGCCGACCATGTCCCAGGCGCCGTTGAGCACTCCCCCGGTGAGATGCATCGGGAAGCCGATCGTCTTCTCGGCGCACGATTCTTCACGCGGCGACGCGCTGCCCCAGTCGGTCTGGAGGTTGTCCGGCGCGCTGGTCGCGGCCGGGGGAACGGCATTCGTCGACAGCCCGGCGGAGCGACGGATCGCGTTCGCGAGGTCCTCATTCGCGACGCGCAGTTGCTCGCCGAGGAGGTAGCCCTGGTCGACGAGGTCGGCATTGCGCTGGACCATGTCGGGGTCTTCCCACCAGTTGTCCACCGGCACGGGCAGGAAGGTGACGGCGAGGTTGTTCGTCCACGCCAGGCGTGACGAGAAGTTGTTCGCCTCGACCACGAACGCCTCGGCGTCGGTGCGCAGGTCGGCCACGCGGGTGAGGATCGGCTGCACCGTCGTCACCCAGTCGGTGAGCGCGCTCGCGACCGCGGTCAGGTCGCCGCCGACGCGATCGGAGGCGTCACGCACGGGGTTCATCGCGACGTAGACCGACTCCGCACCCGTCGATTCGTACGACGCGGGCAGGGTCGACCACGACGAGGCCACATCCGTCCCGGCTTGCTGGATCGAGCCGCCGCGGGACGAGATGTCGGCCGCCGCCTGGCTCACCCCCGCGAGGTCGAGGTTGTGTCCCGGGAGCTTCGAAGGATCGATGAGACCGTGCGACATCAGTACGGCACCGATCCGCCGTGGTGCGCGAAGGCGTCGGCATCCGGAGCCCAGGCCGACGCGGCGAGCGCCTGCGTCGTCGCCGCCATCTCGATGTCCCCCGCCGTGACGGCGTTGGTCGCGTCGATGACTGCCTGCCGGGCGCTCGGGATGCGCTGCTGGATGAGGGTGAGGTCGGCCGTCTGCGCTTCGACGAAGGCTTGCATCGCTTCGGCGACTTCGGCGGACTGCGTGCCGGCGACAGCCGCCGACAATTGATCGGAGAGACCCGTGAGCGCCGTCACGAGGGACGTCGCCGCCGTGTCGACCCCGGTGAGAACCTGCTGCACCCCGTCGGGGGATACACGCCATCCGGTCATCGTCCACCTCCGCTTTCGACCTCGACCATGATAGAAAACGTGGTCGATATGTCGAGAGACGCAAAGAGCATGCTCAGCCATCCACTGATCGACGGCATCGTCGAGGGCATCGCCGTGTCCGAGAGCCGTGCCCCACTGCTGGCACTGACGGCGACCCGCACCGACTTGCTCATGCAGGCCGGCAGGGCTCGGCATCCGCTCGTCTTCCTCACCGGAGACGGGACCCGCCTGACCGAACCGATGCGCGCCGCGCTCGCGGCCACCCGCGTGCCCTGGGTCGTGCGCACCGCCGGGGGCCTTCGCGACGGGCTCACGTGGCGTCCCCTCGCCGACCTGGCGGCGGCATTCGACAGCACTCCCGCTGCCCCCCACCCCGACGCCCTCTCCCTCGAGCAGCCCACGACGCTGCAGCTGGTCGCGTCGGTGTCGGTGCGCCACCGCGCCGATGCGTCGACGCGGCTGGGTGCCGCCCTCGAGGTTCTGGCGCGACCGGCCGAGGCCGCGCCGATGGCGTGGGGGCCCAATGAGCCGGCCGAGTTCGCGTGGGACCGCGACGCCCTCACCGCTTTCGCGAGGGCCCGGATGCCGAGCGACACCCGCCTCATCGCGACCGGGGATGCCACTCGCCCGATGGTCGCAACCCTCACCGCCCGCCGCACGGCGCGCGGCGTCGAGGAGGTGACGGAGGCCCTCGTCTCGCTCGGAGCCCTCGACGACCCGGCGACGGACGCGCGCGCCGACGCCGCGGTCGAGCTGCTCGACGAGCTCGCCGTCACCCCGTGGCCCCTGATGGCAGCCCTCTTCACGCGGCCGGGCCGTGCGGATCTCACGACCTCGGCGTTCGTCGCCCCGATGCCCCGGCCCCTCGCGCTGTTGATCGGAGCCCCGGCGGTGCGCGACCTCATGCTCGACCCGGCGGTCTGGGCGGAGCGCTTCGGCGCGCGCGTGGCCGGTCGCCCGCGCACGCCCGCTCTCGTGATCCCGCTCCGGCGCTCCGAAGAGCCCGCCGAGATCGCGTGGAACCGAGTCGTCGAGGTCACCGAGACCCTCGGCGTCGAGCGCGTCGCAGAGCTGACGGGGTTCCGCCTCGACATCGACGAATGGCGGAACCGCTGATGCCGCACGAATACGTCCTCCTCACCCCGCGCCTGATCGGCCTGCGCGAGGTCGCCCACGCCGTCGCCGCGGCCGAGCCGTCGCTCGCCTACCGCATGGACGCGGGCGGCATGCAGATCGTGCTCCTGGACGGGGATGCCACCGTGCTGACGATCGTGCACCCGGTTCCCGCGCGGCCGGTCGAGGTGCGCCGGCTCCTCGGCGAGGATGCCCCGCCCGAGGCGGAACCGCGCTGGTGGGTCGACCTCGTCGCGCCGTGGGAGGCCGAGGAGCGCGCCGCCCGTGTCGTCGCGGCGCTGACGGCCGTGTCGGACGGAACGGCCCGCGACCTGGCTCCCGGCGGGAGGGGCTGAGCGCCTGAGCTCCTCGCTACGCGGGCGGACGCAGCTGCGTGAGCTTCGCCTCGTGCACGGTCCAGACCGCGACGGAGAGGAACGGCAGCACGGCGATGAGCGGGAAGAACCCCGTCGCCGCGACGACGAGGTAGCCCACCGCGATCACCGCGACGGTGACGACCGACACGACCTCGATCGCGCGCTGACGGGCGAACAGCCAGATCGCGCGCGCGACCGCTCGATCGCGCAGAGGGCCCAGGGTCCCCACACCGATCACGACCGTGCAGATCAGTCCCAGCACCGCTCCCACGCGGGAGCCGACCGGCGCGCCGAGGGCTTGCGCGAACATCGCGAACGTGAAGAAGGGCACCATCGCCGTCACGATCGTGACGAGCCCGATCAGTTGGCGCACCAGCAGCGCCGTGGCCACCTGGGCGAGATACGGCGGGGCGAGCGCAAGCGGGTTCTCCCTCAGCACCCGCCGCGCCGTCCGGATCGCCGCGGCACGCTGCCCGTTCATGACCTGCGCCGCGGCGAGCATCTGTCCCACCCGCAGATCCGTCGGGCTGATCCGGACCGCTTCCTCGGCGAGGCGCAGAGCCTCCGCGCGTCGCGGAGCGTGGACGACGGCGATCGACGACGCCGTAATCAGCGCGTCGATCCGCTCATCGTCCGACGCGGCGTTCGCGAGGGCCGCTTCCGCCTCGATCCGGGCGGGTTCGTAGAGCCGACGCTCGCGCAGGATCCTCGCGAGAACGATCCGGAATCTGCTTCGGCCGGGATCGAGCCGCACGGCCTCGCTCGCCCAGCCCGTCGCTTCGACCGGGTCGCGGGTCATCGTGATCCGAGCGAGCAAGGCGGCGGCATCCGGTCGCCATTCGGCGTGCGCGAACGCGAGACGCGCATCGCGCTCAGCGGCGTCGAGCTCTCCGGTCTCGAGGCGCGCGTAAGCGATCAGCGTCAGAGCCGCCGCGTGATCGGGCTGCTCCGCGAGCACCCGCTCAAGCACCCCTCGCGCTCTCTCCGGCTCATCGAGCAGGAGGTACCGCCGCGCCTCGGCGATCGGGTCGGGAGCCATGTCAGATGCGGTGACGCTTGAGGTACGCCCGCAGCTGGCCGAACGTGCCGTCGTCGATCCCGTACTCGAGCACCGGCTTGATCTGCTCGAACCACTCGCGCGTGGAAGGCACGACCCTGGCCGCCGCCCTCTCCAGATCGGCGGTGCCGATCATGCGGGGGATCCCGGATGCCACGGACTCGGTGAACGCGGCCTCGATCGCCTGGTGCACGACGTAGGCGATGTCGGCGCCGGAGAACTCGGCGGTCCGTCTCGCCACCTCGCGCGCGTCGACCGCAGCCACGGGCTTGTCGCGCAGGGTGTTCTCGATGATCGCGACGCGCGCGGGCTCGTCGGGCGGAAGCACCAGCACGGTGCGGTCGAGGCGTCCGGGGCGACGGAGGGCCGGATCGACGTCCCACGGACGGTTCGTGGCGGCGAGGATGTAGATGCCGTCGTTGTCGGCATCCACCCCGTCCAGCTCTTCGAGCAGTTGACTCGCGAACATCCGCAGGTACTGGGACGACGACCCGCCGGACGTCCGCCGGCCGCCGATCGCGTCGAACTCGTCGATGAAGATCACGCACGGCCGCGCCGCGCGCGCCGCCTCGAAGAGGGAGTGGATCGCCTGCTCGGTCTCGCCGAAGTGCGGGCGCACGAGGTCGGCGAGGGTCGCGTGCACGAAGTTCGCCTCGAGCTCGCCGGCGATCGCCCGCGCGATGAAGGTCTTGCCGCATCCGGGTGGGCCGTACATGAGCAGGCTGCCGCGCGCGGCCTTGCCGAACATCCGCGCCATCTCGGGATTGCGCATCGGGAGGAGGAACGCCCCGTTGAGATGCTGCTTGACCTCGTCGAGCCCGGCGACATCGGCGAGGGTCACGGCCGGACGCTCGACGTCCCACACCGGCTTCTCGACCTGCTCCGCGGAGATCCCGACGAGGGGCGGGTCGTCCGGCGCGGTGTCGGGCGCGGCGGGGGCCGGCCCGGTCGCCGCGGCGGGCGGGGGCGCGGTGGGCGGCGTCGTGCCGGGCGGTGTCGCGGCGGCAGGCGGGGTCGCGGCGGGCGACGTGGCCCAGGGCGCGGGAGGCGGAGGCACCGAGGCCGGGCCGACCGGAGCCGCACCCGTCGCGCTCGCGTCGGGCGTGGCATCCGGAGCCTGTCCCGCGCGCAGACGCGCCGCCGCCAGCCGCGCGCGCAGCACGCTCACCGTGGCCGCGTTCGCTCCCCGTTCGGCGACGCGCTCGATCTCGACGGCGGCTTCGTCGAGGTGATCCTGCAGCAGCAGCTCGACGAGGTCGACGCGCAGACCGAGGTTCCCGGGGTCGGCCGCGACGGCCGCCCGGATGATGTTGACGAAGTCCTCGGAGCCCGTCATGACCGGATCAGGCTCCGCGCAGCCGTTCGGCGAGGTAGCCGTGGAGCGCATCGAGGCCGATGCGCTCCTGGCCCATCGTGTCGCGGTCACGCACGGTCACGGCGTTGTCGTCGAGCGAGTCGAAGTCGACCGTGACGCAGAACGGGGTGCCGATCTCGTCCTGGCGACGGTAGCGGCGGCCGATGGCGCCGGCGTCGTCGAAGTCGATGTTCCACCCGGCCGCGCGCAGGGTGTCGGCGGTCTCGCGAGCCAGCGGCGACAGGCGCTCGTTGCGCGAGAGCGGCAGCACGGCGACCTTGACGGGCGCGAGGCGCGGGTCGAGCTTCAGCACCGTGCGGGTGTCGGTGCCGCCCTTGGCGTTGGGCACCTCTTCTTCGCGGTACGAGTCGACGAGGAACGCCATCATCGCGCGGGTGAGACCGAACGAGGGCTCGATCACGTAGGGCGTGTACTTCTCGCCCGAAGCCTGGTCGAAGAACGTGAGCGACTGACCCGATGCCTCGGAGTGGCTCTTGAGGTCGTAGTCGGTGCGGTTGGCGACACCCATGAGCTCGCCCCACTCCTTGCCCGGGAAGCCGAAGCGGTACTCGACGTCGATCGTGCCGGCGGAGTAGTGCGCGCGGTCGTCCTCGGGGACGTCGAAACGCTTCATGTTCTCGGGGTCGATCCCGAGGTCGATGAACCAGTTCCAGCAGGCCTCGACCCAGTGCTCGAACCACTCGTTCGCTTCGGCCGGGGGCGTGAAGTACTCGATCTCCATCTGCTCGAACTCGCGCGTACGGAAGATGAAGTTTCCGGGCGTGATCTCGTTGCGGAAGGCCTTGCCGACCTGGCCGACACCGAACGGGGGCTTGCGACGGGATGCCGTCAGCACGTTCGAGAAGTTCACGAAGATACCCTGCGCGGTCTCGGGACGCAGGAAGTACAGCCCCGACTCGTCGTCGACGACGCCGAGGTAGGTCTTGACCAGACCCGAGAACGACTTGGGCTCGGTGTACTGGCCCTTCGTGCCGCAGTTCGGGCACGGGACGTCGGCGAGGCCGTTCTCGGCCTTGCGTCCCTTGCGCGCCTCGAAGTCCTCGATGAGGTTGTCGGCGCGGAAGCGCTTGTGGCAGTGCAGGCACTCGACGAGCGGGTCGGTGAAGGTCGCGACGTGCCCCGACGCCTCCCACACGCGCTTGGGGAGGATGACGCTGGAGTCGAGGCCGACCATGTCACCGCGCCCGCGGACGAAGGTCTGCCACCACTGCCGACGGATGTTCTCCTTCAGCTCGGTGCCGAGGGGGCCGTAGTCCCACGCGGAGCGCGAACCGCCGTAGATCTCACCGGCCTGGAACACGAACCCGCGGTGGCGGGCGAGGGCGATGACCTTGTCGAGGCGGGACTGTTCGGCCACGGTGGCTCCAATGGTCGGGAAAGCTGTGGGATGCCGCGGATGACGCGGACCTCCAGTTTACCGAAGCGGCCCGTCGCCGCCGGGCCTCTCCCCCGCTCAGCGCGTGAGGCGCTCGCGCCGTACCGTGGCGGCGTCCAGCGCGGCCGCGTCGATCTCGACGCCGAGGCCGGAACCGGTGGGGACGCGCATGTGCCCGTCCTCGAGCACCGCGGGCTCGGTGACGATGTCGTTCGCGTAGAAACGGGCGGATGCCGAGATGTCGCCGGGAAGAGTGAAGCCGGGGAGCGCGGCGAGAGCGGCGTTGGCCGCGCGCCCGATCCCCGTCTCGAGCATGCCGCCGCACCACACGGGGATCCCGGCCTCCCGGCACAGATCGTGCACCGCGACGGCCTCGAGGTAGCCGCCCACGCGTCCCGCCTTGATGTTGACGATCGCCGCGGAGCCGAGCGCCAGCGCGTCGGCCGCGGCCTTCGCCGAGACGATCGACTCGTCGAGGCAGAGGGGCGTGCGGATCGTCCTCGCGAGGCGCGCGTGGTCGACGAGGTCGTCTTCCTGCAGGGGCTGCTCGATGAGCAGCAGGTCGAAGCGGTCCAGCTCGGCGAGGGTGTCGGCATCCTGAAGCGTGTACGCCGAGTTCGCGTCGACCTGCAACGGGATGTCGGCGAAGGTCCCGCGGACGGCGGCGGTGTCGGCGAGGTCGCGCCCCGGCTTGATCTTGATCTTGATGCGGACGTAGCCCTCGTCGAGGTACCCGCCGACGACGTCGACCAGCGCGGCGGGATCGCTCTGGATGCCGACCGAGACACCCGACGGCACCCGGGTCTTCTCGGCGCCGAGGTACGCGCCGAAGCTCCGCCCCTCGGCGCGGAGCGCGGCGTCGATCACGGCGAGCTCGAGGCCCGCCTTGGCCATGCGGTGCCCGACGAAGGGCGCCAGGATGCCGGGGACCTCCTCCGGCGCGAAGGTGCGGCGTTCGAGGAGGGCCGGGGCGAGGTAGCGAAGGAGCACGTCCCACGCGCTCGCGGTGTACTCGCTGGAGTACAGGGGCGCGGCCATCGTCACGACCTCTCCCCAGCCGCGACCGTCCGCCGTCTCCGCCGCGACGACGATCACCTCGCGCACGGCCTCGGTGCCGAACGACGTCGTGAACGGCGACACGAGGGGCAGGTGCAGGACGCGGAGCTCCACGGCATCCAGGGTCACGGGCGAGGCGGCGCGGGTCACGGGCATGACGGCAGGCTAACCGGACGGCCGCGCGAGCCGGGGGCGCGCTCGCGGCGAGCCGGGGGCGCACCTTCGGCGAGCGAAACTCCTGAAAGATCGGTGCTCAGGCCGCTTCCCTGGGACCGAGCGACCTTCCACCGCCGGTTTCTCAGGAGTTTCGCTCGCGGTCCCGCCGCAAGCCGAGGACCGGCGAGGGCCGGCGGAGGGACCGGCGACGGCCCCACGGGACGGCGCGACCGTAACGCCCGGACCCCACCCTGGCAAGGCCGACGACCGGGCCGGGTCGCGCGCGTACGGTCGGGCGCATGAGCGACGACTTCACCCCCCGCCACGCGATCGTCACCGGCTCCGACTCGGGGATCGGCGCGGCCACCGCACTCGCCCTCGCCGACGCCGGTATGGACGTCGCGGTCACCTACCACTCCGACAAGGACGGCGCGGAAGAGACCGCCGCCGCGGTGCGCGCCCGCGGATCGCGCGCGATCGTCGCGCAGTTCGACGCGACCGACTTCGACGCGGTTCCGGATGCCGTGAACGCCATGGCCGACGAGCTCGGCGGCCTCGACGTGTTCGTGAACAACGCCGGCGGCGGCATCGGCGGCTCGTTCCTCGACCTCGACTTCGACACCTGGCGCACCGACATCTCCCTGAATCTCGACGGGGCTTTCCTCGCTCTGCACACCGCCGCCCGCCGCATGGTGAAGGCGGGGGTCGGCGGCCGACTCATCGTCGTGTCGAGCGTGCACGAGCACCAGCCGCGCGTCGGCTCCGCGCCGTACGTCGCCGCGAAGCACGGCGTCGGCGGCCTCATCAAGACGATGGCCCTCGAACTCGGGCAGTACGGCATCACCGCGAATGCCGTCGCGCCGGGCGAGATCGCCACCCCGATCAACGACATGTCGTCGGAGGATGCCGAGCGCACCCACCGCCCCGGCATCCCGCTCGGCCGCCCGGGCAAGCCCGAGGAGATCGCCGACGTGATCCGCTTCCTCGCCTCCCCCTCGGGCTCGTACGTCACGGGTGCCAGCTGGGTCGTCGACGGCGGAATGCTGCAGATGGGCCCGCAGGCGGGCTCGCACATGGACTCGGACGCGTGGCGTTCGGCCGGCGAGAAGGAGTGAGCGTGAGCGACGACAAGAGCTTCGAAGAGAACCGTCACGACCAGCTGACGAGCGCCCCGAAGGCCACCGAGGAAGACGCGGCCCCCCGCTTCGACGTGACCGAGCACGACGGCGTCACACGCATCGACGTGCGCGATGACGCCGCGGTGCGCCCGGGTCCGGGTCAGGGCGACGCGGCTGCCGAGAAGGACGAACCCGTCTCTGGCTCCTGAGCCTCAGACGATCAGGTAGCCCCGGCGGTCGAAGCCGCCGATCCGGCGCCCGGATGCCAACTGCCCCCGCAGCTCGTCTCGCACGCGGACGCGCCACTCGGCAGCCGCCGCCGGGTCGGTGCGGCGGAGAGCCTCGATGTCGTCGGGCACGGGCACGACGGCCAGGATCTCGGCGTCCCCGCGCGTGGCCGCGGGCGGCTCGGCGAGCGCCCACGCGACCATGAGCCGGTCGGACTCGTCGCCGCGGTTCACGTCGTCGGGCATCTCGCCGTACTGGTTGACGAGGTAGTCGGTCACGCGCGTGCCGAGGGCGGCGAGGTTGAAGTGCGCGTTGCGCGCGATCAGCGGGTCGAAGGTCCACGTGATGCGTCCGACGCCCCGCTCAAGCGCCCACTCCCGCTGGTGGTTCTTCAGCTGTCGACCGAGGCCGCGGCCCTGATAGCCGGGCAGCACGCCGGTGATGTGCGAGTGCATCGACCTGTCGGCGGGCGGGCCGAAGAAGGCCGCCGAGGCTCCGATCATGCGATCCTCGTCGAAGAGCCCGACGACGTAGTTGCCGGAGTGCTCGAGCGCCCGCAGGATGTTCGCCGGCATCGTCGCGCGATCCCCGACCCAGACGGCGTCGAAGAGACGAGAGGCCTCGTGGATCCCCTCGATCGTTCCCAGCGGACGGATGTCGATCTCGCTCATGCCCCGAGTCTGGCATCCGGCGACGGCGCCTGCGCCCGCGCCCGCGCCCGCGACTGTGCCCGCGCCCGCGCCGGCGCCAGACACCCTCGTCCCACTTCTGACGCTTCGTGTCCCACTTTTCGCCAGTTCGCGGCGACGCGACCGGCCATAAGTGGGACAGGGGATGCCGCACCGGGGCCTGGGGAACCGGATCAGCCTCGACGCATGACGAAGGCCCCCGTCGACTCGTCTCACCCGTGACGCCCGCGCCGCGCGGGCAGACGAGGAGACGACACGATGAGAGCCGGACGCATCACCACCGCCCGTCGCCCGCGGGGCGTCTTCATCGCGACGGGGATCGGCGCAGGACTCGTGGTCCTCATCGCGCTGGGGCTCTTCCTTCCGCTCGTCGGCTTCCTCGCCGGGACCACCGCGTCGACTGCGGGGCTCATCCCCTTCCCCGCGCTGAGCGTGACCCTCGTCACGCTGGTCGGCGCCGTCGTCGTCGCGGGGCTCCTCCTTCTCGCGCTCACCCGCCGTCGCACGGGCTTCGCGATCGTGTGGGTCGTGCTCGCCGTCGTCGTCGCGCTGGCGGTGACGGTGTTCCCGCTCGTGGCCGTGGCATCCGGATCCGCGGAGCGCGCCTCCGACGTCGTCCCGATCCTCGGCGAGCTGTGGAGCCGCCTGACCGGTCAGGCGTGAGCCGTCAGCGGGGCAGCTTGTCGATCCCGCCGACGTGGCGGATCGTGCGCCCGCGCTCGACCGCGATCGCGATGCCCCCGACGAGCCACAGCGGCACTTGCATGAGGAACGCCCAGCGGAAGGCATCCAGGGAGTAGGTGTCGGGGGTGCCGGCTCCCTGCACGTCCATCGCGATGCCGATGAACAGGATCGCCAGGAGCGCCGCGAGGAACCCGCCGCCGTTCACGATGCCCGTCGCGGTGCTGAGTCGGTGGCTCGGCGTGAACGTGCGGGCGTGGTCGAACGCGATCATCGACGCGGGTCCGCCGGTCGACAGCGCGAACATCAGCACGATCAGCAGCCACACCGGCGCAGGCCCCGGCCAGACGATGACGACGATCCACACCGCGGCCTGGAACACCACCGTCGGCAGCACGAGCCAGCGCGAGCGCCGCGTCGGATGCCGACTCGACAGCGCGCCGATCACTGGACCGCACAGGATGCCGAAGAAGACGAGCGTGGTCATGATGAGCGACGCGGTGGCCGGAGCCAGTCCTTCACCCGCGGTGAGGAACGGGAAACCCCACAGCAGCATGAACGCGGTGCCCGCGAACGGCGTGGCGAAGTGCGACCAGAAGCCCAGCCGCGTTCCCGGGTGCGCCCACGACTCGCGGAAGCCCTGCCGCAGGTCGGCGGAGGACTTCACGACCCGGATCGCGCCCGTCTGCGTGTCGACGGACGTGTCGACCGGGTCGGAGCGTCGTTCGGGAGGACGGTTGCGGATGATCAGGTACGTCAGCACACCGAAGAGCACGCCGAGACCGGCGACGCTGCCGAACGCGACGCTCCAGCTCGTCGCGTGCAGAAGGGCGGCGAGCGGTACGACCGCGATGATCTGCCCGAACTGCCCGATGATCCCGGTGAGCTGCACGAGCAGAGGCGCTCTCTGAGCGGGGAACCACGTCGCGATCACGCGCAGCACGCTCGGGAAGATCGCCGCGTCGCCCGCGCCGATGAGCACACGGGCCAGGATGCCGATCCCCACCGCATCGGCGAACGCCATCACGAGCTGGCCCGCCGCCATCAGCAGCATGCCGGTCGCGATGATCGGGCGCGCGCCGAACCGATCGAGGAGGAGGCCGACGGGAATCTGCATCGCGCCGTAGACGAAGAGCTGGATCACGGCGAACATCGACAGCGCCGAGGCGTCGGCGTGGAAGCGGGTGGCCGCGTCGACGCCCACGGCCGAGAGCGAGGTGCGGTTCACGATCGACACGACGTACGCGAGGAGACCGATCCCCCACAGCAACCACGTGCGCCACCCGGGGCGGTCCAGGCGCAGGGTTTCGGTCACGGTTCCAGGCTATCCGCGCCCACCGACATCGGTCCGCCGCTGCCCGGGAGGAGGAGGCGCGCGGTCAGGACGCAAGGTCGCCGAGCACGTCGGACATGCGCTGGCGGACCTCGTCGAGATGGCGGGTCAACGGCATCCGGTCCTCATCCGCCAACCAGCGCTCGAGGGCGGTCTGCAACAGCTCGACGGTGAGACCCGCCACGACCCGTGACGTGAGGGGATCGCTGCCCCGTGCGGTGCATCCCGCGCGGATCGCCTCGCGCAGGTCGGCCTGCTTCTGCAGGTCGCGTTCTCGGAGAGCGGGCTCGGCCTCGATGATCCGACGGGAGGCCGCCATCTGCTCGCGCCGCGGCTCGAACCGCTCCACGGCGAGCACGCGCAGACCCGTCCAGGCGACTGAGAAGGGCGAGGCGGCGACCGGGGCGGCGGCGAGCATGTCCCTCGCCCGGGCCGGAATCTCGTCGTCGCCGAAGAAGACTTCGCGCTTGTCGCTGAAATGGCGGAAGAACGTCCTCCGCGTCACGCCGGCCCGCTCGACGATGTCGGGCACGGTCGTCGCGCCGAAGCCGCGCTCCTCGAAGAGCTCCAACGCGGCGACGCGGAGCCGCTCTCTCGTGTCCGGAGCCCATCTCGCCATGCGTCCGAGCATAGGTGATGTCATCGAGTGTCATCAGGTCTATAGTGAAGACACCTCGTGTCATCACTGCGGAAAGGCTCCGATGTCCTCCCACGCTGCGGCGATCATGCCCGCACCCCGCGCCCGCCTGACCGCGACGACGCTGCCCACCCCGACACCCGCCCCCGACGAAGTCCTCGTCCGGGTGCGGGCCGTCGCGGTCAATCCCGTCGACTGGGTGATCCAGGGCACCAGCCGGGTCACGTATCGGTGGCTCCGCACCCCCGCGGTCCTCGGCTCCGACGTCGCGGGCGACGTGCTCGCGATCGGCGCGAACGTCACGCGCTTCCGCGTCGGCCAGCGGGTCTTCGGCCTCGCGACCGGCACCGACCGCGGGCGCGACCCGCTCCGCGAGGGCGCGTTCCAGGATGCCACCGTGTTGAGCGAGCGACTGACGGCGGCGACCCCCGCATCGCTGACCGACGAAGAGGCGGCGGTCTTCCCCCTCGGCCTGTCGACCGCGGCCTGTGCCCTGTTCCAACCCGCCCACCTGGGGCTCCCCCTTCCCTCCGTCGACACCGCGGACGGCGACGCCGGCGTGGTGGTGGTCTGGGGCGGGTCGACCAGCGTCGGGATGAACGCCGTCCAGCTCGCGCGCGCCGCCGGCTACGAGGTCGTCAGCACCGCCTCGCCGCGCAACGCCGACCTCGTGCGATCGCTCGGAGCCGACGCCGTCGCGGACCACGGCTCCCCGACGGCCGTCGATGACCTCGTCGCCGCCATCGGCTCACGCCCCGTCATCGGCGCCGTCGCGCTCGGTGCGGGGTCGGCGGACGCGTGCATCGACATCCTCGCGCGCACGGGCGGCACGCGCCTCGCGCTGGCCAGCACCCCGTACTCGCTCGCCGGCCTGGTCGGCCGCCGGCGCCTGTTCCCCGCCATGATCCCGACCTTCTCGCGCATCGGGCTCGCGACGGCGCGGTCGATGCTGCGAGCCCGGCGCCGTGGCATCCGTGCCGCCTTCGTGTGGGGAAGCAGCCTGCGCGACGACGCTCTCGGGCCGCGGCTGTGGGGAGAGGTGGTGCCCCGCCTCCTGGCCGACGGGCGCCTGCGCCCCCCTGCCCGAGCCGATGGTCGTCGGCACCGGACTCGAGGCGATCCAGAACGCCCTCGACCGGCAGCGGGCGGGGGTCTCGGCGCGCAAGATCGTGGTCCGACTCTGATCGCAGCCGAACCGGAACGAGGTGTGGTCGGCGACCTCACGCGGGCACGGCAGAATGGTCCGATGGTCTCCGCGAGCCCCCACCTGCAGCCCGATCACGCGTGCCTCATCGTCCACGGCAGCGACACCCCCGGCATCATCGCCGCGGTGTCGGCGCTCATCGCTCGACAGGGCGGCAACATCGTCGCCTTCGACCAGTACTCCGACGACCCTCGCGGGGGCGCGTACTTCCAGCGGGTCGTGTTCTTCCGTCCCGACCTCGCCGCCGCTTTCCCCGAGATCGAGGCCGACCTGGCCAAGACGCTCGGCGACGGCTTCGAGCTGGAGTGGACGCTCACCGACCTCTCCACGCCCAAGCGCATGGCGATCCTCGCCTCGAAGCAGGACCACTGCCTCCTCGACCTGCTGTGGCGACACCGACGCGGCGACCTCCCCGTGAGCATCCCGATGGTCGTGTCGAACCACACCACCGCGGCCGAGGACGTGCGGTCGTTCGGCGTCCCGTTCTTCCACGTCCCCTCCACGCCCGGCCCCGACAAGTCGGCATCCGAAGCGCGCATCCTCGAACTGCTGGTCGGAAACGTCGACTTCGTCGTGCTCGCCCGGTACATGCAGATCCTCTCGCCCGACTTCCTCGAGAAGATCGGGGTGCCGGTGATCAACATCCACCACTCGTTCCTGCCTGCCTTTATCGGCGCCGAGCCCTACAAGAAGGCGAAGGAGCGCGGGGTCAAGCTCATCGGCGCCACCTCGCACTACGTCACGAGCGACCTCGACGAGGGCCCGATCATCGAGCAGGACACCGTGCGCGTGACGCACGCCGACTCCGCGGCCGAGCTCGCCCGCCGCGGCGCCGACGTGGAACGTCAGGTGCTGTCACGCGCGGTGCTGTGGCACGCGGAAGACCGCGTCATCCGCCACGGCAACCACACGATCGTCTTCTGACGCGCCCGGCGACCGCCGGCGCGGCGTCTCGCGGCCCCGCCAGCCGCCGCGACCCCGAGAACGCACGTGATTGGTGAGGCCGCACGCGTTTGCGTGTAACGGCAGGCGGCCTCGGCAAACGAGTGCGGTCTCGGCGACGGGCGGGCCGGGGCGGCCGGGGCGGGCCGGGCGGGGCGGCCGGGCCGGCGGGGCGGGGCGGGGCGGGCCGCCGCGCGTCAGTCGGGATCCGTCGCGCGGCTCAGGGGGCCCGTGCCGCCGCGCGGGGGCTGCTTGCGCTGGTCCGACAGCTCGCCGCCGACGCGTCCGCCGTACGGGCGGCCGTGATCGGCGAACTCCGCGCGGAAGTACGCCAAGCGCCAGTCGCCGAGTTCGATCCGCGCGCCCGTGCGCAGGATCCGGCCGTCACCGCGTCGCCCTTCGACGGACGACCCGCCGCCCCCGACCTCGTCGAAGCCGTAGAGGACGTACTCGTCGTCGCCCTCGTGCCGGATCTCGGCGTGCACGGGCGCCAAGCCCGGCAGGCGCAGGTCGGCCTCGTCACCCGATCCGATGACCGTGCGCTCGGGCAGCAGGTCGAACTCGCGCGGCGGCTTGCCGTCCCAGGTCGCCGAGCCGACGGCGAAGATGAGGCGCGGCCGACCGGAGCCCGGCGTGTAGTGCGTCGTCGTGACCCGTCGCCGCACCCTTCGGTTGACCGTGGGCACGAGCGGCATCCGCGTTCCGGGCGGCACCGGCACCGACGGACCCCGGCCACTACCGCGCCGCACGAGCAGCGGGGCGACGGCCGCGACCGAGCCGAGCCGGATGTGAGCCGAGCCGGTGACCGCGCGCTGCAGGACGCTGCTGCGCACGTCGCCGAGGTGCAGGATCGGGCCGTCCGGCCCCTCGACCCGCACGGAGATCCCGCGCGCGGCGAGCGCGTCGGCCACGGTCGACAGCTCCGCGAGGGTGCGGCGGCCATTGCCGGGCAACCGCGACGGATCGTTGATCACAACACGAACCTCCGACCCCGCGGCGGTGATCGTCCCCTCGAACGGAGTGATGCCGGCATCCGCCCCTCCGTCCTGTTCGGCGAAGGCGAGGTCGATGTCGAGGCGCACCATGTCGGCGCCGCCTCTCAGTTGCCGCGGTACGGGTCGGAACCCGCCGCGGTGTCGTCGCTGGTCGTGACGCGGAGGGTGCCGTTGAGCTTCCACGTGGCGCGCGGAGCGTCCGGGCCGATGTCGCGCGGCACCTCGATCGTCATGTCGACGAACGAGTAGTTCACGGCGGCGCCGCGGCCGGTCAGGTACGACCACATCTCCCGACCGAGGTCGGTCCAGTCGGTGATCGAGTGCCCGGACGGCCCCGCGGGGTCGGCGAACGGGTCGGTGGGGGCGGTGGAATCGGACATGACGGCATCCCTTCGGTCGATGAAGGGCACCAGGGTCGCACCGGAGACGGAACACGAAGGAGGGATTGCGCTTCGCGTCCTGCTGAGGCAGCGGGTGTCAGGGGCTGAGGTGGTGCGCCCCGTCGGGGAGACGTCGACGGCGCCACGAGCCGAGGATGTGCTCTTCCATCGCCACGCGGGCCGCCGCCGAATCGCCCGCCTCGATCGCCTCGAACACGCGCTCGTGCTCGGCGAGCGTGCGGGGCACCGCGTCGACGGGGTTGTTGCCGTCCCACCGGGCGCTCTGGCGCGGGCGCACGAAGAACGAGCGCGCGATGGTCGCCGCGATCTGATTCTTGGATGCCGCCATGACCGACAGGTGGAACTGCATGTCCGCTTCGAGGAAGGCGGGGTTGTCGTCCTGCAGGCGCCGCATGTCGTGCAGGTGGCCCTGGATCTGCACCCGCGACTCGTGGCTGCCGGTGGCCGCGACCTCGCCGGCCATGACGCCCTCGAGCGCGGCGCGCACCACGCTCACCTCGTCGAGCACGCCGAGCGACTCGTCGTGGCGCACGAGGGAGTCGAAGACGAGCGGATCGAGCACGTTCCAGTCGTTGAAGGGGCGCACGCGCGTACCGCGGCCCTGGGCGACCTCGACGAGACCCTTCTCCTGGATCCTCTTGATGCACTCGCGGATGACCGTGCGGCTGACGCCGAACTCGTCGCAGAGAGCCTGCTCCGGGGGCAGATACTCCCCGATGGCGACCGCACCCGTGACGATCGACTCGACGAGCTCCTCGAGGACCCGCGCCCCGATCCGGTCGATCTGCCCGCGCTTCGGCACCCCGGCGCGCGGCTCGGTGGCGGGAAGCATGGAGAGCACTCTACTCCGCCTACCGCTCCACGCTCCGGCGGACGCCGAGTTCCAGACCGGTCCGACTGTCACGCACGTGAGGGCCCTTCTCCCCGCCCCACACGAAGTCCGCCTCGCCCGCGTGGAGCGCTTCGTCGATCGCGATCCCTCCCCCGGGGAGATCACCGAGAACGAGGCCGCCGTCGGCCACCTCGTAGTCGACGGTGATGCCCGTCGGCATCTGTGCGGTGGTGACCTCGGTCAGCAGGTGGTTGGGGATCGCCGTCGCCACCGCCATCGTCGACGGGTTGGACGTCATCCCGATCGGGCTGACCGGGAGATCCCTCGCGTGCGCGGCGACCGCGACGCGGAGCGAGTGGGTGACCCCCCAGACGGCGGCCGCCTGGACGATGTCGACGGCCTCCGCGTCGAAGAGCTGTCGGTACTGCTCGAGGCCCGTGAGGTTCTCGCCCGTCGCGACGGCCGGGGAGATGGCATCCCGCAATCGGCGCAGGCCGGACGCGTCCCACCGCCGCAGCGGTTCCTCGACCCACGCGATCTCGACGGTCTGCTCGAGGTGCTGGATGTAGCGGATGGCCTGCGGGAGGTTCCACGACTCGTTCGCGTCGAGCATCACGAGCGGTTCGTCGGTCGCCTCACCGAGCACGTCCCGTACGAGAGCGAGGCGCTCGGCGTCGTGCCGATAATTGCGTCCCCCCTTCAGCTTCGCGGCGGTGAATCCGCGCTCGCGCATCGAGGAGTAGAACTCTGCGAGCCCCGCGGAGTCGAGGGCGATGTCGAGCCCCGACGCGTATCCCGGGATGAAGCGGTCCCGTCCTCCGAGCAGACGCCACAGCGGTTCGCCGAGGGCCTTCGCCTTGATGTCCCAGAAGGCGCTGTCGAGCGCCCCGATGCCCCCGAACACGGCACCCCCGTGCCCGTTCTTGAACATGCGCGCGATCATGCGGTCGTACAACCACGACGTCGCCCGCGGGTCCTCGCCCTCGACGGCCTCGAAGAGCTGCGGGATGCCGTCGTGCATCCCCATCCCGACCCCCTCGATGCCCTCGTCGGTCTCGACGATGACGAGCGGGAGGGCGGTGACGCCCGAGGCGATGTAGCCGTTGACGTCGCCGACCGGACGCCCCCAGTCGAGCGTGGTGTTGATCAGGCGGTATCCCGTGATCTTCATGAGTGAACCTCTTCCACCCGGGTGACCGGGGTCATTCCTTCGTCCCGCCCGCCGTCATTCCTTCGACGAGGAATCGCTGCGAGAACAGGAACACGATGAGGATCGGCGCGATGGACACGATCGTGGCGAGCGCCATCACCGGGAGATCGAGAGTGACGGATGCCGAGGAGGTGGGGTTGAACAACGGCACGTTCGACAGCAGCTCGGCGAGGCCCACCTGGATGGGAGCCTTGCGGCCGGGTTCCATCACGAAGGGGAGGAAGTAGTTGTTCCAGTTGCCGACGAGGTTGAAGAAGCCGACCAGCGCGATCACGGGCGTCGCGAGCGGCAGCGCCACCGACCGGAAGACCCGCATCTCGCTCGCGCCGTCGATTCGCGCGGCGTTCAGGAGGTCCTGCGACACGCTCGTCGTGAAGTAGATGTACGTGAGGTACACCCCGAACGGGAAGAACGAGAACGGCAGGATGACGGCCCACGGGGTGCCGACGAGCTTGAGCGCGCTCATCTCGAGGAACACCGGCAGCACGAGGGCGGTGTTGGGGATGAGCATGACCACGAGCGTCAGGATGAGCAGCAGCCCGCGGAAGCGGAACCGGGTCATCGCGAGCGCGTACCCCGCGGGGATCGTCACGATGAGGGTGATGACGAGCGCCACTCCCGTGTAGAGCGCGGCGTTGCCGGTCCACTGCCAGATGATGCCGTTCTGGAACTCGCTCAATCGCGCCCAGTTGTCGGCGATCGTGGCGAAGGAGCCGAAGGAGAACGGCGGCTGGCCGGTCAGCTCGGTGGATGACTTCGTCGGCGCCAGCAGGAGCCAGACGATCGGCATCCCGAAGACGAAGACGAAGAACAGGATGACGACGGTGACGAAAGCCTTCCCGAGGAAGGCCGCGGGGGTCACTGTGCGCGCGGTCGCGCGGGACTTAGTCGCGTTCAAAGAGTCCTCCTCGGAAGACGAAGAAGGCCGCAAGACCGGCGGCGACGACCAGCAGCATGAGCGAGATGGCCGCCGAGCCGTTGAAGTCGTTCTGGCGGAAGGCGTAGAGGTAGGCGACCTGGTTCAGGGAGTAGTCGAGACCGACGACGCCCTTGCTGGCCTGCGAGAGCACGCGCGGCTCGACGAAGAGCTGGGTGCCGGCGGCCAACGACATCACGGCCATGTACGAGATCCACTTCCGCAGCAGCGGGATCTGGATGTACCAGGCGGTGGCGATCGGGCCGGCGCCGTCGATGCGGGCGGCCTCCATGAGCTCGACGTTGATGTTGTTCAGGGCGCCGTACATGATGACGATCCAGCCGCCGGCTCCGGCCCAGAAGGCGATGACGGTGAAGACGACGGGGAGGTTGCCCTCGTTGCCGACGACGTCGACGAACGTGTTGAAGCCGAGCGCCCGCAGCAGTCCGCTCACGGGACTCACGGTCGGGTCGAGCATGAAGAGCCACAGCAGCACGCTCGACGCACCGGCGAGCGCCCCCGGGATGTAGAAGATGAAGCGCGACGCGGACGACAGCCACCGCACACGGATCGCGTGCACGATCACCGCGAGGATCACGACGATGATGACGAGGCTGGTCAGCCAGATGGCGATGAACGCCGCGACGTGACCGACGGCCGGGAGGAACCGGTAGTCCTGCACCGTCTTGAGGAAGTTGTCGAAGCCGACGAAGGCTCCGTCCTTGGTGAACGCCAGGTACGCGGCGTAGAGGGTCGGCAGGATGCCGAACGCCAGGAGCAGCACGACGTATCCGCTGACCATCAGGTAGCCGAACGTCGACTGGGCTCGACGCAGAGAGAGCATGCTCACGTCCGTTCTCGGGGGGAAGGGGCTGGCCGCATCCGCGGGGCGAATGCGGCCAGCCCGAAAGGGGTGCGGGTTACTTCTTGACGTCGTAGCCCTGGACCTGCGCCTGGTTGTCCATCTCGGTCTGCCAGGCCTGAGTGGCATCCGAGAGGGGCTTACCGGCGGTGATGACCGGGAGCGCGGCCTTCGAGAACGCGGCCTCGACGCTGAAGCTCGGGTAGCCCCAGCCCTGCCAGACCGAGCTGGCCGCCGTCGAGACGCTCGACTGCAGGTCGCCGGTGAAGAAGCCCTGCGCCGCCTGCTCCTTCAGCCATGCGTCGGCCGCGGACTGGTAGGCCGGCAGGCCGGACGCGAGCTTGACGGCGTCGTCCGAGCTGGTGGCGTACGTGAGGAACTTCTTGACGGCCTCGAGGTTCTTCGAGTGGCTCGAGGCGTACCAGACACCGCCACCGACGTTGCCGGTGACCTTGTCGCCACCCGACCACGAGAGCGGGGCTCCCGCACCGATGGTGCCGGCGGTGTAGTTCAGGCTCTTCTCGTTGTCGAACAGCGCGCCGGCGTACCAGGCGGGGCCGGGGATGCCGACGAGCTTGTCCTTGTACTTGGAGACGAAGTCGGCGCCGAACACGCTGTCGGTCACGAGCGTGCCGTTGGCGAGCATGTGGTCGATGAGGTCGGTGGCCTTCTTCGAGTTGGGGTCGGAGAAGTTCGAGGTGAAGGTGTTGCCGTCGACCTGGAAGATCGGGGCTTCGGCGCCCCAGTAGTACACGTACGGCGCCTGGAACGAGTCGCCGACCGAGCCGAGGATGTAGCCGGGGTGCTCAGCGGCGATCTTGTCGCTCAGTGCCTCGTAGTCCTCCCAGGTGGTGGGGACGGAGTAGCCGAACTGGTCGAGCAGCGGCTTGTTGTACCAGAACAGCACCGGAGCGAGGTCGTTGCGGAGGCCGTACACCGTGTCGTCGACGGTCATGGGGCCGAGCGCGCCCTTGGTGAAGCCGTCGAGGAAGCTCTGGTCGAAGAACCCCTTGTTCAGCGGAGCGGCGAACGCCTGCTGTCCGTTGTTCTCCTTCGAGGCCCACGAGGTGTCGTTCTGCTGGGTCGAGAAGACGACGTCGGGCCAGCCCTCACCGGACTGGTCGAACAGCGCGACCTTCTGCTGGAACGAGCCCGAGCCGCCGGAGCCGCCGTCGTAGGTCTCGATGTTGATCTTCACGTCCGGGTTGGCCTTCTCGAACGCCTGCGCGAGAGGCTCGCGCGACGAGTCGACCCACACGGTGATGGCGCTGGAGGGGTCCTGCTCCGCGGCGGTGAAGCCGTACTGGTTGTCGGACTCATTGCCGCCGGTACCGGTGCTCGGGCTGCACGCGGTGAGGGCGAGGGCGGACGCCACGGCGACTCCGCCCACGAGGGCGAGGCGACGATGAGCGCGAGAAACATGCTGCGTCATTGCGGAAGCTCCTGTCTTCTTCGACGAGGTCGGGTGACCGGATGCCAGCATAGGCCATACGTCATATGTTTAGACAAGGGTCGAGATGATTTCGTGACAAAAGCGCGCGATTCCCTCGTGATCGCGCGGAATTCGTCGGGTGTTCTCGCGTCGAGGGCACGGCTCGCCCACCCCCAAAGAAGCATTTGACGGTTCCTCGCCGACCGTTCACCATGGCACGTATGGCCTCGCTCGACGAACTGCGCGCCCTCGCGCACCCGCTCCGCCTGAGACTGCTGTCGCTCCTCACGGCGACCGCTCTCAGCGCGGCGGACGCGGGTCGCGAGCTCGGGGTCTCGCAGGCCTCGGCCAGCTATCACCTCCGCGTTCTCGAACGGGCGGGGCTCATCCGCGTGGTGGAGGTCGAGCGCGTCCGCGGCGGCGACGCCAAGCGCTATCGACACGAGGCGTCGTCGCGGCGTTACGACGTCGACGCCCCGGGCGTCACGCGCTCCGCGGAGGCGGAGGCCGAGTACATCGACGCGCTCTCCGACGAACTGCGTCGGCGCGCGCGCCACCGCGTCGACGGGCCGGCCCTCAGCACCGACGCGGAGCTGTGGCTCGATCCCGCCGTCTGGCGCCGTGTCGTACAGCACGTCGGCGAGGCATCCGCTCTGCTCCATGCCGCGGCGCAGCCGCCGCGCACGCCGGGGACTCGACCCGTCTCGATGACGGCGGCCCTGTTCCCGCTGCGGCGGACCCGATGAACGACACCGCACCCGGCCCCCTGGCGCACGCGCCCTTCCGATGGCTTCTCGCCGCACGTACCACCGCCATCGTGGGCAACGCCGTCGCGCCGATCGCCCTCGCCTTCGCGGTGCTCGATCTGACCGGATCCGCGGCCGATCTCGGCGTCGTGGTGGCCGCGCGCTCCCTCGCGAACGTCGGCATGCTGCTGTTCGGCGGGGTGATCGCCGACCGCCTTCCGCGCAACGTCGTCCTCGTCGGCGCGTCGCTCGCCGCGGCCGCCAGCCAGGGCCTCGTCGCCGCCCTCGTGCTCACGGGCACCGCCGCCGTCTGGTCGCTCGCCCTGCTCGGCGTCGTGAACGGGGCGGTCGCCGCCGTGAGCCTGCCGGCGGCGGCCGCGCTCGTCCCCGACACCGTGCCCGACGCGCTGCTCCGCCCGGCCAACGCCTGGCTGCGGCTGGGGCTGAACGCGGGGAGCATCCTCGGGGCGTCGGTGGGGGCGGCCGTGATCGCCCTCATCGGTCCGGGCTGGGGCCTCGTCATCGACGCCGTCGCATTCGCCGGGGCGGCCGCGCTGTTCTCGCGCCTCCGGCTCGCCCGCACACCCCCGCGCTCCGCGGCCGGCGCCTCGGTCCTCGCCGAGCTGCGCCACGGGTGGCGGGAATTCTCGAGCCGTCGGTGGATCTGGATCGTCGTGCTCCAGTTCGCCGTGCTGAACGCCGCGTTCACGGGTGCCACCACGGTCCTGGGGCCCCTCGTCGCCGACGAGACCTTCGGACGCGGGGGCTGGGGCCTCGTGATCGCGGCGCAGACGGCGGGCTTCGCCCTGGGAGCACTCCTCGCCCTGCGGTGGCGGCCGCGGCGCGCCCTGGGCATCGGCGTCGCGGCCATGGCATCCGCGGCTCTTCCGGTGGCGACGCTCGCTCTCGCCCCGACTCTCCCGGCGCTCGTCGCGGCCTTCGCCCTCGGCGGCTTCGCGATCGAGCTCTTCGCGATCGCCTGGGATCAATCCCTCCAGGCACACGTCCCCCGAGACGCTCTGTCGCGCGTGTACTCGTACGACATGGTGGGGTCCTTCGTCGCCGTCCCCCTGGGCGAGATCGTCGTCGGTCCCCTCGCGCACGCCGCGGGGACGGTCCCGGTGCTCCTCGGGTGCGCGGCGATCATCGTCGTCGCGACGGCGGTCGCCGCGAGCTCGCGGAGCGTCTGGAGCATCCGCGCCTGAGGGTCAGTACACGTACTCCATCAGTTCGACGCCGAGCACCCGGAACGCGTCGTGCGCCCGCAGACGGTGCGAGATGGAGAGATCGTCAAAGTTGACGATGAGCGCGTACGCCACGCCCGCACGCGGTCCCCCGAGCACCCCCGCCTCGGCCCGCACGCCCGGGGCGCGGCCCGTCTTGTTGATGAACAGCAGGCCGTGCTGGTCGTTCTCGTGCGCGAACGGATCGAGGCCGGTGGCGGATGCCACGAGCGCGAGGTCGTGGTTCAGACTCAACCACTCCGCCACCTGGGCGCTGACGCCCGGTGACACCACCGTCGAGTTCACGAGCCCCGCGAACAACTGCGCCATCTCGCGGGCGGTCGACAGGGCCACGTGCGGGGCGTCGTCGGGGCCGCGGTCGTCGCGGAACCGGTCGAGCAGAGCCGTTCGCCGCAGCCCCAGCTGCTCCGATCGCGCCCGCACCGCCTGGAGACCGACGCGCTGCAGAAGAGCATTCGCGGCCAGAGCATCGCCCGCCGAGGCGGCGAGCACGGCGACGTCCGCGATCGGCAGCGCCGGTGCCTTCAGGTGCTGCCACATACCGCCGACCGCCGCGCCGTGCACCGTCGAGCGATCGATGATCTCGAGCGCGTCGATCGTGCCCGCCTCGATGGATGCCGCCACCTCGACGAGGAGCGGAACGACCCCGAGGCCGCCGACGGGCAGCGTCAGGAAGTCGTCGCCGACGAGCACCTGCGACCCGCCGTCGAGCTCGTCGATGCGCACGGAGACACGCGCCCCCGACGCCGCGAGCTCGTCGAGCGCTCGCAGCGTCGCGGTGAACGAGCGCCGCCCGGCTGCCGCGCGCCGCGGGAGGCGCTTCGGACCTTTCCGCCCGGCCCCCCGGAGCGCGGGCGCATCGCGTCGTGACGACTCGACGGCCCCGCCGAGGGGCTCGGGGGCGGCGGGCTCGGGAACCGGGGGCATGCCCACGAGCGTGGCTCCTTCCGGGTCAGAAGAGCAACAAACTCCGCCTCACCAAATGGTGACGCGCTGGTCGGCGTCCAGCCAGAGAGCGTCGCTCTCGGTGACCTCGAACGCCTCGTAGAACGCATCGATGTTACGCACGATCTGGTTGCAACGGAACTCGTTGGGAGAGTGCGGATCGATGGTGAGAAGGCGGATGGTCTCGGCATCCCGGCCCTTCTGCTGCCACACCTGCGCCCAGCTCAACAGGAGACGCTGGATGCCGGTGAGCCCGTCGACGACCGGACCTTCGGGGTCGAGACCCTCGGCCTCGAGCGAGAGGCGGTACGCCGAGATGGCGATGCCGAGTCCCCCGAGGTCGCCGATGTTCTCGCCGATCGTCAGCGCGCCGTTGACGTGGTGCTCCTCGGACAGCCCCTCGGGGACGAGCGCGTCGTACTGCGCGATGAGGGCCTTCGTCCGCTCCTCGAACGCCGCGCGATCGGCATCCGTCCACCAGTCGCGCAGCGACCCGTCGCCGTCGAAACGGCTGCCCTGGTCGTCGAAGCCGTGCCCGATCTCGTGCCCGATCACGGCGCCGATCCCGCCGAAGTTGGCGGCGGCGTCGCGGTCGGCGTCGAAGAACGGGTACTGCAGGATCGCCGCGGGGAAGACGATCTCGTTCATGAGCGGGTTGTAGTACGCGTTCACCGTCTGCGGCGTCATGTGCCACTCGTCGCGGTCGATCGGCTGACCGACCTTGGCGAGCTGACGGTCGTGCTCCCAGATGTTGGCCCGACGGACGTTGCCGATCAGGTCGTCGGCGAGGATCTCGAGGTCGCCGTAGTCCTTCCAGCGGACGGGGTAGCCGATCTTGGGCGTGAAGGCTTCGAGCTTGGCCAGAGCGCGCTCGCGCGTTTCGGCGGTCATCCACTCGAGCGCCGCGATCGAGCGCCGGTAGGCCTCGATGAGGTGGGCGACGAGTCCGTCCATCGCGTCCTTCGCCGCCGGCGGGAAGTGCCGCTCGACGTACACCTTGCCGATCGCCTCGCCCAGGGCGGCCTCGGTGAGGCTCACCCCCCGCTTCCACCGCTCGCGGTTCACCGGTACCCCGGTGAGCTGCGTGCCGTAGAACGAGAAGTTCTCGGCGACGAACGCGTCGGGGAGGAACGCGGCGGAGGCGTGCACGATCTTGAAGCGCAGCCAGGCCTTCCAGTCGTCGAGACGCTCCGGCGTCAGCAGGGAGCCGAGCGCCTCCACGAAGCTGGGCTGGTAGACCACGACCTCGGCGAGGGCGGCCTCGTGCCCGGGCGCGACACCGGCGCGCCACGGCTCCAGGTCGACGCCGGCGAGGGCGACCGTGTCGTCCCACGACTTCAGGTTGTAGGTCTTGACCGCGTCACGGCTGTCTTCGCGCGACCAGTGGTGCGCCGCGATCTCGGTCTCGAGGGCGAACACCCGGGCAGCGGCATCCGCCGCGTCGGGAACGCCCGCCAGGTCGAGGATGCGCTCGATGTGCGCGCGGTAGGCGTCGCGTGTCTCGGCGAAGTTGTCGAGACGGTAGTAGCTCTCGTCCGGCATCGAGATGCCGCCCTGGTACAGCACGGGGACGTAGCGCGTCGGATCGCCCGGGTCGGGCTCGACGAAGAGGGCGATCAGGCCGCTCATGCCCTCGCGCTCCAGCTCGCCCGTGAGGCGGAGGAGGTCCGCGACCTCGTGGACGTCGTCGACGCGCCGCAGCTGGTCTTCGATCGGCGTGCGGCCGAGCTCGTCGATGCGGGCGGTGTCCATGAAGCTCGCGAACAGGTCGCCGATCTTGCGGGCTTCGGTGCCCGGCTCGGCCTGCTGCGACTCCTCGACGATCGTGCGGACGTCCTTCTCGGCCTGCTCGGCGATCAGGTGGAACGCGCCCCAGCGCGCCTTGTCCTCGGGGATCTCGGTGCGCTCGAGCCAACGGCCGTTCACGTGTCGGAACAGATCGTCCTGCGGGCGGATCTCGTCGCTCAGCTCTTCGAGCGCGAGACCGGAACGGGGGGTCTCGGTCATTCAGCCAGGATAAATGCCCCATGTTCGGTGCGGGCTGGGGATGCCGAGATTGCGTGGGGCGGCGTTGCGTGGGGGCGCGGCGGGTGGGGCGGCGCGGGGTGGGGTGGCGCGGGACGCGTTGCGTGGGGCGCGCCGCGCACCGCGCGAGCCGCGCCGCGTGAACCGCGACGCCTCCCCGGCGATGTCGGCGGGTCGTCTTAGGCTCGACGCGTGAGCACCCGACCGCCCGAGACGCTCAATCGGTCGATCCTCCGGCTGGCCGTCCCCGCGCTCGGTGCGCTGATCGCCGAGCCGCTGTTCCTCATCGTCGACGGCGCCATGGTCGGGCACCTGGGCGTCGCCCCGCTCGCCGGTCTCGGTATCGCGGGCGCGGTCCTGCACACCGTCGTCGGGCTCATGGTCTTCCTCGCCTACTCCACCACTCCCGTGGTGGCGCGCCGTTTCGGGGCGGGAGAGATGGGGCGCGCCGTCTCCGTCGGCATCGACGGCATGTGGCTCGCCCTCACGCTGGGAGCCGTCCTCGCCGTCGCCGGGGTGTGGGCGACGCCGGCCGTGGTCGACGCGTTCGGCGCCGCACCCGACGTCGCCGAGAACGCCCGCGTCTACCTGTCGATCTCGATGTGGGGCCTGCCGGCCATGCTCATCGTCTTCGCGGCGACGGGCCTCCTCCGCGGCCTCCAGAACACCGTGACCCCGCTGTGGATCGCGGGCGTCGGGTTCGCAGCCAACGCGGCCCTCAACGCCGTCTTCATCTACGGGTTCGGGTGGGGGATCGCGGGCTCCGCGGCGGGCACGGTCGTGGCGCAGTGGGCGATGGTCGGTGCGTACGTGGTCGTGGTGGGGCGGCTCGCGCGTCGGCACACGGCATCCCTTCGTCCCGAACGCGCGGGGCTCGGGGGGACCGCCCGATCGGGCGGATGGCTGTTCCTGCGCACCCTGAGCCTTCGGGTGGCGTTCCTCGCCACGGTCGCCGTCGCCACCCAGCTCGGCTCGGCCGAACTCGCGGGGTGGCAGATCGCCTTCACGATCTTCTCGACGGCCGCGTTCGCGCTCGACGCCCTGGCCATCGCGGCTCAGGCCCTGATCGGTGCCGGTCTCGGCGCGGGCGATCTCGCGACCGTCCGCCGCGTCCTGCAGCGCACGGTCGCCTGGGGACTCTGGTTCGGCGTCGCCGTGGGGGCCGTCATCGCGGCAGCCTCGGGGGTGGTCGGGCTGATCTTCACGGGCGACCCCGCGGTCGCGGCCCTGATCCAGCCCGCACTCCTGGTGCTCGCCGTCGCGCAGCCGCTCGCCGCGGTCGTGTTCGTGCTCGACGGCGTGCTCATCGGCGCCGGAGACGCGCGCTATCTCGCGCTCGCGGGCGTGCTCAACCTCGTGCCGTACGTGCCCGCCCTCGTCGCGGTCGCCGTGTGGGCGGGCGGCGGTGCGGGCGGGTTGGCGTGGCTTTCGGCCGCGTTCTTCGGCGTCTACCTGCTCGCCCGGGCCGTCACCCTCGGGCTCCGCGTCCGCGGCCAGGCGTGGACGACCGCGGGCGGTTGAATCCGCACCGCGCCGTCCGAGGGCGGGAGCCCGCGGTCAGCTCCCGGGCTGGTTGGCGTACGACACGTTCACGCCCCGCTGATCGGCCGAGTTGGCGGACGCGGGCGAGTACCCGATCTGCGAGGTGACGCCCGTCGTCGGGTTGCCCTTGGTTCCGGCCGAGTAGGAGAGGGTGAACGAGAGGACGTCCTTCGCGGCGAGCGCGGACGACAGCTTCAACAACACCGACCGCCGTCCCCCGGAAACGGTGTTCTCGGCCACCGTCAGCAGCTTCGACACCGCTTTCCCGTTGACCGTGACGCTCTTCGGCGTGACGCCGCCGCCGATCGCGGCGTCGAAGGAGACGCGGATCCCGTCCCCTGCCTTGATGGGATTCGGACCGATCGAGGTGAGCGTCGCGGACGACGGCCGGTACGCCGACCCATTCCCCGACGTGATCTTGGCCCACTTCACCTTCAACGCCCCGCCGAAGGGCTTGGCGCTCACGGGCTTGCCGGCCGTGATCTTCCACACGTTGTCGGAGGTGTCGGCGTCGTCGTTCGGAGTCTTCAACCGCCAGGTGTACGCGGTGTCCGCCGGCGCGAAGGTGTCGTTGGGGTAGTCCCCCAGGAACGTGGCCTTCGGCCGCACGAGGACGCCGGTGAACGGATCTGTTTTCGGCGCGATCGTCGCCGTGAAGGTCGCCGTGTAAGTCGCACGGTTGCCCGACATGGTGGGTCCGCTGAACTTCGCGGCTGCGGATCCGGCCGAGGTGCGGGTGTCGTAGGTGAAACCGGTCACCTTCCACAGGCGACTGTCGACCTCGAGCGTCAGGACGATGGTCCCCTTATACGCCGTCGTCCCGGTGTTGGCGATCACGGTGCCGGCCGGCTCGGAGGCGTCGAAACGCTGCGTCAGCGCGGGCGTGAAGAGGGGGATGCTGCTCCCGAACTGCGGCCCCTGCAGGGCGAGGTTCACGGTCTTGGGCGTCGCCGCCCACGCCGGGGTCGCGGTCATCGCGGTCGCCGCGGCCATCGCGGGCACCGCCCACGCCCCCACTTTCAAGAACGAGCGGCGATCGAATCCGGAAGAAGCGGGCGACGAGGAGATCACGGGAGGTCCTATCCGTTCGGGGGGCGAGGAAAACGGCGTACCCGTCGATTTATCCGCACCGCGGCGGGGTTCTCAAGGACTTGACGGTGAGAAAACTCTCACGCCCAGCGGCGACACCACTCGTACATGACGACCGCGGCAGCCGAGGCCGCGTTGATCGAGCGCGTGGATCCGTACTGCGTGATCTCGACGACAGCGGATGCCGCGGCGAGCGCCTCGGGCGAGAGCCCCGGCCCCTCCTGCCCGAAGAGCAGCACGCAGGCCTCGGGGAGCTCGGCACGGTTCACCGGCACCGAGCCCTCGACGTTGTCGATCGCGATGACCGGGAGCCCGGACCCCCGCGCCCACGCGGTGAACGTCTCGACGTCTTCGTGGTGCCGGACGTGCTGGTAGCGGTCGGTCACCATCGCGCCGCGGCGGTTCCAGCGGCGTTTGCCGATGATGTGGACCTCGGCCGCGAGGAAGGCGTTCGCGCTGCGGACGATCGAGCCGATGTTGAGGTCGTGCTGCCAGTTCTCGATCGCGACGTGGAACGGATGCCGCTTCGCGTCGAGGTCCGCGACGATCGCCTCCATCGTCCAGTACCGGTAGTCGTCGACGACGTTGCGGCGATCCCCCTCGGCCAGGAGTTCCGGGTCGTAGCGCGGGTCGTCGGGCCACTCCCCCGGCCAGGGACCGACCCCGTGCGTGGGGGCGGGCGCGGGCGCGGAGCGCGTGGCATCCGTCGGGTCGGTCTCGACCGCGCTCTCCGGCGCCGGCGTGGGCTCGTCGGCATCCGTCACCGCCTCAGGCTACCCGCGCGCCCGGTCGTCTCGAGAGCACCCGTTCCGCGCGAGGTCGCACGCTGTGCAACGTGCGCACCCTGCTCTCTCGACCCGAACGTGCACTCTCGCCCGATGACGGGTTTTCGGCCCGCCGAAAAATAGCTAAGGTTTCGGCATGCCGAAAACTCTGGATGCCGTCGGCCGCCGACACGCTCCGGGCCGGGCCGCCTGGCTCCTGGGTCCCGCGATGGTCGCCGGTGTCGCCTACCTCGACCCCGGCAACGTCGCGAGCAACATGACCGCGGGGGCGAGCTTCGGCTACCTGCTCGTGTGGGTCGTCGTGCTGGGGAACGTCATGGCCTGGCTCATCCAGTACCTCTCGGCGAAGCTCGGGATCGTGACGGGCGAGAGCCTCCCGCAGATCCTGGGCCGACGCCTGCATCGTCGATGGGCGCGCCGCGCCTACTGGCTCCAGGCCGAACTGGTCGCGATGGCAACCGACATCGCCGAGGTCATCGGCGGGGCCGTCGCCCTGAACCTGCTGTTCGGCATCCCGCTCGTCTGGGGCGGAGCGATCACGGGCATCGTGTCGATGCTCCTGCTCGTCGTGCAATCGCGCCGCGGCGCTCGGGCGTTCGAGACGGTGCTGATCGGCCTGCTCCTGGTCATCGCCGTGGGCTTCACGTTCGGCCTGTTCTTCGCACCCCCCGACGCGGGCGGTGTGGTCGGGGGACTCGTGCCGCGCTTCGAGGGGACGAACTCGGTCCTACTCGCCGCCTCGATCCTCGGCGCGACGATCATGCCGCACGCCATCTACGCGCACTCCGCGCTCAGCCGCGATCGTTTCGCGCCGGCCGCACCCACCGCGGCTTCGGGCCTCGAGCACGCGCGCGGGATCTCGACCCCGCGCCTGCTGCGCGCGACGCGGTGGGACGTGACGATCGCCCTCGCCGTCGCCGGCACCGTCAACCTCGCGATCCTCCTGCTCGCCGCGGCCAACCTCGCGGGCGTCAACGGCACCGACAGCCTCGAAGGCGCGTATGCGGCGCTGCGCGACGGACTCGGTCCGCTCGTCGCGACGATGTTCGCGGTGGGGCTGCTCGCCAGCGGCCTGGCCTCGACCTCGGTGGGTGCCTACGCCGGGGCGGAGATCATGCACGGCCTCCTGCGCGTGCGCGTCCCCTTGCTCGCGCGCCGTCTCGTGACGCTGATTCCGGCCCTGGTGATCCTCGCGGTGGGGGTCGACTCGACCCTCGCGCTCGTGCTGAGCCAGGTGGTGCTGTCGTTCGGCATCCCGTTCGCCCTCGTCCCGCTCGTCGCGCTGACAGCCCGGCGGGAGGTCTTGGGCGTTCATCGAAACCGCGTGCTCACGACCGCCGCGGGGATCGCCGCGGCGGTCTTCCTCATCGCCCTGAACGCCGTCCTCCTGTGGCTGGTGTTCACCGGCGGATAGGCTGACCCGCGTGGAATCGCCCGTAGCCGACGACTATCTCAAGGCGATCTATCACCACACCGAGTGGCAGAACGATCCCATCACCCCCTCGCAGCTCGCCGCCGTGCTCGGGCTCGCTCCCTCGAGCGTGACCGAGATGGTGAAGAAGCTCGCCGCCCAGGGCCTCGTCACGCATCGCCCCTACGGCCCGGTGTCGCTGACCCCGGCGGGGCACCGCCGGGCCGCGGGCGTGATCCGCCGCCATCGCCTCATCGAGTCGTGGCTCGTCCGCGAGTTCGGCTACGCCTGGGACGAGGTCCACGACGAGGCCGAGGTGCTCGAGCACGCCCTCAGCGACCGCCTGCTGGAGGGCATCGACGTCCGCCTCGGACGCCCACGCTTCGACCCGCACGGAGATGCGATTCCGGATGCCACGGGTGCCGTCCACCGCGAACCGTTCGTGCTGCTCTCGGCGGCGGCCCCCGGGCACGCGGGGCGCGTGCTGCGGGTGAGCGACCGCGACCCGGAGCTGCTGCGCGCGCTCGTCGAGCGCGGAATCGACGTCGGACACGAGGTCGAGGTGGTGTCCGCGGCCACCGTGCGGGCGGACGGCGTCGAGGTCGAGCTGCCCGCCGGTGCGGCCGGGTCGGTCTGGCTGACGCGCTGACGCGGGGCGCGGCACCTGTTCCGCGAGACCGCACGCGCCTTCCGAGACCGCACACTTCGGGGTGCCATCGCATACGGCCTCGATGACCGAATGTGGTTTCGCGGCCGGTGCGGAGCCTCCACCGTCCCCGCTACGCTGACCACACCGGCGCCCGGCCGGCCCGGCGAACGCGAGGCTCCATGACCACTCCTGCGAAGGTGCGCCGCCCCGTCGCGGTGACGGTGGCCATCATGCTGGTCTACATCGGCGGCCTCTTGAACACCGCGCTCGGGGTGCTCGTGCTGCTCTCCCGGTACGAGGTGTCCGCCGACCTCGTCCTCCCGGTCTCCCTGGTCGGCGCCGCGACCATCCTCCTGGGTCTCCTGACCATCGCCGGAGGGTCGGCCCTCTCTCGCGGCAGCCGCCTCGCGCGGATCCTCCTCACGGCATACCTGTCGGTCCTCGTCGTCCTGCAGGCCGCCGCCATGGCGCTCACCGAACTCGACGCGACCCTGGCCGCGGCCCTGGTCGCCGCGCTCGCGGTCATCGCGGCGTTGTGGATCCCGGGGAATGCGCGGCGCTACTTCACCCGCCCGCCCGTCGAGGCACCCGCCACGCCCGTCATCTGAGGTGTCTCGGCGCGCGCGGCCCTCTGCGCGAGAAGCCGCCGGACGAAGCGGCGGTGCGCGAACCGCACGGCCTCGATCGCCGCGAGAGCGACGATGACGACCGCGGTGACCAACCACGCGCCGTCTTCGCCCGGGTCCTTCAGCTGGAAGAACTCTCCCAGCACCGGGATCGTGAAGATCGCCGTGAGTGCGATGAACATCGCCCCGACCACCAGGACCTTCACGCGGGTGATGGGACGCGACAGCACCGTGAGCACCCAGATCGCGACGATCGCCAGGATGATCGTCGCCCCCGTGCGCAGCTGCTCGACGGACAGACCGAGATCCATCGCGAGCCGCGTGTACACGGTCAACGACACCGCGATGACGACCCCCGCCGGGATGGCGAAGCTGAGCGAGCGTTTCAAGAACCCGGGTACGTACCGCTGCGTGTTGGGTAGGAGCGCGAGGAAGAACGCCGGGATGCCGATCGTCAGGCCGTCGGTGATCGACAGCTGACGCGGAAGGAAGGGGAACTCCATGACGAGCACACCGAAGAGCACCGCGAGCCCCGTGGCGTAGACGGTCTTGGTGAGGAAGAGCATCGAGACCCGCTCGATGTTGGCGATCACCTGACGCCCCTCGGCGACGACCGAGGGAAGATGCGAGAAGCGCCCGTCGAGCAGCACGAGCCGGGCGACCGCCTTGGTCGCGGCGGCTCCCGAGTTCATGGCGATGCCGATGTCGGCGGTCTTGATCGCGAGGGCGTCGTTGACGCCGTCGCCGGTCATGGCCACGACGTGCCCCCGCGCCTGGAGGGCCGTGACGATCCGCTTCTTCTGATCGGGGGTCACACGACCGAAGACGGTGTGCTCCTCCATGATGCGTCCGAGCTCGACGTCGTCCTCGGGGAGCCGCCGCGCGTCGTAGCCCTCCTCGACCTCGAGCCCGACCTCGCGCGCGATCGCGGCGACCGTGCGCGGGTTGTCGCCCGAGATCACCCGGACCCCCACGCCCTGTTCGCGGAAGAAGGCCAGGGCGCCGGCGGCATCCGGTCGGACCGCCTCGATAAAGGTGAGGACCGCGACCGGGACGGGGTCGTCGCGGAATCGCTCGGCCGCGACATCGTCGTCATCGAGCGCCGTGGCCGTGTGCGCGAGAACGAGCGTTCGGCGGCCCGACGACGCGAGGCGCGTGACGGCGGCACCGAGCGCCGTGGCGGGGTCGGCGGCCTGGTCGCCGAAGACCATCTCGGGGGCGCCCAGGATCCAGGTCCCCTCGGCGCGTTCCGCGAACGACACCGCGCTCCACTTGCGCGCCGACGAGAACGGGATGCGCTGGACCGGGACGAGCGGGGCGTCGACGGGGAACGGATCGCGCAGGCAGCGCGCGGTGGCGTTCGCGTCGTCGGCTGCGCCGTACCACCCCAGCGTCTCGCGCCAGCCGGGGCGGTCGGTGAGGGCGAGGGCGTCGTCGAAGCGGATCTCGCCCGCGGTCAGCGTCCCCGTCTTGTCGAGGCAGATCACGTCGACGCGAGCGAGTCCCTCGACGGCGGGCAGCTCGTTCACGAGAACCTTCTTGCCCGCGAGCCGCGCCGCGCCGACCGCGAAGGCGATCGAGGTCATGAGCACGAGCCCGAGGGGGATCATCGCGGTGAGCGAGGCGATCGTGTTGACCACGGCCTGCGACCAGGTGCCCTGCTGGAAGGCCTCGGCCCACCCGCCGGCGACCATCATCTGCGCGTTCAGCACGAGCAGACCGACGGGGCCGATCCCCCACCCGACCCAGGTCAAGACGCGGTCGATCGAGGTGCGCAGCTCACTCGAGACCAGCTGGAACTTCTTCGCCTCGCTCGCGAACGTGTTGGCGTACGACTCCGCTCCGACGCGCGTGGCGCGCGCGGTGCCCTCACCGCCGACGACGATGGACCCGGAAAGCGCCTCGTCACCGGGGCGCTTGTCGACGGCATCCGATTCGCCGGTCAGCATGGACTCGTCGATCTGCAGGCCGCGCGACTCGACCACCGTGGCGTCGGCGGGCACCTGATCGCCCGCGCGGAGCACGAGCAGATCGTCGCGCACGACCTCTCCCGGCGCGATCTCGGCGTCGACGCCGTCGCGCCGCACGCGGGCGCGCGGGGCGTTGAGGAGGGCGAGGCGGTCGAGAGCCGCCTTGGCCCGGAACTCTTGCACGCAGCCGATCACCGCGTTCGACAGCGCCGCGATGCCGAACAGCGCGTCCTGCCAGCGGCCGAGGAGCAGGAGCACCAGGAAGCACGCCGCCACGATGCCGTTGAAGAGCGTGAAGACGTTCGCGCGCACGATGTTCCACGCGCTGCGGCTCGTGTCGGCGGCGTACGAGTTGGTCTGCCCCGAGGCGACCCGCTCGGCGACGGCGGCGGCGGTCAGACCGCGGGCGTCGTCGGCGTCGGTGCTGTCGGCGATCGCCTGGTCCATGCGATCACTGTAGGGGTAGCCCCCGACACGGACACGACGGACTCAGGATGCCGCGCGCCGCACCCGGTCGAAGGGCCACCGCACGTGGGTCGCGGTCTCGCACGCGAGCCACAGGTCGGAGCCGAGGTCGGTCGCCCGCGCGCGGCGGGACGGGGTCGCGGGACGCGGAAGACCGCGGGCCACGAGCGCGGGACCGTACATGGTCCCGCCCTCGGCCGTCGGGTCGACGAGGGCGCGCACGAGCGACCACGCACCCTGTTCCTTCGACTGCGTCACGGGCGCCTGCAGGTTGTCGACGAAGCGCGACAGGCGTGTCGGTTCGTTGACCCCGCGGATGCCGCGCGTGCGGCCGCTCGTGGAATAGCCGGGGTGCGCGACGAGGCTCTCCACCGGAACGCTGTGGGCGCGCAGGCGACGATCGGCCTCGAGCCCGAGAGCCGTCGTGGCCGCCTTGGACTGCACGTACGCGCGCCACGGCGAGTACCCCTCGACGAGCTCGGGGTCGGTCGGAACGTGGTTCCACAGAGAGGTCGACATGCTGCCGACCCAGACCATCCGGCCGCGCGCCGCGGCGAGGGGCTTGAGCATCTCGCCCGCGAGGGCGAAATGCCCCAGCACGTTCGTGGCGAAGACCAGCTCGTGGCCGCCCGCGGTCTCGCGGTTCTTCGGCGGGTGCACGATGCCCGCGTTCAGCAGCAGACCGTCGAGCCGGCCCCGGGCGCGCGCGGTGGCCGCGGCGGCGCGCACCGATCCGAGGTTGCTCGTGTCGAGCAGGAGCGTCTCGATCGAGGCATCCGGATTCGACCTCTTCAGCGCCTCTTTCGCGGTCTGGAGCTTGTGCGGGCTGCGTCCGGTCAGCAGCACGTGGGCGCGCGCGGCGGCGAGTTGCTCGCACGCGAAGAAACCGAGTCCGCGCGTGGCACCCGTGACGAGGTACGTCCGACCCGAGAGGTCGGGCAGGTTCCTGGGGTCCCACTCCGCGCGCGTCACCCTCCGACCCTAACCAGAAGCGGCGGCGGCGTCACGGGTGCATTCCGGATCCGGCATACCGGTGCGCGAGAAAAAAATCCGGGCTTCGCGTGACGAATCGCCCACTCGTCCCGTCTTCCCTGTGAGCGCACCCGCTCCGCCGCGTGACCTGACCGTTCCGCGACGCCGATACATCCCCGAAAGGAACCGATCATGGGTCTCGACGACAAGATCAAGAACGCCGCTCAGGACATCGTCGGCAAGGCGAAGGAAGCCATCGGCAACGCCACCGACAACGACCGGCTCGCGGCCGAGGGCAAGCTCGAGCAGACCGAGGCGCACGCCAAGAAGGCCGGCGAGAACGTCAAGGACGCGTTCAAGTAAGCCGCATGAACGACGGGAGGGTGGGGTGGCGGCCCCGCCCTCCCGTCTGCTGTCCCGGTGGTGATGTCGGACGTCGAGGCTAGGCTGACCCCATGCGAACCCGTGCCGAGATCGAGTGCTGGCTCACCGACATGGACGGCGTGCTCGTCCACGAGAACACCCCCGTCCCGGGAGCCGCCGAGCTCCTGGCGCAGTGGCGTGCCGAGGGCACGCCGTTCCTCGTCCTCACCAACAACTCGATCTTCACGCCGCGCGATCTGAGCGCCCGGCTGCGGGCCTCCGGCCTGGTGGTGCCCGAGTCGTCGATCTGGACCTCGGCGCTCGCGACCGCCGACTTCCTCAAGTCGCAGATGCCCGGAGGGTCCGCCTTCGTCATCGGCGAGGCGGGGCTGACGACCGCGCTCCACGAAGCCGGGTTCATCATGACCGAAACGGCCCCCGACTACGTCGTGGTCGGCGAGACGCGCAACTACTCGTTCGAGGCGATCACCAAGGCGATCCGCTTCATCCGCGGCGGTTCGCGTTTCATCGCCACGAATCCGGATGCCACGGGCCCCTCGACCGAGGGCGTGCTGCCCGCGACCGGGGCGATCGCCGCGCTCATCACCAAGGCGACGGGGCGCGAGCCCTACATCGTCGGCAAGCCCAACCCGATGATGTTCCGGTCGGCGCTGAATCGGATCGGTGCCCACAGCGAGAACACCGGGATGATCGGCGACCGCATGGACACCGACATCGTCGCGGGTATCGAGGCGGGCCTGCACACGGTACTCGTCATGACGGGCATCAGCGACGAGCGCGAGATCGAGCGGTACCCGTTCCGCCCCGACGAGATCCTCGGTTCCGTTGCGGAGCTGGTGCGCGACGAGCCCCTCGAGAGCGACTTCGCCGACGGCGAGGACGGCCTCGCCGAAGGGCTCTAGGCCCATCCGAGAGGACGAACCCGTGGACGACCGCACACTCTGGCTCATCTCGGCCCTGATCATCACGGCCGGCAGCCTGGTCGCCCTCATCGTGCAGTGGCGGCGTTCGCGGCGCGGCGGCGGACGGCGTGACCCGTTCGACGGTCCGGGCCCGGGCGACGACGAACGGCGCTGACCCCTGCACCCGGCGTCCGGCGTCCGGCATCCGGCGTCCGGCGTCCGGCATCCGGCGTCCGGCGATGTCGCCAGAACAGGGGACGCCACCGCGACAGGGCGATATCCGCGTGAACGACCTGTTCTGGGTGCGTGGCCTGTTCTCGTGACGCGGCGAGGGCCCGTGACGCGGCGGGAGACCGCGGGCGGGGCTTACTGCGGCTGCAGCCCGAGGTCGTCGAGATCGATGGATGCCAGCCACTGCAGGCCCTCGGCCTCGATCGCCGCCTGAGCGCCCGTCTTGCGGTCGACGATGACGGCGACGGCGATGACCTCGGCACCCTCGCGGCGCAGGGCCTCGACGGCCTTGAGCGCCGACTGACCGGTGGTCGAGGTGTCCTCGACGACGACGACGCGCTTGCCCTTCACGTCGGCGCCCTCGATCTGGCGGCCGCGGCCGTGGTCCTTCGGCTCCTTGCGCACGACGAACGCGTCGAGCGGGCGGCCGGCGTGCACCGACTCGTGCATGACGGCGTTGGCGATCGGGTCAGCGCCCAGGGTCAGACCGCCGACGGCCACGACACCGTCGAGGTCTTTGACCAGGTCGAGCACGAGACGTCCGATCGCGGGGGCGGCCCGGTGGTCGAGGGTGAGCTTGCGCATGTCGACGTAGTACGTCGCCTTCTTGCCGCTCGAGAGGGTGAAGTCGCCGTGGAACACCGCCTCGGCGTTGATGAGGCAGATGAGGGCCTGGCGGTCGGCTTCGAGCTCGGGCGTGCTGGCGGCGGTCACGGCGTCGAGTCTATTGCCCCGGCCGCGCGCGACCGCGGGATGGCGCGGCGCCGGGCTCCGGCATCCGTCCCGCGGAGTCCGCGGGCGACTCACCGTGGCCGCGGCGCCGGGAGCGGCGCGCCGGCGAGGAACTCCGCGCGACGGCCGGGGCCCAAGGGCTCGGGCGCCACGGCTCGGGCGTGACGGCCGGGGCCCAAGGGCTCGGCCACCGCGGCTCGGGCACCACGGCTCGGGCGCCACGGCCGGGGCCCAAGAGCTCGGGCGCCACGGCCGGCGCGCGAGATCGGACGGCGATGTCGGTGCGCGAAAGTAGGCTGGATGCCATGCGCCTGGCCACCTGGAACGTCAACTCCATCCGCGCTCGCGTCACCCGCACCGTCGAGTTCTGCGTGCGCGAGCACATCGACGTGCTGGCGATGCAGGAGATCAAGTGCAAGACGGAGCAGTTCCCGTACGCGGCCTTCGAGGAGGCCGGATACCACGTCGCCGCGCACGGGCTGAACCAGTGGAACGGCGTCGCGATCGCGAGCCGTGAGCCGCTCGAGGACGTCGAGATCGGCTTCCCCGACATGCCCGGCTTCGAGAAGGGCAAAGAAGGCCCCGACCTCCCGCAGGAGGCGCGCGCGATCGGCGCGACCGTCAACGGGGTGCGGGTGTGGAGCCTCTACGTCCCGAACGGGCGCGGACTCGACGACCCGCACTACGCGTACAAGCTCGACTGGCTCGAGAAGCTCCGGCAGTACACCGCCGACACGCTCGCGAAAGACCCCGACCTCCCGCTCGCGCTGACCGGCGACTTCAACATCGCCCCGACGGATGCCGACAACGGCGACCCCACGGTCGTCGAGGGCGCGACGACCCACGTCTCTCCGGCGGAGCGGGCGGCCTTCGCGGCGTTCGAGACGGCCGGGCTGACCGACGTCGTCCGGCCGCTGATCCCCACGGGCTACACCTACTGGGACTACAAGCAGCTGCGCTTCCCCCGCAACGAGGGCCTGCGCATCGACTTCATCCTCGGATCGCGCGCGTTCGCCGACGCGGTGCAGGGCGCCGAGATCCACCGCGACGAACGCAAGGGCGAGGTCCCCAGCGACCACGTCCCCGTCGTCGCCGATCTCGACCCGACGGATGCCGGGGACGACGACGATCTACCGATGATCTTCGGCTGAGCGCCGGGGCGTGGCATCCGGCTGACGACGCCCCGCGCCGACGCGCGCGTTCCGACCCGCGCACCGGAATCGGACCGGCGCGACAGGATCGGACGGATGCCGCCGCGGCATCCGAATCCGATGGTCCCCTCCGATTCCGGTGACCTGCCCGCGCGCGCAGGCCGCACGACCCTCGTGAACGTCCCGCGCGACACAGACCGCGCGAGTCGAGCACCCGCCGCGCTCACTCCGCCCCGCGACGACAGCAGAAGCGGACCACCGCCACGGAATCGGACGCACACCCCCGCGGCATCCGAATCCGTTGCATCCGTCCGATTCTGGTGAACCGACCACACACAGGCTCCGAAATTTTTCGGGAGCCTGTCGATTCCGCCACAGCCCGTTCGACGCGATAGTAGGGGCAGGCACTCGCACCCCTCGGAGCAGAGAAGAGAAGAGACCATGACGAAGTACATGCTGATCATGCGCGGCACCGACGAGGCGTACGCGGCGTACAAGAAGATCCCGTTCGAGCAGGTCATCAACGAGATGGGCGCGTACAACGAGTCCATGGTGAACGCGGGCGTACTCGTCGCCGGCGACGGCCTGGCCGAGGACATGAGCCAGAACTTCGTCGTCGAGTTCGGCGGTGAGGAGCCGGTCGTCACCGACGGCCCCTACGGCGAGACCCACGAGCTGTTCAACGGCTTCTGGATCATCGAGGTGTCGACGAAAGAAGAGGCCGTCGAGTGGGCGCGGCGCGCGCCTCTGATCGCGGGCAACAAGCTCGAGGTGCGTCGGGTGACCGACGAGACCGACTTCGCGGCGTTCGCCGACAACGAGTACATCCAGAAGGAGGAGGGCTGGCGCGAGGAGCAGGCCTCGCGGTGACCCTCGCGCGGTCACGCGGCACAGCGGCGGGAGCGGCGGGCACCGGATGACGAGCTCCGACCACGACATCGCGCGACGCGTCGCGGCGATCTGGCGCATCGAGGGCGCCCGGATCGTCGCGACGCTCGCGCGCGTGGTCGGCGACCTTCCGACCGCCGAGGACCTCGCTCAGGATGCCGTGGCCGAAGCGCTCGTGCAGTGGCCCCGCGACGGCGTGCCGAACAACCCCGGCGCGTGGCTCACCGCGGTCGCCAAGCGCCGGGCTATCGACGGGTGGAGGCGACAGCGGAACCTCGATGAGAAGTACCGGCTCATGGGTGCGGACCTGGACGAGATCACGGATGCCGAGTGGCAGCCGATCGACGACGACGTGCTGCGCCTGGTGTTCACGGCGTGCCATCCGGTCCTCGCCCGCGAGGCGCAGGTGGCCATGACGCTGAAGGTCGTGGGCGGTCTCGAAACCGACGCGATCGCGCGGCTCTTCCTCGTGCCCGTCCCCACGATGCAGCAGCGGATCGTGCGCGCGAAGAAGGCGCTGTCGGCGGCGCGCGTGCCGTTCACCGTCCCCGATCCGTCGGAGTGGCCGGCGCGCGTCGGGGCGGTGCTCAGCGTGGTCTATCTCGTCTTCACCGAGGGCTACGCGGCGAGCGCCGGCGGCGCCGTCCTGCGCACGGAACTCGCGCACGAGGCCGTGCGTCTCGGTCGCGTGCTCAACCGGCTGCTGCCCCGCGAGCCCGAGGCCCTGGGGCTCTCCGCGCTTATGGAGCTGCAGGCCTCACGCTTCGCCGCCCGCGTCGATGCGAACGGGGATGCCGTGCTCCTGGCCGACCAGGACCGCCGGCGGTGGGATCGCTCGGCGATCGCCCGCGGTGCGGCCCTGCTGGAGCGCGCCGACGCCCTCGGCCGCGGGCGCGGCCCGTATCAGCTGCAGGCGGCCATCGCCTTGTGTCACGCCCAGGCTGCCAGCGTCGACGCGACCGACTGGGACCGCATCGTGCTGCTGTACGAGATGCTCGGCCGCATCGCCCCGAGTCCCGTGGTCGAGCTCAATCGCGCGGTCGCGGTGTCGATGGCATCCGGTCCCCTCGGGGCTCTCGCGATCGTCGACGGGCTCGCGGCGAGCGGAGCGCTGAAAGGCTCGCACCTCATCCCGTCGGTGCGGGGGGAGCTGCTTTCACGCTTGGGGCGCACGCGCGAGGCGCGCGCGGAACTGCTCGAGGCCGCAGACCGCAGCCGCAACGAGCGTGAGGCGGCGCTCCTGCGGCGGAAGGCCGAGGCACTGCGCCGCTGACCCGGTCTCGGCTGGTCCCGGTCCCTTCGACTGGCTCAGGTACCTCGGGATGGCGTGATCACGGCTGGTCCCGGTCCCTTCGACAAGCTCAGGGACCTCGGGGTGGCGCGGTCCGAGTCGTGCCGACGCACAGCGGCAGGTACGGCGGGGCCGGGACGAAACCCCGACCCCGCCGTGACCGCGCCTCAGACCGCGGGGACCTCGGCGGGAGCGGTGCGCTGGATGAGCGTCACGAGCGCCTCGATGATCGAGCGGAGGAACGCGGCGGTTCCCTCGTCGGTGACGGTGCCGTCTTCTTCGAAGAGCCCGGGGGTCGACTGGATGTACCCCTCGGGCTGGCCGAGGACGAGGGCGTTGTAGTGCAGGAGCACCGCGCGCAGGTGCTGCTGGCCCGCGGCGGTGGCGATGCCGCCCTGCGAGGTGCCGATCACGGCGGTCGGCTTGTCGTTGAACGACGCCTCGCCGTAGGGGCGCGCCGACCAGTCGAGCGCGTTCTTCAGCACGCCGGGGATCGAGCGGCTGTACTCGGGGGTCACGACGAAGACGCCGTCGGCATCCTCGATCGCCTTCTTGAAGTCCTTCGCGACCTCGGGGAAGTTCCCGTCGTAGTCGGGCGAGTAGAAGGGGAGGTCCTTGATCGGGATCTCCTTGAGCGTCACTCCCTCGGGAGCGACCTTCTCGAGGGCCTTCGCCAGACGGCGGTTGATCGAGGTGCTGGAGATGCTTCCGACGATGTAGCCGATCGTGTAGTCGGTCACGGTGATCCTCTCTGGGATGACGGGGGCGCCGAGCGCCCGGGTTCGTTCTCGTGCAAGCCTTCCCGCCGAAGCTGTATTCCCCCTGCTCTTGACTCCGTCGCGCGGGGGATGCAGGTGTCGGCGGTCGGCTCTAGCGTGGAGGGATGCCACGACTCACGCGCGCGCAACAGCGGAACGACATCGTGCTCGCGGTCGTGCTGTTCCTCGGCGGCGGGCTGAGCGCGGTGCTGTCGTCGATTTCGGGCATCTACGGTGACCAGCAGGGCTCTCTCGCCGTGGCGCTCGGCTACGTCGCTGTGCTCGCGATCCCGCTGGCGTTCCGCCGACGGTGGCCGTCGGTGGCGGCGGTCATCGTGACCTTCGCGTACTTCCTCGCCGTGACCTTCCGCATCCCCGAGCTCTACGCCGGCAACATCGCGATGTTCATCGCGCTCTACACGGTCGGCGCATGGGAGACCAACCGGCGACGCGCGACCATCGTGCGCATCGCCCTCATCGTGGGCATGTTCGCGTGGTTGTTCGTCGTCATGTTCCAGCAGGCCACCCTCCCCGTCGGTGAAGAGGTCGAGGGGGCCTTCTCCCGGGCGGGATCGTTCTCCCCCTTCGTGGCGTACCAACTGCTCACCATCGGCGTGAACGCCCTGTTCTTCGGGGGCGCCTACTACTTCGGCGACCGCTCGTACCAGCAGATGCGCGAGCGCGCGGCCCTCGAAGAGCGCACCGCGGAGCTCGAGTCCGAGCGCGAAGTGACCGCGGCCCAAGCCGTCGCTCTCGACCGCGTGCGCATCGCCCGTGAACTGCACGACGTCGTGGCCCACCACGTGTCGCTCATGGGGGTGCAGGCCGGGGTCGCCCGTGCCGTTCTGACGAAGGACCCCGAGAAGGCGCGCGAGGTGCTGTCGGGCATCGAGGGCTCCGCTCGGACGTCCCTCCACGAGCTGCGGCAACTGCTCGAGACGCTACGCGCGCCCGGCAGCGACAGCGGCCCCGACACCGCGCCGACCACGCACGGGTTGACCTCGATCGCGGCGCTCGTCGACGAGGCCTCCGCCGCGGGCCTTCCCACCACCTTCACCGTGATCGGCGAACCGGCGCAGGACCCGCCTCCCCTCGTGCAGGTGAACCTGTACCGCATCGCCCAGGAGGCGCTCACGAACGCGCGCCGGCACGCCGGCCCCCACGCCACGGCCGATGTGCGGCTCCGCTTCGACACGGATGCCATCGAGCTCGAGGTCGCGAACACCGGACGCTCCGGTTCGACGACGCCGGGACTCGGCCAGCTCGGCATGCGCGAACGTGCGGCCGTGTCGGGCGGCACGATCGAGATCGGCCCGCGCTCCCGGGGCGGTTACCTCGTGCGTGTCCGCGTGCCCGCGACCGAGAGCGAGGTCGCCCATGTCTGAGCTGCGTGTCCTGCTGGTCGACGATCACGCGATGATGCGCGCGGGCTTCCGCACGATCCTCTCGCTCGAAGACGACATCACGGTGGTCGGAGAGGCCGCCACGGGCCGCGAAGCGATCTCCGCCGCGGCGGAGCTCCGCCCGGATGTGATCTGCATGGACGTGCAGATGCCCGACATGGACGGGTTGGAGGCGACGCGGCTGCTGACGGCGGACCCCGACTCGGATGCCGCGATCCTCATCGTCACGACGTTCGACCGCGACGACTACCTCTTCGCCGCCCTGTCCGCCGGGGCGAGCGGGTTCCTCCTGAAGAACGCGGGACCGGAGGAACTCGTCTCCGCGGTGCGCATCGTCGGGGCAGGAGACGCCCTGCTCGCGCCGGAGGTCACCCGCCGCGTCATCGCGCGCTTCGCGTCGGGAGGAGCGCCCGAGCCCGCGGCATCCGTTCGTCCCCCTCTGTCGCTCGCGGAGCCGCTCACCGAGCGGGAGTCGGAGGTGCTGAAGCTCGTCGCCGAGGCGCTGAGCAACGCCGAGATCGCCGCGCGGCTGTTCATCGGCGAGGCGACCGTGAAGACGCACGTGTCGAACGTGCTGCAGAAGCTCGGCGCGCGCGACCGCGTGCAGGCCGTGGTGCTCGCGCACCGGCACGGACTGGCCTGAGCGCGACCGGTCCCTTCGACAGGCTCAGGAACCTTGGGGACGAGCTCAGGAACCTCGGGGACGAGCCCAGGAACCTCGACGCGAGGTGGCTGAACCCGTCGAAGCCACCGGAAGCACGCGAGCGGTCCCTTCGACAGGCTCAGGGACCGCGGAGACGAGCTCAGGAACCTCACGGGTCTCCTCCTCAGGGGGGAGGGGCACAACCCCACCGCGGGCGGAGGTGCGGGCACCCCTCCCTCCCTAGCGTGGAGGTACTGAGAAGAAGGGATGCACCGTGCTCGATCTGAACGGCATCACCAAGAGCTACGGCGGCCGCCGCGTGCTCGACGACGTGAGCTTCACCGTCGCCCCCGGCCGGCTGACGGGCTTCGTCGGCGGCAACGGCGCCGGCAAGACCACCACCATGCGCATCGCCCTGGGCGTGCTCGCGAAGGACGCCGGATCGGTCGAGCTCAACGGCTCTCCCGTGACCACGGGCGACCGCCGCCGCTTCGGCTACATGCCCGAGGAGCGCGGGCTGTACCCGAAGATGAAGGTCGCCGAGCACATCGCCTACCTCGCGCGGCTGCACGGCTTCGGCAAGGCCGAGGCCACCGCGAAGGCGACCGCGCTGCTCGAGCGCCTCGGACTCGGCGAGCGCCTCGGCGACCTCGTCGAGACGCTCTCGCTCGGCAATCAGCAGCGCGCGCAGATCGCGGCATCCCTCGTCCACGAACCCGACGTGCTCATCCTCGACGAGCCGTTCTCGGGCCTCGACCCGCTTGCGGTCGACGTCGTCGCCGGAGTGCTGCAGGAGAAGGCGGCCTCGGGCGCCGCCGTGCTGTTCTCGTCGCATCAGCTCGACGTCGTCGAGCGCCTGTGCGATGACCTCGTCATCATCGCGGGCGGGACGATCCGCGCGGCCGGGACCCGCGACGCGCTGCGGGCCGAGCACGCCACCCACCGCTACGAGCTGGTCTCGCGCGGCGATGCCGGGTGGCTCCGCGACGAGCCGGGCGTGACCGTGCTCGACTTCGACGGCGGCTACGCCCTGTTCGACGCCGACGACGACGCCTCGGCGCAGCGCGTGCTGCGGGGCGCCGTCTCTCGCGGCGACGTCGTCAGCTTCGCCCCCCAGAGACCGACCCTCGCCGAGATCTTCAAGGAGGTCATCCAGTGAGCACCGCACAGCGGAACCAGACAGCGCACCGCGCCCCCAGCGATCTGCAGAGCATCTGGCTCGTCGCCGAGCGCGAGATCGGCTCGAAGCTGCGCAGCAAGGCGTTCGTCATCTCGACGGTGATCCTCGTCCTGGCGGCCCTCGCCTCGGTCGTCTGGGGCGGTTTCGCCGCGAACAACCTCTCGGGAAGCGGAACCCCCGTCGCCGTGACCGCGCAGACGCAGCAGGCCGTGTCCGGTCTCGACGGTCTCGAGGTCACCGTCGCCGACAGCGACGACGCCGCCAAGGCCCTCGTCGAGGACGGGACGGTGGATGCCGCCCTGGTCTCGGGATCCTCGGATGCCGCCTTCGACTACACCGTCGTGGTGAAAGACAACGTTCCCTCGACGCTTCTGCAGATGCTCAGCGAGACCCCGCCCGTGCAGGAGCTCGAGCCGGGAGCTGGCGCGGCGAGCGCGCTGCGCTACTTCATCGCCCTCGCCTTCGGGCTCGTGTTCCTCATCGCCGCGTCGACGTTCGGCGGCACCATCGCGCAGAGCGTGGTGGAGGAGAAGCAGACGCGCGTGGTCGAGATCCTCATCTCGGCGATCCCGGTGCGCGCGCTCCTGGCCGGCAAGGTGCTCGGCAACACGGTGCTCGCGATGGCGCAGATCGTGCTGCTCGCCGCGGTCGCGGTGATCGGGCTGGCCGTGACGGATCAGGCCGGGGTGCTGAGCGCCCTCGGCGCCCCGATCGCCTGGTTCGCGATCTTCTTCCTGTTCGGCTTCGTGCTGCTCGCGTCGCTGTTCGCCGCCGCGGCGGCGATGGTCTCGCGCCAGGAGGACATCGGCGCCACGACCACCCCGATCACGATGCTGATCATGGCGCCGTACTTCCTCGTGATCTTCTTCAACGACAACCCCGTCGTGCTGACGATCATGTCGTACGTGCCGTTCTCGGCGCCGGTGGGGATGCCGCTGCGCATGTACCTCGGCGACGCCCAGTGGTGGGAGCCGGTGCTGTCGCTCCTGGTCCTGATCGCCTCGTGCGTCGTCGCGATCGGCATCGGCTCGCGCATCTACCGGAACTCGCTGCTGCGGATGGGGGCGCGCGTGAAGCTCGCGGAGGCGCTGAAGGGCTGAGCGGCCGGGCGCGGCGGCGGAGGTGGCTGAGCCGCCCGGCGCGGCGGCAGAGGTGGCTGAGCCTGTCGAAGCCTCCGGTCCCTTCGACAGGCTCAGGGACCTCAACAGGCTCACGGACCTCGACAGGCTCAGGGACCTCAACAGGCTCAGGGACCCCGACAGGCTCAGGGACCCCGACAGGCTCAGGACCCCGACAGGCTCAGGGACCTCGACCCCGCGGGGCGGGAACGGGGAGGGATGCCACGGCTTCGGCATCCCTCCCCCTTTTCGTCGCGTTCCCCCGGGGCGATTAGGCTTTTTCGGTGCTTCGCCTTCTTGCTTTCGCCGCGTTGGGGGCAGCGATCGGCGGTCTCGTCGTCTCGCTGCTGGGGAATCCGGACCCGGGGATGCTCATCTTCGGCATCGCGATCGGGGTCTGCATCGCCGCCACCACCATCACGCGACTGGCCGGGGGACTCGCCGCCTCGCTACCGTCGCCCGCGGCGGTCCAGGACGCTCGTGACGCCCGGCGCCTCGGACGTGCGCGCGTCGACTCGGTGCGCCAGACCGGCACCTTCATCAACGAGCAGCCCGTGTGCGACATCGACGTCACGGTCATCGCCCTCACCGGTGAGGCATGGGCGACGACGATCCGCAAGCTCGTGCCTCTGACCGAATTGGCGGCGTACCAGGCGGGCCTCGAGCGCGATGTCGCGATCCTCATCGAAGGCGGGCCGGAGATCGCCTTCGCCGACGGGGAGCTCTCACCCGCCGAGATCGACCGCCTCGTCGTCCCGCCGCGTTCCGAGGTCGAGGTGCGACCGATTCCGCCCGGGACGCGTATCGAGAAGGGGCGCCGCCGTGGACCGCTGATCGGCATCGGCCGCCGCGGACGACCGCTGCGTCTGGCCCTGTTCGCCCTCGTCGCCGTGCTCGCGGGTGCCGTGGTCGTGCTGCCCTTCCGCGAGGCGGCCGGGCTGACCCTCGACGCGTGGTCGGACGGCCGGTTGAGCGTCGACATGCGCCACCCCGACGCGCTCGCGACCGCGGAGCGAGCGCTCCAGGAGGCGATCGGACACGACCGGGTGGTGTCGATCACCGTGATCCCGGATGCCGTCATCGTCGACGCCCCGATCCGCGTCGGTGCCGTGGAGACCGACGAGTGGGCCTACCGCGGCGGGGTCGTGAGCCACGACGGCGCCGCCCACAGCCAGCCCGAGCTCCCCGAGGAGCAGTTCTCGTGGTCGGACGTCGCCCTTGACCGGCTCTGGCCCGCGATGGAGGAGGCATCGGCCCAGAGCGGGCTGCCCACCGACGGGGCCACGGCCTTGATCGAGCGCGCCACCGACGACGATGTCCAGAGCCCGACGTTCATCCGGAACGTCGGAGTCCCCGAGATGTCGTTCGGCCTGCGCGACGACTATCGCGACGCGTTCTTCCGCCTCGACGCGAACGGCACGAACCTTCGCGCCACGGGTTGAGACGGCCTCACTCCTCGAGGACGGCGAGGACGTTGCCCGCCGGGTCGCGGAACCATGCGATCAACGGCCCGCCCTCGCGCATGATCCCGCGCGAGTCGGTCGGGAAGTCCGCGTCGTCGTAGATCTTCGTCTCGACGCCGCGCGACCGCAGGTCGTCGACGGCCGCCTCGACGTCGGCGACGGGGAAGTTCAGGACCGTGAACGACGCCGGCTCGTGATGCGGCTTGCCGTAGACGAGTACGCTCCCACCCGAACCGAGCTGCAGCGAGAGGAAGCCCGTGTCGGCGAACACCTCGACGGTGAGGCCGAGGGCTTCGGCGTAGAAGCGGTGCGCGGCGTCGAGGTCGTCGACGGCGAAGCCTGAGAAGGCACCGGCGGGATCGAACATGGACTTCTCCTTCGTTCAGCGCGCCACGAAGGCCGTGACGCTGTCGGACAGACGGATCGGGATGCCGTCGACCCCCGACGAGACCGGCTCGCCGATCGCGACGGTCAGCGTCTTGTCGACGCCGAACACCGCGGCCCCGATCTGCGCTCCGCTCGCGCATCCGGCGGACCAGGGACGGTTGTCGGTGGAGGTGAAGGTCGCGATGCACCGCCCATCGCCGTCGTCCGGTCGCGCGAGGTAGATGCGGAAGTCGCTCACGGTCGCGATGTAGCGCGTGCTGGAGGGGTCGATGCCGCTGTCGCTCAGGATCTCGGCCGAGATGACGTCCTCGACCGTCTGGGGGAACGTGAGCTCCGGCAGGCTCTCCTCCGCGGGGTCGGGAGTCGCTGTGGTCGCGGCGGTCGACGGCGGAGCGGACAGCGAGGATCCCAGCGCGACGCCGAGACCCACGAGGGCGAGGGCGCCGATCCCGATCAACGTGGCACGGAGGGCGGGGCGGCGGGCGGCCGGTTCGGTGACCTCGACCACGGGGGCCGGGGGTTCGGCATCCGGTGTCTCCGGGGGCGGATCCCCCTCGGTCGTCTCGGTCCGGGCGCTCTCCTCGAGCTCAGCGAGGCGGGCGATCATGGCCGGGGTGGCCTCGGCACCGTCGACGCCGTACACCTGCTCGCGCAGGCGCCGCAGCTCGACGTCGTCGTCCATGCGACGACTCTAGGGCCGTGGCGGAGGCGTAGGGGCGGCGTCACCGCGCGAGGTCCCTGAGCTTGTCGAAGGGACCGGAGGCTTCGACAAGCTCAGCCACCTCCGCCGCAACCCAGGTCCCTGAGCCCGTCGAAGGGACCGGAGGCCATCGAAGGGACCGGAGGCTTCGACAAGCTCAGCCACCTCCGCCGGGCGGCGGCTCAGCCTGCGGCCGTGGCATCCAGGGCATCGGCCGCGCCCACCAGCGCGAGGTGCGACAGCGCCTGCGGGGTGTTTCCCGCCTGCCGCCCGGTCGTGGGGTCGTACTCCTCCGACAGCAGGCCGAGGTCGTTCGCGACTGCCGTCAGGCGCTTCATCAACGCCACGGCCTCGTCGCGCCGCCCGCTGTGCGCGTACTGCCCCACCAACCAGAACGAGCAGGCGAGGAACGGATGCTCGTCACCGCTCAGCCCATCGACCCCGGTCGTGCGATAGCGCAGCAGCCAGCCGTCGGGCATGAGGGTCTCCTCCATCCGCGCGACCGTGGCGAGCATGCGCGGATCGTCGTACGCGCAGAAACCGACCTGGGGCAGGACGAGGAGCGAGGCGTCGACCTCGTCGGTGTCGAAATGCTGCGTGAACCAGCCGCCGTCGTGCACGCCCCGCGCGTCGATGTCGGCGCGCACCTTGTCGCGCAGGGTCCGCCAGGTGTCGACCTCGCCATCGTGACCGCCCTCTTCGACGGCCCGGATGCCACGGTCGAAAGCAGCCCACACCATCGCCCGGGAGTGCGTGAAGAAGTGCGGTTCGCCGCGCATCTCCCAGATACCGAGGTCGGGCTTGTCGACCTCTCCGGCGAGCTGGTTCAGCAACGCGCGCTGGAGCGACCAGGAGAAGGTCGTCTCTTCGACGCCCGCGTTCCGCGCCGCTTCGAGCGCGACCATGACCTCGCCGATGACGTCGGCCTGGTACTGCGTGACCGCGCCGTTGCCGATTCGCACGGGCGCGGCTCCCCCGTACCCGGGCAGGCTCGGGATCTCGCGCTCGGGGAGGTCGCGCTCCCCCGCGATGCCGTACATGATCTGCACGTCGGCCGGATCGCCCGCGATCGCGCGGAGCAGCCAGGTGCGCCAGTGCTGGGCGGCATCCAGGTATCCGTGATCGATGTAGGCGCTCAGCGTGAGCGCGGCGTCGCGCAGCCACACGTAGCGGTAGTCCCAGTTGCGAGAACCGCCGAAGGCTTCGGGCAGCGAGGTGGTCGCCGCGGCGACGATGCCGCCCGTCTCGGAGTGCGTGAGCGCCCGCAGCACCATGAGCGAGCGCGTGACGAGGGCCGCATGCGTCCCGGCCGACTGCACCCGGTCGGCCCACGCGGCCCACCACTCGCGCGTGCGTTCGAGCGCCGCCTCGACGTTGAACGGTGCCGGGGGCTCCTGCCACGACGCCCCCCACGACAGCACGGAATCGACGCTCTGCCCGGCCGCCGTCGTCCACCGGCCGCGGTGGGCGGTGTCCACGGCGATGAGCCGCGGTCCCCGGACGACGACCGCGTCGGGGCCGGCGACGGCGAGGATCGCGTGCTCGCCGCCCTGCCCGATCTGCTGCACCCACGGGACCGCGCGGGCGTAGTCGAAGCGCAATCGCACCTCGCTGACGAAATCGACCTCGCCCGACACCCCGACCACGCGACGGATCACCGCCTCGACGCCCTCATCGACGGGCATCGCGTCGTAGACGTCGGCGACGCCGGTCTCCGTCTCCCAGCGGGTGACGAGCACGAACGTGTCGCCGTCGTACCGCCGGGTGGCCCGCGCCGCGGGGTCGGCGGGCCGCAGCGACCACCGCCCGTGCGACCCGTCTCCGAGGAGCGCGCCGAGCATCGATCCGCTGTCGTAGCGCGGCAGGCAGAGCCAATCGATGCTCCCGTCGCGAGAGACCAGGGCGGCGGAGCGGCAGTTGCTGAGGACGGCGTAGTCCTCGATCGGAGTGGTCACCCTCGGATCATGGCAGCAAACACCGGCTCAAACCTATGTACCTCTTTAGCGGTCCGCCGCAAGGGCACGGCGACGTCGGAGGGGATCGCTACAGTGAGCGGCATGGCGGCGGACACCACCCTGATCATCCTGGGCGCCTCGGGCGACCTCACCTCGCGACTGCTCCTCCCGGCGCTCGGGCAACTGCTCGCGCGCGAGCCGGGGCGTTCGGTGCGCCTGCACGGCGCAGGCATGGACGACTGGACCGACGAGCACTGGCGCGAGGTCGTCCACCAGGCGTTCCAGACGATGGATGCCGACGCGGCCTTCGACCAGGTCTCGGCGACGACCTACTCACAAGCCGACATCACGAAGGCCGCCGATCTGCTGACCCTTCTCGACGCGGCCGAGGGCCGCCCGGCGCTCTACTTCGCCGTGCCCCCGGCCGTCACCGAGAAGTCGTGCATCGCTCTCGCCGACGTGAACATCCCCGAAGGCACGATCCTCGCGCTCGAGAAGCCCTTCGGCACCGACGAGGCGAGCGCGCACAAGCTCAACCAGCAGCTGGCGACGCTCGTGCCCGAGAGCCAGGTCTTCCGCATCGACCACTTCCTCGGCCGTTCCACCGTGCTCAACCTGCTCGGCGTGCGCTTCGCGAACCGCCTCATCGAGAGCGTGTGGTCGGCCGACGACATCGCCACCATCACGGTCGACTTCCCCGAGAAGCTCGGCCTCGAAGGCCGCGCGGGCTACTACGACTCCGCCGGGGCACTGGTCGACATGATCCAGAGCCACCTGCTGCAGGTCATGGCGTTCGTCACGATGGAGCCGCCCTCCTCGCTCGACCAGCTCGATCTGCGCGATGCGACCGCGGCCGTCCTGCGCGCCACGCACGTGCTCGATGACGATCCCGTGGCGAACTCCCGCCGCGCGCGCTACACCGCCGGCGACGTGGGCGACCGCCACTTCGTCTCGTACGTGGACGAGCCCGGCGTCGACCCCTCGCGCGACACCGAGACGCTCGCCGAGATGACCGTCGAAGTGCGCACCACGAGATGGCAGGGCGTGCCCATCACCCTGCGGTCGGGCAAGGCACTGGATGCCGGAGACCCGGCCGTCACCGTCACGTTCAAGCCCGTGCGGCACCTTCCCACCGGTTTCGTCGGCGAGAGCGAGCCGTCCAAGCTCGTCTTCTCGCTCGGCCCCGACACGATGAGTCTCGAACTCAACGTCAACGGCGCCGACGACCCGCTCGAGCTCGAGCGCGTGGCCCTCGCCGCAGATCTCGGCGAGGGCGCGCTCAAGGCCTACGGCGAAGTCCTGTCCGGCATCCTCGACGGCGACGCGATGCTCGCCGTCCGCGGCGATGCGGCCGAGCAGTGCTGGCGCATCGTGCAGCCCGTGATCGACGCGTGGCGCCAGAACAAGGTGCCGCTCGACGAGTACCCGGCGGGAAGCACGGGGCCGGCCTCCTGGCAGGGCTGACCGGCGCGTCCCCGCCGTTCGCGGCACCCGGGCTCGGGGCCCGAGTCGTGGGATGACTCGCGCCCGTCGGGCCGACTGCGCCGGGGCGCGGCATCCTGAGACCTCCCTTTGAGGCGACGACGCGCGGCGTCACACGGGAACATCTCACGCGCGAGTGGCGTTCACTGGTTCGGGTCAACGGCGTCCCGGCTCAGTCCTCGTTCTCAGGAGTACCCATGTCTCTCGTTCTCGACCGCACCGCCCCCACCGACGCCCCCATCCTCGACGTCCTCGCCGAGCGCTGGAGCACCCGCGTCTTCGATCCCGAGACGCCCATCGACGAAACCGCGCTGCGCTCCGCCCTGGAAGCGGCCCGGTGGGCTCCCTCGGGCATGAACCACCAGCCGTGGCGCTTCCTCCTCGCGCGCCGTGGCTCCGACGCGCACCAGCGCATCGTGTCGGCCCTGATGGGCTTCAACCAGGCCTGGGCCCCCGCCGCAGGCGCTCTGCTCGTGGTGCTCGCCGAGACCGAGACCGCCGAGGGCGAGGCGCGCCCCTGGGCGCTGTACGACGCCGGCCAGGCCGCCGCGCACTTCACCGTCCAGGCGCACGCCGAGGGCCTCGCGACCCACCAGATGGGCGGCTTCGAGGCGGACGCGCTCCGCGCCGCCTTCGACATCGAGCCCCGCTTCGTCCCCGTGACCGTGATCGCGGTGGGCACCCTCGGTGACGTCGACGCCGCCGAAGAGGGCCTGCGCCAGCGCGAGCTCGCCCCGCGCGAGCGCCGCACGGTCGCGGACTCGCTGCTCGTCGACGCCTGACCCCGACAGGCGTTCGCCCCCGCACCCGAACCTGGGTGCGGGGGCGAACGCGTGTCACCTCGACGGTTCGGCGGAAGCATCGCCGCGGGGCTGGGGCGCCCCGAGGCGCTCGCGCAGCATCAGCGGCAGGTGGGAGGCGATGCGCGCGGGCTCGCCGTCGAGAAGGTCCTGCGCCTGACCTCGGACATATCCCGGTACGTGGGCCTCGATGCTGTCGTGAGCGGGCAGTCTTCGAGTCGCCTCGACCATCGCGCTGAGCGTCTCGTCCACCGCCGCCGTTGCGACGGCATCCTTCAGTCCCCAGGACCTGCCCTCGGCCACGAGATCTTCTCGCGTCACCTCGGGCAGGTGCTGCACGCCGTCGACCCACATCGACAGACGCGTCGTGGCACCGTACGCGAGGGCGAGCGGGGCGACGTCGTAGATCGGCGCGAGCGACGTGGCCCCGCTGTCGTCGTGTAGGAGTGAGAAATTCTTGGCGTGGGCGTCGGTGTTGCCCATCGCGACATTGAAGGCGACGTATCGCAGGAGCCGACGCTTGTCAGCGTCTCGCTCGGCGAACAGGTTTCCGCCGCGATCGAGCAGGCCCGCAACCGCTCGCAGAGACACACGGGAGTCGTTCTCTTCGAACTTCTCGTTGCCGCCCCACGGGATGCCGAGCGCCTGCGCCGCATCCTCCTGGTGGAGGCGCTCGATCTGGGTGCCGACAAGGCGACGATCGTACCTCTCGATCACGAGCACCCACCTCGCGCCGATCTGCTCGACCCACGAGTCCATCGTGGTCAGTCCCGCGTGGCGGGCCACCGCGAGCGCGTAGGCCTCGGCCTCGACGGCGCTGCGCGCGTCCGGCCCCACGGGCTTGAGGATGTGGGTCGACGGCAGAACACCGTTGCCGCGGATCCACCCGCCATCCCCGCGGGTAAGGGTGAGCTTGCGCTGAAAACCGGGCAGAGCGGAACCGCCCCCTCCCAGAAGGAAGCCGTCGGCCCGGTCCAGGAGAGCCGAGACTTCGGCAGCCGACAGCCGTTCGGGCTCGCGGCGGGGGTCCGCCGCAGCACCGCTGATCCGCAAAGCGCCCGCGAGGTCTGCGCCGACCTCGGCCAACAACCCGATGAGATCTCCTCGGTCGACCTTCACGTCTCGCGCCAGGCGGGCGATGTGCTCCCCCTCAGGCAGAAGCGCGCCGAAGAACGACTCGCTGAGGTCTGCGGACTCTTCGCCGACGCGCAGACTCGCGCTGAGGACGCGCGACCGGAGACCCCATCGCTGCTCAGCCTCCGCGGACCACCGAAGCACGGCGCGGGAGCCTTCTCGCGTCAGGTGACCGATCATCGTGCCGTACAGCACGACCGGCACACGGTCGACAGTCACTCCGCAGAGCTCGAGCTCGAGGCTGAGGCGACCCGGCGCACGAGAGCGTCATCGAACTCCGCAACCAAATTGATCCCCAGCGTGGAGAGGACCTCGAAATAGTGATCATCGATGCGTTTCGCGCGACCGACCTCAAGCTCGTGCAGATAGCGCTGGCCGACGCCGAGGGCCGCGGCGAGCTTCCGCTGCGACCACCCCTGTGACTCACGGATGCGACGGACGACGTGACCGATGTCCGCGGGGGATTCGATGTGCGCGCGCATGAGGCCTCCTGGTTGATTCCCGATACGACTTCATTGTATCCGTGATGTCGTATGGGGAATCATCATTCGTTCGATTCCCGATACAACATCACCTCTCCAACGCGACGGAAGGCGACGGATGCCGAGAACGTCACGCGGACTCCCCTCTCCTCGCCTGCACCCCGCGGCTCCGCCCTTCCTCGGCAACATCGCGTTCACGAGAGCGGCTTACCATCACCTCCGTGACGACCTCTCCGCCCACCGAAGCCGGCTCGCCCGAATCGCAGCCCATCGCACTCGCGCGGGTGCGGCGCAGACGCCTGCGGTGGCGACGCGTGCGTCGACTCAGCGTGGCACTCGCCGTGGTGATCGTCGCGATCGTCGTGGCGGGTCTCCCTCTGTACGTCTTCCCGTCACAGGGCGATCCGACGGATGCGAACCTCGTCTACGTCATCGGGCCGCCGCAGCAGCAGCGAATCGATCTCGGAGAGACCCTTCGCGACGCCGACGGCAACCTGCCGATGCTGATCTCCGTGTCGGGTTCCGCGAAGGGGCATGGAGAACGCGCCTTCGACGCCTCTGAGATCGACGCGTGCGGCGAGCCCGGGGTCACCTGCAAACGCCCGGAGCCGTTCACGACCGCCGGTGAGGCCAAACTCCTCTCCGACTACGTCGCGAGTCATCCCAGCGACAAAACGGTCGTGATCACCTTCACTCCGCACGTCGCCCGCACGCGTTACATCTTTCAGAAGTGCTACGCGGGGGACGTCACGGTGATGGGTGTCGACACGAACATGTCGCTGTACGACTGGGCTTTCGAGTACGCGTACCAGACCGCGGCGTTCGTCAAAGCCTGGTTCACGCCCTGTCCCTGAACCGGTCGGCCGGCGCGCGAACCGTGACGAAGACGGTCGCGCGCCGGCTGGTTACTCGACGATCTCCGCCTCGATCACGTCGTCACCGGAGTCGTCGCCGGACTCCTCCGCCGCCGGGCCCGTGCTCACGAGCATGAGCGAGTCGCCGTCGCTGGCCACGTCGACGCGGACGACGTCGCCGTCGCGCACCGTGCCGGCGAGGATCGCCATCGCGAGGCGGTCCTGGATCTCGGACTGGATCAGGCGACGCAGCGGCCGCGCGCCGTACACCGGGTCGTAGCCGCGCTCGGCGAGCCACGAGCGGGCGTCGGGCGTGACCGCGAGGGTCAGCCGGCGCTCGCGCAGGCGCTTGTGCAGGGCGTCGACCGCGAGCTCGACGATCTGCGCGAGATCGTCCTGGCTGAGGGCCTGGAAGATCACGATGTCGTCGAGACGGTTGATGAACTCGGGCTTGAAGGCCTGGCGCACCAGCGCCTGCACCTGTTCGCGCTTGGCATCCATCGACAGCGTCGGATCGATGAGGATCGGCGAGCCGAGGTTGCTGGTGAGGATCAGGATGACGTTGGTGAAATCGACCGTGCGTCCCTGGCCATCGGTCAGGCGACCGTCGTCCATGACCTGCAGCAGCACGTCGAAGACCTCGGGGTGCGCCTTCTCGACCTCGTCGAGCAGCACGACGCTGTAGGGGCGCCGCCGCACGGCCTCGGTGAGCTGGCCTCCGGCCTCGTACCCGACGTACCCCGGAGGGGCACCGACCAGGCGGGAGACGGAGTGCTTCTCGCCGTACTCCGACATGTCGATGCGCACCATGGCGTGCTCGTCGTCGAAGAGGAAGTCGGCGAGCGACTTCGCGAGTTCGGTCTTGCCGACACCGGTCGGGCCGAGGAACAGGAACGAGCCGACCGGGCGGTTCGGGTCGCTGATACCGGCGCGCGAGCGCCGGACGGCGTCGGACACCGCTTTCACGGCATCCTTCTGTCCGATCAGCCGCTTGCCGAGTTCACGCTCGAGGTGCAGCAGCTTCTCGGTCTCGCCCTGCAGCAGGCGCCCGACGGGGATACCCGTCCAGGCGGCGATGACCGCCGCGATGTCCTCATCCGTGACCTGCTCGTTGACCATGCGGTCCCCCGCCGGCTCCTCGCGCTCGGCCTTCATCAGCTCGCGCTCGAGCGCGGGGATCTCGGCGTACAGCAGCCGCGACGCGCGCTCGAGGTTGCCCTCGCGCTGGGCGCGCTCGGCATCCACACGGGCGGCGTCGAGACGGGTCTTCAGCTCACCGACGCGGTTGAGCGAGGCGCGCTCGCGCTCCCACCGGGCCTGCAGCTCGTCGAGCTTGGCCTGCTCGGCGGCGAGGGTCTCGCGGAGGGTGGCGAGGCGCTCCTTCGAGGCGTCGTCCTTCTCCTTCTTGAGCGCGAGCTCCTCGAGCTTGAGGCGGTCGACGTGCCGGCGAAGCTCGTCGATCTCGAGCGGGGCCGAGTCGATCTCCATACGCAGGCGCGACGCGGCCTCATCGATCAGGTCGATGGCCTTGTCGGGCAGTTGGCGCGAGGGGATGTACCGGTTGGACAGGGATGCCGCGGCCACGAGCGCCGCATCGGCGATCGCGACCTTGTGGTGGGCTTCGTACCGTTCCTTGAGGCCACGAAGGATCGCCACGGTGTCCTCCACCGTGGGCTCGCCGACGTACACCTGCTGGAAGCGGCGCTCGAGAGCGGCATCCTTCTCGATGAACTCGCGGTACTCGTCGAGCGTGGTCGCGCCGATCAGGCGCAGCTCGCCGCGGGCGAGCATGGGCTTCAGCATATTGCTGGCCGCGACCGAGCCCTCGCCGCCGCCCGCGCCCATGAGCACGTGCAGCTCGTCGATGAACGTGATGATGCGTCCGTCGGACTCGGTGATCTCTTTGAGGACGCTCTTGAGGCGCTCCTCGAACTGTCCGCGATACATCGCGCCGGCGACGAGCGCCGAGATGTCGAGCGAGACGAGCTCTTTGTTCTTGAGGCTCTCGGCGACGTCGCCCGCGACGATGCGCTGGGCGAGCCCCTCGACGACGGCGGTCTTGCCGACGCCGGGTTCGCCGATGAGCACGGGGTTGTTCTTGGTGCGCCGGGTGAGCACCTGGCTGACGCGGCGGATCTCGCCGTCGCGCCCGATCACGGGGTCGAGCTTGCCCTGGCGGGCCCGGTCGGTGAGGTTGATGCCGAACTGCTCGAGGGCGCTCCGCGCGTCCTCCTGCCCCGGCTGTTGTGTGGCGTTCATGTGTTCTCCTGGAAGTTTCGTCGCTGCACTCAAACTTGAGTGGCGTTGACTCAAGTTTACCAGCGCGTCCGCCGGAGGGCAATGGATGCCACCTCCCCCGCCTCGATCCCGTCCTGCGCCGACGCCCGGCGCGCCGAGATCGCACGTTCGGCGCGAGAGCACCCGTTGAGTCACCGCAGCCGCGTGCGATCTCGGCATGATCGTGTGATGTGGGTGCCGCCGCACCCCTCGACGCCTACCGAGGCGGCCCGGAGCGGGCACTCAGGCCGGAGCGGGCGCTCAGCCCGGAGCGGGCGCTCAGGCCGGAGCGGGCGCTCAGGCCGGAGCGGGCACTCAGGCCGGAGCGGGCGCTCAGCCCGGAGCGGGCGCTCAGCCCGAAGCGGGCACTCAGGCCGGAGCGGGCGCTTAGCCCGGAGCGGGCGCTCAGGCCGGAACGGCCTCGCGGGGCGCCGCGGACACCTCGTCGGCGCACGAGAACCGCGCGCGGTACGCGGTGGGGGTCAGCCCCAACGTGCGGGCGAAGTTCTGGCGCAGCACGGCGGCCGAGCCGAAGCCGCACTCCGCCGCGATGCGGTCGAGGCCGAGGTCGGTCTCCTCGAGCAGGCGCTGCGCGTGCAGGAGGCGCTGGCGCGCGAGCCAGGCCGCCGGCGTGGCGCCCAGGTCGGCCTTGAAACGCCGGGCGAAAGTGCGCGGGGACATGTGTGCGCGGGCGGCGAGCTGGTCGACCGAGAGTTCGGCATCCAGGTTCTGCAGCATCCACTCGGTCACCGGCGCGAGCGACATCGACGGCGCGGCCGGCAGCGGCGACGCGATGAACTGCGCCTGACCACCGTCGCGCTGCGGGGCGACCACCATGCGTCGGGCGATGCGGTTGGTGAGTTCGGCGCCGAGCTCCTGACGCAGCAGGTGCAGGCACGCGTCGAGTCCGGCGGCGGTCCCCGCGCTCGTGATGATGCGACCGGACTGCACGTAGAGCACGTCGGGGTCGACCTCGATCGAGGGGTACATGCGCGCCATCACGTCGGCGTAGCGCCAGTGCGTGGTGGCCCGCTGCCCGTCGAGGACGCCGGACGCGGCGATCACGAAGGAGCCGCTGCAGACGCTCAGCAGCCACGCGCCGCGGGCGTGAGCCGCGCGAACCACCTCGATCACGCGCGCATCGACGGCACCCCACTGCTCGCGCGGGATCGGTGCGAGGATGACGATGTCGGCATCGGCTGCCGCGTCGAGACCGAGCTCGACGTTGACGGAGAAGCCGATGTTCGAGGGCACGACGCCGGGATCGGGCGCCACGATACGGAAGTCGAAGTTCGGGATGCCCTCATCGGTGCGGTCGAGGCCGAACGCCTCGCACGCGAGACCGAACTCGAAGGGCGCGAAACCCGGCTGGATGACGACGGCGACAGAACGCATGTGCACCTCGGATGTGGCAGAAATCGAACGGATGCCGTCCATCATGCCACTCGCGGCACGATTTCGCGATGCGTAGCTTTTCTGCCATGGCTTACCTGATCGCTCTCGCTGTTCTCGCCCTCGTCGGCGTGGTCGCCACGGCGTGGCTCATCCACACCGACGGCTACGGCTCCGTGCCCACCGATCCCGCCCGGGCCGCGCGTCACCGGGAGACCTCCCCCACGCGGAGAACTGCGCCGCGGTCGGCCCGGGCTCACCGTCCGGCGGAGACCGCCCGCTGGTACACCGCGATCATCGCCGCGGTGCGCGACGACTGGCGGAAGCGCTCCGCGAGCGACGGATCGACGGCGACCGGGCTCCCCGACGCGATGTCGTCGGCGGCGCGACGGAGCGTGTCCGCGAGCGCCGAGGTCGTGGCATCCGGAACCGCCCACACTCCCGCGCCCAGCTCGGACGCGATGTCGGGGTCGCTCACCACGGCGGGCGTTCCGAGCGACGCCGCCTCGAAGACCGTCATGCCCTGCGTCTCGAAGCCGATCGAGGTCTGCACCACGGCGTCGGAAGCGGCGAGCCGCGCGAGCGTCTCGGCGTAGCTGAGGCGTCCCGAGAAGACGACGGATGCCACCGACCTCCGCTCCGCGACGAGCTTCTGCGCCGCGCGGAGTTGCGCTCCCCCGCCGATGACCTCGACCTCGGCGTCGATGCCCGACGCGGCGACCGCCTCGAGGAAGGGAAGGAGCCGCTTCTCGGGACTCATGCGGCCGAGCCAGACGAAGCGCGGCTTCCCGGGGCGGCGGGCCTCGACCCCGGCCGCGAGGGCGGCGTCGAGGATGTCGTCGTCGATGCCGTTCCAGATGACGTCGACGCCCGCCGTCTCGGGGGCGACGGAGTGGTCCTCGAGACGGCGCGCGAAGTGGCCGGAGGGCGCGGTGATCGCCCGCGAGAGTCGCGCGAAGCGGCGGAGGTAGGCCCAGCCGTCGGCCGGACCGGTGCCGCGGGCGGCGGCGGGTTCGGCGGGCGTGGCGGTTCCAGCGGGCGCGACGGGTGCGTCAGGCGCGGCAGGCGCGGGTCCGACCGGTCCGGCCGACGCGGAGCTCGCAGAGTCGCGCGAATCTCGCAGATTTCCGCCCACAGACTGCGAGGACGCCGCGGTTCTCCGCGTTTCGGCACCGCGCAGCGCGCGTCGAGCCCAGGCGTTCAGCACGCGGAGGACGAGCGTCGGGAAAGGCGCGGTCGCCTCGATCCCGACGTCGACGCGATTGTGCATCGTGTGCACGACGGGGAGGCCGTGACGTGCGGCGTAGCGGTGGCCGATGAACGCGCCCCAGAAATCCGCCTGGACGTGCACGACGTCGACGGGGAGGCGCGCGCCGAGTTCGGCATCCACGAATCGATCCGTGCGCGCGCCGGGCCAGGTCAGGGCGTACTCGCGATCGGGCGTGATCGCGATCGACGGCAGGTTGACGTACGCCCCGTCATCGGGTGCCGGGCGGTGCATCCGTGGAGCGACGACGGTGACGACGTGACCCGCGCGCTCGAGGAAGCGCTTCTGCAGCCGCATCGACACCTGCGCCCCGCCGAGGGACTCGAGGTGCTGATCCGCGAACATCACCACGTGCACGTGGTCACTCCGGGATCGGTTGTCCGCGGTACAGCGCCTCGAAGGTGTCGAGCGTGCGTCCGATGTCGTGCACGATGACGCCGTCGAGCGAGGCCTGCTGCATACGCCGGCGCTCCTCGGGATCGGCGGTCAGCACGTCGGTCAAGCGCGCCGCGAGCTCCTCGGCGTTGCCGGGTTCGAACAGGTACCCGTTCTCGCCGTCGTGCACGAGGTGCGGGAGGGCGACGGCGTCGGCCGCGACGACGGGGAGACCGGATGCCATGGCCTCCATCGTCGCGATCGACTGCAGCTCGGCGATCGAGGCGATCGCGAACACGCTCGCCCGCGTGTAGAGCGCGCGCAGCTCCTCCTCGGAGGTGTGACCGTGGAACGTCACGCGGGACGAGAGGCCGAGCTGCTCCGCGAGCTGCTCGAGGGTGCGGCGCTGGTCGCCTCCGCCCACGATGTCGAACGAGACGTCGAGGGCCGGGTCGAGCATCGCGAGTGCGCGGAGCACGACGTCGATGCCCTTCTCGGTGGTCAAGCGGCCGACGAAGAGGATGCGGTTCGCATCGCGGGGCTCGAGGTCGGGCGTGTAGTTCGACCGGTCGATGCCGCATGAGATCGGGATGACGCCGCGGATGCCGATGGTGGACTCGAGGAAGTCGGCTGCGCGGCGCGTCGGGGTCGTGACCGCGCGGGTCATCGCGAACGTCCGCGCCGCGTCGGCCCACGCGAGCTTGACGAAGATCCGATCGAGGAAATCGGGGAGCGTCGTGAAGTCGAGGATGTTCTCGGCCATGACGTGGTTGGTGGCGACGACGGGGATGCCGCGCTTGCGCGCCTCGCGGGTGAGACCGCGGCCGATCACGATGTGCGACTGGATGTGGACCACGTCGGGCTTCACCTGGTCGAGCACCTTACGGGCGTAGTGCTTCGCCCGCCACGGGAGCACGAACGTCAGCCAGTCGTGCGGGAGGAAACGGTACGCCGGGAGCCGGTGCATCGTCATGGCCTCACCCTCGATCACCTCGGTGAAGGTGCCGGAGTGGCTGTGCCCGACGCTCGGAGCTGCGACGTGGACGTTATGCCCGCGAGCGACGAGTCCCGCGGCGAGGCGCTCGGCGAACCGGGCGGCCCCGTTGACGTGGGGGAGGAAGGTGTCGGCTCCGATGAGGACGGTGAGCGGTCGCTCGGTGGGCACCGAGTCGGAGGGCGTCGAATCGGAGGGCGTCGCAGGAGTGGTCACGAGGGGTGAGGCCTATCTGAGCGGCGGAAGGGGCGCGCGGGGCGGGTTCGCGGGGCGCGTCCACTGTACCGGAGGGGGTTTTGCGCTCCCCGAACGCCCCGCCCGAACGCCTCAGCCCGTCGCCTCTGCACCCTTCCCTTCTTCGGCGACCGGTTCCCATCGGCGGGCGTAGCGGGCCATGGGCTGCAAAGAGCGGAGAAGCTCGATGCCGCGCTCGGTGAGGCGATAGGAGATCGTCACGGGCGTGGTCGGCCGGACGTCACGCGCCACGAGTTCGGCGGCTTCGAGCTCACGGAGTCGAACGCTCAGCATGCGACCCGAGAGCCCCTGCACACGGTGTTCGATCTCGCTGAAGCGCTCGGCCCCCATACCGAGGGCGAGCAGGATGCCGCTGGACCACCGCCGACCGACGACCTCCATCACACCGGAGATGCGGCGGCATTCCTCGTCGTCGATGTGCAGGGGTGGCGAAGTAGTCACTTACTCAAGGTAAGCGGGTTACGTGGTGTTTGTCGAGGATCACGCCTCGCCGGAGGCTGAAGACATGCCCGACTACCTGCATCCCTTGCGCTTCGGCACCTTCGTCACTCCGATCGCGTCCGCCCCGCAGCGCCCGGTCGATCTCGCGCTCCTCAGCGAAGAGGTGGGGCTGGACCTCGTCACGTTCCAGGACCACCCGTATCAACCGGCGTTCCAGGACACCTGGACGCTGATGTCGTGGGTCGCGGCGAAGACCTCTCGCATCCACGTGTCCGGCAACGTCCTGAACCTCCCGCTGCGCCAGCCCGCCGTCCTCGCGCGGGCGATGGCGAGCCTGGACCGGCTCAGCGATGGGCGTGCGGAGCTGGGGCTCGGTACGGGCGGATACTTCGAGGCGATGGCGACGATGGGGGCGCCGTTGCTGACCCCGGCCGAGGCCGTGAGCGGGCTGGACGAGGCTCTCGACATCATTCGGGGCATCTGGGACGCCAGCGACCCGTCGCCGCTGCGGCTAGACGGCGTGCATCACCGGGTGTCCGACGCCGCCCGTGGACCGGCCCCGGCTCACGACATTCCGATCTGGGTCGGGGCCTACAAGCCCCGGATGCAGCGCATCATCGGCCGGAAGGGCGACGGCTGGCTGCCGAGCCTGCCGTGGATGAAGCCCGGCGACATCGAGCGCGGGAACCAGATCATCGACGACTCCGCCCGCAGAGTCGGCCGAGACCCGCGGGCGGTGACCCGCCTGATGAACGTGACCGCGGAGTACGACGCCGTCGACCTGGCCGAGCTGGCGGTCGGGCACGGGATCAGCGTCTTCATCCTGGGTTCCGACGACCCGCGCGAGATCCGGAGGTTCGCAGCGGAGACGGCGCCGCGCATCCGCGACCGTGTCACCGAAGCCCGCCGGGCCACGCGCCCGGCCCCGGTGGCGCGCGCGTTCCGTGCCGATGCGATCCCCGACGCGCTCGCCTCGCGCACCCTGCTGCCCGGCGATCCGGGCTACATCCGGTACACGGCCGGGTACTTCCGTGGCGCCCGGCCCGGGCTGGTGATCCGCCCGCAGTCGCCGGCGGAGGTTCAGGATGCCGTGCGCTTCGCGGCCCGCCACCGGGACGTCCCACTCGGCCTGTTCAGCGGCGGGCACGGCATGTCGGGTCGGTCGCTGAACAACGGCGGCATCGTGATCGCCCTCGACGCGCTGAACGGGATCGATATCGGCGAGGGGAACCGGGTCCGGGTCGGCCCGGGTGCCCGCTGGGGCGAGGTCGCCGCAGCGCTCTCGCCGCACGGCCTGGCGATCACGGCCGGCGACTACGGCGGCGTCGGTGTGGGCGGTCTGGCCACCACGGCGGGGATCGGGTGGTTCGCACGCAAGCGAGGTCTCGCGATCGACCACCTGCGCGCGGTGGACATCGTCACGGCGGACGGCGAACTCGTCCACGCGAGCGCATCGGAGAACCCGGACCTGTTCTGGGCCGTGCGGGGCGCGGGCGCGAACTTCGGCGTCGTGGTCTCGTTCGCGTTCGACGCGCACCCCGTCTCTCCGCAGGTCGGCTTCGCGATGCTCGCGTTCGCCCCCGACGACCTCACCACCTTCCTCGAAGGATGGGGAAAGGCGATCGAAGACGCCGACCGCTCGGTGACGGGGACCCTCATGATCGGCCCCGTCGCCCCGGGAACATCGCCCGTCGTGCAAGCGCTGATCGTCGTGGACGAGCACGATCCCGACACGGTCGCCGTTCGACTCCAGCCCTTCGCCCGGCTCGCGCCCATCGCGAACCAGTCCGTCCACATGGTCCCCTACGCGGCGCTCCTCGAGCTTCCCGCCGGGGGCGAGCTCCAGCACGGACACGGAGAGCCCCGCGGACACTCGGGTCTGATCCGCCACCTCGACCACGAGGTGGCGGGGAAGATCACCGAGTTGATGGCATCCCGGTCCTCGTTCATCCTGAGCATCCGCTCCGCCGGCGGTGCCGTCGGCGACGTCGCCGCGGATGCCGCGGCCTACGGATGGCGGGACGCGAACTTCCTCCTCGCCATGGTCGGTGGCGGGTCAGGGGAGGTCGAACAGCGGTGGGCGGACCTCGTCCCCGCGCTTGAAGGCATGTACCTCAGCTTCGAGACCGACATCGGCCCCGAGGTGATCGCCCGCGCGTTCCCACCCGCGCACCTCGCCCGGCTCCGTCACCTGAAGGCGGTCTGGGACCCGAGCGGGCTGTTCCGCGACAACTTCTTCATCGCGCCGGATCCGGCGGCGGGGTAGGGCGGAGCGCCGCGGGTGAGGCGGCGGCGGGTGAGGCGGCGGCGGGCCAGCACGCTCAGAACGAGGCGGCGGCAAGACGACGCACGGCGGGACGGCGCTGCGGCCGGGACGGCGGCATGGCCAAAGCGGGTTTGGGGCGCGAGACACGCGTTGGGGCGTACGCCATACGCCCCAAGCTGCGAAATGCGCCCCAAACCTCAGGTGAGAGCCGCGCGAGGAAGCGCACGCCGCACGCCGCACACCGCACACCGCACACCTCCGGCACCGAAGCACGCGCCGCGGGGCTCCGAGGCTGCGAGACCGCGAGACCGCGAGACCGCGAGGCTGCGAGGCTGCGAGGCTGCGAGGCTGCGAGGCTGCGGCGCCATCGTCCGCGCGGCATGCCGGGACTCGCCTTAGGACTCCGACTCGTGCACGGGCTGGGCGGCTCCGTCGCCCTCGGACGCGGCATTCTGGAACTGCGACTGGTACAGACGCCAGTAGGCGCCGTGCTGCGTGATGAGCTCGTCGTGGGTTCCCTGCTCGACGATGTCGCCGTGCTCCATCACGAGGATGAGGTCGGCGTCGCGGATCGTCGAGAGACGGTGCGCGATCACGAAGGAGGTGCGCCCCTCGCGGAGCGCCGCCATCGCTTGCTGCAGCAGCAGCTCGGTACGGGTGTCGACCGAGGAGGTGGCCTCGTCGAGGATCAGTACCGAGGGCCGCGCGACGAAGGCGCGCGCGATCGTGATCAGCTGCTTCTCGCCGGCGGAGACGTTGGCCGCGTCCTCGTCGAGGACGGTGTCGTAGCCCTCGGGGAGCGAGTGCACGAACTGGTCGACGCGCGTCGCGACGGCGGCCTCGACGATCTCGTCATCGGTCGCGCTCTCGCGGCCGTACCGGATGTTGTCGCGGATCGTGCCGGCGAAGAGCCACGGGTCTTGCAGCACCATGCCGGTCCGTGAGCGGACGTCGTCGCGGCGGAGGTCGGCGATGTCCTGCCCGTCGAGCAGGATGCGCCCGCCGTCGAGCTCGTAGAACCGCATGATGAGGTTGACCAGCGTGGTCTTGCCCGCACCGGTGGGCCCGACGATCGCGACCGTCTGCCCGGGCTCGACGCGGAACGACAGATCGCTGATGAGCGGGCGCTCCGGCGTGTAGGCGAAGGCGACGTTCGCGAACTCGATGACGCCGCGCCCGTCGACCGGGTCGGGCGCGTCCGCCGCGTCGGGGTCCTGCTCGTCGGCGTCGAGCAGCGCGAACACGCGCTCGGCCGAGGCGGTGCCCGACTGGACGACGGCGGCCATGCCGCCCAGCTGCGACAGCGGCTGCGTGAACTGCTGCGAGTACTGGATGAAGGCCTGGACGTCGCCGAGGCGGATCTGGCCAGCGGCCACCATCAGCCCGCCGAGCACGGCGATGCCGACGTAGGTGAGGTTTCCGACGAACATCATGCCCGGCATGATCATGCCGGAGAGGAACTGGGCTTTGAAGCTCGCCTGGTACAGCTCCTCGTTCTCGACCTCAAACTTCTCGCGCGCGTCTTTCTCGCGGCCGTACACCTTGACGAGCGCGTGGCCGGAGAAGGACTCCTCGACGCGGGCGTTCAGGCGCCCGACCTTCTTCCACTGCGTGCCGAACGCCTTCTGCGACTTCGGGCCGATCACACCGAAGATGATCGCCATGAGCGGCAGCGAGACGAGGGCGACGAGCGCGAGCTGCCACGAGATGGTGAACATCATGATGAGCACGCCCACCACCGTCAGCACCGACGTGAGTGCGCTCGAGAGCGACTGCTGCATCGTCTGCGTGATGTTGTCGATGTCGTTGGTCACGCGCGAGATGAGTTCTCCGCGTTGGACCTTGTCGAAGTACGACAGCGGCAGGCGGTTGATCTTGGCCTCGACGTCTTCGCGCAGGCGCCACATCGTGCGGACCATGATCACGTTGATGACGTACCCCTGGATCCACGACAGCAGCGACGAACCGACGTAGATCGCGAGCACCGCGACGATGACCAGGCGCAGAGCGTCGAAGTCGACGCCCGCGCCGACCTGGAACGAGTTCATCGCGCCGATGATGTTGGCGAAGTCGTTCTGACCCGCCGCGCGGAGCGCCGCGACGACATCGGCCTGCGAGGTGTCGGCGGGGAACTGGTTCGCCAGCCCCTTCGAGACGACCCCCTCGAAGATGATGTTCGTGGCGTCTCCGAGGACGCGCGGGGCGAGGACCGCGAGGACGACGCCGAGGGCGCCGAGCAGCGACACGAACGCGAACGCGACGGCGTGCGGACGCAGGAGTCCGATCAGTCGACGGAAGCTGGGCCCGAAGTTCGCGGCCTTTCCGGGCGCGACGCTGTCCCAGTCGCCGGAGTTCAAGCGCGCCTGTTCAGCGAGTTCGAGTTCGGCCCGGTCTTCTTCGGTGAGGGCATCGGGGGTGCTCATGCTTCCACCCCCAGCTGCGACTCGACGATCTCGCGGTACGTGTCGCTCGTCTGGAGCAGCTCGTCGTGCGTGCCGAGACCGACCATGCGACCGTCTTCCAGCACGACGATCCGGTCGGCCCCGGTGATGGTCGACACGCGCTGGGCGACCACGATCTTGGTCACCTCCGGCAACTCATCCCACAGGGCCTGTCTCAACCTCGCGTCGGTGCTGAGATCGAGCGCGGAGAAGGAGTCGTCGAAGACGAGCACGGCGGGGCGGTGGACGATCGCGCGGGCGATGGCCAGGCGCTGACGTTGCCCGCCGGAGACGTTGGTGCCCCCCTGCGCGATGCGCCCCTCGAGCCCGCCCTCCATCGCCTCGACGAAGTCGCGGCCCTGCGCGATCTCGAGCGCGCGCCAGAGTTCGTCGTCGCTGGCGTCTTCGCGCCCGAAGCGCAGGTTGGAGGCGACCGTGCCACTGAAGAGGAACGGGCGCTGAGGAACGAGACCGATGCTCTTCCACAGTCCGTCGAGATCCGCCTCGCGCACATCGACACCGCCGACGCGGACGGCACCGCCCGTCACGTCGAACAGGCGCGGGATGAGCGACACGAGCGTGGTCTTGCCGGCACCTGTCGATCCGACGATCGCGACGGTCTCGCCCGGCCGGGCCGCGAAGCTCACGCCCGACACGACCGGCGACTCGGCACCGGGGTAGGCGAAAGCGACGTCGTCGAGCTCGACCGCGCCCGGCTCGGGGAACGCGGTGACCGGGTGGGCGGGCCGTTCGAGGGTGGAGTGGCTGTCGAGAACCTCCCCGATGCGCTCGGCCGAGACCGCGGCGCGCGGGATCATCACCGTCATGAAGCTCGCCATCAGCACGCCCATGAGGATCTGGGCCACGTACTGCATGAACGCGAACAGCGTGCCGATCTCGACCGCGCCGCTGTCGACCTGGATGCCGCCGAACCAGATGACCCCGACCACGGTGACGTTCAGCACGAGCATCGCCAGGGGGAACAGCAGGACGAAGAGGGATCCGACCTTCCGACCGACGACCATGATGTCGGTGTTGGCCTCGCGGAAGCGCTCTTCTTCGATGCGCTCGCGGACGAACGCGCGCACGACGCGGACGCCCGTCAGCTGCTCGCGCATGATGCGGTTCACGGCGTCGAGCTTGGTCTGGTAGCTGCGGAACAGCGGCACCATGCGGGCGATGATCAGGCCCGCGGCGATCAGGAGAGCGGGCACCGCGACGGCGATCAGCCAGCTCAGCCCCACATCTTGCTGGAGGGCCATGAAGATGCCGCCGATGGCGAGCAGCGGGGCGCTGACGAGCATGGTCGCGCCCATCATCGCGAGCATCTGCACCTGCTGCACGTCATTGGTGTTGCGGGTGATGAGGGAACCCGCGCCGAACTGCGACAGCTCGCGCTCGCTGAACCCGCTGACCTTCTCGAACACGTCGAGTCGGATGTCGCGCCCGGCCGCCATCGCGGCGCGGGCGGCGAAGTAGGTCGCGATGACCGACGCCGTGATCTGTCCGAGAGAGATCACGAGCATGATCATGCCGCGCGACCAGATGAAGTTCGTGTCGCCGCGGGCGACGCCCTGATCGATGATGTCGGCGTTCAATCGCGGCAGATACAGGGATGCCATCGCCGCCGCGAACTGGAAGATCAGGAGCGCGAGCAGCAGCCAGCGGTACGGCTTGAGGTAGCGGATGAGGAGCTTGGCGAGCACGGAGCCCTCCGGTAATCAACGGATCACGGTCGCCATGACCGCAGCTACAGCCTGGCACGGACCTCCGACATCCGCGCGAATCCGGGGTGGAAGCCGGTAGCGCTCACCGCGAACACCCGCGGACACGCGCCCTCAGCGCGCGACGAGCGGTGCCGCCACGCGGCGACCGTCCTTCCATACGCCCGCGGTCAGCGGCATCCCGGGCCGGTACGCCAGATGGGTCGCCGAGGGGGCGTCGAGCAGGTGCAGGTCGGCGCGGTGGCCGACCGCGATCGATCCGACGGAACCGTCGCCCGAGGCGCGACCGAGCGCGATCGCCCCTCCGCGCGTAGCCGCTCGCACCGCTTCGGCGACGCTGAGCCCCATCTGCAGCACCGCCGTCGCGACGCAGAACGGCATCGAGGTCGTGTACGACGTCCCCGGGTTGCCGTTCGACGCGATCGCGACCTCCACCCCGGCGTCGAGCAGCCGCCGCGCGGGAGCGAGAGGAGCCCGCGTCGACAGATCGCACGCGGGCAGGACCGTCGCGACGGTCGATCCTCCCGCGAGCGCGTCGAGGTCGGCATCCGAGACGAAGTTGCAGTGGTCGACGCTCGCCGCGCCCAGTTCGACGGCCAGCAGGATCCCCTCGCCGTGTCCGAGCTGGTTGCCGTGCACCCGCAGCCCGAGTCCCGCGGCGCGCGCGGCGAGCAGGACCTCCCGCGACTGCTCGGGCGTGAACGCCCCGCGTTCGCAGAACACGTCGGCCCACGACACGTACGGGCGGACCGCGGCGAGCATCGGCCCGCACACCTCGCGCACGTAGTCGTCGGCGTCCCGGCCCGCGGGGACGAGGTGCGCGCCGAGGAAGGTCGCGTCGTCGGCGGCCGCCGCGGCGATGCGCGCGCTGCGCACCTCGCTCGCGATGTCGAGACCGTAGCCGGTCTTGGTCTCGATCCAGGTCGTCCCCTGTGCGCGCGCCTCGCGGATGCGGGCCGCCAGGAGGGCGGTGAGACGGTCGTCGGACGCCTCGCGGGTGGCATCCCGCGTCACCGCGATCCCTCCCGCGGCGTAGCTCTGCCCCGCCATCCGGGCCTCGAACTCGGCCGCGCGATCGCCGTCGAAGACGAGGTGGGTGTGCGAGTCGACCCAGCCGGGCAGCAGGGCGCGGCCGTCGGCATCCACGCGCTCGTCGGCGGCGGGGGCTGCGGATGCGGAGCCGATCCAGACGATCCGGTCACCGTCGATGACCACGGCGGCGTCACGGAGCACCCGATCCTCGTCGTCGACGGTCATCAGTTCGCCGATGCGGGTGATGAGAGTGCTCACGATGCCATCGCCTTTCGCAGCAGATCGCCGACCGGCCCGAGGTCGGTGTGCGCGCCGCCGGCCGCGCGCTCGCGTCCCCCGATGATCACACGCGTCACATCGGTCGCGGTGGCGCTCAGCACGAGCTGGTCGGGATCGCTCCCCGCGGTCCGGGGGCTGGTCTCGTCGATGACGAGGAGATCGCAGGGCTCCCCCACGGCGATCCGTCCGATCGACCGCCCGACGGCCGAGGCGCCGCCGTGGGTCAGGGCGGCGACGAGCTCGGCGGGCGAGAATCGTCCGCGCCGCCCCGACGCGAGCCGCTCCCCGTGTTCGAGCGCGCGCGCCTCGAGCAGCGGGTCGACCACCGCATGCTGGTCGGTGCCGAGCGCGATGCGCACTCCCGCGTCGGCGAGGCGCCGGGCGGGGCCGACGCCGTCACCCAGATCGGCCTCGGTGGTCGGGCACATCACGATCGCCGCGCGGGCGTCGCCGAGGGCGGCGATGTCGTCGTCGGTGAGGTGGGTGGCGTGCACGGCCGACAGCCGCGGCGACAGCAGGCCGCTGCGGGCGAGGAGCCCGGTGGGGGTGAGACCCGTGGCCTCGCGGCAGGCCGCGTTCTCGGCCGGCTGCTCCGACAGGTGCACGTGCAGGGCGATCGCAGGGTCGAGCTCGGCGCCGATCCGCTCGAGGGCGTCGACCGGCACCGCGCGCACCGAGTGCACGGCCGCGCCGACCACGACCTCGGGGTGCTCGTCGGCCAAGACCTCGCGCAGCGCCGACGAACGCGCGAGCCAGGTCGTGGCATCCGTGTCTCCGAAACGCCGTTGGGAGGGTTCGAGAGGCTTCCCGAAGCCGCTGGAGAGGTAGCACGTGTCGAGCAGGGTGAGACGGATGCCGCTGGCCCGGGCCGCGCGCGCGAGCGCGCGCTCCATCGCATGCGGAGGGTCGTAGGGCGAGGCGTCGGGCGCGTGGTGCACGTAGTGGAACTCGGCGACCGACGTCCAGCCCGCGGCGACCATCTCGGCGTACACCGCCGTGGCGATGCGCTCGTACGACGCGGGATCGAGCCGCCCGGCCTCGCGGTACATCAGCTCGCGCCAGGTCCAGAAGCTGCCGCCGTCGCCGTGCGTGCGGCCCCGGAGCAGCCGGTGGAAGGCGTGGGAGTGCGCGTTGACCGCCCCCGGCAGCACGAGTCCGTCGAGGCGGTGGTCGTCGGCATCCGGAGTCGCTTCGGTCTCCACGGAGGTGATCAGCCCACCGGATGCCACGATGCGGACGCCGCTCGCCACGGCGTCGCCGATCCACGCCCGCGGCGCCCAGAAGCGGGTCACGACAGCAGGTCCTGCAGGACATCGGCGAGCGCCGCGGCGGACGCGTCGGCGTCGGCGTCGGCGACGTGCTCCTCGGGTGAGTGCGAGATGCCCGAGGGATTGCGGACGAACAGCATGCCGGTGGGGACGGCGCTCGCGAGGATGCCGGCGTCATGGCCCGCCCCGGTGCGCAGGTACGGGGCGTCGGCGAGCGCCGCACCGAGGCGTCCCGCGAGCGCGGGGTCGAAGCCGACCGTGGGGCTCCACGATTCCTCGACGAGCACCGCCTCGCACCCCCGCGCGGCGGCGAGCTCGACGCACGAGCGCTCGATGTCGGAGACGAGGCGGCGGGTGACGGCGTCGTCGGGATGCCGCGCGTCGATCCAGAAGTCGACCGACGACGCGATGACGTTGGTGCCGCCGGGCACGGGCTCGAAGCGGCCGACGGTAGCACGCGCGTCCTCGACCGCGTCGGCCAGGTCGGCGATGCGACCGACCATGCCGGCGGCGGCGACCACCGGATCGCGGCGGTCGGCCATGAGGGTCGTCCCGGCGTGGTTGCCCTCGCCGCGCACCGACACCTTGAAGCGGCCGTGGCCGAGGATCGACTCGGCGACGGCGAAGGGACGGTCGAGGTCGATGAGCCCGCGCCCCTGCTCGACATGGAGCTCGACGAAGACGCCGATGCGGGCGAGCGTTTCGGCGTCGGGTCCGATCCGGGCCGGGTCGATGCCGCCCGCGGCGAAGACGTCGGCGAGCGTGTCGCCGTCGCGGTCGGTGAGGCGGCGCGCGGCATCCGGAGACAACGCCCCGGTCAGCAGCCGCGAACCGAGGCACGCGACACCGAAGCGCGAGCCCTCCTCCTCGGGGAACACCGCGATCGCGAAGGGCTTTGCGGGAGCGATCCCCCGCGAGCGCAGGACGTCGACCGCGGCGAGCGCAGCCGCGACGCCCAGCGGCCCGTCGAACGCCCCGCCACCGGGCACCGAGTCGAGGTGGCTTCCGGTGACGACGGCGCCGGGTCCCGGCATCCCCCACCAGGCCCACAGGATGCCGTTGCGGTCGACCTCGACGTCGAGCCCGCGCGCCTCGGCCTCGGCGACGAACCACGCGCGCAGGTCGCGTTCGGCGGTCGAGAAGACCGGGCGGGCGTAGCCGCCGCTGCGCGGCTCGCGGCCGATGCCCGAGATGGCGTCGAGGAGGGTGGTGACGGGCGTCATGAGTCGAGCATCGGCACGCGCACCCCGCGCTCGCGGGCGACCTCGATCGCGCGGTCGTATCCGGCATCCACGTGACGGATGACGCCCATACCGGGGTCGTTCGTGAGGAGGCGCTGGAGCTTCTCGGCCGCGAGCGGCGTGCCGTCGGCGACCGAGACCTGGCCCGCGTGGATCGAGCGGCCGATGCCCACCCCGCCGCCGTGGTGGAGCGACACCCAGGTGGCGCCGGAGGCGGTGTTGAGGAGCGCGTTGAGGATGGGCCAATCGGCGATGGCATCCGATCCATCCGCCATGGCCTCCGTTTCGCGGTAGGGCGAGGCCACCGAGCCGGAGTCGAGGTGGTCGCGGCCGATCACGATCGGGGCCGAGATCCTGCCCTCGGCGACGAGTTCGTTGAAGCGGACCGCCGCCTTGGCGCGGTCGCCGTAGCCGAGCCAGCAGATGCGGGCGGGAAGGCCCTCGAACTCCACGTGCTCCTGCGCGGCGGTGATCCAGCGCTTGAGCCCCTCGTTCTCGGGGAAGAGCTCGAGGATCGCGTGGTCGGTCACGGCGATGTCGGCGGGGTCGCCCGACAGCGCCACCCAGCGGAACGGGCCGAGGCCCTCGCAGAACAGCGGGCGGATGTACGCCGGCACGAAGCCGGGGAACGCGAAGGCGTCGGCGTATCCGCCCTGCCGAGCCTCGTCGCGGATCGAGTTGCCGTAGTCGAACACCTCGGCGCCGCGCTTCTGGAACTCCACCATCGCCTCGACGTGGCGGGCCATGGACTCGCGCGCACGGGCGGTGAAGCCCTCGGGGTCGCGGGCCGACTCGGTGCGCCAGTCCTCGAAGGCGATGCCCGCGGGAAGGTAGGCGAGCGGGTCGTGGGCGGAGGTCTGGTCGGTGACGATGTCGACCGGCACGTCGCGGCGGAGCAGCTCGGGCAGCACCTCGGAGCTGTTGCCGACGAGACCGACCGAGAGGGCACGGCCCTCGGCCTTCGCGGCCAGCACGCGCTCGAGCGCGTCGTCGAGGTCGGTGGCGACCTCATCGAGGTAGCGCTTGCCCTGGCGGCGCCGGAGCCGCGTCTCATCGACGTCGACGATGAGCACGACGCCGCCGTTGAGCGTGACCGACAGGGGCTGGGCGCCGCCCATGCCGCCGCAGCCGCCGGTGACGGTGAGGGTCCCGGCGAGGGTGCCGCCGAAGCGCTTGCGCGCCACCGCCCCGAACGTCTCGTACGTGCCCTGCAGGATGCCCTGCGTGCCGATGTAGATCCACGAGCCGGCCGTCATCTGGCCGTACATCATGAGGCCCTCCGCCTCGAGGCGGCGGAACTCGGGCCAGGTGGCCCAGTCACCCACGAGGTTCGAGTTGGCCAGAAGCACGCGCGGTGCCCACACGTTCGTGCGGAACACCCCCACGGGCTTGCCGGACTGCACGAGCAGCGTCTCGTCGTCGTCGAGGTCGGCGAGCGTCGCGACGATCGCGTCGTAGCTCGCCCAGTTGCGGGCGGCCTTGCCCGTACCGCCGTAGACGATGAGGTCTTCGGGCCGTTCGGCGACCTCGGGGTCGAGGTTGTTCATGAGCATCCGCAGCGGGGCCTCGGTCTGCCAGCTCTTGGCGGTGAGCGTCGTCCCTCGTGGGGCGCGGATCTCTCGCGTTCCGGTCATGTCGTTCTGTCTCCTTCGACGTCGGACACCGCCCCGATCGAACGGCTCTCGGCGAGGAGCACGCGTCCGATCTCGGCGGTTCGGGTTTCGGTGGTGCGGTAGCTGGGGACGACGACGGAGAGGGATGCCACGGCCCGCCCGCCCACGAGGATCGGCGCCGCGATCGCGGTCACGTCGGCCTCGACGCCCTGGGTGACGACGACGTAGCCGTCGGGGCCGGTGCGCCCGGTCAACACCGCACCGGCCGCCGATCCGTTCAGGGGGATCGTTCGCCCCACCCAGCTCGCGTGGCGGATGGAGTGGGTGCCCTCGACGATGGCGATGTAGACGGCCGTCTCGCCCGCACCGCGGACGGCCAGGTAGCTCGACTCCCCCGTGCGGTCGACGATCCGAGAGAGAGCGGGCTCCGCGAGCGAGACGAGCGAATCGTTCGAGAGAGCGCGCGCGCCGAGCTGCACCAGCCGCACGCCCGCGACGTAGCGGCCGTCGTCCCCGCGGCGCACGAACTCCTGGGCCTCGAGCGTGCGCAACAGCCGCAGAGCGGTGCTCGCCGAGAGGTCGGCCGCGCGCGCGGCGTCCGCCAGCGTCAACGGACCCCGGTCGCACACGGTCGCGAGGAGCGACAGAGCCCGGTCGACGGTGCGCGTGGAAGCCTCGGTCATGTCGTTCAGTGAAACGCATATCCCACTGGATGACAAGAGGGGCGGCCTTTAGGCTGGACCCATGTCCCGACTGCAGGCCGACGCTCCCGCCGACCGCTGGGTGCCCGTGACGGGCTCCCTCGGATTCCGTGGCCGCCGCCACCGCAAGGCCGCCATCGGCATGCTCCTCAACCAGGCGAACACCGCCGCGGGCTCGACGCCCCGTCCCGGCGGCGGGGCTTTCGCGTGGATCCTCAGCCAGGCCGCTCCGCTGCTGATGCGCCGCGCGGCCGGGCGCGTGCTGGTGTGGGTGTGGAAGAGCGATCCGGAACTGCTCGTCGTGATGGCGCAGCTGCAGGAGGCCACACCGCAGCTGCGCACCGCACGGGCGATGATGCCGATGGAGTACGACGACACCGAGTCGTTCCGGAACCCCTACCTCGGCGTCGGCGAGAAGCTCGCCATGCCACTGCCGACCGACCCGAAGACGCCGCCGTTCGCCACCTACACGTGGGACACCGGCTCGCACTTCGTGACGGTCACCGCGGTCTGCTCCGACCGCGAGCGCTTCGGCACGATCATCGGCGCGGTGGACGACATCGCCCGGACGGTGCGCATCGTCGACGACCTGAAGCTCGGCGAGTCACCGACCGTGCTGAGGCTCGATCCGGCCTGACCCCGCCGAGGTGGCTGAGCTCGTCGAGGTGGCTGAGCTCGTCGAGGTGGCTGAGCTCGTCGAGGTGGCTGAGCTCGTCGAGGTGGCTGAGCTCGTCGAAGCCACCGGGCGACCGCGGCATCCCGGTCCCTTCGACAAGCTCAGGGACCTTGCCTCGCACTCAGGGACCTTGCCTCGCACTCAGGGGGCTCGCGGCGCGCGGGGCGGCGCTCGCGTCACACGGGAGCGGCGTCAGTCGCCGTGCGGATCGCGCGGACGCCACAACACGATGTCGGTCGCGCGGCGCACGCGCGCTCCGTGACGCAGGGTCACGACCGAGCCGGTCGCCCCCGCGGCGAACACGCGCGCCCCGGGACGCGACTCGCGCTCGGCCACCAGCTGCCGTTCGAGCTCGTTCACCCGACGCGACAGGTCGTGCACCTGGCGCTCGAGAGTCAACAGCCGCGCGATCGCCGGCAGGCTCATGCCCTCGCTCGACAGGCGGGCGACCTCGCGCAGCTGCTGCACGTGCCGACTCGAGTACCGCCGCGAACCACCCTGGGTCCGCGCGGGAACGACGAGACCGAGCCGGTCGTACTGCCGCAGGGTCTGCGGGTGCATGTTCGACAGCTCGGCGGCGACGGCGATGGCGAAGAGGGGGGAATCCTCATCGATCTCTCGGTCGGCCACGTCTTCTCCTCTCGCTCGTGCCGTTCGCCGGGGTCCCGGCATCCGTGGATCCCGGATGCCGAGCCCCGGCGTCGTGGTGTTATCGCGCCTTGGCCATCAGGTCGGCGCGGGGATTCTCTTTCGGCTCGAGCTCGTGGAACCGCTCGAGGGCCTCGCGGGCGGCGTCGTCGAGGTGCGTGGGGACCGCGACCTGGACTTCGGCGAGCAGGTCGCCGGTGCCCTTGGAGGTCTGGATGCCACGCCCCTTGACGCGCAGCACGCGCCCGGACGGGGTGCCCGGGGCGACACGCAGCCGCACCGGGTCGCCGCCGAGGGTGGGGACTTCGATCGTCGCGCCGAGCGCCGCCTCGGTGAAGGTCACGGGGACCGTCAGCCGCAGGTTGAGGCCGTCACGCGTGAAGACCGGGTGCGGACGCACCGCGACCGTCACGACGATGTCGCCGCTCTCGCCGCCGTCGGGCGAGGGACGACCTCGACCGCGAAGACGGATCTTCTGCCCGTCCGAGACGCCGGCGGGGATCTTCACCTTGAAGGGCTTGTTGTCCTCGCCCTGCAGGGTGATGGTCTCGCCCTTGGCCGCGGTGACGAAGTCGATCGTCGTACGCGCCGTGACGTCCGATCCGCGCTGCGGACCGCCGTACCCGCGGTATCCGCCCGTCGTCTGGCCGAAGCGTCCGGAGCCGAAGCCCCCTCCGCCCTGGTCGAACATCGAGAAGAAGTCCTCGAAGCCGGCGGGACCGCTCGTCGATCCCCCGCGCTGCTGACCGAATCGGCTGAAGACGTCGTCGAAGCCCCCGCCGCTCGCCCCCGGAGCCGAGAAGCGCGCCCCCGAGCCCATGGCCCGGATCTGGTCGTACTCCTCGCGCTGCTCGGGATCGTTGAGCACCGAGTAGGCCTCGCTGATCTCCTTGAACTTGGCTTCCGCCTTCGCGTCGCCCGGGTTCGAGTCGGGGTGATACTGGCGCGCGAGCTTGCGGTAGGTCTTCTTCAGATCAGCCGCGCTGACGCTCTTGTCGACACCGAGGACCTTGTAGAAGTCCTTGTCGAACCAGTCCTGACTCGCCATGTGTCCTCCTCTTAGGCCGGCACGGCGACGACGACCTTCGCCGGTCGCAGTTCGACCGAGCCGAGGCGGTAGCCGACCTCGACGACCTCGAGGATCGTCGTCTCGGTCACGCCCGGAGTCGGGGCCTGGAAGATCGCCTCGTGCTGCTGCGGGTCGAACACGTCGCCGACGGCGCCGTACGACACCACGCCGAGGCGCTCGGCCACGGCGCGCACTTTCTCGCCGATGGCCGCGAGGGGGCTTCCCTCGACGAGGTCACCGTGCTTGGCGGCCCGGTCGAGGTCGTCCATGACGGGCAGGAGGCCCTTCACGGCCTCGCCCTTGGCGCGCTCGATCTCGCGCTCGCGCTGCTCCTCGGTCCGCCTGCGGTAGTTGGCGTACTCGGCCTGCAGCCGCTTGAGGTCGATCAGCAGCGACGCTTCCTTGTCGGAGGAAGCGCCCTCTGCGGCGGCCTCGGGCGTCTGCTCGGCGCCGAGGATGTCGTCGATGGTCAGGCCCTCGGCATCCGGGTCCTGGCCGGCGTCCGTCTCAGGCTGGTCACCCGACGGCGCGGGGCCGGAGGTGTTCTCCTCCGGCCCCGTCTCGTCAGGACCGGCGCCCGAGCCCGTGGGCTGTTCGTCGTCCTTGTGTGCCATGGTCTCTGCTTACTTCTTCTCGTCGGGGTTCTCGTCGTCGACGACCTCGGCGTCGATGACGTCTTCCTCGGGGTTCGGCGTCTCGCCGTTGCCGGGCTGACCCACGTTGGGGTCGGCGGGCTCGCCCGCGGCCTGCGACGAGGCGTAGATGGCCTCGCCGAGCTTGCCCTGGCTGGCGTTCAGCTTGTCGAACGCGGTCTTGACCGCGTCGTCGTCGTCACCGGCGAGAGCCGTCTTGAGCGCATCGACGTCGCCCTGCACCTCGGCCTTGACCTCGGCGGGGAGCTTGTCCTCGTTCTCCTTGATCAGCTTCTCGATCGAGTACGACAGGGTCTCGGCCTGGTTGCGGGTCTCGGCGGACTCGCGGCGCTTCTTGTCTTCGGCCGCGTTCTCCTCGGCCTCGCGCACCATGCGCTCGATGTCCTCCTTGGGCAGCGACGAGCCGCCCGTGATGGTCATCGACTGCTCCTTGCCGGTGCCCTTGTCCTTCGCCGACACGTGGACGATGCCGTTCGCGTCGATGTCGAAGGTGACCTCGACCTGCGGGATGCCACGGGGAGCCGGGGCGATACCGGTGAGCTCGAAGGTGCCGAGGGGCTTGTTGTCGCGGGTGAACTCGCGCTCGCCCTGGAAGACCTGGATCGCGACCGACGGCTGGTTGTCGTCGGCGGTGGTGAAGGTCTCGCTGCGCTTGGTCGGGATGGCCGTGTTGCGCTCGATGAGCTTGGTCATGATGCCGCCCTTGGTCTCGATACCGAGGCTCAGGGGGGTGACGTCGATGAGCAGCACGTCCTTGCGCTCGCCCTTGAGGACACCGGCCTGCAGGGCTGCGCCCACGGCCACGACCTCGTCGGGGTTCACGCCCTTGTTCGCGTCCTTGCCGGTCTCCTTCTTGACGAGCTCGGCGACCGCGGGCATGCGGGTCGAGCCGCCGACGAGCACCACGTGGGCGATGTCGTCGACCTTGACGCCGGCCTCGCGGATGACGTCGGAGAAGGGCTTGCGGGTGCGGTCGAGGAGGTCCTTGGTGAGGTCCTCGAACTTGGCGCGCGTGATCGTCTCGCTCAGCGACACGGGGCCGGAGTCGGTCAGCGACAGGTAGGGAAGGTTGATGGACGTCGAGGTCGAGCTCGACAGCTCCTTCTTGGCCTGCTCGGCCGCTTCCTTCAGACGCTGGAGGGCGATCTTGTCACCCGAGACGTCGACACCGGTGGTGTCCTTGAACTGCTTGATGAGGTAGTCGACGAGACGCTGGTCCCAGTCGTCACCACCGAGGCGGTTGTCACCGGAGGTGGCGCGCACCTGGATGGTCGAGAAGTCGTCGTCCTTGCCCACCTCGAGCAGCGAGACGTCGAACGTTCCGCCACCGAGGTCGAACACGAGGATGAGCTCGTCTTCCTTGCCCTTGTCGAGGCCGTACGCGAGGGCCGCAGCGGTGGGCTCGTTGATGATGCGCAGGACGTTGAGGCCCGCGATCTCACCGGCTTCCTTCGTGGCCTGACGCTCGGCGTCGTTGAAGTAGGCGGGCACCGTGATGACGGCATCCGTCACGCTGTCGCCGAGGTACTCCTCGGCGTCGCGCTTGAGCTTCTGCAGGATGCGGGCCGAGATCTCCTGCGGCGTCCACTTCTTGCCGTCGACGTCGAAGGTCCAGGTCGTGCCCATGTGGCGCTTGACGCTCGAGATGGTGCGGTCGACGTTGGTCACGGCCTGGCGCTTGGCGGTCTCGCCGACGAGCACCTCGCCGTCCTTCGTGTAAGCGACGACCGAGGGGGTCGTACGGAAACCCTCGGCGTTGGCGATGACCTTGGGCTCGCCACCCTCGAGCACACTCACGACGGAGTTGGTCGTACCGAGGTCGATTCCCACTGCACGTGGCATATGTGTCTCCTTGCTTGTGAGTCCGACCGGTGCCGAACTCATGGTTCCGATGAAGTCTTCTCGCGGGTTGAGCCGCGATGACTCAAGGTTATCGCAGGGCTTTCCGGTCGTCAAGGAGACTTGATATGAATTGGCTCAACTTCCGGGACGGCTGGCCTTGCGCGCCGACGGGGGTTTGTCCCACTTGTGGCGGTTCATGTCCCACTTGTGGCCGGTCCAGGGGCGCTGAAGTGGCCATAAGTGGGACGAGGGTGGCTTGACCGGGGAGCGACGCGGCCCCGGGCCGGGAGCGACGCGGCCCCGCCGGGGAGCGAGATGGCTCCGGCGGAGAGCGAAGCGGCCCCACCCAGGGACGACGACGCCCCCGAACCCACAGGGGGACGGGGGCGTCGATGGATGCCGAACCTCGGGTCGCGACGAGCGCGGGCGAGGGGACGGATGCCGCGGACTCAGTCGCGGTCGCGGTCCCGGCGCTGCGGACGGTCGCTGCGCTTCGCCGAGCGCCCGCCCTGGTCGAGGCGCAGGTCGATCAGCTGACCCGAGATGCGGGTGTCGGCGAGACGGTTGATCGTGTCGCGCGAGAGGTCGGCCGGCAGCTCGACGAGCGAGAAGTCCTGGCGGATCTGGATCGCCCCGAAGTCGTTGCGGCGGAGGCCGCCCTCGTTCGCGAGAGCACCGACGATCTGGCGCGGCTCGACGCGCTGGCGGCGGCCGACGGCGATGCGGTACGTCGCGAAGCGACCCGAGCTTTCACGACGCGGACCGCTGTCGCGCGAACCGCCGTCGCGGGAATCGCGCGAAGAGCGGTCGGGGCGGTCGTTGTCGAAGCGCTGCTGGCGCAGCGTCTCCTCCTCGAGCAGCAGCGGAGTGTCGCCCTGGGCGACCACGGCGAGGGCCGCGGCCACGTCGGCCTCGGGCACATCGTGGTGCGACACGTAGTGGGCGACGACGTCGCGGAAGGTCGCGATCGCCGCGGTGTCTTCGAGGGCCGTGGTGATCGCGTCGTCGAAGCGGGTGAGGCGCGTGGCGTTGACGTCGTCGACGCTCGGCAGCGACATCTCGGTCAGCGGCTGACGCGTGGCCTTCTCGATCGCGGTGAGCATGCGGCGCTCGCGCGGGGTCACGAAGCTGATCGCGTCTCCGGTGCGACCGGCGCGACCCGTGCGGCCGATGCGGTGCACGTACGACTCGGTGTCGATCGGCAGGTCGTAGTTGACGACGTGGCTGATGCGCTCGACGTCGAGACCGCGCGCGGCGACGTCGGTCGCGACGAGGATGTCGAGCTTGCCCGACTTCAGCTGGTTGACCGTGCGCTCGCGCTGCACCTGCGCGATGTCGCCGTTGATCGCGGCGGCGGTGTAGCCGCGGGCGCGGAGCTTCTCGGCGACCGTCTCGGTCTCGTTCTTCGTGCGGGTGAAGACGATCATGCCCTCGAAGTTCTCGACCTCGAGGATGCGCGTGAGGGCGTCGATCTTCTGCTGGTACGACACGATCAGGTAGCGCTGCGTGATGTTCGCCGAGGTCGTGGTCTTGGTCTTGACCGTGATCTCTTCGGGGTCGTTCAGATACTGCGCGGAGATGCGGCGGATCTGCGCCGGCATGGTGGCCGAGAACAGCGCGACCTGCTTGGTCGAGGGGGTGTCGGCGAGGATCGTCTCGACGTCCTCGGCGAAGCCCATCTTCAGCATCTCGTCGGCCTCGTCGAGCACGAGGAACTTCAGCTCGCTGAGGTCGAGGGTGCCCTTGTCGAGGTGGTCCATGATGCGGCCGGGAGTTCCGACGATCACGTCGACGCCGCGGCGCAGCGCCGACAGCTGCTGGCCGTAGCCCTGCCCACCGTAGACGGGCAGCACCGAGACGCCCTTGATGTGCGCGGCGTACTTCTCGAACGCCTCGCACACCTGCAGCGCCAGCTCGCGGGTGGGGGCGAGCACGAGCGCCTGCGGATTCTTGTGGCCGGTCTCCATCTGCGACAGCACCGGCAGCGCGAAGGCGGCGGTCTTACCGGTTCCCGTCTGGGCGAGGCCGACGACGTCGCGCCCCTGCAGCAGCACGGGGATGGTGGCCGCCTGGATGGCGGAGGGGGTCTCGTAGCCCACGTCTTTCAGGGCCTTGAGCACGTTGGCATCCAGACCCAGATCGGCGAAGGTGAGCGTTTCGGGGGCGGTCTCAGCTTCAGCGGAGTCGACGGGGTTTTCGGATGCCATGACTCCACGGTAGTCCGCTGCGCTGCCGCGCGCGGGCCTGAGGATAACCTGAACGCGCGCGCCGACGTCGGCGCGGCGAGATTCCGGGATCACCGGGAGTTCATCGGAGGACCCTACCGTGACCGACATGCCGCACTCCGCGTCGTCCTCCTCCCCCGCCTCCCCGCCCGCCGAGGGCCGCCGTCCGGTCATCGCCTGGGCCCTCTGGGACTGGGGATCAGCGGCGTTCAACGCCGTGGTGACGACGTTCGTGTTCAGCACGTATCTGTCCAGTCAGCTCTTCGTCGATCCCGCGATCGTCGCCGCGGCGAACGGCGACGACAAGGATCCCGCGCTCGTCCGCGCCCTGGCCGAGAACGCCAGCCTCGTGGGCCTGGCGCTGATGTTCGCGGGCATCGTCGTGGCTCTCGTCGCCCCCGTGCTCGGCCAGCGCTCCGACGGAACGGGCCGCCGCAAGCTCTGGCTCGGCGTCAACACGGGCCTCGTCGTGTTGGCGATGGCCGCGATGGTGTTCGTGGAGGGCACGCCCGGCTACCTCGTGCTCGGCGCGACATTGCTCGCCGTCGGCAACGTCTTCTTCGAGTTCGCCAGCGTCAACTACTACGCGATGCTCACCCAGGTCTCGACGCGCGAGAACATCGGCCGCGTCTCGGGCTTCGGCTGGGGCATGGGCTACGTCGGCGGCATCGTGCTCCTGATCCTGCTCCTCGTGCTGTTCATCCAGAGCTTCGGGAATCCGGATGCCGGTGGCCTCCTCGCCGTGTCGAAGGACGGCGGTCTGAACATCCGCCTCGCCGTCCTGGCATCCGCCCTCTGGTACGGGGTGTTCGCGATCCCCGTGCTGGTGCGCGTGCCGGAGATCCCCGCGCAGCGGCGCGAGGTGCGCGTCGGCTTCTTCCGCTCGTACGTCGTGCTGTGGAACACGCTGCGCTCGCTGTGGCGTGACAGCCGCCAGGTGCTGCTGTTCCTCGTCGCGAGCGCGGTGTTCCGCGACGGCCTCACCGGCGTCTTCACCTTCGGTGCGATCATCGCGGCGCAGGTCTTCGGCTTCACCTCGACCGAGGTGCTCTACTTCGCGGTCGCTGCGAACGTCGTGGCGGGGGTCTGCACGTTCCTCGCCGGTCGCCTCGACGACCGCTTCGGCCCCAAGCGCGTGATCTCCACATCGTTGGTCTGTCTGATCGTCCTCGGCGCGACCATGCTCTTCATCGGCACGTCGCAGACCGGGTTCTGGATCGTGGGTCTGGGACTGTGCGCCTTCGTCGGCCCGGTGCAGTCGGCCAGCCGGTCGTTCCTCGCGCGCGTCGCGCCGCAGGGCCGCGAGGGCGAGATCTTCGGCCTCTACGCGACGACCGGACGCGCCGTGTCGTTCCTCGCGCCCGGCCTCTTCGCGCTGTTCGTCGGGCTGACGGGTGACACACGCCTCGGCATCCTGGGGATCGTGCTGATCCTCGCCGTCGGCCTGGTGCTCCTGCTCCCGGTGAAGACGAGACCGGCCGCGATCGTCTGACGCGCCGCGCTGCGGCGGTGGGCGGCGGGTTGCGATCGCGCGTTGCGGTCGCGCGCGGCCGGGGGCCGGAGCGGGGCGTGCGAGACTCCTGACTTTTCGGCGTCGCCGTCCCGGACGTCCGCGTGATCTCGCGGCGGAGGTCAGTGGCGCACGCGAATTCTCGGGAGTTTCGTCCGCGCAGCGGGGACGATTCGGTATGCCGCGGACTCAGTCGCGCGGCCACGCCTCGGCGAATTTCGTCAGCAGACGCGCGAAGTCGGCGCGCTCGGCCTCGGTGAACGACTCGAGGGCGGAGCGCACGGCATCCCGTCGCCTCCCGCGGAAGCTCGAGATCAGCCGCTCGCCCTCGGGGGTGAGGCGCACGCGCGTGCGGCGCGCGTCGTCGGGGTCGGGCTCGCGGGCGACCAAGCCCATCTGCGTCGACTGCTGCACAAGGCGCGAAGCGCGCGGCTGATCCACACCCACCGCCTCGGCGATCTCGCTGACGGAGAGGGCATCGGATGCCGCGACCAGCGCATCCAGCAGGCGCAGGCGCGCGGGTCCCCCGAAGCGTCCGTGCGCGGGGTCGCCCCACGGCGGAGCGCCTCTCCCCCAGGGTCCGCCGTGTCCGTGCGGGTGGTGGTGCTCGTCCGGGCCGAACGGCGGACGCGGACGTCGGCCGCGCAGCTTGGCGAGGGCGGCGGCGATGTCGTCGGCGGGATCGAAGGTCACGGGGAGATTTTACATGTCGCTTGACAAGCATCCGGAATACATGTCACAGTACATTCGTTGTCACATGACATACATCGGCGGATCTCCCGCCCACGAAAGGACACCCCATGAACGCCTCTTCTTCTCTTGATGCCCGCAGCCTCGCCCACCGCCTGAACGCGGTCGGCCACGCGCTGCACCACCGCCTGTTCGAGCAGCTCCGCGCGAGCGACCTCGACCCGCGGACCATCGCGATCCTCAGCGTCATCGACGGTCGCCTCGACGCCCCCTGGGTGAGCGACCGCATCGCCCGCGGCGGAAAGCGCGTCACGGCTCTCGCCGAGCGCGGGTGGATCGCCCGCGTCGACGACGCGTGGACCCTCACCGACGACGGCCGGGCCGCCCTTGACCGGGTGGACGCCGAGCGCGCGTCCCTGCTCGCCGACCTCCCCGCCGACGAGCTGGCTCAGCTGAACACCTCCCTCGACGCCGTCGCGGATGCCCTCGGGGTGGATGCCACGGACTCCGGGCCGCGTGGATTCCGCGGCGGACGCGGGGGTTTCGGTCCCGGGTTCGGTCCCGGGTTCGGTCGGGGATTCGGGCCGGGTTTCGGTCCCGAGCTCCGCGGGCGCGGCGACCACGCCGGGTTCGAGCGCGGCGAGCACGCGGAACGCGGTCACGGTCGGCCGGGCCACCGCGGCAGGTTCGCGCGCAGCCACGAGCGGCACGGCGAGCTCGCCGGGTTCGAGCGCGGCGAGCGCGCGGGGTTCGAGCGCGATGCGCACACCGGACACGGCCGGCGCGGCGACCACGCCGGGTTCAGCTCCGGCGACGGACACGGCGACCCCCGCGGACGCGGGGCATGCGGCCGGCACGGCCACGGCGCGCACCGTGATGGCGAGCACCGCCACGGCGGTTCCCACCGCGCCCACCGCGCGGCGCAGCGCGCCTTCGAGCGCGGCTTCGACGCCGGGTTCGTCCGCGGCCGTGAGGTTTCGGCATCCGGTGAGCCCTCGGCATCCGAGTGATCAGCGATAAACGCTCTCCGCGACGGGAAACACGCGGACGCCGTGTTTCTGTGCATGGATCGCGTTTATGGCGCGGCGCGCGCCGCGAAACGAACAGCCCCACCGAGTTCGACTCGATGGGGCTGTTCGCGTGCGGGTCAGCGTCCGGCGGAGCCCGCGTCGGTCGAGCCGACGTCGGTCCGGTGGAAATTCAGGGCGGAGCGCGAGGCCGTCGGGCCGCGCTGGCCCTGGTAGCGGTTGCCGTAGGGGCCGGAACCGTAGGGGTTCTCGGCCGGCGAGGTCAGGCGGAAGTAGCAGACCTGCCCGATCTTCATGCCCGGCCAGAGCTTGATCGGCAGGGTCGCGACGTTCGAGAGCTCGAGCGTGACGTGACCCGAGAAGCCCGGGTCGATGAAGCCGGCGGTCGAGTGCGTGAGCAGGCCCAGGCGTCCGAGCGACGACTTGCCCTCGAGGCGCGCGGCGACGTCGTCCGGCAGCGAGACCCGCTCGAAGGTGGATCCGAGCGCGAACTCCCCCGGGTGCAGGATGAACGGCTCGTCGGGCTCGACCTCGATGAGGCGCGTGAGCTCGGGCTGGTCTTCGGCCGGGTCGATGAAGGGGTACTTGTGGTTGTCGAACAGCCGGAAGTACCGGTCGAGCCGCACGTCGACGCTCGAGGGCTGGACCATGGCCGGGTCGAAGGGGTCGAGCCCCAGGCGTCCGGAGGCGAGTTCGGCTCGGATGTCGCGATCGGAGAGCAGCACGAGGCCAGCCTAGAGCGCGGGGTCCGCCCGTGTCGCGGGTCGACGCCGCCGGGAGCGCGACCTCTGCGCCGAGACCGCACGCGTTTACTGAGACCGCATCCGCCGGCTGCTGAAAGCCTGCGGTCTCGCGAATCGCGTGCGGTTTCAGCGAGGGATGCCGATCGGCACCGCCGGCACGCGGCGCGGACGCTGTTATGCTGGCCGGGTTGCCGCACGGCATCCGGGGCTGTAGTTCAATGGCAGAACTTCTGCTTCCCAAGCAGACAGCGCGGGTTCGATTCCCGTCAGCCCCTCCAAAGGTCCGACATTCCGGCGCAGCCGGGATGGCGGGCCTTTCGCGTGGGTGCCGTAGGAACCGATCCCGCAGCGGGTGGGCCCACGCCGCCGGAGGCTCCGCGCGGCGCGGAGCGGCGCGTGGAGGGGCGGTGGGGACGATTCCCGTCAGCCCCTCAAAGCCCTCACGGGCGGCCGCAGGCCGTTCGGGAGGGCTTTCGTGTTGAAGTGAATCGAAGCCTTGGGTGGGCCCCTGCCGCCAGAGGCTCCGCGCGGCGCACAGCGGCGCCCAGGAGCGGAGGAAGATCCGGGACGGGAGGACCAGCGGGGCGGCATCCATCCTCCGCTCCCAGAGTGTCCTCCCGCCAACCCCGCACAGGTCGAGCGCGCCGCTCCCGATGTCGGACCCCCGCGCTACCCTCCGAACACACCCCGCACGAGGAGGCGCCCGTGGCCGACCCACCCGAACTCACCGTCGCCGACGTCGCGCGCTGGCGCGCGTGGCTCGACGAGAACGAGAGCACGAGTGACGGCGTCTGGCTCGTTCTGGCGAAGAAGGGCACGACCGCGCCGACGTCGCTCACCTACGCCGAGGCCCTCGACGAAGCGCTGTGCAGCGGGTGGATCGACGGGCGCAAGCAGTCTCGGGATGCCGAGACATTCCGCCAGCACTTCACCCCGCGGCGCGCGCGGTCGATGTGGTCCACGCGCAACGTCGACCTCGTGGCTCGCCTGATCGAGGACGGGCGCATGCGCCCGCGCGGTGCCGACGAGATCGCTCGAGCGCAGGCCGACGGCCGCTGGGACCGCGCGTACGCGGGATCCGCGACCATCGAGGTTCCGCCCGACCTGCGGGCAGCCCTGGATGCCAATCCCGCGGCGGCCCGCGCTTTCGAGGCGTTGAACAAGTCCGAGCGCTACTCCGTTCTGCACCCCGTGGTCACGGCGACGAGCGACGCCCTGCGCGCAAAGCGCATCGCCGCGCACGTCGCCCGGCTCGCGGCATCCGTCGATCCGGCGAGCTGAGCGCGGTCGCCGCCGCGAAACCGCACCCGATCGCCGAGACCGCACGTGCTGGCATGCGATGGGGCGCGGTCTCGGCAGACACGTGCGGTTTCGCGGAACGGATGCCACGCGCCCACCCGCGCGGCCCGCGGCGGCCGTCCACCGCTCACCCCGTCGACCCCCGCACCATCAACCGCGTCGGCAGCTCGATGGTCACCGGCTCGTCGGTCGAGGGCGGGTGCACGAGCAGCTCCACCGCGGCCGCCGCCATCTCGCGGATCGGCTGGCGCACCGTGGTCAGGGCGGGGCGGAGCCACCGGGCGCCGCGGACGTCGTCGAAGCCCACCACGAGCACGTCCTGGGGGATGCGAAGCCCCAGGTCGGCGGCCGCCGCGTACACGCCGGCGGCCATCTCGTCCGAGCACGCGAAGACGCCGACGGGACCGTCACCGGGCAGCTCCGGCAAGACCGCGCGGACGACGCGGCGGGCGCCGCTCGCGCTCCATCCGGTCGCGACGCGGCGGAGCACGGCATCCGGAACGCTCTCCGCGAGGGCCGCACCGAAACCCTCGACGCGCGCGCGACCCCAGCGGTACGAGGGCGCCCCGTCGACCACGATGAAGCGGCTCGCGCCGCGGTCGAGAAGGTGCCGCGCGGCGTCGGCGCCGCCCGCGCGATCGGTGGTGCGGACGTTGGGGAGCGGGACGCGCGACTCCGACGAGGGCTCGAACAGCACGAGCGGGATGGCCGCGGCCTCGAGCATCGCGCGCTGCCGCGCCGTCGGGACGGTCAAGCCCAGCACGACCCCGCCCGAGCCGCGCGCCGCGATGCGCGCGGGCCAGTCGTCGGCCGGATCCTCCCTCTCGGCGGTGAGCACGAGGTCGTAACCGAGGCGCGTCGCCGCCTGGCGCGCGCCGACGACCACCTCTTCGCTGTACGGACCGTCGTACCGCCCCATCACGAGGTCGATGAGACGCGCGGTCCCGGCGCGCGGACGCCCGGACCCTGCGCCTCCGTATCCCAGCGAAGCCGCCGCGTCGCGCACGCGGGCGCGCGTCATCGGCGAGATCTCGCCCCGCTCGCGCAGCACGCGCGACACCGTCGCGACGCTCACGCCCGCGGCGGCCGCGACCTGAGCAAGGGTGGGACGGGACACGACCCCAGTGTGCCGGATGCCACGGGCTTTTGCGCAAAACCTCGCCGGCCGTCGCGCGGGCCGTGGCAGGGTGGCATCCATCCACAATGAGGAGGACGCATGAGCCATCGACGAGCACTCGTCGTCCGCGGCGGCTGGGATGGCCACCACCCGGTCGAGGCCACCGACCTGTTCCTCCCGTTCCTGCGCGAGAACGGCTTCGACGTGCGCGTGAGCGAGACGAACGAGGTCTACGCCGACGCCGACGAGATGGCCGCGGTCGATCTGGTCCTGCAGTGCGTCACGATGTCGGAGATCTCGCGCGAGGCGCTCACGGGCCTGCGCGCCGCCGTCGAGAACGGGACGGGGCTGGCCGGCTGGCACGGGGGCATCGCCGACTCGTATCGCGCGTCGTCGGACTACCTGCAGCTCGTCGGCGGGCAGTTCGCCACGCACCCGGGTCGGCATCCCGAAGAGCGACCGGGCACCGAGGAGGACAACTTCCTCCCCTACCGCGTCGAGCTCACCGACCTCGGCCGGACGCACGAGATCACCGCGGGCCTCGAGGACTTCGACCTCGACACCGAGCAGTACTGGGTGCTGACCGACGATCTCAACGACGTCCTCGCCACCACCACGCACCCCGTGCAGCCGTATCACCCGTGGCATCGCCCGATCGTCTCGCCGGCGGTCTGGACCCGCGAATGGGGAGCCGGACGCGTGTTCGTCGCCACCCCGGGGCACAGCCCCGACGTCCTTCGCGAGCCGTCGGTGCGCACCATCATCGAAAGGGGACTGCTGTGGGCCAGCCGCACGGTATCGGAATAGTCGGACTCGGCGTCATCTCGGCGCAGTACCTCGCCACCCTCGGCGAGCACCCCGACGTGCGGATCGTCGCGACCGCCGACCTCGACCACTCCCGCGCCGAGGAGGTCGCGAGCAGGTTCGCCGGATGCCGCGCGCTCCGCGTCGACGACCTCGTCGCCGACCCGGCCGTGGACACGGTCCTGAACCTCACCGTCCCCGCCGCCCACGCCGAGGTGGCCTCGAAGGCGCTCGCGGCGGGGAAGGGCGTCTTCGGGGAGAAGCCGCTGGCGGCGACCCTCGCGGACGCTCGCCGGATCGTGGCAGAACGTGGAGCATCGTGGCTCGGCTGCGCTCCCGACACGGTGCTCGGCACGGGCGTGCAGACGGCGCGCGCGGCCCTCGAGGCCGGGACGATCGGGCGACCGGTGGCGGCCACGGCGACCTGGGTGTCCGCGGGCCACGAGGCGTGGCATCCGCACCCCGATTTCTACTACCGCGAGGGCGGCGGGCCACTGCTCGACATGGGGCCGTACTACCTCACGACGCTGTTCCACCTCCTCGGGCCGGTCGCCCGGGCCTCGGGGGCGTCGTCGCGACCGCGAGACACGCGGACCATCGCGAGCGGCCCGCGCGCGGGCGAGGTCATCCCGGTCGAGGTCGACACCCACGTGACGGGGGTGCTCGAGCACGTCGGCGGTGCGGTGTCGACGGTGACCTTCAGCTTCGACGCGCCGGTGAGCGACGCCTCCCCGATCGAGGTCTACGGCGAGACGGGAACCCTGTCGGTCCCCGACCCCAACCTCTTCGACGGCGAGGTCCGCGTCCGCGCGGGCCGCCAGGACGAGTGGCACGCCGTGACCCAGCGCGCCGGGTACGACCACGCGGGTCGGGGGATCGGCATCCTGGATCGCGTCCGTACGGGGTCGGATCGCACCGACGCGGCCATCGCACTGCACGTCCTCGAGGTGATGACGGCCCTGCAGGAGTCGGCACGCACCGGCGCGCGTGTCGACATCGAGACGAGGCCGGCGCCCCCGCCCGTCGTCCCGTTCACGGGCGAGGAGCAGTGGCGCCGGCGCTGACACGCCCCACCGTCACGGCAGGATGACGACCTTGCCGCTCACTCCGCGTCCCGCCGCCTCGGCGTGCAGGGCGGGGAGCTCGGCGAGCGGGATGCGGCGCGTGACCTCGATGGTCAGCTCTCCGGCATCCACGAGAGCGACCAGTTCCGCCAGCTGCGCCCGATCGCTGCGGACGAAGACGGTGGAGCCGCGGACATCGCGCTCCGCATCGTCGGGGGTCGGCATCCAGGCCGTCGCGCTGACGACCCGTCCGCCGTCGCGTACGAGGGCGACAAGACCGGCGAACTCCTCCGGCTCGAGGGGGGCGAGGTTCAGCAGCACGTCGACCGGGGCGGTCACACCGTCGGTCAAGGCGGTGTCGGCGCGATCGATGATCTCGTCGGCCCCGGCCGCGTGGACCTTCTCGACGCTCCGGGCACTCGCCGTCGCGATCACGTGCGCACCTGCGCGGGCGGCGAGCGCGACCGCATAGGTGCCGACGACCCCTCCGGCGCCGACGATCAGCACGCGCTGACCGCGCTGGAGCTCGCCGTGCTCGAAGAGCGCCTGCCAGGCTGTGAGCGCGACCGACGGCAGGCCCGCGGCGTCGGTCAAGGGCACGGTGGTGGGAGCGGCGACCCACGCCTCGGCGGGGGCGACGACCTTCTCAGCGGCACCCCCGTTCTCGGTCATGGGCAGGAATCCGACCACCGCGTCACCGACGGCGAGATCGTCCACGCCCTCGCCGACCGCGTCGACGACACCCGAGACGTCGTATCCGGGAACGTGCGGGAGTCGGACGGGGAGCGGCAGGGTGCCCGCGCGCATGCCGTTGTCGGCGGCATTGAACGCGGATGCCGAGACCGCCACTCGCACCTGGCCCGGGGCGGGCGTCGGCTCGGCGATCTCCACGGTCTCGAGCACCTCGGGTCCGCCGGTGTGGGTGAACTGCACAGCCTTCATGATTCTCTCCTTCGGTTTTTGCTTCGAATTCGAAGCGGTATGCCGAACGTAGCACTGCTTTGAATTCGAAGCAAGCAATAGGATGGAGCCATGCCCGACATGCCCGCCCCGCTCTCCGCGGCGCAACTCGAGACGTACTTCGCCCTCACCGAGGTGGGGAGCCTGGTGCGCCACGCCGTCGAGAAGCAGTTACGCGACGCGGGCGACCTCAGCTACGTGCAGTTCCAGCTGCTCGCGCGCCTCGGCGACGCCGCTGAGGGAAGCCAGCGCATGACCGATCTCGCCGACGGCGTCGTGTACAGCCGCAGCGGACTGACGTATCAGGCGCAGCTGCTCGAGCAGCGCGGGCTCCTGTCCCGCGCGCCGTCGCCCGATGACGAGCGCAGCGTGGTCGTCACGATCACCACGGCGGGGCGCGACGTGCTGGCGGACGTCTTCCCCGGTCACATCGACACGGTGCGAGCCCTGCTGTTCGCCGAGCTCACCGACGACGAGGTCGAGACGCTGGGGGCGCTCCTCGCGAAAGTGCGCCGGCCCCTGCGGTCCGCCCCACCGCGGTCGGCGGGGCCGCGGCGGCGCCGCTGATCAGCGCGGGTTCGACGTCCGCGCGCGGAACCAGACCGTCAGCTCGCGCAGGGCGCGCGCCGTGATCGTGTCGTCGTCGGAGTAGAGGTCGTCGAACGAGTCACGGAAACCCTCGGGCGCCGCCTTCTGCGGAACGTTCAGGGTTTCGTACCCCATGGTCCAGTCGGCGAAGCGCCGCTCATCGATCTCCTCGTCGACGAGGACCCGCATGTCGCGGTGCCGCGGGTCGCGACGGATCCGGTCGACGAGCTCGCGGACGAGCGACTCCGGCCCTTCGAGCACCTGGAGGAATCGGTTCCCGCGGAAGAGCAGCATTCCCGACAGATCGCGCGCGAGATTCGCGGCGCGGCTCGACGAGAGGAGATCGGCGAGTTCTTTCGCGCCGAAGGCCGACACGGCCGTGCTGGAGTAGGTCATCGACCGGAGGGCTTCGGTCATCACCGCACCATCGATCCGGGGAGTTCGCGGTCGGTCCGGACCTGCTGCAAGACGATCTCCTCCTCCGACCGAACCGGCATACGGGTCTCGGTCGGCGCGGACGTGACGGCCGCCATCCCGGCGACGAGCGTGGGGAAGCGCCCGACCAGGCGGGAACGTCCGTTGTAGGCCAGGTAGCTGCCGTCGGCTTCGCGGTCGAGGTAGCCCAGGAAGACGCCGTTGCGGCTGCCCACGTGGAACCCCTCTTCGACGCGCGCCCACACCACGCCGGCGCCCGGGCGGTTCGTGTCCGTCATGTCGAAGCTCCTCTCCCACGGCGGATCCGCGGACTTTCGACCGTACCTATCCCGAGGAAGGGCGCACGCTCCTTGACAGCGACGCCCGAACCCGTCCGCTCTCAGACGAGCAGGGCGCGGATCTGCTCGGCGTCGTCGGTTCCGGATGCCTCGACGATCCGCCCGCGCTCGAGTCGGTACATCGCGAACGCGGCGATGTTGACCCGCCGACGCGTGGCCGGGACGTGCTGGAACGCTCCCGCCTGCATCCCCGACCCCCGCAGGTGCACCGCGAGACGGTCGTCTTCGACGATCAGCTGGATCCGCTTCCACCGCCAATCGGGGAAGGCGTGAAGGAGCTCGGCGGCCTCGGCGATCCACGCCTCCGCCCCGGCGGGACGGTGCGCGCGGCGCACCCCCGGGTCGAGGAAACCGCGGACGGCCTCGAGATCGTGGCGATTCTGGGCGTCGAGGAACTCGGCGAACCACTCGCGCGTCTCCCAGGCCTCCACCGCTCCATTATCCGGCGGGGCTGCCCAGCGGGACGCGCTGTCGGCGCCGGGACGGGCTGTCGGCGCGGGGCTGCCCGGCGGGAGCCCGCGCGCGTCAGTGACGCGCGCCGCCCAGGTCCGCCGCCAGCTGACGCGCCCCGCGGACGGCGATCGCGACGCTCGTCAGGGTCGGGTTCATCGTGTTGGCCGTCGGGATCAGGGCGTTGCCCCCGACGACGAGATTCTCGAAGCCCCACACGCGCGAGTACGGGTCGGCGACCGAGGTCGCGGCATCCGTCCCCGCCCGCATCGTGCCCATGAAGTGCAGGCTCGATCCGTTCGGGAGCAGGCGCGGCTCGGCGACGAAGGTCCCCAGGGCGTCGCCGGCGCGGCGGAGGCGCTCGGTCGCCTCGGCGATCTCCTTCTCCTCGCGGTCGGTGAGGGCGTACTCGATCGTGAAGTTGGGCAGGCCGCGATAGTCGAGCTCGTCATCGGAGAAGGTCACGCCGTCCTCGACGCGGGGGAACTTGCGGATGCCGAAGCCCATGTTCACGTATCCCCACCGGTTGCCGTGGGCGGGGTGGTCCGCAGCGAGAGGGAAGGGCGGGGTCTCGGCGTACATGATCTGCGCCGAGTACGGGTGCCCGGGCTCCGAGAACGGGATGCGGTTGACCGCGGCCACGGGATCGCTCGGGTTCGCGGCGCGACGGGCAAGCTCGGCCTCGAGCTCGCCGTCGGTGACGAGCGCCGACATGCGGTCCTCGTCGAGCGCGACCGTGCTGATGACCACCTGGTGCTCGGTCAGGTAGCGGCCGAGCGGGGCGGGACGGATGCCGGAGGCCCAGAGCAACTGCGGGGAACGGAACGCGTCCGCGGCGACGACGACGGCATCCGCAGCGACGAACGACTCCTCTCCCGTCCGCAGGTCCTCGACGACCAGACCGCGCACGCGTGCACCGTCGTGGTCGATGCGGCGGACGAGCGTGAGGTCGCGGAGCTCGAAGCGCGCAGCGGTGTCGGTCCCGGGTTCGATGAGGGGCCCCAGCACGGTGTCGGCGCCGGCCCAGCGGATCGATCCGTCGGGCTGCGGGTCTCCGGCGACGGGGAGAGTGCTCACGCCGTAGCCCTCGGGCAGCTCGGCGCCGAACTCGCGGTCGAGGAGGGTACGGATGGCGGCGCCGACCGGGGAATCCGAGAAGGCGGCGCTCTGCTTGTGCAGGAGGTCTTCGGCGGTGGAGATCAGGTCCTCCCACTCGTCGTCGTCGATGAAGTCGAGCCTCTCGCTGAAGGCCGGACGCGGGATGGCGCAGGTCCAGTGCGCCCCCTGGCCGCCGACGTTGGTCGCGGCGGCCGCGGCGGGGAAGGTGGGCGCGTGCGCGGAGCCCTCGCCGCCGAAGTCGTAGAGATGGGTGCCCTGCCGCGCGGTGAACATGCCCTCGACGACGGTTCCGCCGGGGATGCCGAGCGACTCCCGGTGGGTGCCGGCCTGCGGCCCCTGGGAACGTTCACGGGCCCGGGCCTTCTCGTCGGCATCGGCGATGTTGCGCACGCTCTCGCCGGGGCGCTCGGTGATCTGCGGGCCGGCCTCGAACATGATCACGCGGGCGGTGGGCAGCGTCTCCAGCAGCACGCGGGCGTAGGCGGAGCCGATCGGTCCGCTGCCGACGACGGCGATGGTGGGGGTGTCGGACATTTCTCTCCTTCGAGATCAGGCGTGCTGGGGTCGGGCGTCGGACGAAACCGGGGTGGGCGCCTCGTCGGAGAGCCGACCGGCGGGGAGGAGGAGGGCGATGACCACGCCGCAGGCGTAGACGGCCGCGAGGCCGAGGAACACGGGGGCGAAGACGTCGTGGTAGACGACGGCGATCTCCTCGCGCACGCTCTCGGAGGTGGCCCGGGCCACCGCGGGCGTGAGGGTGTTGGCATCCAGCCCCGCGGGAAGGCTCGACGCGACCCCGAAGCCCACCACGCCGCCGACGATCGCGGTCCCCACGGCCGAGCCGATCTGGCGCACGAGGTTCGTGGTCGCGGTGACCGCGCCGAGGTCGGAGCGGGCGGCGGCGCTCTGGACGACGGCGAAGATGAGGTTCGTGAACGACCCCGTGCCGATGCCCACGACGGCCATGACGGCCATGGGCACCCACAACGGCGTCCCGACCGGCAGAGCCGCCATGGCCGTGAGCCCGGCAGCGCCGAGGGCCGTACCGATCACCGGGTAGGCGCGATAGCGTCCCGAACGGCTCACGAGCCACCCGGTGAGCAGGCTGCTGACGAGCATGCCGAGCACGGTCGCGATGGGCACGAGTCCGGACACGGTCGCGGTCGTCCGGAACGCCATCTGGATGTAGGTCGGCACGTAGGCCACGATCGCGAACAGCCCCGCGCCGACGACGAGCGAGAGGCCGAGACACACGAGGATCGTGCGGTGGCGCAGGATCCTCGGCGGGAGGATCGGCTCGGCCGCCCGCCGCTCGATGACGACGAGAGCCGGGATGCCGATGACCACGGCGGTGGCGCAGAGGATCGCCGCGGGACGCAGGGCGTCGTCGCCGATCCAGGTCACGGCGAGCACGAGGGCGACGAGCGTGCCGGTGAAGGCGATCGATCCGGGGATGTCGAAGCGGGGATGAGCGCCGCCCGGCAGCCGCGGGATCGCGACGAGCGCGAGGGCGAGGGCGACGAGCCCCACCGGGAGGTTGATCCAGAACACCCACGACCAGCCCCAGAAGTCGGTGATGAGACCGCCGACCACGGGTCCGACGACGATCGCGACGGGGAACGCCGCGCCGATGATCGCCATGTAGCGCGGGCGCTGACGGGGGCTGGTCACGCGGGCGATGATCGTCTGCGACATGAGCTGGAGTCCCGCCGAGCCGAGGCCCTGCAGGACGCGCGCGGCGATGAGCCAGCCGAGGTCGGGCGCGAAGCCGCACGCGAGCGAGGCGACGAGGAAGAGCACGAGCGAGACGAGGAACACGCGGCGGGGGCCGACGACGTCGCCGAGCTTGCCGAGGACGGGCAGCATCACGGTGGCGGCGAGGGTGTAGCCGACCATGATCCAGCTCATGTGCTCGAGCGCGCCGAGGTCGCCGGCAATCGTGGCGAGCGAGGTCGAGACGACGGTGTGGTCGAGGGCGCCGAGGAACGACACCGTGAGGAGGGATGCGACGAGGATGCGCAGGCGCGCCGGAGAGAGGGTCATGCGTGGGGCGCCCGTACGACCGGGCGATCGACGCGACCGGATGTGCCGCTCCGGCTCCCTCACCGGGCGAACGGACCCGAGGGGCCCCGACGTCAGGTCCAGCATACCCGACTTATGTCGATTTTCAACATTAGGGCCGCACGGCGTTCGAGAGGACCGTCGCCGCTCCGGACAGCGTCTGTCCGCCGTCGACGGTGATCTCGGCGCCCGACAGGTAGGCGGCGCCATCCGACAGCAGGAACACCACCGTGCTCGCCACCTCGGCGGCTTGTCCCCCGCGCCCGAGCGGAACGATCGCCTCGTTCGCGGTGCGGAACGCCGGCGGGGCGCTCTCGGTCATCGCCGTGTGGATGTAGCCCGGGTGCACGAGATTGACCCGGATGCCACGGGGCCCGAGCTCCGTGACGCAGGCGTGCGTGAGGCCGCGGAGCGCCCACTTGCTCGCGGTGTACGCCGCCGTGTAGTGCCCGGTGAGTCCCGCGACGGAGCCGATGTTGACGATGGAGGACCCGGCATCCATCAACGGGAGGAGGGCCTGGATGCCGAGCATCGCCCCCGTGACGTTGACCGCGAGGACGCGATCCCAGTCGGCGCGCTCCAGTTGCCCGATGCGCGCGCGATGCGTGACGCCCGCGTTGTTGACGAGCCCGCGGACCGGGCGCCCCTCGAGAGAGGCGGCGAGCGCGCGCCAGTCGTCCTCGGACGCGACGTCGAGGCGCCGGTACCGCACCGAGCCGGGCAGCGCGTCCGCGCGCGCCAGGAGATCGGGAGCCGATGCCGCCAGATCGCCCGCCACCACGTCGGCCCCCTGCGCGGCGAGCATCAGCGCCTCTTCGGCCCCCTGACCGTTCGCCGCCCCCGTGACGACGAAGAGCCGGCCGGCGAAGCTCATCGCTCGAAGGATCGGGTCCGGGGCCGCACCCGCGCGCGCGGCACAGGCGGCGCGGCGACGCGCTCGCCCACGACGTTGACGATCTCGCCGACGCCCTCGATCACCAGACGCACCTCGTCGCCGGGTTCGAGCGGGAGCGGGTCGAGACCGCCGCGGCGCCCCCACAGTTCGCCGAGGCAGCCGCCGTTGCCGACGGTGCCCGAGCCGAGCACGTCGCCCGGCACGACCACCGAGTTGCGCGCCGCGTAGGCCACGAGCTCGGGGAACGGCCAGCCCATGTTCGACACGAGGTCGTGGCCGATCAGCTCGCCGTTGATGAAGAGCTCCGCGCGCACGGCGAGGAAACCCTCGGCGTCGAGGAACGGCTCGAGCTCGTCGGCCGTGACGATCCACGGTCCGAGCGTCATCGCGAAGTCCTTGCCCTTCGCCGGCCCCAGCCGCACCTTCATCTCGCGCGACTGCAGGTCGCGGGCCGACCAGTCGTTCATCACGGTGTAGCCGAAGATGTGGGATGCCGCGGTCTCGGCATCCACGTTCTCTCCGTCGGAGCCGGGCACCGCACCGATGACCGCGGCGAGCTCGAGCTCGACGTCGAGGCGCTGCGTCTCGGGGATCGCAACGACCTCTCCCGTCGCGCGCACCGTGTGCGGGTTGGTGAAGTAGAACGTCGGTGCCTCGTACCATTCGGGCACGACCTCGCTCTTGCCGTCGACCGAGGCGCTCACGCCCTCGACGTGCTCCTCGAACGCGACGAAGTCGCGGATCGACGCGGGCACGAGCGGGGCGAGCAGGCGCACCTCGGCGAGAGGTCTCGCCGCTGCGACGTCCCGCCGGTCGAAAAGCGACGCGGCCGCCGACAGCCCCTGCGCGAGCACTTCCGCCACCCGCAGCCCGTCCGGGAACGGCACGACGAGGTCGCCGTCGACGAACCCCTCGCCCACGTCGGCGCCGTCGGCCCAGCGCGCGATCCTCACGCGTGCACCCGGGTGCGCAGCAGCTCCGCGGCGTTCCCGCCCAGGATGCCGGAGACCTCGGCATCCTGAAGTCCCGCGCCCCGCACGAAGGCGACCGGGTCGTCGAGCCCCATGTCGAACGGGAAGTCGCTGCCGAGCAGCACCCGATCGGCACCCGCGGCCTCGACGAGCCACCGGAGGGCCCGCTCGTCGTGCACGACGGTGTCGAACCACAGCTTCGAGAGGTAGGTCGACGGCGCGTGGGCGCAGCCGCGCGCCTCGGGGCGCACCCTCCAGGCGCGGTCGGAGCGCCCGATCGCGGTCGGCAGGTAGCCTCCGCCGTGCGCGGCGATCAGGCGGAGCCCCGGATGCCGATCCAGCACGCCCGAGAAGATGAGGTGCGACAGCGCGACGGCGTTCTCGGTGGGCTGCCCGACCGTGTTGGAGAGGTAGAACCGGTCGAGGCGCTCGTCGAGCGAGCAGCCGAAGGGGTGCAGGAAGACCACGGCGCGAAGCTCCGCCGCGCGCGCCCAGAACGACTCGAGGCGCTCGTCGCTGAGTTCGACGTCGCCCGCGAACGACGAGATCTCGACCCCCGCGAGACCGCGGCCGAGCACGGCGTCGTCGAGGGCGTCGACGACGAGGTGCGGGTGCTGCAGGGGCACCACGCCGAGACCGACGAGCCGGTCGGGGGCCAGGGCGACGTGCTCGGCGATGAGCCGGTTGGCCTCACCGCTCGCCCAGGTCGCCAGGCCCTCATTGGCCCACGGGTAGAAGTGGTTCGGCGACGGGCTGACCCACTGCCGGTCGACGCCCTGCTCGTCCATCGCCGCCAAGCGCGCGCGCACGTCGGTCAGACGCGGGAAGCGCTCGCCGATCATCCGGCCCGAGGCCTGCAGGCTCGCGAGGCCGTTGCGGCGCAGCTCGAGATCGGCCGCGGCCTGCACCTCGTCGGGGACGCGGCGCTCGACCTCGGCGTGGAGCCCCGGCATGAGGAGGTGGGCGTGGACGTCGGTGACGTCCTGCCCCTCGGTCGAGGTCATGCGCGGGCCGCCGTCAGCTGGGCCACACCGAACATCAGGCCACCCATGTCGGCGTCGCGGACGCCGTCGAGCTGCCACTGGCCGAGCTGGACGGAGGCGTCGACGATCGCCTTCGCGCGCGCCACGCGGCGCTCGTGGAACGCGTCCCAGAGCGCCTGGTCGACGGCATCCCGCTCCACGAGGAGCTCGCTCAGGACCGCCGCGTCCTCGAGGCCCTGGGCTGCGCCCTGGGCGATCGTGGGCGGGCAGCTGTGGGCGGCGTCGCCGATGACGACCGCCCGGCCGCGGTTCCACGGGGCCTCGACGAGGTGGCGCGTGAACCAGGTGTAGTTGGCGTCGGCGCCGGCCTCGATGTCGGCGCGGATGTGGTTCCACGGGCCGTCGTAGGCGCGCGACTGCTCGACCATGATGCGGCGCGCCTCCTCGGGCGAGACGTTCGAGCGGTCCTGCGCGGCCTCGACGAGGAAGGCGTACATCGTGTCGTCGCCGGTGGGCGTGTAGCCGGCGATGTACATCGGGCCGCCGTAGTAGAGCTCGCTGCGGTCGACCTCGGGCGGCAGCGACACGAAGGTGCGCCAGATACCCATGCCGGTCTGTTCGGGAGAGACGTGGATGCCGATCATCTCGCGCACGGCGGAGTGCAGTCCGTCCGCTCCGACGAGCAGGTCGAACGTGCCCGCCGGCTCCCCGTCGACCTCGACGGCGACGCCGTCGGTCCGGGCGACGCCGGCGACGCCGTCGGTCCGGGCGACACCCGCGACGCCGTCGTCGGTCTGCGAGACGCCGGTCACGCGCGTGCCGAAGTGCACGCGGGCACCGTGGTGTTCCGCGGCCGCCAGGAGGATGCGGGCGAGGTCGGGGCGTGACATGCCCATCGTGGAGGGGTAGTCGGGGCCGCCGGTCTTCAGGTCGGGGAGAGCCGCGACCACCGGGGCGCCGGGACCGGGAGCGCGCAGGTTGAGCCCCTCGAAGGCCTTGCCCGCGGCGGCGATCTCGTCCCAGACGCCGAGCTCGTCGAAGACCCGCAGCGCGTTGCCCTGCAGGGTGATGCCCGAGCCGCGCGTGGACAGCGCGGGCTGAGCGTCGTAGAGATCGACCTCGACGCCTGCCTTGGCGAGGAAGATGGCGGTGGCCAGGCCCGCGACGCCGGCTCCGGCGATCGCGACTTTCTGAACGGCGGTCATGTCAGAACCTCTCTGTTCTGGGACGGGTGAAGGAATTACAGCAGAGCGACGGGGTTCACCGGCGACCCGACGGCCCCGGTGATCGGGAGCGGCGGAGCCGAGAGCAGGAACTCCCAGCGGCCCGCGGCGGCGCAGTGTTCGGCGAGCGCATCGAGGTTCCACATCTCGCCGATCGTCAGACCCATGTTGGGGATGACGACCTGGTGCAGGGGCTGGAAGGCCGGCACGTCGAACTCGTTCGGCCGCACCTCGAAACCCCACGTGTCGGTCGCGATCGCGGCGATCTCGGTGCGGTGGAGCCACCCGGCGGTCGTGAGCGACAGACCGGGAGCCGGACCGCCGGCGTAGTCGCCCCACCCGTCGCGGTGCGCGCGGGTGTAGTGGCCGGTGCGGACGAGCACGATGTCGCCGCGCCCGATCTCGACGCCCTCGGCGGCAGCGCACGCCTCGAGGTCGGCGACGGTGATCGCGTGGCCGTCGGCGAGCTCACCGCTCTCGGGTGCGAGGTGCCGGCCGAGGTCGAGCAGCACGCCGCGCGAGACGATGACGGATGCCGCGTGCTCGATGCCGGTGACGAGGTCGCCGTCGCTCGTGACGACGTCGCCCGCGCGCCGGCCGTTCCACGCGAAGCCGTGGTCGAAGATGTGGCCGAGGCCGTCCCACTGCGTCGAGCACTGCAGGGGCATCGCGATGACGTCGTCGGCGCCGCCGATACCGTGCGGGAAGCCCTGGTTGCCGCGCTCGGCATCCGTCCCCGTGTCGGTCATCGTGTGGACGGGGTTGGTCCGCCGGCGCCAGCCCTTCTGCGGGCCGTCGGTGTCGAAGCGCTGCGAGAGCGAGATCGAGACGCCGTCGCGCACGAGGGCCGCGGCCTGACGGCGCTTGTCGGCGTCGATGAAGTTGAGGGTGCCGAGCACGTCGTCGTCGCCCCAGCGTCCCCAGTTGCGGAACGCCTCGGCCCGCGCGGCGATCTCCGCCTCGGGGTTCTGCCGGTCGAGATCGGCGGGGTCCTCCGACGGCGCCGGTCCCCGAGCCGCGTCGGGCCCCTGAGCTCGTCGAAGGGGCCCCTGAGCCTGTCGAAGGGGTCCCTGCACCGCAGCGTCGGGTCCCTGAGCTCGTCGAAGGGTCACGACCCCGCCTCCCCCACGCACCGCACGACCTGCGTCCCGAGCGCGCCGATGGTCCCCGTCATGACGTCCCCGTCGCGCAGGAACCTCTTCCAGTGCTGCCCGTTGCCGGCGGGGCTGCCGGTGAGCAGCAGGTCGCCGGGGAGCAGGGGGTGGGTCTGGGATGCCGCCGAGATGAGCGCCGGCACGTCGAACAGGAGGTCGGAGGTGTTGGCATCCTGCATCACCTGTCCGTTCAGTTCGAGGCGCACCGACGTGTCGGCCGGATCGACGAAGCGCGCGGGCACGAGCAGGGGGCCGGTCGGCAGGAACCCGGGGGCGTTCTTCGCCCGGTACCAGTCGGTGCCGATCTCTTTCATGTCCTTGCGGAAGACCAGGTCGCGCGTGGTGATGTCGTTGACCATCGTGTAACCGGCGACGTGGTCGAGGGCGTCCTCCCGCGAGACGCGGAACGCCTCGCGACCGATCACGACGGCGAGCTCGAGCTCCCAGTCGTGCACCTCGCTGTAGGCGGGGAGCACGAGGGGCACGTCGTCGCCAACGACGCACGCCGTCAGCCCGATGAAGAAGTACGGCTCGCCGCTGCGCGCGCGCTCGTCCATCATGTCGGCGGCGAAGGCACGCGCTTCTTCGGGCGTGCGGTCGGTGTTCTGCGTGAGACCCGCGGCCACCAGCTCGATGACGTGCTGACGGTAGTTGGCGCCGGTCTGCAGAACCTGCCGCGGTTCGACGGGGGCCGTGAGAGTGACGTCGGAGAGCGGATGCCACTCCCCCGACGCGTCATCCTGTGCCGAGATCAGGGCTTCGAGGCGATCCCAGTCGGGGGCGGCGAGGAAGGCGTTCAGACCGCCCCCGAGCTCGTCGGCGGTCAGCGCACGGATGCGCTCGCCGGCCACGAGGCCGACGCGAACGGCATCCCCGTCACGGAAACGGGCGAGAGCGTAGGGGGCGGTCATGACGTCAGCCCCGGCCCTGCTGGGCGTAGGGGTTGAGCAGCGCGTCCTTGATCTCGTCGGGCACGCCCTCTTCGGTGGCGCTGGGGCCGTCGGCGGGCGGGAACGACTCGGTCATCGACATCGGCATGGCGCCGTTGCGGTACATGTTGTTCGAGCCGAGCGAGGGCTTCCAGGTGTTGGCCTCCCAGTCGGGCACGTAGTTGCGGTACCCGCCGGTGTTCAGCTCGATGCGCAGCGTGGAGGGCTCGCGGTAGTAGAGGAAGGTCTGCTCGCCGATGCCGTGGATGTTGGGGCCGTACTCGATCGGCACCCCGTTCTCCATGAGGGTGTCGGCGGCGATGAGCAGCTCTTCGCGGGTGTCGACCCAGAAGGCGTAGTGGTTGATGCGGCCGGCGCGGCTCGAGCCATCGAGGACGACGCCGAGGTCATGCGACTTCTCGTTGGTGGTGAGCACCGAGAACACCGAGATGGGCGCCTCGTCGAGCACGGTGCGCGCCATGAAGCGGAAGCCGAGCGTGTCGACGTACCACTGCACGAACGAATCCACGTCCTTGGTCGCAACAGTGACGTGGTCGAGCTGGCGCGGGGCGCCGGCGACGCCGCTGCGCTTCTCGGGCCGGTCGGGGAAGATCGAGGCGGTGTGCGGCTCGGCGCGCTGACGCTCGACGTCCCAGTGCAGGGTCATGTTGTGGCCCTGCGGTCCGGTGAAGCGGAACGCGCGGCCGATGCCGCGCCCCTCGAACCACTCGCCCTCGATGCCGGCGGCCTGCACGCGCTTCGCGGCCTCTTCGAGCGCCTCGGCCGACGAGGTGCGCCAGGCCATGGTCTCCATCCCCGGCTCGTCGCCCTTGACGACGATGACGGAGTACGCGTAGTAGTCGCCCCAGCAACGCAGGTAGACACGGCCGTCTTCGCGGGCGACCTCGGTCAGGCCCACCTGGTTGACGTAGAAGTCCACCGAGGCCTCGACATCAGGAGTCGTGATCGCGACGAACGACAGATGAGAGAGAAGCTTGATCATCTTCGATCCTTTCGGTGAATCGGGTCGTTCCGACTCTTCTTCCACTATCCGACCGAAGTCGGTATCAGGGAATCCGATTCTGTGGATGCCGGGCATCGGCGTGACTTATCTGCCCGGCGCTCGCGCCGGTGAGCGCGGTGGGGCGAGCGCGATGCGGTGACCGCGGGCCCAGGCTTCGCTCGTCCCACTTTTGACGGTGGATGTCCCACATCTGGCCGGTTGAGGAGCCTGCAACCGGCCATAAGTGGGACATGGTCCGGCGGGAGCGGCGTGTCCGGAAGAGCGGCGTATCCGGATGAGCGGCTTAGTCGGAAGAAGGTGCGATGACCGCGTCATCCGCCGACAGGTCTGCGAGATCGGTCAGCGCTGCGCCCGACTCGACGGCCTCCAGCACCCGTCGCAGCGCGAGGCGCTCGGGCGATTCCCGCCGAACGGGACGGATGCGGCGGCCTTCCTCGTCGTCGAACGCCACCTCGGCGAGCGGCGACGCCGAGTCCACGCGCACCTCGAGACGGCGCGGTCCCAGCGCGGTGGCGACCAGCGCGCCGCCCACGCCGCCGCCGATCGCGCGGGTCACGCTCGCGCCGACGCCGTCCGGACCACGCAGGGCCAGGGTCGTGGCCGTCGCCGTGTCGGCGCGATCGACGACGCTCAGCGGGCCGCCGGCCAGGACCCGCGCCCACCCGAGCGCGTCGCGGAGGAGGGCCGTGGCATCCGTTCGCCCTCCCCAGGCGTCGACCACGACGTGCCGGGCGGCGACGGGCTCCGCACCTGCGTCAGCGACGACGTCGGGACGCAGGCGTCGACGCACGACGGCGACCGGAACGCCGATCGCCCCGAGCTCCGCGTGGGTCTCGGCGGGCGCCGGGTCGGGCTCGTCCACGACGAACGCCGCCGCGTCGACCAGACGCTCCCACCAGGCGCCCCGGCCCTCGACCACCCGGATCGCCCCGGCACCGCGGCCGAGCCGGACCAGCGGCGCGAGCTCGGCCACCGCCGCCCGGTAGGCGGCGAGGTCGGTCCGCACCTCGCGCGCACTCATCGCGCCGCCCCCTCGCGCATGGCGTCTTCGCGCGCAGCCCCCTTGCGCTCGGCGTCGGCGCGCGCGACGCCCTCGCGCTCGGCCCGCTCCCCCGCGGCCCCCGCGGCCCCCGCCCGCACCGCCTCGGCGGCGCCGTCGGCGATCGCCGTCACGAACGCCGCATCCGCTCGTAGTTCGTCGTACTCCATCGCGGCCTCCCCGCGCAGCAGCGCCGCGAGCGCCCGCCACTCCACCTCGTACCCATTGCGGCGGTCGATCGGGTAGACCGTCTGCACCCCCTGCGCATCGCGCACCGTCGTGCGCGCCCCGCCCACGTGCACGAAGGGAGGCGGGAACTCGACGTCGACGCGGGCGCCGGCGGTGGCGACGCTCACCCGCCAGAGCGAGTCCGCGCCCTCGGGCAGCATCACGGTCGTGAACCGCACGAGGGCACCGTTCGCGCGCAGCGCGAGATCGAAGCCGACCGGCGGCACGGGCCGCGCCCAGAGCACCTCGGGGACGCCCGGCACGAGGTCGCGGACGAGCGGAAGATCGTGGACGCCGAGCCCGGCGACGAGTTGACGCACGATCGCGGCGCTCTGCTCGGGATCGTCGAGGTCGAGCGGAGGGCGCTTCGGGGGTGGCGCCGCCGGAAGCGGCTCGCCCATCGTGAGCGCGTGATAGCGATCGTTGGGCGAGAGGCACAGCGTGACGGTGACCGCCGAGATACGTCCGTCGAGGGCGCTCAGGTGATGCGTGGCCCGCACCCACGCCGGGTCGAAGAGATGGTTCGTGCCCACGACCAGCAGCGCACCGACCGCCGCGCACTCCGAGACGAGGCGGTCGGCGTCTTCGGCACTGTCGGCGAGCGGCTTCTCGCAGAAGATGGCCCGTCGACCCGCGGCGAGCGCGGCGCGCACGTGTTCCGCGTGCCGGGAAGGCGGGCTGCAGACGGCGACGACGTCGACCTCGGGGTCGGCGAGGAGCTCGTCGATCCCCTCCGAGGCACGGGCGCCGAAGCGTTCCGCGATCGCCGCCGCCCGCCCGCTCCCCGCGTCGCTGACGTGCACGAGGCGGAAGTCGCCTCCGGTTCGCGCGAGCGTCGGTGCGTGCAGCGCCGCCACGCCGGGTCCCGATCCGATGATGCCCACGCCCCACGTCATGTCGGCCCCCTCGCCTACTTCGGCGCGATTAACGCAGAAGTTGATACTTCTCGAACTATAGATGACGGGATTCGGGGAGGCGAGAGCCCCTCTTATGTGAAGATCAACCCATGGCCAACGTGTCCACCCTCCGCTTCGGCGCCCAGACCGACGAGGTCACGAGCCTCCTGCGCATCGTCAACATGGTCCGCCTCGGCGAAGCCGTCACCCGTCCCGAGATCGGTCGCGTCACGGGCCTCGGCCGCGGAGTCGTCGCCCAGCGCGTCGACCGTGCCGTCGAGATGGGCTTCCTCGAGGATGCCGAGTACGCCCCCTCCTCCGGCGGACGCGCCCCGCGCACCCTGCGGTTCCGCGCCGAACGCGGTCGCATCGTCGTGTGCGCCCTCGGCGGCCTGCACATCCACGTCGGCGTCACCGACCTCGACGGAGAGATCCTCGACGAGGCCCATCGCGTGTGGGACATCGCCCGCGGCCCCGACGAGACGCTGGCCACCGCGACGGCGATGGTCGACGAGCTGCTCGCCGCGGGTGACGGCACTCCGGTGTGGGCGATCGTCGTCGGCCTCCCCGGCCCGGTCGACTTCGAGACGGGACGCCCCGTCGCTCCGCCGATCATGCCCGGGTGGAACGGCTTCGACGTCCGCGGTGCGTTCGAGACGCGCTACGACGCCCCCGTCTGGGTCGACAACGACGTGAACCTCCTCGCCGCGGGCGAGCGCGCCCGCCGTCGCGACGAGGGCGTCGACCTCATCTACTGCAAGGTCGGCACGGGCATCGGCGCGGGGCTCGTCTCGCACGGACGACTGCACCGCGGCGCGAACGGGGCGGCGGGCGACATGGGCCACGTGCGCGTCCCGGGCGCGGAGCAGGTGTGCCGCTGCGGCAAGATCGGCTGCCTCGAAGCCGTCGCGGGAGGATGGGCGCTCGTGCGCGACGCCCGCGCCGCGATCGAGGCCGGCGCCACGGGGTCTCTCGCCGACAGCGTGGCCGCCGGAGACGACCTCAGCCTCGAGAGAATCACCCTCGCCGCCTCGAGAGGCGACGCTCTGGCCGTCTCGCTCGTCCAGGCCTCGGCCCGTCAGGTCGGCGAGGCCATCGCCGCCCTGGTCAACATGTTCAACCCGAGCGTCATCGTCATCGGCGGCGCCGTCGCGTCGACGGGCGAGCTGTTCCTCGCCGAAGTGCGCCACCGCGTCTACGAGCTCTCCCTGCCCCTGGCCACGCGCGACCTCTCGATCAAGACGAGCGAGAACGACACGCGCGAGCCCGTCCGCGGCGGCGTCGACCTCGCGCTCGAGCAGCTGTTCGAGGTGAGTCTGCCGCGCTGGTTCGCCGAGGGACGCCCGACGGTGGCGGCCGTGCACGGCGTCGCGAACTGACTTCTTCCGCATTTCGACTTTAGTAGGTAGGTTGTAAGCGGAAGCGCGCCGTCGGGTGCGCTGTGACACGAGGACGTGCCCGCGATGACCCTTTCCGCTCTGCGCGACGATGCCCTGCGCGTCGCCGACGACGTGACCGAGGTCCGCCTCTCGCTCCCCTGGATCCGCTCGCTTCCCCTCGCCAGCCTGATCGAACCTCTCGTCAACCTCGACGGCGAGCCGCACGAGCCGTCGATCGTCCTCGGAGAGCGGCGCATCGCCCCCGCAGACCTCGGCGCCGAGGACGCCTGGTGGTATCTCCAAGATCGCGTCGTGCTGGAGATCCCGGATGCCACCACCCCCGGCATCCACGAGGTGTCGGTGTCGTTCCGTCTCGAGATCCCGTATCTGCCCGGCGGCCCGGATGCCCCGCTGCGCCTGCCGTTCTCGGTCACCCGCACGCTCGAGACGCGCGCCGCCGCTGCGAGCGTGTCGCGGGACGTGGGAGAAGCCGCATGAGCCTCCCCGACGGCTGGACCCTGACCGCCAGCGCCTTCAACCTCACGCCCGCGGTGATCCGCGCCGAGCGCACCGCTCCCGACCTGGCCCTCACGCTGGTCGAACAGGGCATCGCACCGGCGATCGAGATCGAGCTGGGCCAGATGTGGCGCGGGTTCCCCTCCCCTCCGGCCGTCGACGTACAGGCGTTCCGCGACCGGCTCACGGCCGCGGGCGGACGCGTCAGCATCGTCGGTGTCTCCATCGACGAGTTCGACCACGGGAGGCGGAGAACGGATGCCGAGCGCCGAGCGTTCCTCGAACCTCAGCTGCGCACGGCGGCCTGGGCGGGAGCCGCGGGGGTCCGTCTGCCGATCGGCCAGGCCGGGGCACTGCTCGACGAGCTCGTGCCGCTGCTCGAAGAACTCGACCTCGTCCTCTACGAGGAGGCGCAGGGCCACGAGACACCCGCCGCCCGTCCGGAGGCCTACGGGCGCATCGCCGCGCTCGACACCCCGCACGTGCGCCTGCTGCTCGACATCAGCATGCTCATGCCGGCACTGCCGGTGACTTACCTCGAACGGCTCGAGCGCGGCGGCATCCGTCCCGACCTTCTCCGTCGCCTGCGCGACGAGTGGCGCGATCCCGCGACCCACGACGCGGTCGTCGACCTGCTGCGATCGGGGCAGGTGCCCGGCCCCGTGCACACGCTCTACATGAACCTGCTCGTGCGCTTCGGCCGATCGCACGTGCACGACCTGGCATCCGTCCTCCCCCTCCTCGGTGGGGTGCACCTGAAGTTCTGGGACCTGGACGACGCCGACCACCGGATTTCCGACCCCCTTCGCGACGTGGGCGCCGCCCTCGCCGCGACGGGCTTCACCGGCACGCTCTGCAGCGAGTGGGGCGGCCAGGAGTGGCTCGACGACGACCCGTGGGAGATGACGTCACGTCATCTCGCTCTGGCCGGCGCTCTCCTCTCCGACCGTCCCTCATCCGCACCTTCTCCGAGAGCGAGCACACCATGACCGACCGACCCATCAAGTGGAGCTACATGGACCACTGGCGGGCCCAGGGCCCCGCCGGGCCCTACGACCAGTGGCAGTCGCGCCTGGCGATGAAGCGCTTCCTGCAGCAGGTCGCCGCCGTCGGGTTCGATGCGATCGACACCTTCGACTTCCGCATCTGGCAGATCCTCGAGCAGTACGGGTCCGTCGCGAACTACCAGGAGTTCGTGCAGGAGCAGGGCCTCGAGCGCATCGTCAACACCTTCCACGGCGTCTACTACTCCCCCGACCGCTATGCGCCCGAGGTTCCCGCGACGCACGGCACGATCCTCGAGGACTTCCAGCGGACGCTGGACATGTGGTCGGGCATCCAGCTGGACAACATCATCGTCATGCCCGGCTCCCGGTACTTCGACGAGGCGGGCGTGCCCGACGACGGCCTCAAGCACGCGGCCGACATCTGGGGCAAGGTCGGCGAGCTCACCCAGCAGCACGGCGTGAACCTCACCTGCCACCACGAGTTCTACGCCGGCATCCGCACGCGCGATCAGATCGGCCGGTTCTACTCCTACGCCGACCCGCGGTACGTGAAGTTCTTCGTCGACACCGCTCAGCACTGCATCGCCGACGTCGACCCCGTCGACGTGTACGAAGCGCACCACGAGCGCGTGACCGGATTCCACTTCAAAGACACCCGGCACAAGGACGTCAACGACGACTACCGGATGTTCCCCGACGCCGAGGTGTCGGCCAAGACGACCGAGAAGTGGTTCTACGAGATGGGCACCGACGAGGGGCTCGTCGACTTCGAGGCGATGATGCGCTCCGTCCGCGACCACGGCTACACCGGCTGGATCAGCGTCGAGCACGACAAGGCCGACAAGCTCGGCGGCGACTACGCCGAGAGCACGGCGATCGCCCGGTGGTACGCGAAGAACGTCCTGGACGGCATCTACGCCGAGGAGGTCGCGCGATGAGCGACGTGCGCTGGGCCTACGCCATCAACCAGTGGGACACGAACATCGACTCGTTCGTCCGCACGCGCGAGCACGAACGCGCCTTCAAAACCGTGTCGATCAGCGGCTTCTCGGGAGTGGAACTCACCGCCGAGAGCTTCGGCGCGTGGGAGCCGCTCGGCACCCCGCAGCAGCTCGCCGACCTGTACGGCTCGGTCGAGAAGTTCGGGGAGTTCCTGACCTCATGCGCGATCGAGGCCGTGAGCAGCTACGTGTACGACCCCTCCGTCGGCTTCGAGGTCGAGATGGGCCGCGGGCCCGACCCGCTCGACCCCGCCTCCGTCGAGCAGATCGTGCGCACCGCGCGGTGGTTCGCGGATGCCATCCGCCGACTGGGCGGGAGCGTGCTGGTCGTGCGCGCGGCGCCGTCGGCGTGGCAGACGGGGGCGCTCTCCGACGAGCAGATCGGCGTGCTGGCGAACCTGTGGAACGCCGTCGGCGCGGCCATCGCCGAGGACGGCATCGCCCTGGGCCTGCACGTCGACTTCCTCTCCGCGCTGCGGCTGGGTGACGGCATCCACCGTCTGCTGGCGGCGACGGATGCCGACACCGTGGGCCTCGCGATCGACACCGCCGAGCTCGCGATCGCGGGGATCGACCCCGTGGCGCTGTATCGGCAGCACGCCGATCGGGTCGTGCACGTCCAGCTGAAGGACGCGCGCGAGACGGTCGACGACGCCGAGGCGACGACGCCGCACGCGGAGCAGTTCATCCGCACGGAGGGCGGCTCGCGGAAGATCCTCCGCTGGTTCTCCGAGCCGAGCGACGAGCGCGGGCTGGTCGACTTCGAGGGCTTCGTCGGCGCGCTGGCCGAGCACGGCTACCGCGGCTGGATCGTGGTCGAGTCCGACCAGAGCCCGCACCCCGCCGAGAGCACGATGGTCGCGGGGTGGTACGTGCAGAAGGTGCTGCGGCCGATCCTCGAGGGGGCGCGGGTTCCGGCCTGATCGACGGTCTTCTGGAGGGGCGGTGGCCGTGCGGCCGCCGCCCCTCTGCTGTGCCCGTCACCAGAACAGGGGATGCCACGAGGACAGGGCGATCCGTCCCGAGACGTCCTGCTCCGGTGACATCCCCCTGTTCTCGTCGCCGCGCGCCCACCCCGGCCCGGCGCGTGAGGGGCGGTCGCGGCGCCTGTGCACCTGACTCGGTACCACACGCGCCGAGAACGCGCCGCCCCCTCGGTGGCCCCTCGACCTACGTGGAACCGTGGGGGGCATGGCATCCCCCCTCGCCCTCCTTCGTGACGACTCGCTCTCGCTCCTGGTCCGCGGTTACGGCTTCGGCGCGCACCTGTGGCGCCGGGCCGACCGCGGCGCCCGTGCGGTGCCGTTCCGCCTGCTCGGGCGCGAGGCGCTGTTCGTCCGCGGCGAAGAGGGCGTGCGGCTCTTCTACGACGAGTCGCTGACCCGCCGCCACGGGGCCATGCCCGCCTTCATCCAGGAGTCGCTCTTCGGCCACGGCTCGGTGCACAGCCTCGACGGCGCCGAGCACCGGCACCGCAAGGCGACCTTCGTCGATGTGCTGTACGACGACGCCGAGGTGCAGCGTCTGCTCCCCGAGCTCGACCGGCAGTGGCGAGGCGAGCTCGACGCGTGGGTCGCGGGCGGGGAGCGCTCGGCGTACGACGCCGCCGTCGGAGCGCTGGGCCGGGCGATCATGCGGTGGGCGGGCATTCCGGGAACCGCGGCCGCGCAGACGCGGTGGGCGAGGCGGCAGGCGCAGATCGTCGACGGGTTCGGCGTGCCGTACTCGCCCGAGTTCGCGCTCGCCCTGCTCAACCGCCGGTGGTCGGATCGCCATGCCGCGGAGCTCATCGACGCCGTCCGTGAGGGCACGCTCGACCCCGCCGAGGGCACCGCGCTGCACGCGTGGGCGCACCACCGCGACCAGGGCGGCGCGTTGCTCCCGGCGAAGCGCGCGGGGATCGAGCTGCAGAACAGCTTCCGTCCGATGATCGCCGTCTCTCGTTTCGTCGCCTTCGCCGCGAAGGAGCTGCACGACCGACCGGAGTGGCGCGAGCGCATCGCCGTCGAGACGGCCGAGCGCGGATCGCTCGTGGGCGGCGAACTCGCGACGATGTTCGCGCAGGAGATCCGCCGCACCGCCCCCTTCGTGCCGATGCTGCCGGCGTGGGCGAAGACCGACGTCGAGCTGGACGGAGAGCGGGTGGCGGCGGGCGGACGAGTGGTCCTGGACATCCTCGGCACCGACACCGATGCGCGCGAGTGGGAGCGACCGTCGACATTCGACCCCGAGCGCTTCCGCGGCGTCGACGACTACGAGGCGCTGCACGCCTTCGTCCCCCACGGCGGCGGCGACGTGCCGACCGGTCACCGCTGCCCCGGCGAGAAGCTCGCGATCGCCGGGCTCGCGGCATCCATCGCCGTCCTCAGCGGCCCGCGTCTGCGCATCTCGGGCCGCGGACTCGAGGTGAACAGGCGCCGGATGCCGACCAAGCCGCGCTCCGGCGGGCGGGTGCGCCGCGCGGACGCGCCGTCGGGCTGCCCGTTCCACCGGGGCTGACGGTCCGCGCGAGAACAGGCGATCCACCCGGAACAGGGCAATTCACCTCGCGCGCAGCCTGCTCCGGCGCAATCCCCTGTTCTCGTGACGCGGATGCCGCGGACTCAGCGCGCGGAACGCACCCAGCGCCGCCACTCGGGCTGGGGCGCGTATCCGCGAGCCGCCCACGCGGACGCGCCGAGGTCGTTGCCCTCGAGCACCATGGCGTCGAAGCGTCCGGCGCCCAGCGCGCGAAGACGAGCTTCTGCCGCATCGAGCAGGAGCCGGGCGATCCCCTGTCGGCGGTGGTCGGGGTGCACGGCGAGGCGGTAGAGGTGGGCGCGCCACCCGTCCCAGCCGGCGATGACGGTGCCGACGATCCGGCCCTCGGCGCGGACGACGAGCACCGCGTCGGGGTCACGACGGAGCAGTGCCTCGACGGCCGGGGCGGAGTCGCTCGGTCGCGCGTCGTTCTCGCCCGCGATCGCCCAGAACGCCAGCAGCGCGTCGATGTCGGCGAGGGTCGCCGTCTCGACCACTGGCGCGTATGACTGCCCGGTCACCGGTCGTACACCTCTCGACGGTGCGCGGCCCGGACGACGGTGACGAGCAGGTCGCCGTCGAAGACGTCGTAGATCACCCGGTAGTCGCCGACACGGATACGCCAGGCGGTCTGCTCTCCGACGAGCTTCTTCGCCGCGGGAGGGTGAGGGTCCTCTCGCAAGCCGCTGATCGCCTCGACGACTCGGTCACGAGCGGGTCGCGGCAGCTTCCTCACCTGACGGGCCGCCGCGGAGGTGAGTTCGACCCGATAGCTCACGACGAGAGGTCGCCGCGCAGCTCATCGAGCGTCACACGCACGCCGTCATCGTCGTTCTTCGCCTGACGGTAGGCGGCCACGTCCTGCGCCATCTCGAACTCTTCGAGGGCTTCGACGTCGGCGACGCTCACGACCACCGCCGCCAGCTTGCCGTTGCGGGTCACCCCGATACGCTCGCCCGCGTACATCGCCCGACCCAGAACGTCGGACAGCTGACTCCGGAGCTCGCGCGTGGAGAGTTCGGTCGTGACGGTGTCCATGGCGCAAGTGTAGCAACTGGCGCTGTTGTGTACACAGATGAACCCGACTCCGTCGTCGAGCGTCAGGGACACCCGGACCCGGGTACGGGCGCTTCCGGGTGTTGTGGACACTCGATGGAGCGGACGTCGGGCAGACAAGCGGCGTCAGCGCGGCTGCAGCCCCGCGGCGCGGTAGATCGCGTCGACCACGCGCATGGTGCCGACGCCTCGGCGGGCGTCGAGGACGCTCTCCGCCCCGCCGGAAAGCACATCGCGCAGGTGCTCGAGCTGTCGCGCGTAGCTGTTTTCCCCCGGCTCCGCCGCGACGGAGCGGAGGACCTCGCCGCCGGACGACGTCACGGTCAGCGTCCCTCCCCACTGCGGCACGATCACGCTCGTCGCGAGAAGCGAAGCGGCCGTACCGTCGACGCGCACCCACATCGCGCCCTGGTCGTCACCGAGGAACGAAGCCCGCAGGAGGGCCGGGATGCCACCGGGGAGACGCAACTCCGTGTCGGTCTGCAGGTCGATCCGGGGATCCGCGTCGTAGGTCTGCGCCGTCGCCATGACGACCTCGGGCTCGCCGAAGGCCGCGCGCAGCAGGTCGACGGCGTAGCAGCCGACGTCCATCACGGCTCCGCCCGCGAGGTCGCCGTCGAGGCGGATGTTGCCCGGCTGCACGACGAAGTGGGGGATGCTGAAGTCGATCTCGACCAGCTTCACCTCGCCGAGCACGCCCGAGGCGATCGTCTCGAGGAGCTCGCGGATGAAGCCGTGCCGGCGGAAGTGGAACCCGACGAAGGCGCGTCGGCCCGCGGCATCCGCGGCATCCGCGATCTGCTCGGCGGTCGTCCCGTTGGCCGACAGCGGTTTCTCGCACAGCACGTGCTTGCCCGCCGCGAGCGCCCGGACGGCCCACTCGGCATGCACGATCGGCGGCAGCGCGAGGTACACGAGGTCGACCCGCGGGTCCGACAGCACGGCGCGGTAGTCGCCCCACGCGGGCAGATCGAGGCGTTCGGCGAACGCGCGCGCCCGCTCGGGGTCGCGTGCCCCGATCGCCACGACCTCGACCCCGTCGACGCCGCGCGCGGGCTCGACCATCGCGCGCTCCGCGATGCCGCCCGCGCCGAGGATTCCGATTCCGATCATGCCCGTCCCCCCCCCTCACTGATAAACGCCGTTCCTCGCCATAAACGCCGCCACACCGCGTTTCTCGCGAGGAAGAGCGTTTATCGCGGGGGTACGAACCCGCACGCCGACGCGCCGGGGCACGCACCCGCGCGCGCCGACGCGCCGGGGCGCGGCTCACCCCTCGCCGTTGTAGTACGGCCAGGGGTTGATGCGGCGGTCGCCGCGGCGGTCGGGGCCGGTCAGTGAGACCTCGCCCGTCGCCGCCCACTCCACGCCGCGCGGGAACATGCGGATGAACTCGATGCGGCGGAACGTGTCGATGTCGTGACCGATCGTGATGGTGAACGACCGGCCGGCGCCGTACTCGTTGATCCACGCTAGAGGCTGCTCGGTGTTGATGCCCGGCAGGTCGGCGATGCCGCCCTCAGGAATGTCGACCGGGTAGTGCGACATCGGCCACACGGGTGCCTTCTCGTACGCCTCGAGGTCGTCGAACGTCGTCAGCAGCACTCGGGCGCCCTCGTACATCTGCACGCCGACGAGGATGTCGTCGCCGGTGACGGTCCAGGTGGCATTGATGCCCTCGGTGATCGGATGCCGCGGCTCGGTCGTGTGCAACTGCGCCTCGCCCCACGGGCGGGGGCGCAGGCCCGTCTCCCACGCGCTGAGCTTGGCTCCGCGCATGACGTTGTACTCCTCGGGGTAGCCCCAGCGGTCCTCTTGCGCAGCGGAGCCGTGGAACCAGACGATCCCCTTGCCTTCGTCGTGCACGAAGCGCAGGATCGCGGCATCCGTCTCCTCGCCGAAGCCGGTCGCCATGTCGTGGTAGCCGTCGCGTCCCTCGAAGATGACGATGAGCACGTCGTACTTGTCGATCACGCTCGCCGGCAGCCCCCGCGGGTCTTCGACGACGCGCACCTTGAAGCGTCCGGTGTCCTCCAGCAGCGTCGTGATCCACTGGTTGTGCAGGCGGAAGCTGCGGTGGGCGTTGTCGTGCTCGATGGTCATGTGCCCCGAGAGGATGAGCACGTTCAGAACGTCGGTCATGCCTCAGCCCTTCTGCGAGAACGCGGCGTCGAACAACTGGTGCGGCGGAGTGATCTCGCCGAGCTTGCGGACGAACGCGAGCGCCTCGGGTCCGCCGACGAGGCGGTCCATGCCGGCGTCCTCCCACTCCACGCTCGTGGGGCCGTCGTAGCCGATCGCGTTCAGCGCGCGGAAGAGCGGCTCCCACGGCACATCGCCGTGACCGGTCGAGACGAACGTCCACCCGCGACGCGGGTTGTCCCACGACAGGTGCGAGCCGAGCACGCCGTTGCGGCCGTCGAGGTTGGTCGTCGACTCCTTGCAGTGCACGTGGAAGATGTGGTCGGCGAAGTCGAGCACGAACGCGACCGAGTCCAGCTGCTGCCACACGAAGTGCGAGGGGTCGAAGTTGAAGCCGAAGCTCTTCCGGTGGCCGATGGCATCCAGCGTCTTCTTCGCCGTCCAATAGTCGTAGGCGATCTCGGACGGGTGCACCTCGAGCGCGAAGCGCACGCCGACCTCCTCGAACACATCGAGGATCGGATGCCACCGGGCGGCGAAGTCCGCATAGCCTCGCTCGATCATGGCGTCGGAGGCCGGCGGGAACATCGCGACGTACTTCCAGATGCTCGACCCGGTGAAGCCCGTGACCGTCTTCACCCCGAGCTTCGCGGCGAAGCGCGCCGTGTTCTTGAGGTCCTCCGCCGCGCGCTGCCGCACGCCCTCGGCATCCCCGTCTCCCCAGACGCGCGGCGGCACGATGTCGTGGTGCCGCTCGTCGATGGGGTCGTCGCACACGGCCTGGCCCACGAGGTGGTTGGAGATCGTCCAGACCTTCAGGCCGTTCTTCTCGAGGATGTCGCGGCGCGACTGGACGTAGTCGGCGTCGTCCCACCGCGAGACATCGATGTGGTCGCCCCAGCAGGCGATCTCGAGGCCGTCGTAGCCCCACTCTCCGGCGAGACGGGCGACCTCTTCGAATGGCAGGTCGGCCCACTGGCCGGTGAAGAGGGTGATCGGGCGGGCCATGATGCTCCTTCGCGTCAGGCGACCGGGACGCCGGCGGCGACGCCGGTCCAGGCCGAATCGTTGTCACTGCTGCGCTCGACCGCGTCGAGCACGCGCTGAACGCTGAGTCCCTCGTCGAACGAGGGGTGCGGGTCGGTGCCGTCCGCCACAGCGGTGACGAGGTCGACGACCTGGTGGCTGAAACCGTGCTCGTAGCCGAGCATGTGCCCCGCGGGCCACCATGCCGAGACGTAGGGGTGCTGCGGCTCGGTGACGAGCACCTGCGTGAAGCCCTGACGCCCCTCGGGCGCGGTGCGGTCGTAGAAGCGCAGGCTGTTGAGGTCTTCGAGGTCGAACGCGAGGGCTCCGCGGTCGCCCGACACCTCGATGGTGAGGGCGTTCTTGCGGCCGGTCGCGAAGCGCGTCGCCTCGAACGAGACCAGGGCGCCGTTCGCCAGGCGCCCGGTGAAGATGGCGACGTCGTCGACCGTGACGGCGCCGTAGCCCTCGCCCGCCGCCCCCGACAGGCCCAATCCCGCGGCCTGCAGCGGGCGTTCCTCGACGATCGTGTCGATCGTGCCCGACACCCGCTCCACGCCCAGACCCGTCACGAACTGGGTCATGTCGATGATGTGCGCGCCGATGTCACCGAGCGCACCGGAACCGGCGTGCTCCTTCTGCAGGCGCCACGCGAGCGGCATCTCGGGGTCGACGAGCCAGTCCTGCCGGTAGGCCGCGCGCACCTGCTGCACCGTGCCGACCGCGCCCTCCGCGATCATGTCGCGCAGGAGCGTGACGGCGGGAACCCGACGGTACGTGAATCCCACCATCGACCGGATGCCACGGGCACGGCCTCGCGCGGCCGCCTCGGCCATGGCCTCGGCCTCGGCGACCGTGTTGGCCAGGGGCTTCTCGCACAGCACGTGCTTGCCGGCATCGAGCGCCGCGATCGCGATCTCGGCGTGCGAGTCACCGGGGGTGACGATGTCGACGATGTCGATGTCGTCGCGCGCGATGATCTCGCGCCAGTCGGTGGCCGACTCGGCCCATCCCCACTTCTCGGCGGCGGATGCCACGGCATCCGCGTTCCGGCCCACCACGACGGTCATCTCGACCGCGCGCGGCAGGTCGAACATGCGCGGCGCCTGGCGCCAACCCACCGAGTGCGCGGCCCCCATGAAGCCGTAGCCGATCATGGCGACGCGCAGCGCGGGACCCTGAGCCTGTCGACGGGTCACGACAACACCAGCTCACGCTCGACCGGCACCCGGTTCGTGACGTAGCGACCGGGGCCGCCGTCGACGCCCGGCATGATCTGCATGTAGAGCAGACGCATCGTCAGCACGACCTCGACGGTGATCTCCTCGCCCGCCGCCGGCGGGGTGTCGAGGTGGATGAGCACGTCGGGGCGATCCGCGACGAACCAGAGCGTCTCCGACTGCTCGGGCAGCTCCTCGACGCGATACTCGCGTCCCTCGAGCGCGAAGCGCAGGTCGTCCTTCGGCACCGCGACGCCGTTGACCGAGACCCCGACGTCGTCGACGGCCGACAGCCAGAGGCTGCGGTACCAGGGCAGCTGCACCGAGACCGCGAGACCGTCGTCCGTGCGACGGACGTCCTTCTCGGCGAAGAGCGAGTTGTGGGTGGCCATGAGGGCTCCTAGGCGAACGTGTCGGTGAAGCGGTCGTGAGCCACCGGCGGCACGGGCTCGAGCTTCTGCGTGGTTTCGGGGCTGTACGGGTGGTTGGTCGACGGCACCGGCTCGTCGGCCGGGGGCATGAAGACGGGCTTGCCGTCGTCGCCGAAGTACATGAGGTCGAGGTCGAAGGCGCCCTGATTCTTCAGGCCGAAGCTGACCCAGTTCTCCTCGAACGGCGCGCGTGCCAGCTCGTAGCAGCGGAACTTCCAGAACTTCCACTCGCCGTCCTGCTTGAGGAAGTCGATGGCGTACTTGCACCACACCCAGTGCGCCCAGACCTTCTTGCCGAGCACCTCCTCGGGCGAGTACATGTCGGGGAACGCCTCGGCGACGCTCGGGTCGGTCAGGCCCGACTCGGTGCCGGCCATCAGCCAGACGCCCTTGGCGGTCTTGCCGTCGGCGGCGACCTCGATCACCGGGGTGTTCGTGGTGTGGAGGATGAGCTTGCCCTCGGGGTGGGGGCGGCCCCGGTGGTAGTCGGTCACGCTCTGCCAGGTCGTGTACTGACCGGCGTTGGTGTAGCGCGCGCGGATACCCTCGGTGCCCTCCTTCACCCACATCGGGATGATCTGCTCGTCCTCGAACGCGTTGTGCAGGAACATGTAGCGGTTGAAGAGGTTCTCGACCTGGCCGCGGTCCTCGGCGCGCTGCGCGAGGGCGTGGGCGGCCTCGACCTGCTCGCGCAGGCGGGCGACCTCTGCGACGAGCTCGGAAACGGAGCTTTCCGTGGTGGTGTTCGACATTTTCACTCCTTCGTGATGGTTCGGTGTCACGCGGGCTGGTTCGCGCTCGCGCGCTCCGCGACGGTGTCTTCGATGGCCTGACGCATGAGCGCGTGCTGCTTCTTGACGAGATCGATGGGGTCGCTCTCGCCGAGGTCGCTGAAGGCGTGCCCCTCCCACTCGCTGGAGAGGTAGCCCTCGTACCCGCCGATCACGAACTGCTTCACGATGCGGGGGATGTCCATGGCGGGCTCCTCGCCGTCGGCGCCGATGTCGTAGAACTTCGCGTGCACGTGGAAGATCTGCGGCATGATGTCGAGCCACTCCTCCGGCGGCACGAGCCCGTGCATGTTGAACGCCAGGCGGGTGAAGGGCCCGAAGCGCAGGGGGTCGACGCCCTCGCTCGAGAGGTAGTCCTCGAATTTCTGGTTGCGCACGTGCATGGGGGTCGGCTCGTGCCAGATCTCCTCCATGACGGGGAAGTGCTTCTCGTCCATGCCCATCTGCCCGAGCGTGCGCAGCAGGGTCGGCGACAGAGAGTGCATGGTCGAGGAGAAGTCGGCGGTGAAGCCGAGGCGGTCGCTGCCGAGCTCCTCATACACCTCCCGGATCTCGAGCACCTTCGGGTCGTTGGGACCCGAGGGGGCGTGGATCTCATAGCCGAGCTTCTGGTCGTACTTCTCGGCGAGGGGCAGCAGGCGGCGGAGCAGCTCCTTGCCCGCCGAACGGATGACGACCCTCTTGAACCCGAGCGTGTGCGCCGACTTCAGCTGTCGCGCGAAGAAGTCGTGCTCCTCGTCCGGGGTCATGTCGCGGTCCTTGCGCCGCCCCATGTCGAGATTCGTGCCCACGGCGCTGGCTTCGACGCCGTACTTCTCGAGCGAGTCGAACCAGAGCGTGACGAAGTCGGCGTCGACGTCGGGGTACGAGCGCAGCAGCTGCGCGAAGTTGAACTCGACACCGGGGCCGATGCCCTGGTCGTGCACCTCTTTGATGAGGGTCTCGGGGGTGTAGAGGCCCGCGGCGAACTCGCTCGTCATCGAGTAGAGCGTGGTGCCGAGCGTGATGCCTGTTCCGGCGATGCCGGTGGTGTCCGTCATTTCGGTCCTTGGGTCGTGTGCGGGAGGTGGTTCCGGTGGCTTCGACGAGCTCAGCCACCTCGGCCGGGCTCCCTGAGCTTGTCGAAGGGCGGTCCCTGAGCCTGTCGAAGGGTCAGGCGCGCACGGCGTGCGCGAGGTGGGTGTCCAGGACGCGGCGGGCCTCGGCGGCATCCGTGATCATGCGCGATCCGGCCGCCTCGGCCGCGGTGCGCTGGATCGCCTGCTCGCCGCGGATGATCTCGAACGGGCTCTGCCAGTGGTTCCAGTGCCAGCCCTCGTACTCGCTCGACACCGCTCCGCTGTAGCCGTTCTCGACGAGCAGGGTGATGAGGTCGGCGACGGGCACCGAAGGCTCGTCGCCGTTCTCGTCGATGCCGAAGAACTTGCCGTGCACGTGCTTGACCCACGGCATGATCTCGAGCCAGTCGTCCACGCGCGCAGGGCCGAAGAGCCCCGTGCCGTTGATGCCGAAGTCGATGCCGAGGTCGGGGCGGCCGTACTGGTGTCCGAGGCCGATGAACCTGCCGAAGCGCTGGCCGTGGTCGGCCTGGTCGACGGGCGGGCCCTGCTCGTAGTACTCGTCCCACAGGGCGACGACGGCCGAGAGCAACTCTTCCGAGGCCCCTCGGCGGCGGTACGCCTCGATGAGCGAGGGGGCGAAGCCGGTGACGGTGGCGCCCCAGTCCATCGTGAAGCCGAGGAAGGGCGAGCCGACCTTCTCATAGCGGTCGCGCAGCGCCAGGATGCGCGGATGCGACGCGTACTGGTCGGCGTGCACCTCGAGGGCGAGCGTGACGCCGTACTCCTCCGCGATGGGGGCCAGGGCTTCCATCGAGTCGGGCGTGATCGAGATCTGCACGCGGGCGATGGGGAAGCCGAGCTTCGCCGCCGCCGCGATCTGCTTGCGCATGTAGGCGAGGAGCTCGTCCTGGTCCATCAGCTTGTCGGGGCGCAGGCCGATGTCGGCGTTGACCGCGAGAGAGGTGCGGACGAGCCCCACCTCGTCGACGAGGTCGCTGAAGCGCCCGGCGAAGTGGTCGTCGATCTCGGGGAACCCGCGGAAGCTCGAGAACCCGATGATCTCGAGCCCCGGGCCGAAGCCCTCGGCCGCCGTCTTGCGGATGAGCTGGTCGAGGTCGTACTCGCGGCCGTGGAACGCGCGCGTGAAGCTGTAGAGCGTGACGCCCTGGATGGGCGTGCCGAGAGCGGTCATGCCGCGACCTCCATCGTCTTGGTGTCGTGCTCCTCGATGTGCAGCACACTGTCGGCAGAGCTGTCATCCGAGATGATGATGTACGGGATGTAGAGCTCGAGGTCGACCCGCACCTCGTGCTCCCCGGCATCCACCGACACGTCTCCGGACAGAACCGCCGAGTCGGTCGGGAACCACCACTGCTGGGTGTTCGTCTTCATGTCGGCGAACGTGAACTCCTCGCCGTTCATCCGCCAGCGCAGCGAGTCCGCGGGCGCCTCGACCCCGTCGATCGAAAGCTTCGCCCCCGAGATGCAGGATGCCGGCAGCGCCCGGTACCACGGCAGGCGCACCTCCACCGACGCACGGCCGCCGTGGGCGGTGAGCGTCCCCTGCTCGATGATTCGATCCGGGATCACGATGACCTCCTCGTCGGTGCGACCGAAGCCGCGGACCTCTTTGTCTTGATTTCTACACTCTATTGTCTGATTCCTGCATAAGCAAGGAAATCAGGAGAGGGATGCCGCGATCTTGCGCGCTCCCCGGACCGCCAGGCCGACCGAGGTCAGCGTGGGATTGCACGCCGTCGCCGTGGGGATGACCCCGTTGCCCGCGACGAAGAGCCCCGGCACGCCCCACACCTCGCTGTCGATGTCGCACACGCTCGTCCCGTCGTCGACGACGCCCATGCGCGTGGAGCCCTGGTAATGCAGGGACGAGCCGAGCGGCAGCGTGAAAGGTCGGTCGCCGACCGGGTCACCGATGGCCTCGGCCAAGCGCACGATCTCGCGACGAGCCCGCTCCACCACCTCGTGATCACGAGCGGTGAGGCGGTAGTGGATGCGGGGAGCCGGCATCCCGTATCCGTCCGCGTGATCATCGTCGAAGACCACGCGGTCGTCGGCCTGCAGATCCTTCGCGCAGAACAGTCCGAGCCCCACGATCGACCCCGGGACGACGGGGTCGTCCTCGGCGAGCGCGATGGGCGAGGCGTCGAGCTGCATGATCTGCCCGTGGAAGGGCATGTCGTCGGTGAAGGGGACCCAGCTGACGCCGCTGTACTCCGCGAGGCCCGCCGTCGGGGCGTCCGCGGCGAGCGGCGGCATGTCCCGGAGGCGAGAGGCGAAGACGACCTGAGCCTGGTCGTTCAGATACCGCCCGAGGGCCTGCGGGCGCACCCCCGACGCCCAGAGCAGCTGCGGCGTGCGCAGCGCATCGGCCGCGACCACCACGAAGCGCGCTGTCACCCGGTGCTCCTCGCCCGTTCGCAGATCGCGCACGACGACACCGGCCGCGCGGCCGCCCTCGACGATCACGCGCACCGCGAGGGACTCGTCGAACAGCGAGAATCCCGGGTTCTTCCGCGTCGCCTCGCCCAGTACGACGTCCGAGCCCGACCACACCAGGCGACCGTCGTCACGCCGGTGCACGGCGAGCGGCATCCGCTGCACCTTCGTCTCGTCGACGCGCCCCGCGTCCACGGCCGCCGAGAGACGCTCGCGCACGATCGCCCCGAAGGGAGCGGAGTCGAAGGCGTTCCGGGTGACCCCCAGCAGCCGGTCTCCCTCGTCGAGCAGTTCATCGAGGTCGTCGACGAAGTCGATGCGCTCGCTGTCGTTGGGTCTCGGGCACGCGCCCGTCCAGTGCGCCGCCATGCCGCCGACGTTGCTCGACATCGCCACGACCGGAAGGCCGTCCTCACCCTCGAACGCGTAGCCGTCCTCCAGGAGGAACGTCCCGGGGCGGGCACCTCGCACCCCGGCTTTCGCGGCCCCGGGATTGGCGACCTTCGCACCGCGCTCGCCCGGGCCCTCCGACGCGACCTGCGCGCGGGCGCGGGCGGCGGGGTCGGAGATGTTCTTGACGTGTGCGCCGGGCGGGTCCGACACCGTCGGGCCGACCTCGAACATCGCGATCGTCGCGCCCGGCGCACGCTCCGAAAGGATGCGCGCGTAGGCCGAGCCCGTGGGGCCGCTACCGACGATGACGACGTCGACCGCTTCCGGATACCGCCGCGCGTTCATGCCGCGAGCGCGATCTCGACGACGTGCGCGACCGACGCCTCCGACGCGGTGGTCGGGTAGTACTCCAGGCCGACGGGACCGTCGTAGCCGCTGTCGCGCAGGAGGCGGAAGCGCTCGACCCAGTCGAGGTCACCGGTGCCGGGCTCGCCGCGGCCCGGCGCGTCGGCGAGCTGCACGTAGTGGATGAGGTCGCCGGCGTTCGCGAGCTCCGCCTCCATGTCCTCGCCCTCGACGGCCGAGTGATAGATGTCGTACAGCACGCCGAACCGCGGCGAGTCGACGCCGCGAGCGACGTATACGGCCTCGGCCGTGCGGTCGAGCAGGGAGCCGGGGTGGTCGACACGGACGTTGACCGGTTCGAGCACGAGCCCGACGCCCGATCCCTCGATCTGAGCGATCGCCTTCGTGTAGATCTCGATCAGCTTGTCGAGCTGCACCTGCCGCTTCCACCCCCCGAAGCCGGTGCCGCTGCCGACGACGATGCGGGGGCACCCGAGGTCGCGGGCGATCGCGACGCCCTCGTCGAGCTTGCGGAAGAACTCCGAGTGGTCCCACGGCGGGATCATGAACTGCGTGCGGGGCTCGGCGAGCTGCGCGGTGAGCTGCACGCCGGTCTCCTCGAGCGCCGCTTTGAGCGCGGGCAGGTCCTTGGGAGTCGCCGGGGCGTCGACGCCGGTCGGACCCCACATCTCGACGGCGTCGAAGCCCGCGGCCGCGGCCGCGCGCACGCGGTCGTGGTAGTCGCCGGCCTCGGTGAAGAGGAGTTCGATGTTGGGGGCGAGTTGGTACACGGGGTGTCCTTTCGACAGACGCGGGCACGACGATCGACGGATGCCATGCCGATCGGCATCCATCTGGGCAGGCTCAGCCCATGAGGCCGGTGATCCGGCATCCATGTAGACAGGGCGCTAGCCCGTGAGGCCGGCGGTCGGCCTCCGTGAGGAAAAAGCGCTAGCCCTTCAAGCCGCCGGCGAAGCCCTGGATGAAGCGCTTCTGGGCGAACATGTAGAAGAGCAGGATCGGGATCATCGAGATGATCACGACGGCGAAGATCTTGTTCCAGGCCGAGACCAGTCCGCCGACGTAGGTGTACATGGCCACCGGCAGGGTCTGCGTGGTGGAGCCGCCGAGGAAGATCAGCGAGTTGAAGAAGTCGTTCCAGACGATGAGACCCGCGAGGATCGCGACGGTGCCGGTGGCCGGGGCCATCAGGGGCAGCACCACCCGGAAGAAGGCCTGCACCGGCGAGGCCCCGTCGATGACGGCCGCCTCCTCGTACTCGGTAGAGAGTCCCCGGAAGAAGCTCGCGTAGAGGAAGACCGACAGGGGCATGAGGATGCCGACCCAGAGCACGATCATGCCGAAGGCGTTGCCGGTCAAGCCGATCGAACGCGCTCCGATGTACAGCGGCACCGTTCCGAGCTGGGCGGGAAGGATGATCGCGATCAGCACGAGGTAGTAGGTGATGGTCGTCCACTTCCGCGTGCGGCGCGCGATGACGTAGGCCGCGACGGAGCCGAAGAGCACGAGTCCGAGGATCGCGCCGCCGGTGATGATGACGCTGTTCAGGATGCTCATCGGGATGCTGTTGCGCCCGGTCGCGGTCAGCACCGAGACGAACGCGCTGAAGTCGATGCTCGTCGGCGGAGCGACCGCGCTGCTGGACAGGGCCTCTTTGTCGCTCTTCAGCGCGGTGGCGACGAGGATGTAGAGGGGAAGCAGACCGATCAGGGTCACGACCCAGACCAGGACTTCGCGGACGGCCGTGAACTTCGTGTAGCGGAACATCAGGAGACCTTCCCGACCTCGCGGTCGCGCGTGACGTACTGCTGGAGGATGGCGAACGCCAAGATGATGACGGTGAGCACGAGCGCGAGCGCCGAGCCGAAGCCGAACTGCCCGAGCGAGAACGCGTTCTTGTAGACCTCGGTGGCGAGCGTCTCGGTGGCACCCGCCGGACCGCCGCCGGTGAGGGCGAGGATCTGGTCGAAGATGCGCAGGCCCTGGATGAGCCCGAGCGTCGTGGCGATGGCGATCGAGGGACGGATGGCGGGGACGACGACGTTCCAGAAGCGTCCCCAGACGCCCGCGCCGTCGAGCGCCGCCGCCTCCTCGACCTCGACGGGGACCGAGGCGAGTCCGGCGAGGTAGATGACCATCGTGAAGCCCGTCTGCTGCCAGACGACCGTGATGAGGATCGCCCAGATCGACCAGGTCGGGTCGGCGAGCCAGGTCTTCTGCAGCTCCTCGAGGCCGATCGCCCCGAGGAAGCCGTTCAGCGGGCCGTTGAACTGGAAGATGAACTTCCAGACGTACGCCACCGCGAGCGGGCTCAGCACCACCGGCATGAAGAGAAGGGTGCGCAGGATGTAGCGCGTCTTGAGCGTGCGGTTGATCGCGAGGGCGAACAGCAGGCCCAGCACATTGGTGATGATGACCGAGCCAAAGGCGAGGAAGAGCGTGTTCCACACCGCGCCGAGCAGCTGCGGATCGGCGAAGATCTTCGCGAAGTTGTCGAAGCCGGTGATCTCGAAGGAGCCGAGGCCGGTCCAGTTCGTGAAGGCGAAGAACCCGCCGGTCAGGGTCGCGGCGTACTGCACGCCGAGCACGAGGAGGATGGCGGGGAGGGCCCACCACCACTGCCCGTAGCTGATGAGGGGCTTGCCCCCGCGCACCGGCCGCTGGGACGTTCGCCGCGCCTTGGGCGGCACGGTGAGCGTCCGTGTGGTGTCCTGTTCGATGGTCACAGTCATCTGCTCTCTGACTTCTTCGTCATTGCGCTCCGTTGCGTCGAGCGCCGGTTCTCCGACTATCGCACCCTTGTGTCGAAAAGACACATTAGTGAGATGGATGCTCGACATAACAAGGCGGGAGCCCCGCGAACGCCGGGATCTTGCAAGGATGCGGCAGTGAGCCCGAGCCCCGCGAACTCCTCCCCCGACGACCTGTGGAACCTCTTCGTCGACCCGCCCGACGAGGCCCGCCCGCGCGCGTGGTGGCACTGGATGGACGGCAATGCCGACGCCGAGGGCGCCGTCGCCGACCTCGAGTGGCTGCACCGGATCGGCGTGCGCGGAGTGCACCTGTTCGACGGAGGGATGGGGATGCCGTCGGTCGTCGGCGCTCCTCGGCATCCGGGGATGCCGGAGTGGGACGACGCGATCGAGGCCGCGGTCACGACCGCGGCGCGCCTGGACATGGAGATCGCCATCGCCACCTCGGCGGGGTGGAGCGCGTCGGGCGGACCGTGGGTCGCACCCGTCGACGCGATGAAGAAGGTCGTGTGGAGCGAGGTCGTCGTCGACGGCGGCCGGATCGACGTCGCGCTTCCCCCGCTCCCCGACTCCGCCGGCGGGTTCCAGGACGCCCCGCGCCACGGCGCGGACGGCTCGCCCCGGTGGAGCGCCGACTGGCGGGTGGTGGCCTTCCCCGCCTCCGCGGGTCAGCTGCCGCTCGCACCCGCGAGCTACCGGGTCGACGGCGTCGCGATCGACGGCGCGACCCTCATCGACGGCGCCTTCGGTCCCGGCATCCGTCTGCCCCGAGACCCCGACGCCTGGTCGGAGGCGGCGATCGAGGCGGTGTTCCGCGAGCCGGTGACGGTGCGCGCCGTCACCCTGGGCCTGCCCGGCCCGCGGGGCTTCGGCGCCGCGCCCCCGCCGCTCGCGGTCCTGCAGGTCGACGACGGCGCCGGCTTTCACGACCTCGTGCGCCTCGAGCCCACGACCGTCGTCGCGCGAACCGCGAGCTTCCCCGCCGTGACCGCCCGTCGCTTCCGCCTGCTGCTGTCGGGCGCGAGCGCGAGCGAGGCGCTGCCGACCATGGCTCCGGGAGTCCGGATGCCACCGGTGTTGCGGCGTGCGGACGCGTTCGAGGTGAGCGAGTTCGCGCTGTTCGCCGCGGCGCGGGTCCATCATGCGGAGACGAAGGCTGGTTTCGGCGTCGAGCCCGACTTCTACGCCCTCGACTCGGTCGCCGACCCCGACTCCCCCGCGATCGACCCCGCGACGGTCATCGACCTCACGACCTCTTTCGACGGCGAACGTCTGCGCGGGGAGATCCCCCCGGGCTCTTGGCGCATCCTGCGCCTGGGCGCGTCACCCACCGGACAGACCAACGGCCCGGCCCCCGCTGTCTCGACCGGGCTCGAGGTCGACAAACTCGACGGGAACCGCGTCGCCGCGTACCTCGAGACCCACCTCGAGCGGTACCGACCGCGCACCGGCCGGTTCACGGCGCTCCTCAGCGACAGCATCGAGGCCGGAGCGCAGAACTTCACCGACGCCATCGCCGAGCGGTTCGCCGCCGCGCGGGGCTACGACCCCACCGCGTGGCTGCCCACGCTCGCGGGGTACCTCGTCGAGGGCGCCGAGGCCAGCGACGGGTTCCTCGCCGACTATCGGCGCACGCTCGGCGAGCTGCTGGCGCGCGAGTACTACGGAACCCTCGCCACCGAAGCACACGCGCGCGGCATGACGTACTACGCCGAGGCCCTGGAGGACGGTCGTCCCCAGTGGGGCGACGACCTCGCCATGCGGGGTCCCGCCGACGTGCCGATGGGCGCCATGTGGACCTTCGACCCGTCCGCGGGCCCGAAGCCCACGTACGTCGCCGACCTCAAGGGCGCCTCCTCGGTCGCGCACGTCCACGGGCGCACCTGGACCGGTGCCGAAGCCTTCACGTCGTTCGGTGATCCCTGGGGATGGATGCCGTCGAACCTCAAACACGTCGCCGACCTCCAGCTGGCACTGGGGGTCACGCGCTTCTGCGTGCACACGTCGCCGCACCAGCCGGCATCCACTCCTCCGCCGGGCATCGCGCTGGCACCGTTCCTCGGTCAGGCCTTCACCCGGCACGAGACGTGGGCCGACATGGCACGGCCCTGGATCGACTACCTCGCGCGATGCTCGGCCCTGCTCGCCGCGGGACGCCCCGCCGTCGATGTCGCCGTCTTCGTCGGCGAGGAGGCTCCGGTCACGGGGCTGTACGAACACCGCCTCGACGACACTGTGCCCGCCGGCTTCGACTTCGACTATCTCGGCGTCGACGGGCTCGACATCCTCCAGGTCGAGGGCGAAAGCCTCGTCGCCGGGCACTCGCGCTACCGGCTTCTCTTCCTCGGCGGGTCGAGCAGACGCATGACGGTCCCGACGCTGCGACGGCTCGCCACCCTCGTCGACGCGGGGGCGTCTCTCGTGGGCCTCCGCCCCGAGACGACGCCGTCGCTGGGCGACGACGCCGAGGAGTTCACCGCGCTCGTGGCGCGCGTCTGGGCGTCACCGGGCGTCGTCGAGACGGACGACCTCGGTCAGGCACTGGCCGAACTCGGGTGCGCTCCCGAGCGGCCCGTGACCGGCGCGCAGGTACGTCGCATCGCCCGCATCGTCGGCGATCGTCGCGTGGACTTCCTGGCCAACCCGTCGGGCGACCCCGTCACGGTGACACTCACGGGAGTGCCGGGCCCGGTCGAGATCTGGGACCCCGTCCGTCGGACGCGTCACGCACCCTCCGCCGCCGAGGGCCGCGTCGACGTGACTCTCCCTGCGTTCGGTTCGGTGTTCGTCGTCGACGGCACGGGGGCCGACGACGCCTCCCCCGGGCGCACGATCAACCCCGAGGGGGAGTGGAGCGTCGAGCTCCCCGGCATCCCTGCGGTCTCGCACGGTGAGCACCCGCACCCCTGGACGGACGACGGCGCCGCCGCGCGCGGTTTCTCCGGCATCGGGGTCTATCGCGCGGAGCTGTCGACACCGGATGCCGGGACCCCGACCGAGCTCGATCTCGGCACCGTGCACGGGGTCGCCCGCGTGCGGGTGAACGGGACCGACTGCGGGATCGCGTGGACCGCTCCGTACCGCGTCGACGTCTCCGCCGCGTGGCAGGAAGGGGTGAACCAGGTGCGTGTGGAGGTGGCGGTGCCGTGGCGCAATCGGCTGATCGCCGAGGCCACCCACCCCTCCAGCGAGATCTTCGCCCCGATGACACAGGTGTTCTCGGTCGACGCCGTTCCTCGTCCGGCGGGCATCTCCGGGCCCGTGACTCTTCTCTGTAAGCCCTGATCAGGGAAGTTTTCCCGGGCGAATCGCTGGGACTATTGCCCGGCATCAGCAAAGCTAATGTCGAAAACCGACAGATGTGTGTCACCCTGAATTCGCGGCTACGAAGCCGTACCAGCCACTACCCGGGGCTGGAGACAAAGAAGTCACGAAAGGGTTCGTCCATGCCACAGCACAGTTCGCTTCGGCCCCTCCGCCTTCCCCTGCTCGCAGCCCCCCTCGCCGGTGTTCTCATCCTCGCCGGATGCTCGGGCAACAGCGGCGACTCGGGGAACGGCGACAGCGCCAACGGATTCACCGTCATGGTCGCTCAGGCCAACGACGACGACCAGTCCTACGCCAAGACTCTCGAGGCGTACGGGCAGGAGAAGGGCCTCAACATCGAGGTCATCCCCTACCCCTCCGAGGCCTACAACACGCAGGTCACGACCCAGCTGCAGGCCGGCAACGCCGCCGACGTGATGATCCTCGCGCCCGGTACCGGCCAGCCCATCTCGGTCATCTCGCTCGCCGAGGCCGGACTGCTCGCCCCGCTGGGCGGCACGTCCGAGAGCCTCGTCCCCGCGAACGCCGAGAACCAGTACGAAGTCGACGGCAAGGTCTACGGACAGCCCACGGCGCTCATCCCCGTCGGCCTCGTCTACAACAACGACGCCGCGAAGGAAGCCGGTCTCACCGAGTACCCCGAGAGCTACGACTCGCTCCTGGCGGACTGCAAGACCGCTCGTGACGCGGGCAAGACCTTCACCGTTCTCGCGGGCGCCATCACGTTCAACACCGGCCTGATGGCTCAGCTCATCTCGGCGACCCGCGTCTACGAGGCTCAGCCCGACTGGAACCAGCAGCGCGCCGACGGCAAGGTCACCTTCGCCGACAGCGACGGCTGGAAGGAGACGCTGCAGGACCTCGTCGACATGAACAGCGCGGGCTGCTTCCAGGACGGCGCCGCGGGCGGCACGTTCGACAACATCACGGCCGGCCTCGGAGGCGGGACCTCGCTCTCGGCCGCCGTCCCCGGCAGCGCTGCCAGCTCGATCGGTGCCGCCACCGGCGCCGACCTCACGGTCCAGAGCTTCCCGCCCTCCGCCGGACAGAAGCCCTTCGTGCTCGCCTCCGCCAACTACGCCTGGGGCGTCAACGCCAAGGCCAGCGACGCCAAGAAGAAGCTCATCCAGGACTTCCTCGACTGGGTCGCCACCCCCGAGCAGGCGAAGACCTTCGCCGACAGCTTCGGCGGCGTGCCGATCGTCGGCGCTTCGCAGGACACGCTCCTGCCGCAGTACAAGAACATCGGTTCGCTGCTCGAGTCGAACTCCTACACCGGCCTGCCGAACGCCGCGTGGCCGAACCCGGGCGTCTACGACGCCCTCGGCGCCGGCGTCCAGGGCCTGCTGACCGGCCAGAAGACGGTCGACCAGGTTCTCGCCGACATGGACACCGCCTGGGGCTGATCCCCGAACCGGCCGGCTGTCGCCCCTCGGGGCGGCAGCCGGCCGCCGTTTTCCCTGATCAGGAGCCGCGATGACCACCTTCCGCAACCCCGTCCTCGGCGGCGACCGCCCCGATCCCGCCGTCATCAAGGTCGGCGACGAGTACTGGATGACGTACTCCTCGTTCGAGTCGGCCCCCGGCCTGCTGCTCTACCGCTCCCGCGACCTCGTCACCTGGGAGTACGTCACGGCCGCGCTCCCCGCCCCCGTCGGCGTCACCTTCGCGGTCGACATCGCCGAGGTCGACGGGCGCTTCTTCATCTACATCCCCTTCATCCCGGCCCCCTGGTCCTCCCTCACCGAACCCTCGATCTTCGTCATCCACGCCGACGCGATGGAGGGCCCTTGGTCGGAGCCGATCGATCTCGGCATCCGGGGTGCGATCGATCCCGGCCACGTCGTGGGCGAAGACGGCTCGCGCTATCTCTTCACCAACGGCATCCGCCGCATCGCGCTGAGCGACGACGGGCTGTCGACGATCGGCGAGCTGGAGCACGTCTACGACGGGTGGCACTATCCGGACGCCTGGATCACCGAGGCCTACGCTCTCGAAGGCCCCAAGCTGCTGCGCAAGGATGACTGGTTCTACCTGGTCAGCGCGGTCGGCGGGACGGCCGGTCCTCCCACCGGGCACATGGTCATCGCCGCGCGGTCTCGCTCGGTCCACGGGCCGTGGGAGAACAGCCCGCACAATCCCGTGACCCGGACGACGGATGCCGCGCAGGCCTGGTGGTCGCGCGGGCACGCGACGATCGTCCCCGGGCCCGCGGGCGACGACTGGTGGATGCTCTCGCACGGTTACGAGAACGGCTACCGCACGCTCGGCCGGCAGATCCTGCTCGAGCCCGTGACGTGGACCGAGGACGGGTGGCCCGTGGGCGCCGACGACGTCGGCGGCGACCTCGACGCGCCCACCGGAGCCGCCCCGCAGGCGGAGCCCGCGCGCTGGACCGACGACTTCTCCGCGCTCCCCTCGGGCGAGCGGTGGACGTTCCACGCCCCCGGGCCCGGAGAGGCCGACCGACTCGCCCTCGACGACGGTCTCGTGCTCGCGGCGAAGGGCACCTCACCCGCCGACACGTCTCCCCTGGTCACGATGGCACCCGATCACTCGTACGAGATCGAGGCCGACGTCGACGTCCTGGGGGACGACACCGAGGCGGGCCTGTTGCTCTTCTTCAACGACCGCCTGTACGTGGGCGTCGGCATCGACGGCGCGCGCATGCGCACGTACTTCGGCGGGCACCCGCACCACCGGCCGGAGCCCGCGCCCGCGGTCCGGCGCCTGCAGCTGCGCATCCGCAACATCGAGCACATCGTCGAGATCCACTACCGCGAACCCGGCGGCGACTGGACCCGCCACGGCCTGCGCTTCGAGGTCTCCGGCTACCACGCCAACACCGTCGGCGACCTGCTGAGCCTGCGCCCCGCGCTGTACGCGACCGGGAGCGGCTCTGCCCGCTTCCGTTCCGTGACCTACCGGCCGCTGTCGTGAGCGCCCGCATCGAGGAGCTCCTCGCCCGGATGACGTGGGAGGAGAAGATCGGCCAACTGCAGATCGTCTTCCGCCCCCACCCCGACGACGCCGCCGCCCTGGTGCGCCGCGGCATCGGCTCGACCTTCTGGCCGCCGTCGGCCGAAGCCACGAACGCCCTGCAGCGCGTCGCGGTGGAGGAGACGCGCCTCGGCATCCCCCTGCTCGTCGGCCTCGACGTCATCCACGGCCAGCGCACGATCGCCCCGATCCCGCTCGCGCAGGCCGCGTCCTTCGATCCCGAGCTCGTCCGCTCCCTCGCGCACCTCGCAGCCACGGAGGCACGCTCGGGCGGCGTGACCTGGACGTTCTCTCCCATGGCCGACGTCTCGCGCGACCCGCGCTGGGGGCGGGTGTCGGAAGGCTTCGGCGAGGATCCGTGGCTCACCTCGCTGCTCGTGGCCGCGATGGTCCGCGGGTACCAGGGCGACGATCTCTCGGCTCCGGATGCCATCGCCGCCACCGCCAAGCACTTCGTCGGCTACGGCGCGGGCGAAGGCGGTCGCGACTACAACGGCGCCGACCTCAGCGAGCGCGCTCTGCGCACCGTGCACCTTCCTCCCTTCGAGGCGGCGGTGCGCGCGGGAGCCGCGTCCGTGATGGCCGCGTTCACGTCGGTCTCCGGTATCCCGATGCACGCTCACCGGCGCCTGCTGACCGAGGTTCTGAAGCAGGAATGGGGCTTCGACGGCGTGATCGTGGGAGATGCCGAGGGTGTCGCCAACCTCGTGCCGCACGGCGTGGCCGAGGACCTCGCGGATGCCGTCCGCCAGGCGTACGCGGCCGGGCTCGACATCGAGATGGGCGGCTCTCCACTCACCCTCGCCGGCGACGAACTCGCACGTCTCGATCCCGGCCGCGTCGACGACGCCGTACGCCGCGTGCTGCGTGTGAAGGAGGCGCTCGGCCTCTTCGAGAACCCCTACGTCGATCCGGATGCCGAGATCACGACCCCGGATGCCGCCTCTCGCGCGCTCGTCCGCGCCGCCGCCACGCGCGGCAGCGTGCTGCTGCACAACGACGGCACCCTCCCCCTCGTCGCGCCGCGCCGCGTGCTGCTGACGGGCCCGTACGCCACGTCGACCGACCACCTCGGCGCGTGGGTGCAGTTCTTCGGTGCCCGCGCGGGGTCCGTGGTCGACGAGCTGTCCGATCGCCGCCCCGACCTCGAGATCGCCGTCGAGGAGGGCGTGGACTTCCTCTCACCCGACGACGACGGCATCGCGGCAGCCGTCCGTGCGGCGGCCGCCGCCGACGTCGCGGTCGTCCTCGCCGGGGAGCCCTCCGCCCTCTCCGGCGAAGCCGCCTCGCGAAGCGACCTGCGCCTCCCCGGTCGGCAGGAGGCGTTGATCCGCGCGGTCGCCGCCACCGGCACGCCCACCGTCGTGATGCTCGTCACCGGCCGACCGCTCGTCGTCGTGGACTGGATCGACGAGGTGGCGGCCGCTGTCGTCGTGTGGCACGGGGGCACCGAAGCCCCGGCGGCGATCGTCGACCTCCTGCTGGGTGACGCCGAGCCCTCCGGTCGCCTGCCGATGTCGTTCCCGCGCTCGGTCGGGCAGATCCCGATCCCCTACGCCCACGAGAACACCGGCCGCCCCGCCTCCACGGGCGGCACCCTCACGGCCGAGCACCACGACGTCGGCCTCCACGGCCCCGGCAATGTGCAGGACAAGTACACGTCCAAGTACCTCGACCTGCCCCTGGGGCCGCAGTACTCCTTCGGCCACGGGTCGGGCTACGCCCGCTTCGCCCACGGCGGGCCCGAGGTCTCGGCATCCGCCTTCGCCGCCACCGGCTCTCTCGACGAGACGGTGCTGACGGTCCGGGTCGACGTGACGAACACCTCCGACCGGCGCGGCGACGAGGTGGTGCAGGTGTACCTGCGCGACGTCGTCGCCTCGGTCACGCAGCCCGTCCGGCGTCTCGTCGGCTTCCGCCGGCGGACCTTGGATGCCGGCGAGACGGCGAGCGTCGAGATCGCTCTGCCGCGCGAGGTCTTCGCCCTGTGGGCGGAGGGGTGGCGGGTCGAACCGGGGCGCTTCGAGCTGCACGTGGGGAGCACGCTCGCGACGACCCGGCTCGTGGGGGTCGAGGCGCTCTGACACCGGATCACGATCAGGAATATTCTCCGCCATTCCATCGACCGGATTGATACGCTCGGGGTTCCCATTCGTTCCACCCGGCACGAGGAGAACACGACGACGTGTCCGACAACGCAGCCCTCTCCCGCCTCGACCTGAACCTCCTGGTCTCGCTCGACGCCCTGCTCACCGAGCGCAGCGTCACGCGCGCGGCCGAGAGTCTGCATCTCAGCCAACCGGCCCTGAGCGCGTCGCTCGCGCGACTGCGCACCCACTTCAACGACCAGATCCTCGCCCGCCGCGGCAACACGTACGAACTGACCCCGTTCGCCATCCGCCTCACCGACCACACGAGCACGGCTCTGGAGGCCGCCCGCCGCGTGTTCGAGAGTCAGGCGTCGTGGTCGCCGGCGGAGTCGACGCGCGAGTTCTCGATCTACGGCTCCGACTACGGCTTCGTCACCGTCGGCACCGTGGTGTCTCAGCTCGCGGCCCAGGAAGCGCCGGGCGTGCGCTTCCGCTACATGCTGCACAACCCCGGAATCGTCGAAGACGCGGCGAACCGGCTGCGCTCCGCCGACGCGATGGTGATCCCGCACGGCCCCGTGTCGGAGCTGCCCTACCTCGACCTCTGGCAGGACGACTGGCTGGCCGTCGTCGCCGACGACAACGACGAGGTCGGCGACACGCTCACCATGCAGAACCTCGCCGACATGCCCTGGGTCCTCACCTTCCAGTCGCGGTCGGCCTTCACCTCGGCCGCGCGCCAGATCCAGCAGCTCGGTGTCGAGCCGCACATCGAGGTCGTCCTCGAGAGTTTCCTGTCGGTGGGCCACTTCGTCAGCGGCACCCGCCGCGTCGGGCTCGTGCAGTCGGCTCTGGCTCCGCACCTGCTGAGGATCGGCGGCATCCGCGTCGTGCCCCTGCCGTTCGCGGCGACGCCGATCGTGAGCGCGCTGTGGTGGCATCCGTCCCACAACCGTGACCCCGAGCACGAGTGGATGCGCGGCCTCTTCGCCGAGGCCGGCCGCGTCATCGCCGCCGGTCACGCCCCGCACTGACTCCGCGCCCCCGGGCCCGCGCCCCTCGCCCTCTTCGGCGCCCACGCACGCACCCGCGGGCCCTCGCCCCCCTCGCCCCCTTCGGCGCCCACGCACGCACCCGCGGGCCCGTGCCCCCGCCCCCTTCGATGTCCAAAACACCCGGACGATTTCGTCGAACGTCCGGGTGTTCTGGACACTCAATCGATCTCGGGTCCCCGCCCACCGCGGCGTTCCCGCACTCCGCACAGGCCCCGGAATTACGCCGGTGTAGTTTCGAAGCTTCGCTCGGGGCGAGGGTTTTCCACAGGGTATCTGCACAGAGAATGGCGGTTTACGCACACCTCTCCACAGAGTTATCCACAGGCAGGTTCACACCCGTTCGTAGGGGCGTGCGCCCCGCGCCGCGCGTCTCCGTCGAGGGGAAGCCGCCGAATCCACGCGGCGATCGCCTCGACGGTCGGCAGAGCGGTCGGGTCCGCGGGCTCATTGATGTGCCCGTGCCCGGCACCGGGCTCGAGGTGCACGTCCACCGTTCCCCCGGCCGCGCGGACGAGTTCCGCGAAGGCCTCGCCCGAGGGACGGAGCTCGTCGAGCTCGCACACGACGACGAGCGTGCGCGGGAATCCGTCACCGCGCCCGAGGCCGGGAAAGGCGTACGGATCGTGGATGCCGGTCGGCCCGGCGAAGTTGAGCGAGATCCGCCCCATCGGCGCATCGGGGTCCAGCGGTTCCCCCGGCGCGGCACTGTTCGGATGCAGCGCCGGATACACCGGCACCAGACCGGCCGGCGCGGGTCCCGCACCGTCCCGCAGCCGCGCGGACACACCGGCCACCAGGTTGCCCCCGGCGCTCGCGCCGCCGAGGACGACGGCATCCGGTCTCACGCCGAAGAACTCCTCGGCGTTCTCGAGGGCCAGGCGCCACCCCGCCAAGACGTCGTCGGACGGCACCGGGAAGTGCACGTCGCCGAGGCACTTCGTGTAGTCGAGAGCCAGGACCGGGATGCCGCGCGACGCCAGTTCGAGGGCGACCCAGTGCGACTCGGGCATGTCGAGGTACCCGCCGACGAACGCGCCGCCGTGGACCCACACGAAGGCCCGTCCGCTCGGTGCGACCGAGGGGTCGCGGTACAGCCGCGCCGGCTGAGGCCCGCGGGCGCCGTCGACCGCGAGGTCACGCGTTTCGACTCCCGCCAGGCGCGGGAACCGGCGCTTCAGCGAGTCCGTGTCGATGTCGTCGCGCGGATCAGCGGGCTCGCCGTGCTCCCGGAGGTGAGTGAGCATCTCACGGAACGGCAGCGCACGCAGGTCGGTCACACCGCGACCGCCCGCATCGCGGACCGGATCAGATCGTGCTGCCGCCGCACGAGCAGCAAGGGATCGACCTCGCCCAGCTCGGCGAACGCGTGACCCTCCCACTCGCTCGACCAGAACCCGCGGTACCCGCCCTCGACGAACACGCGCACGAGCTCGGGGTAGTCGATCGCGGGCTCCTGTCCGCTGTCGTCGATGTCGTAAAACTTCGCGTGCACGTGCAGGATCTGCGGCATGATGTCGGCCCACTCGCGCGGGTCGACGTGCCCGTGCATGTTGAACGCGAGGTGCGCGAACGAGCCCAGGCGGCCAGGGTCGAAGTCGCGCGCGCGGAGGTAGCCGAGGAACTCCTGCTGACGCGCCTGCATCGTGGCATCCGTCGCCCAGATCTCCTGCAGCTTCGCCACCGCCTCGTCGTCGAGGCCCGCGCGGCGCACGGCACGCAGCAGGGTCGGCGACATCGCGTGCATCGTGGAGGAGAAGTCGGCGACGAAGCCCAGCAGCGGGGAGTCGAGCTCGGCGTAGGTCTCGCGCACGCGCAGGATCGGCTCGGCGTTCGGGCCCATGGGCGCGTGGATCTCGTACGCGAGCTTGAGCTCGAGGTCTTCGGCGATCGGCAGCAGCCGCCGCAGCAGCTCGGGCTTCGCGCTCTGGATGCGCACGAGCGGGAAGCCGAGCTTCTTCGCCCCCTCGAACATGAGCTTCGAGAAGGCGAACTCCTCGTCGGGCGTCATGTCGCGGTCGCGCCGCCGACCCATGTCGAGGTTGGCGCCGAACGAGCTCTCGACGAACCCGTGTCGATCGAAGGCCGCGCGCCACGTGCGCACGAAGTCGTCGCCGACGACGGGGTACGTCGGCACCATCTGGGATGCCACGATCTCGATGCCCGGACCGATCCCGAGCTCCGCAACCCGGTCCAGCAGCCCGTCGAAGTCGAACCATCCCGCGCGGAACTCCGCGCTGGCCGAGTACAGGGTCAGGCCGAGCTGGAAGGGATCCCCGTCCACCGCGGGCGGCGGGGGCGCCACCTCGGTCACGAGCGCCGGGGGCGCGGCATCCGTGTCGGCGACCGTCAAGGTCTTCACGTCGTGCACGACGTTCGGCACGTACATCCCCGGGCCGCTGTCGGACCCGGGCGCGATCTGCATGTACGGCAGCCGCAGCTCGCCGTGCAGCACGACGTCGTGGGTCTCACCGAGCGAAACGGGGTCCGCGCGCCGCGCGACGAGCAGCGGGTGCTCCTGCAGGAACCAGAGCCGCTCGCTCTGCTCGGGCAGCTCGTCGAGGCGGTACGAGGTGTCGCCGAACGCGACGCGGAGGTCGTCGGCATCCACCTCCTTCCCGTCGACCGTGAGCGCGAGGGAGGTCACCGACGAGAGCCAGAGGCTGCGGTACCAGGGGATGGTCAGCCGGAGCGCGAGCCCGTCGGGGTGCGTGCGGAGGCTGTCATCGTGGATGAGTCCGTTGGGCATGGCGTGTCCTCAGAGCCGATCCGCGATCTGGCGCATCAACGAGTGCTGGCGCCGCACCTGCTCGATCGAGCGCCACGGCTCGCGCTCGCCCTCGTACTCGCTCGAGAGGTAACCCGTGTAGCCCGCGTCCTTGAGGGCCTTGAGCACCGGCTCCCACGGGATCTGCTTGTCGTCGAGCTCCTCGTCGATGTCGTGGAACTTCGCCTGGATGAACACGACGTTCTCGATCACGTCGAACACGTCTCTCGGGTCGACATGGATGCCGTCGAGGAACGCCGGGCGCTGCCCGGGCAGTTCGCCGGGCTTGAGCGGGATCGGACGGTCCTGGAAGATGCCGGTGTCGAGCAGCAGGCCGAAGTGCTTCGTACCCGTGCGACGGATCAGGGCGATGTAGTCGTCGACGACCTCGTGCTTGATGGGGGTCGGCGAGTGGATCTCGGGGCAGATGATGACGTCGAGCTCCTCGGCGAGCGGGAGGGATGCCTCGACGACCTCGGTCCAGATCGGGTGCGGGATCAGGTCGCTCGAGACGACGCCGATCTTCGGCCGCACGAAGCGGAAGCCCAGGCGCTTCGCGAGCCGCAGGTCGCGCTGGAGCGCCGCGGCGCCCTCGTCGACCGTCATGTCGCGGCCGTTGGGGCCGCTGGAGTGCAGGCGCGTGTCGATCCACGACCCGTAGTTCGTCGGCTCGAGGCCGTACTTCTGCAGGAGCGCGAACCACTGCTCCACCCACTCGTCGGACGGGTTCGGGTAGTTCGGGATGTGGGCCTCGCCGAGGATCTCCAGCCCCGTCGCCCCGAGGTCGGCGATCGAGGCCATGGCGGTCTCGAGGTCCATGACGGTGCCGAAGTCGGTCATGTAGCTGTACAGCGAAACGCCGTAGCGGAAGGGGGCACCGGATGCCTCGGGCGCGAGCGTCACGTGCTTGGTGACGCGGTAGGTGCTCGGCTGGTGCTCCTGCGGGATGTACGACATGCGCAGGCGCAGCTCGATCGAGAGTTCGTGGACACCATCGGGGAGACCGCCGGGCAGAGGCACGAAGATGACGGCCGCGTCTTCGAGGGGCCACCGCACGCCGTCGCCGTCCCACAGCTCAGCGAGGGTGTACTGCTGCCCCTGCAGGGTCCACAGCGGCACATCGGGGGCGACGTCGACCAGACCGGGGATGCTCACGCCGATCCCGTCGATCAGCGAGGCGGCCATGCCGCGGTACGACGGCATCCGGACCCGGAACTGGAAGCCGGTGATCTCGCCGCCGGCGCCGCCCTCGCGGACGTTGCGGAATCCGACGGACTGGATGAGGTCTCTTTCGAGAAGCATCGTCGCTCCTTCTGTGGTGGGATGCTCCGACGCTACCCGACTTCTGTTGCAATCAGACATAAGGGGTTCTGATGACGCGCATCCACGAGGTGCACGCGCCGGACGCTTGCCGCGACGCTTGGCCCCGGGTACCGTCCGAATCCGAACCATCGTTCTGGTTTCAGATCGACTCCCGCCCACGCTCGAAGAGGAGCACCCCATGACCCACCCGTTGAAGGTCCTCATCGTCGGCGCCGGCATCGGCGGTCTCACCACCGCCTCCGCCCTGGCGCGGATCGGCGCATCCGTCGACGTCATCGACGACAAGCCCGAGATCAGCGTCGCGGGAGTCGGCTTCGGTCTGCGCATCAACGGCCTGCGGGCGGTGCGCGAGATCGGCCTGCTCGAGGAGGTCCTCGAGATCGGGCACCCCGCGCCGGGGATCGACAACTACGACGCCGAGGGCAACCTCCTCAGCACCATGAGCTACGGCACGCGGGACGAGGGCCTCCCCGGGTGCGTCACGATGTCGCGGATCGCCTTCCTCGAGCTGGCCGCGCGGCACGCCCGCGACAACGGCTGCACGTTCCGCATGAGCACGACCGTCGCCGACATCGCACAGGACGACGACCGGGCGACGGTCACGTTCAGCGGCGGCGACCAGGTCGACTACGACCTCGTCCTGGGCTTCGACGGCCTGCACTCGCAGATCCGCCGCGACTACTTCGGCGAGAAGTACGATCCCCGGCCGGTGGGCGGGGTGGCGTGGCGCGCGGGGCTTCCCAACCGCCGCAAGATCATGCAGCCGATCATCTGTCAGGGCTACGGCGGCAAGATCATGCTCACGCCGCTGTCGGAGGACACGATGTACATGGTGCTCACGGTCGCCGAGGAGGGACGACCGCGCTACGACGCGAGCAAGATGGCCGAGATCATGCACGACCGTGCCGCTGACCTCACGCGCGGCTCGACGTTCCTGGCCGACGCCCTGGAGGACGTCCGCCACGCCGAGAACGTCGCCTACACGCCCTACTCGACCGTGTGGGTGCCGTACCCCTGGTTCCGCGGTCGCGTGATGATCATGGGCGATGCGGCGCACACCATGACCCCGTACCTCGGGTCGGGAGCCGCGATGAGCATCGAGGACGGCGTCGTGCTCGCGCAGGAGCTCGCGAAGGACCAGTCCCTGCTCGACGCCCAGCTCGAGGTCATGAAGCGCCGCCTCCCGCGCGTGCGCGCCGTGCACGAGCGCTCGATCGAGTCGATGCTCGAGGAGTTCGACTCCGTCACCGAGGAGACCTATCGCGCGCGCATCGACCACCTCCGTCACGACGAGCCGATCGCGAACGAGTACGCGAACCGCCTCCTGCGGATGCCGTACTGAGACCCGAGGAGACGACCGTGTCGCGCACCCCCATCCGCACCCTTGTCGTGGACGCCGCCCGCGAAAGCGCGTTCCGCCCGCTGAACGGCGTCGGCGGCGTGCCCGGCCCGGTCGAGACGTACCCCGAGTTCCCCGACATGACGCCGCTCTGGCGCGAGGCGGGCGTGACGGTCGTGCGCTCGTTCGACTGGGTCTCGCGCCTGGACACGCGTGACAACCCGACGAGCCTCTTCCCCGACTGGAGCGCTGACGTCGACGACCCCGCGAGCTACAACTTCGCCGCGACCGACCAGTGGGTCGAGGCGGTGCACGCGATCGGCGCCGAGGTGATGTTCACGGTGGCGAGCTCCATCCCGCAGAACAAGCTGCCGGCGGAGGACGTCGAGGTGTACGGCCGCGTCGTCGAGCACATCGTGCGGCACTTCTCCGAGGGGTGGGCGAACGGGCCGGCGAAACCGATCCGCATCTACGAGTTCGGCGACCAACCCGACTTCGGCCCCCTGCACTTCGCCGGGCAGCCCGAGGAGTTCTACGCCATGTACCGCGCTTTCTGCGAGGCGGTGCATCGCGTCGATCCCACGCTCACCGTCGGCGGTCCCGCCACCGCCTTCCCGCTCGAGGCCGAGGCGCCGTATCGCGAGGGCTTCCTCCGCTTCGTGCGCGAGAACGACCTGCCCCTCCACTTCTTCTCGTTCCTCTGGTTCACCGACGGCAGCCGCGACCCGTTCGACTACCGCTACGTGGCCGAGGACCTGCGGGCGCTGCTCGACCGCCACGGATTCAACGACACGGAGCTGACGCTCTGCTACTGGAACTACCTCGCCGTTCCGAGCAGCTCCGCGCCCGCCGCCGAGAAGGGCGCGTTCCAGGCCGCGACGGCGATCGCCCTGCAGGACACCGTCCTCGACCACGCGTTCTTCTTCCGCGCCGACAGCGGCCGCGACCCGCACTACGGCTTCGTCGACCCGGGCGGCGTGGGAGACGTGGACGGGCGACCCGACGAGCGATCCCGGGCGCTCGCCCTGGCCGGGCGGGCGATGCGCGGTCGTCGCCTCGCCGCCACGGGCGGAGACGAATCCGGACTCGCCTGCATCGCCGGCCGCGACGGCGACACCGTGCGCGTTCTCGTGGCGAACTACGTCGCGCCCGACAGCGCTCTCGCCCCGCGCGAGGAGGACCGCTTCACCTTCCGCATCCCCATCGGCGAACAGCGGATCGAGCTGGGACTGACCCTGCCGCCGCAGCGCGCGGAACTGGCGTCCGCGGGAGTCGACGCGGCCCGCATCGAGCTGTACAACCTCCCGTGGGCCGGTCGCGCCGCAACGGTCACGATCACCTCGCTGACGGGAGAGGTGGAGGGCCCCCGCGACGTGACGGTGTCGGACGGCGGTACCCTTCACCTCGACGTCGCCCTCCCGCCCCAGTCCGCGTTCCTCGTCGAACTGAGCGTCTGACGGCGGGAAGGGGAGCCGTGTCCGTACGACCGACCGTCAGCGGCCTGTCGGAGCCCAAGCAGCAGCGCAGCCGCGACTCGTTCGCGAAGGTGCGCGCCGCCGCGCTCGAACTCCTCCAGGAGCGCGGAACCGCGCAGTTCTCACTGGCCGAGGTGAGCGCCCGGGCCGATGTGTCGATCGGGGCGATCTACGGCCGGGTCGCCGGCAAGGCGGAACTGCTGCGCATCGTCCAGAGCCAGGAGTTCGATCGCCTCGACCGGGAGACCGAGGAGCAGGTCGGCGAGGCGGGGCGGGAAGCCCCGAGCTTCGCGAAAGCGACCGCGCAGATCGTCACCGCCTACGCGGACATCCTGCGGCGCGACCGCGACCTGTTGTCGCCCTTCTTCCTCCTCGGCGTGGACGACGGCGCGATCCTCGAGCGCGGACGCCAGTCCGGCGACGCGGGGCAAGCTGTCTTCGTCCGCGCGCTCCGCCGCTGCGCCGAGAACCACGGCGTCGCCCTCTCCGAGCGGACCGCGGAGTGGGCCTTCGAGATCTTCTACAGCCTGTGCGTGCGGTACCTCGGCCTCGGCGTCACCGCGACGGCGACCCCCGACGGGGCGTACGACTGGGACGAACTGCTCGAGCGCGTCGCGCACACGGTGTACCTGGTCATCGCCCCGGCCTGACCGCGACTCGGACGGCGATTCCGGATGCCGGAGCGCCGGTCGCCGCGCTCGGCTCGACCGGGACGATCAGTCGGCGTTCTGTCCGTGCTCCGGGTCCGCCGCGAACACCTCGGACGCGATCCGGAACGCCGTATTGGCCGCCGGGACGCCCGAGTAGATCGCGGACTGCAGGATCACCTCGCGGATCTCGTCGACCGTCAGGCCGTTGCGCAGGGCCGCGCGCAGGTGCATCGCGAGCTCCTCGTGGTGCCCGTGCGCGATGAGCGAGCTCAGTACCGCGACCGAACGCGAGCGCCGGTCGAGGCCCGGGCGCGACCAGATGTCCCCCCAGGCCACGCGCGTGATGAAGTCCTGCCAGTCGGCGGTGAGGTCGGTGGTCGCCGCCGTGGCGCGGTCGACGTGCGCGTCCGACAGCACGGCGCGGCGCACGGCCATCCCCTGGTCGTGACGTTCCTGGTCGGTGGCCATCAGGCGTCCTTTCGAGAGACGGATGCGAAGAACGAGCGCAACAGCGCCGCCACGGCCTCGGGTTGCTCGGCGGGCGGCAGGTGCCCGGCCTCCTCGATGCGCGCGGTGCGGCCGTCCCGGACGCCCTCGGCGATCTCGACCGCCTTCGTCTCGGGCGCGACGGCGTCGAACGCACCCCACGCCGCGAGCACCGGCACCGCGATGTCGCAGAGCACGGGACGCACGTCGTACGCGGCGAGCGCCTCGCAACAGCGCGCGTAGCTGTCGTCGTCGGCATCCTGCAGCGCGTGCAGCAGGCGGCCGGTCAGCTCGGGGCGACGCGCGATCGAGTCGGGGGCGAACCAGCGCTGCGCCGAGGCGATGATGAGGCTCGACGTGCTCTGCGCCCGGGCCTGCGCCGCCCGGTCGGCCCACGCGGAGGGGTCGCCGAGCTGGGCTCCGGATGCCACGATCGCGGCCGCCCGCACCCGATCGCCATGGCGACGGGCCAGTTCGAGCCCGGTGGCCCCGCCGAGGGAGACCCCGGCATAGAGGAACGTCTCGTCGGGGACGGCATCCGCCACGGCATCCGCGAGGTCGGCGACCGTGAAGCCCTCCCGAGCGAGCGGCCCCGCGCCGTGCCCCGGGAGATCCCACGCCGCGACGCGGTAGTCGTCGGCCAGCAGCGGAACGACGTCCTCCCAGAGGATGGTCGAGGTCCCGAGCGAGGGCCCCAGCACGACGAGCGGCGCGCCCTCGGGCCCGACCGGCTCGGTCAGCGAGATCAGCGACACCGCAGTCATTCGTGCACCCCGTATCCGTTGGCATCCGATCCCGTGCGGTCTCGGTCATCGCGTGCGGTCTCGGCGCCAGCGCCCGGCCCGCCGCCGCTGGGCCCGCCGCCGCCCCGCGCCAGCCGCGGCGCGAGGCCGACGTACGCACGCAGGTCGAGCAGCGCATCGACGTCCAGGCCCGCGGTCTCGGGCAGCGCCCGCAGCGCGAGAGCGAGGTCGTCGTCACCCGCGAGCAGCTCGGCGAAACGCTCCGCCCCGATCAACGGCACGAGCACGCCGCGCAACCGCTCGCTGACGAGGCGTCCTCGGGTCAGGTCGGCGTTGCGCTCCGCGGCGGACACGTTCACCCGCAGGTGCGCGGCGAGCGAGGCCGCGTGCCGCGTCGCCCCGAGCGCGAGCCGCACGAGCTCGCGCAGCGTCGGCCACTCGGCGTGCCAGGCCCCGTCCGGACGCTCGTCGACGGCGAGGGATGCCGCGAGGTGCAGCGTCGCCGCCAACTGCGGCGCACGCAGGGCGGCGGAGCGGATGAGCACCGCCTCCGCCGGATTCTGCTTCTGCGGCATGGCCGACGACCCGCCGCCCACGCCCTCTGACACCTCGCCGACCTCGGTGCGGCTGAGGGTCGCGACGTCGCCCGCGAACTTCCCCAGCGCGTCGAGCGCCTGCACGATCGCGTCACCGATCTCGGTGATGGGCCACCGGGTCACGTGCCACGGCGCGTCGGGGACGTCGAGCTCCGTCGCCCGGGCGAACGCCGCGGGCAGCGCCGCCGCCCTCTCCTCCGACCCGGTGATCTCGACGAACGAGGCGAGCGTGCCGCCGGCTCCGCCGAGCTGCGCGGGGTACTCGAGCGCATCGATGCGTTTCACCGCCCGCTCGATCCCGCGGGCCCACGTCGCCGCCCGCGCCCCGACGGTCGTGGGGACGGCGTGCTGGGTCAGGGTTCGCGCCGCCGCGACGTCGTCGGCGTGGGCCGCGGCGAGCTGCCGCGTCCACTGCCCCGCGATGTTCAGCGACGAGCGCACCTGTCCCATCGCGCGACGGACGACCATCATGAGCGCCGTGTCGAGGATGTCCTGGCTCGTCGCCCCGCGGTGGATCCACCCGCGGTGCTCGGCCGGCACCTGCGCTTTGAGCATGCCGACGAGGGGGATCACCGGGTTGCCCCCGCTCACCGACTCCGCGATGAGGCGGTCGACGTCGAGGCCGCGAGTGAGGTGGCTGTACTTCTCGTCGAGACCGAAGACGTGGTCGATGTCGCGGCGGGCCTCGCGCGGGGCGACGCCCACCTCCACGTACGCGGCCACGAGCGCACACTCGGCGCGCACGAGCTCGTTCAGCACGAACCCGTCCGACACGAACAGGTCGTGCCCGACGGTCACGGGCGAGAGCAGACCGAGGTCGATGTGCGGCAAGGGCTCAGAAGGCAAGGAAGACCGTCTCTTTCTCGCCCTGGAGCCGGATGTCGTGCGTGAGATCACCGCCGGGCGTACGCGTCGCGACGAGGCTAGCGCGCTCCTCCGACGTCAGCGTCGACAGCAGCGGATCGGCGGCGAGCGCCGCCTCGTCCCCGGGCACGTAGATCCGGGTGTGCAGCTTGTCGGGCAGCCCCCGGGCGAACACGATCGCCGCGTAGAAACCGGGTCGACCCTGGATGCCACCGGGCTCGCGCGTCCAGAACTCGAAGTGCCCCTCGTCGTCGGTGAACGCGCGCCCGAAGCCGGTGAACGTGTGGTCGTCGCGACGGAACGCGCCGCGCGCCCGCGGCACGGAGCCGTCGGCATCCGCCCCGAAGATCTCGACCAGCGCGTCGGGGACGGGAGCACCCGCCCCGTCGAACACGGTGCCGCCCAGCACGATCGCCCCCGGCGAGTGCGGGAAGACCACCTCGTGCTGCTTCGGGTACTCCAGGCCGTAGGCGAAGAAGGGACCGACGGTCTGCCCGGGGGTCGCGCGGTGGGTCTTGGCGGGGGCAACGCGCGCGGGCTCGGCCGCGGTGCTCGGCGGGATCATTCGTCGCCCTCCTGCTCGTCCTTCGACAGGCTCAGGAACCACGCCGTGCGTCGGTGTCGTCGTCATGTCACTCACCCTCCTGCTCGAAGTACGTGGCATCCGGACCGTCCACGACGATGTCGAAGCGGTATCCCGTCGCCCACTCGGGCGAGGTCAGGTCGTGGTCGTAGACGCCGACGAGGGCGTCGCGGTCCTTCTGCCGGTGGATGGTGTTGTAGATCGGGTCGAGCGCGAAGAGCGGGTCGCCCGGGAAGTACATCTGCGTCACGAGACGCTGCGTGAACGAGGAGCCGAACACCGAGAAGTGGATGTGCGCCGGCCGCCACGCGTTCCGGTGGTTCTTCCACGGGTAGGGACCGGGCTTGATCGTGGTGAAGCGGTACTCGCCGTTCTCGTTCGTCACCGTACGGCCCGCCCCGGTGAAGTTCGGGTCGAGCGGTGCGGGGTGCTGGTCGCGCTGGTGGATGTAGCGACCGGCCGCGTTCGCCTGCCAGATCTCGACCAGCTGGTTCGCCACGGGCCGACCCCACGAGTCGAGCAACCGCCCCTGCACGACCATGCGCTCCCCCAGCGGCTCTCCCGCGTGCTGCAGCGTGAGGTCGGACTCGATCGCGGCGACGTCGCGCTGCCCGAAAGCGGGCGAGAACAGCTCGATCGTCTCGGGATCGACGAGCTTCGGATTCTTCGTCGGATGGCGCAGCACGCTCGAGCGGTACGCGGGGAAGTCGTGGGCGGTCGCCGGAATCGGGTGGCCCGCGGCCTCGCGCGCATCGAGCTCGGCGTGACGCGCGCGGATCTCCTCGACGATCTGATCCTGCGTGGCCTGATCGGGAGCCGCGAGCAGTGTCTCGGGCGCGGCGGCGGGAGTGTTCGTCATGGGGTCTCCTTCGACCAGACCATCGTCCGGCATGACCGCCACGGACGGCCAATTCTTCCCGCTCAATGGGAATCGTGGCATCCTGAGCCCATGGCGAACTCCCCCTCGGGCGACTCGGTCACCGAACGGCTGGTCCGCATCCTCGAGACCTTCACCCCCACGCGCACCGCCCAGACCACCGCGGACATCGGCCGGCGCGCGGGGCTGCCGAGCTCGTCCGCCCACCGGATCGTGAACGAACTGGTGGATGCCGGCCTCCTCGAGCGCGACGAGGAGCGACGCGTGCGCGTGGGGATGCGCCTGTGGGAACTGGCGACGCGATCGTCGCACGCGCTCCGGCTGCGCCAAGCCGCCCTTCCGTACATGGAGCGCGTCCAGCAGCGCGTGCGCGAGCACACGCAGCTCGCGATCCTCGAGCACGACGAGGCGCTCTTCCTCGAGCGTCTCAGCGCCCCCGACTCCGGGGCCAACATCACGCGCGTGGCCGGACGCCTGCCGGTGCACGCCTCGTCATCGGGCCTGGTGCTGCTCGCCTTCGCGCCGCACGACCTGCAGGAGCGCGTCCTCGCGGGGCCGCTCGCCCGCGTGACGCCCGAGACGATCGTCGACCCGGCGGCGCTACGCCGCACCCTCGCCGAGATCCGGACGCTCGGCCGCGTGCTCGCGCCGGGGTACGTCGACGAAGTCTCCACCGGTGTCGCGGTTCCCGTCCGCGATGAGACCGGCGCCGTGATCGCGGCCCTCTCGGTCGTGCTCCCCCGTGACGCCGAGACCCAGTTCGCCCTCGTCGAGCTGCACCGCTCCGCCCGCGACACGGAGCGCGCCCTCGGCTACCGCCGCTGACCCCGCCCGCCTGCGCCGCAGGGAGCCCGCGCGGCATCCCGATCAATGGGAATACTCCGGCCGGTTGAGCGCGGGGCGGGCAGCATCGGAGTCAGCACCGTCGAAGGAGACGCCATGACCACCACCGTTCGCACCCGTGTCGCCATCGTCGGCGCCGGCCCCGCCGGCCTCCTGCTGTCCCACCTGCTCGATCGGGCGGGCATCGACTCCGTCGTCATCGACCAGCGCTCGCGCGACGAGATCGAGAGCACGATCCGTGCCGGCATCCTGGAACAGGGCACCGTCGAGCTGCTCGACACGATCGGCGAGGCGTCGCGCGCGCGCACCGTCGGGCACCGCCACGACGGCATCGAGCTGCGTTTCGAGGGCGAGGGGCACCGCATCGACTTCGCCGAGACGGTCGGCCGGGCGGTGTGGCTGTACCCGCAGCACGAGGTGCTGAAAGACCTCATCGCCGCGCGCCTCGCGGCGGGCCAGGACCTGCGCTTCGGCATCACCGCGGAAGGCATCGAGAACGGCGATCGCCCGCGCGTGATCGCCCGCGATGCGGAGGGGAACCCCCTCGAGATCGAGGCGGACTTCGTCGTCGGCTCCGACGGCTCGCGCAGCGTCGCCCGCGCCGCCGTGACCGGATCGAGCACGGGCGGGTACTTCCGCGAGTATCCGTTCGCCTGGTTCGGCATCCTGTGCGAAGCCCCGCCGTCGAGCGACGAGCTCATCTACAGCAACTCCCCCGACGGCTTCGCGCTCGTCAGCCAGCGCTCCGACACCGTGCAGCGCATGTACTTCCAGTGCGACCCCGACACCGACACCGCCGCCTACAGCGAGGAGCAGCTCTGGGACGAGCTGCAGAAGCGCGTGCCGGGCACGACGTTGAAGCAGGGCCCCATCTTCCAGCGCGACGTGCTGCGCTTCCGCAGCTTCGTCGCGCACGAGCTGCGCCGCGGCCGGGTCGCCCTCGTCGGCGACGCGGCGCACACAGTGCCTCCGACGGGCGCGAAGGGCATGAACCTCGCGATCGCCGACGTCCGCCTCCTCGCCGCCGCCCTCGAGGCGCTGCTGCTCGAGCACGACGAGCGCCTGCTCGACGCGTACCCCGAGACCGCGAGCCGCCGCATCTGGAAGGCGCAGCACTTCTCGTGGTGGATGACGAGCCTGCTCCACGTGGCTCCGGATGCCACCGACTTCGACCGCCGCCGCCAGCTCGGCGAGCTGCGCACCGTCGTGGAGTCCGAACACGGCCGCGCCTACCTCGCCGAGGCGTACTGCGGCTGGCCCTTCGACGCCTGACCGGCTCCCGCCGCGCGCCCCCTGGCGCCCCACCCGGCGCGCACGCTCCCGCCCCCTCTCGAGTGTCCAAGACACCCGGACCGAAATCGAAATCGTCCGGGTGTTCTGGACACTCAACCGACCCGGCCCGGCCCAAACCGGCCCAAACCGGCCCGACCCGACTCGGCCCGGCCCGACCCGACCCGACCCGACCCGGGACACGGGAGCGCGCCGCCCGAGCAGGAACGCGAGCGCCGGGATGCCGGCATCCGGGCACCCCGCCCTGTTGGGTGTCCACAACACCCGGACCGAAGCCGAAAACGTCCGGGTGTCCTGGACACTCAACGCACGTTCCCCCGCACACGACCGCGGCGCCCGGACCGAGGCCCGAGCGCCGCGTGAAGCCCGTGAGGCTCAGTCCTTCTTGTCGCGCGGCTTCGGGAACGGGCTCGGCACCACCGGCACCGTCCCCGTGTACCCCTCGCGCTCGGCGGCGAGCTCGGCGATGCGCTTGCGGCACGCGAACCATCCCGCCGTGATCAGCAGGCTCGCAACGATCGCGACGACGAGCGTCGCGGGAGAGTCGATGAACACCAGCACCAGCACGATCGCGAGGAAAACCAGCGTCGCGTAGCCCGTGTACGGCGCCCAGAACAGCCGGAACTTCGGGCGCACCAGCTCCCCCCGATCGGTCAGGCGCTTGAACTTCATCTGGCAGAGCATGATGGTCGCCCAGGTGACCAGGATGCCGACCGCGGCGACGTTCAGGACGGTCTCGAACGCGTCGCTCGGGTTGACGTAGTTGATGACGACGCCGAGCAGCGCCACGACCGCGGTGATCGCGATGCCGCCGTAGGGGACGCCCGCCTTGTTCATCCGGGACGCGAACTTCGGAGCCGATCCGGCGACCGCCATCGAGCGCAGGATGCGGCCGGTGGAGTACAGTCCCGCGTTCAGCGACGACAGCGCCGCGGTGAGCACGACGAGGTTCATGATGACGTCGACGCCCGGCACCCCGATCGAGCCGAAGAAGGTCACGAACGGGCTCTCGTCCTTCGAGTAAGCGGTGAACGGCAGCAGCAGGGCGAGCAGCAGCACCGAGCCGACGTAGAAGATCGCGACGCGGAAGATGACCGAGTTGATCGCGCGCGGCATGACCTTCTCGGGGTCCTTCGTCTCGCCGGCGGCGGTGCCGACGAGCTCGATGGACGCGTAGGCGAACACCACGCCCTGCATCAGGATGATCGCGGGCAGGATGCCGTTGGGGAAGAATCCGCCGTTGTCGGCGATGAGCGAGAACCCGGTGGGCGCTCCCGTGGGCGTGCCGAAGATGACGAAGTAGATGCCCACGAGCAGGAACGCGACCAGGGCGGTGACCTTGATGAGGGCGAACCAGAACTCCAGCTCGCCGAACACCTTCACCGACACGAGGTTGACCGCGAGCACCGTCACGAGCGCGGCGAGCGCCCACGCCCACTGCGGCACGGCGGCGATCCACGGCACGTACTTCCCGAAGAAGTTCATGTAGAGCGCGGCAGCGGTGATGTCGACCATCGTCGTGGTCGCCCAGTTGATCCAGTAGAACCAGCCCGAGACGAACGCGGCCTTCTCGCCGAAGAACTCGCGGGCGTACGAGACGAACGAGCCCGAGGTCGGCCGGTGCAGCACGAGCTCGCCGAGAGCCCGCAGGATGAAGAACGCGAAGAGGCCGCACACGGCGTACGAGATGACGATCGACGGGCCGGCCTCGGCCAGGCGTCCACCCGCTCCGAGGAAGAGCCCGGTGCCGATCGCACCGCCGATGGCGATCATCTGCACCTGACGCGACGTCAGCCGCTTGTGGTAGCCGGCGTCCTCGAGCTGAACGGTCGAGGTGTGGATCTGCTCGGCAGCGTCGCCGGAGCGGGGGGTGGAGTCGGTCACGTACCCATCATTCGTTTCACGCAGCCCCTGTCCAGCAAGCGCGCCGCGAGTCGGGATTCCGGATGCCGCCGCCTACAGCCACTTCTTGATCTTGAACGTCAGCCACAGACCGGCGGAGACGACCACCATCAGCACCAGCGCCATGGGGTAGCCGAACTCCCAGTCCAGCTCGGGCATGTTCTTGAAGTTCATGCCGTAGATGCCGCCGATCAGCGAGGGCCCGAAGAGGATCGCCGCCCATCCCGAGATCTTCTTCACCTGCTCGTTCTGCTCGAGCGACGTCTCGGTCTGCCTCTGCGTCACGAGCGTCGCGTTGACGGTGAGGGCGTTGTCGAGGATCGATCGCATCGACGTGAGCTTGTCGCACTGCCGCAGGACGTGGTCGAGCACGTCGCGCAGCGACCGCTGCAGTTCGATGTCGACGCCGTACTTCTCCGCTCCGCGCAGCAGCGCCTGGAGCATGTCGCGCAACGGCTCCGTGGCCCGCTGGAAGTGGATGACCTCGCGAGCGAGTTCGTAGATGCGCTGAGTCAGCTCGGTCCCGCCCGTGCCGAAGAGCTGATCCTCGATCTCGTCCACGTCGTTCTGCAGTCCGCGGGCGACGGGGTCGTACTGGTCGACGACCTCGTCGAGGATCGCGTAGAGCACCGCTTCGGGTCCGCGCGCCAGCAGCTCGGGCTGTTCTTCGAGGCGGTGCCGCACCCGCGCGAGGTCGGGCACCTCGGCGTGGCGCACGGTGACGACGTAGTCCCGGCCCACGAACACGTGCAGCTCGCCGAACTCCACCGTCTCGGTCTCGTCGATGTAGCGCGCGGGACGCAGGACCGCGAAGAGGTTGCCGCCGTATCGCTCGAGCTTCGCCCGCTGGTGCCCGGCCAGCGCGTCTTCGACCGCGAGGGGATGCAGCGAGAACTCGGCCGCGACGCGCTCGAGCTCCTCCGGTGAGGGCCGGAGGAGGCCGATCCACGCCATTCCCCCGTGCGCCTCCATGTACTCGAAGGTCTGGTCGAGGCTCGCGGGATTCTCGATGCGATGGCCGTCGACGTACACGGCGCTGTCGATGATGGGCATGTATCAGTTCTACGCCCGCCAGGTGGACGGACGATGACGCCGACGATGCGGTCCCCGCGGTGGGGCACCCGTGGGCACGAGATTCACAGCGGCGCCATAACGAACAGTCGCGGCGGGCCGGTCAGCCGACGGGCTCGCTCAACGGCTCATCCGGATCGGATCCCAGATGCCGAGACCCCGGCGCGCGTCGGGCGGCGGCCCTCACCGCGCCGATGCTCGCCGAGATGACCAGGGCGATGCCGCCGACCTCGAGCCACGAGAGGCGCTGGCCGAGGAGGAGGAAGCCGGCGGTCGACGCCGTCGCCGGACCGAGGCTCATGAGGATGGCGAACGCCGAGGCGGGGAGCCGGCGCAGGGCGATGAGTTCGAGAGCGTAGGGCACCGTCGACGACAGCACGGCGACCGCGGCACCCAAGGCCAGGATGTCGATGCGGACCAGCACCGCCCCCGCCTGCACGATGCCGAACGGGAGCGCGATCGCCGCGCCGATCGCCATGGCCAAGGCCAGGCCGTCCAGGCGCGGGAACGCGCGTCCGACTCGCGCCGACGCGAGGATGTACAGCGCCCAGCTCACCGCCGCCCCCAGGGCGAACGCCACCCCGAGCGGGTCGAGCCGTTCCCATCCACCCGCGCCCAGCGCCACGACGCCGGCGAGGGCGAGCCCCGCCCAGAGCCAGCGCGCGAGGCCTGTCGCCGTGAGGATCGAGAGAGTGAGCGGACCGAGGACCTCGATGGTCACGGTGACGCCGAGCGGAAGCCGCTCGAGCGCGAGGTAGAACAGGCCGTTCATCGTCGCGAGGACGAGTCCGAACGCCACGACCGCGCGCCAGTCCGCCGCCGCGTGACCGCGCACCCGTGGGCGGGCGATGAGCAGGAGCAGCAGCGCCGAGAACACCAGGCGCAGCATGACGATGCCGAGCGGCCCCGTCTGGGGGAACAGCATCACGGCGAACGACGCGCCGACCTCTTGGCAGGCCAGACCGATCAGGACCAGCGCCGCCGCCGACTGCGGGCCGCCGGGCGCCTTCATTCCCGGGTCACGGGACCGGGCAGATCGCGTTGCCGACGATGCCGTCGCGCATCTGCTGCGCCGTCCACGGCAGTCCCGCCTCGGGAGCGGTCTGTCCGGACGCCGCGGGGGCCTTCGAGGCGATCGCGGCGAGCTCCCAGGCGAGCCAGGCGGCCGTCTTCTGGTTGCCCGCGGAGTTGTTCAGCACCACCGAGACCGCCATTCCGGTCTGGGGGTCGGCGAACGAGCCCACCATGTAGCCCGCCGTCGCGCCGAACTGTCCGATGAGAGAGCCGGCCTGGTACGCGCCGCCGGCCGCCGTGAACCACGTCGGGTCGTCGGGGCTGACCGGCAGGGGCGACGAGAATCGGTCGCTCTCCGCGGGCAGCAGCGAACCCGCGGCGAGCGCCTGCGTGTAGCGCCCGAGATCGGTGATGTCGGTCACCGCGCCGGAGGCGGCTCCGCCGAAGCTCGCCGAGACCACCGTGACGTCCTGCGGCTGGTCGCAGGTCCATCCGCCCTCGGGGATCTGCTGCGAGCGGAACCCCTCCAGGGCCGAGGAGGAGGGCGCGGCGGCGGCCGATCCCGGCAGCGTCGTGTCGGAGAGGCCGAGCGGTGCGGCGACACGCTCGCGGATGAGATCCGACAGCGATTCTCCGGTCGCGCGCTCGACGGCGAGCCCGGCGACCAGGTAGTTGGTGTCCGAGTCGGCGAACGCGGCTCCGGGTGCGTTGCGTCGCGGGCTCGAGATCCCGTAGGCGAGCAGCTCGCGCGGGTTCCACGCGCGGTCAGGATTGTTCAGTTCGACGCCCTGGAGCACCGACGAGTACGAGCCGAGCCCCGAGGTGCCGTTGCAGAGCATCCGCAGAGTGATGTCGTCATAGCCGGGGAGGTTGCTGACCCATGTCGTGACGGGGTCGTCGAGCTTGACGGTGCCATCGGCGGCGAGGTCGTAGAGCACGTCGCACGTCATCGCGCCGGTCACGTCCGCCGCGCGGAAGTCGAGGTCCGCGCTGACCTCCGCCCCACCGGGCCCCTGCGTCCCGAGACCCGACACCCACGTCCCACTCCAGGGCACCCAGACACCCACGATGGCCCCGCTCGATCCCGTCGCGGCCATGGCCGTGGTGACAGCATCCCGCAGTTCGGTGACGGTCTGGTCGGCCAACGGAGCGTCGACCTGTGCCGGAAGGTCGACCGCGACCGTGCTCTCCGGGGTGCACCCGCTCAGGATGACGGCGAGGACACCCGCACCGGCGATCGCGGCCGCCGCAGATCGACGCCATGTCCCCATACCGAAAACCCCCTGGAATCCGCGCACGACGAATCACGCGCTCCAAGATTCAAACACACGCCACCTGGGGGAAACCGCCGCTTGCGCTCCGGGGGCGTCACGTCTCCATCACATCTCCCCGAAGAACGCGACAGCGAGCGACCCCGGCGTGAAACCACAGGAAATCAGGGGTTAGGTTGACCTAACCTTGTGCGTATGATGGCTCCATGAACGCCGTCGTCCCGTTCTCCGCCGCTCTCCACGAGCGCGCCAGCAGCGCCCACTCCCCGCGCGAGTGCGACGGCTTCATGGCCGACCTCCTGAACGGCACGGGCTCGCGCGACGACTACATCGCCCTCATCGCGCAGCACTGGTTCATCTACGAAGCGCTCGAGACCGCCGCCGCGCGCATGCGCCACGACCCCGTGGCATCCGTGTTCCTCAGCGACAAGCTCACGCGCCTGCCCGCCCTGGAGGCCGACCTCGCGTTCCTCCTCGGGCCCGAGTGGCGCGCGCAGATCTCGGCGCTCCCCACGACGCAGGCGTACGTGTCGCGCATCCGTCGCGTCGCCGCCACGTGGCCCGGCGGCTTCGTCGCGCACCACTACACGCGCTACCTCGGCGACTTGTCCGGCGGGCCGTTCATCGGCCGCCTCATGCAGCGTCGCTTCGGGTTCGACACGAACGGGATCGGGTTCTTCCTCTTCGGCGACATCGCCGACCCGAGGGCCTTCAAGAACGTCTACCGCGAGCAGCTGGACGCCGTCCCGTGGGACGACGACGAGAAGGCGCGCGTCATCGACGAGGTGCTCGTCGCCTACCGGTTCAACACCGAGCTGTTCGCGGACCTCGCCCGCGCGAAGGCGTCTCAGGTCGCCTGAGCCTCGTCGCCCTCTCGGCGTCCGAGCCACGCCTGCTTCATGAAGCGGCGGACGTCCTCGTCGACGCGGATGTCGCTCGGCCGCAGCGGCCGTGACAGGTACAGACCGTCGAGAGAGGTCAGGCGGCTGAGGGCCACGTAGGTCTGTCCGGGAGCGAACGCCCCCGCCCCCAGGTCGACGACCGCACGATCGTACGTCTTGCCCTGAGACTTGTGGATCGTCACGGCCCACGCGAGGCGGAGCGGGAACTGCGTGAACTCGGCGACGATCTCGCGGGAGAGGTTCTTCGTGCCCGGGTCGTACGCGTAGCGGTACCTCTCCCAGACGGCCGGCTCGACATCGTGCTGAATGCCGTCGACCTCGACGCGCACGCTGTCGCCCGCGATGCGCGTCACCGTGCCGATCGTGCCGTTGACCCACCGCGGCGCCTCGCCGAACTGCGCCGCGTCGTTGCGGAGGAACATCACCTGCGCGCCGACCTTCAGCGTGAGCTCCATCTCGGCCGGGTAGTTCGCCTCACCGCGCCCGAAGTCGCCGGAGATCTCGGCGTTGGCCGTCTGCGTCCGCCCGATGAGCTCGTCGAGGTGGCGCCGGTTGATGCTGTTCACGCGGTCGTTGCGGGTGGCGAGCGTGATGATCGGGTGCTCGCCGTCGGCCGGATGCGGGGGTGTGCGGGCTCCGGCGGTGTTCAGGATGCCGGCCATCTCGGCCGTCACGCGCCCGTACCGCACCGCGTTGAGGAGCGTCTTGAACCCCGGGTCGGACTGCCGATGGATCTCGACGAGCTCGTTCACGTGGAGATCGGCCCCGTGGCGTCCGATGTCGATGAGCCCGTCGCTCGCCGCCTCGCCCGACCACACCTTGGCGTCGAAGAACCAGAACGAGCGGTAATGATCGCGGATGTAGCGCGCCTCGTCGCCGCGCGGAGGCACGGGAGCGAGCTGGTACGGATCACCGAACATGACGATCTGGGTGCCGCCGAACGGCTCGGCGCGCCGGCCGCGCGCCTGACGGAGCGAGCGGTCGATGGCATCCATCAGGTCGGCGTTCACCATCGAGATCTCGTCGATCACGAGGGTGTCGATCGCGTTGAGGATCTTCCGCGTCGCGTCGTTCTGGTCGATGTCGCCGTTCGCGATGAGCCCGATCGGGAGGCGGAACAGCGAGTGGATCGTCTGCCCCTCGACGTTCAGGGCCGCGACCCCCGTCGGCGCGCACACGGCGATCTGCTTCTGCGTGTTCCACGCCAGGTGCTGCAGGAGCGTCGACTTGCCCGTCCCCGCGCGCCCGGTCACGAAGACGTGCTCGCGGGTGTCCTCGATCAGCCGGAACAGCGCCTGCTGCTCGGCGGAAAGGGGCGGGGTGGTCACCGATTCATGCTAGTTCGCGGGGACATCGCACGTCGGCTCGGTGTGGACGAGCAGCCACCGCGCCTCTCCGGAGAGCACATCGGCGACGTGGCTGCGGAAACGCGGGCACTGCGTGATGTCGTGCGCGCGGCAGCGCAGCGCGTGCTCGGTCATCGCCCGCGCCTGCGCGATGTCGGCGGCACGCCGCTCGAGCTCGGCGATGTGCTCCTCGAGCACGCGATGCCGGTCGGGTGCCCCCTTGTCGAGGAGCACGCGGATCTGCTCGAGCGACAGGCCCGCCGCCTTGTTGCGCAGGATGATCGCGATCCGGACGCTGTCGTCGTCCGAGTAGCGGCGTCGGCCGGCGGCATCCCGATCCGGATGCAGAAGACCCTCGTCCTCCCAGTACCGCAGCACGTGCGTGTCGAGGCCGAACTGCGCGGCGGCGTCTCCGATTGACGCCCCACCGGGGGTCAGCACGAGGTCACTTCGCTCGTAGGGAGAGGCTCACGAGAGCTCCGCGGGCCCGCCCAGAGGGGCATCGTCTCCCACCCCTCGGGGACGCCAAGGGAGGAGACCGCAACCGGTCCGGCTGCGGGAAACTCGCTCAAGAGGCGCGCGAGCTCGGCACCCCAGGACGACTCCGGGTCAACGGCGAGCAGGAGATACTGCGCCACAGCCAACGCGCTGTAAAGCCCGTACTCCTTCGGCAGGGCGCTGTCGCTGAGATGGGCGAGAAGAGGTACTCGCGAGGGCGCAGGCCGCTTGGGCGCGGTCACGAGCTTGCGGTTGTAGAGACGTGCATGGTGCGCCGCGACGTTCCGCACGTAGTTGAGGGTTGCCAACCAACTGAGGAAGAGCTTCTTCGTCGGAACCCCATAGGCGTCCGCGATGGCTTGCGACAAGCGTGTGTTGAGGCCCCGATAGAGCGTCACGAGCTGCCCCAATTCGAGGATCTCCGTCAGTGCCCAGATCGGCATCTCGTTTGCATACTTCTCGCGGAAATGCTGCACGAAGTTCTCACTCGACCGACTCTGCCGTTCGGCCACCTTCACGAGCCACACGTCGTGCTTGCTCAGGGAGAGCTCCGGCGGGAGCAACGTCGCGATGGTCCTGTCGGCCGCATGCTCGGGCCGCCTGGTGAACTCAGGCATGAACGTCTGTGCATCGCGATGAGCGAAGGCGGAGACTTCACCCAGGACGTAACCGACCCTCATTCGCAGAGACACCTCTATCCGTTCCAGGGCATCGAGGACGAGGAGACGGAGCCGTCGGTCGAAGTCGATCAGCGCCGCCGCGTGGGACACATGGGTTCCGGGGAGATAACCGATCGCCGGGTCGACCGCACGGAACGGATGGAGGTATCCGGTCAGGCGGTAGTAGCCCACCTCGCACAGCAGGCGTTCCGCCCGTGCTCGATCGCCGATGTCGATGCCGCGACGCTCCAGCCGGTCGATCTGGTCGCCCAACGGCAGCCATGGTTTGCCGTACCGCATCAATCCCCGCAAAAGAAAATCAGCCCGAGCCGTGAGGCGAGCGGGCTGATCGTGATGCCGTGACGATACCACGCCCAACCCCACCTCGGGTAGTGAGGTTCGATCATATGTCCAGGACCCCCTCCGTTTCGGGCCTGCGGCCCCGCCCGCTACGTGCGCAGATTTGTACGAAGCAGAGGCCCTTGACTTCATGTCGACATGAAGTCACACGATGGATCCGAACGCAAGCGGAAGGAGTTCATCGTGTACGACGCGATCATCATCGGGGGCGGCCCCGCAGGCCTCCAGGCGGCTCTCACCCTCGGGCGCATGCATCGGAAGGCACTGCTCCTCGACTCGGGCGCCTACCGCAACGGGACGGTCCCCCACGCCCACAACCTGCTGACCAACGACGGACGCGACCCCGCGGAGCTCCGCCGCCTCGCGCGCGCCGAGATCGCCGCCTACGAGACGGTCGAGATCCAGGATGCCGTCGCCGCCGAGGTCGCGCGGACCGACTCCGCTCTGGTGGTGACGGTCGACGGAGTTCCGCTGAGTACGACCGCCGTGATCCTCGCGACGGGGCTCGCGGACGACCTGCCGCCCATCCCCGGCCTCGGCGAGCGCTGGGGCGACCGCGTGGCGAACTGCCCGTTCTGCCACGGCCACGAGTTCGCGGGGCAGCGCGTCGCGGTACTCAACGCCGGCGACCACGCGGCGATGCTCGCGGCGATGCTGGAGCCCGTGGCATCCGAGGTGCTCGTCATCGACCCGGAAGGCGTGCGGGACGTGGGCGACGCGGCCACCGGGCTGCGACTGCACCTCGACGACGGCACGACCGAGGACGTCGCCGGGGCGTTCGTGGCGCCGACGTCGCGACAGCGCGCACCCTTCGCCGACCAGCTCGGCCTCGAACGGCAGGAATCGGGGGCGGTCCGCGTCGACCCCTTCGGCCGGACGAGCGTCGAGGGCGTCTACGCCGTCGGCGACATGGCCCACCCCGATCACCTCCCGGGGCCGATGGCGTCGCTCGCGGCGGCGATCGCGGCCGGGCAGCTCGCGGCCGTGGCCGTCGTGCAGGCGGACGCACAGGTGCGGGCGGCGAGCCCTTCCTAGACTGGGGGTGTGGACAACGCAGGCGGGGGCCCCGCGACGCCCGAGGGTGTCCGCTCCGCGCGCCCGCGGCTCGCGCTCGAACTGACCGCCCTCGGCGTGGTCGGGGTGCTGCTGTTCCTCGCCCTCGCCGCCGGCGCCGGTGCCCTGTATCGCGATCTCTACAGCCCGAGCGCCTTCGTGCGGCACTACCTCGAGCTGCTCGAGGACCATCGTGCCGCGGAAGCCCTCGCCGTTCCCGGAGTCGCGATCGACGCCGCCGACCTCGAGGCGGCGGGTCTGCCGGCGACCGCCTCCGAGGCGCTCCTGCGTCCTGATGCCCTGAGCGTCCTGAGCGATGCCGAGGTCGTCGACGAGCAGACCGACGGCGACCTCACGCGGGTCAGCGTGACCTACCGCGCCGGCGGTCACGACGGTCGTACGACGTTCGCGGTCCAGAGCGACGCGTCCGGCAGCCTGCTGCCCCGGTGGCGTTTCGCCACGAGCCCGCTCGCGGTGGTCGACCTGTCGGTGCGCGGCTCGATGCGCTTCTCGGTCAACGGATTCGAGATCGACAAGAGGCAGGTCTCGGTCGATCAGGCGGATGCCGACCCCTCGGCCGCCGTTCCCCTGTTGGTGTTCTCACCCGGTCTGTACTCCGTGTCGGTCGACACCCCGATCTCGGCGACCCCGGGTGTCGCCGTGCTGGCCGACGCTCCGTTGACCGGCATCCCCGTCGACGTGCAGGCGGAGCCGACCGACGAGTTCGTCTCGGTCGTGCAGCAGCGCGTCGAGGACTTCCTCACCACCTGCGCCGAGCAGAAGGTCCTGCAACCGACCGGGTGTCCCTTCGGCTATACGGTCCGCAACCGCATCGACGGTGCACCGTCGTGGTCGATCGCCCAGCAGCCGAAAGTGACGGTCGTCCCGGACGGCGCGGGCTGGCGGATCCCCACCACCGAGGCGGTCGCGCACATCGACGTCGACATCCGCTCGATCTTCGACGGCTCCCTCCGCAAGGTCGATGAGGACGTGCCGTTCGCCGTCGACGGCAAGATCACGGTGCTCCCCGACGGCACGGCATCCATCCTCGTCAGTGGAGGCGCCCGCGCCGACTGAGGCCCCGCGCCTCCGTCGGAGCCGGAGCGGCCGCGTCAGCCTCGACGGGCCGCGTCGCGCTCGGCCACGCGGGCGTCGCGCGCCGCGAGCCGCGCGAGCTCTTCGTTGTAGGCGTCGAGCTCGACGTCGCCGACGCGATCGACGTGCCGGTCGCGCCGACGCTGCTGGCGCTCGTCGCTGCGGCTCCACTGGATCGCGACGGCGATCGCGAGGATGAGGGTCGGGATCTCGCCGACCGACCACGCCACGCCGCCGCCGACGTACTGGTCTTGGAGTGGAGTCGCTCCCCAGGTGCGGCCCATCGCCCCGAACCACTCGGCCACCATCAGACCGGAGTTCATCATGATCGCGATACCGAAGAACGCGTGCATCGCCATGATCGCGATGAGCACGAGAAGGCGCATCGGATACGGCAGGCGGTAGGGCACCGGGTCGATCCCGATGAGGCTCAGCACGAAGAGATAGCCCGTGACGAGGAAGTGCGCGACCATCCAGATGTGGCCGAGGTGGTCGTACAGCGACCAGCGGAAGAGATCGGTGTAGTAGAACGCCCAGAGCGAGCCGATGAACAGCCCCGCGGCGACGTAGGGGTTCGTGAGCACCTTCGCGACCGGGTTGTGCACGGCCCAGAGGATCCACTCGCGTCCGCCGCGCGTGCCGTCGTCGCGCTTGCGGATCGCGCGGGCGGCGAGGGTCACGGGCGCTCCCGACACGAGCATGAGCGGGATCGCCATCGACAGCAGCATGTGCCCGATCATGTGCATGCTGAACAGGTAGTCCTGGTAGACGTTCACCGGACCCGAGGTGATCCAGAACACCGCGAGCATGCCGAGGCACCAGAGCACTGTGCGGGAGATCGGCCAGCCGTCGCCGCGGCGGTGCAGTCGCCACACCCCGGCGAGGTAGAAGAAGAGGCCGAACGCCACGACGAAGGCCCAGAGCAGATCGATGTCCCAGCTGGTGAACCAGCGCTCGATGGTCAGCTCGGGCGGCAGCGGCGACCCCGTGAGGATCTCCGCCGGCGTCTGCCCGACCAGCGGCGGGGCGATCGGCGGGGGCGTCCGGGCCAGGGCGGCCGCGGCTCCGCTCGCGACACCCATGAACACGAGTTCGAGCACGATGATCGCCCAGAAGCGCCTCGAGCCCTGCTCGTCCGCCATGCGCGCGATGAGCCGGCGCCGGTACCAGGCTCCCAGGACGCCCATCGCGAGCAGCGCTCCGACCTTGACCAGGACCAGGATGCCGTACGGCGAGAGGAGATTATCCCAGCCCAGCAGACCGATCGAGGCGCGCACCGTGCCCGAGACGGCGACGACGACGAACGCCGCGAGAGCGAGGGAGGAGTAGCGCAGCAGCACGGTCTGCAGCTGGGTCCGCGACATCGCCGGCCGCACGACGACGAGCAGCACGAGGCCGCCCAGCCACACGGCGGCAGCGATGATGTGCAGCACCAGCGACGTCACGGCGGCCGTGTGGCTCGCCTCCGTGCCGGCGTGACCCTGCGTGCCCATCGGCACGAGGGCGGCGAGCGCCAGGATCGCCACGATCATGGTCGGCACCCACGAGCGCACGGCGAAGGTCAGCACCGTGAGCACCGCCCCGGCGATCGTGGTGATCAACCACGCGGGGCCGATCTCGCTCTCGACGAGGAAGCGTCCGAGCTGCTGGCCGAACAGAGGGTCGAGGGTCGGCTTCGCATTGATGATGTTGAGGAACGTCAGGTATCCGGTCGTCGCCGAGGCGACCGTGAAGATCGCGGCGCCGATCGAGGCGGTGTCGAGGGCGAGTTCGAAGGGACGCTCCCCGGCCTCGAGGGCGAACAGCGCCAGCACGAGGGAGCCGACCATCGTGGCCGCCGACAGGTTGACGACGAGCGTCGCGAGCGGGAGCCCCCACCGCACGACGGGGCCGGGGTCGGCCAGCAGCGGCTGAGCAGCACCCCCGCCGAACGCCAGGCCCACGACGACGGCGATCAGCGAGACCACGACGAGGATGACGGGTCCCGCCACGCGGAGGGCACGGGCGTTCACCCACCCAGACTACGTCGGCGAACACGGGGGAGGATGCCCCGGCGCCTCGACCCCGTCGACGTCGAGCAAACAGGTGCGGAAAAGGACAGAGGGGGATGCCTCGGCATCCCCCTCTGTCGCGGTACGGCGTCGTCTTACTTGACGGCAGCCTTCAGCTTCGAGCCCGCGGTGACCTTGACGCGCTTGCCGGCGGGGATCGAGATCTCCTCACCGGTCTGCGGGTTGCGACCCGTGCGAGCGGACGTGGCGACCTGCTCGAAGGCGATCCAGCCGGGGATCGAGACCTTGCTGCCCTTGGCGACCGCCTCGGAGACGGTGGAGAAGAGGGAGTCGAGCACGCCCGACACGGCGGACTGGCTCTGCCCGGTCGCGCTGGCGATGCTCGCGACGAGCTCGGTCTTGGTGATGGACTTGTCAGCCATGTGGTTGTCCTCCAGGCGACGATGCCGTCGCCTCTCGTTACATCGGACGAGGAGGAATTCTCCTCGGTGGTCGGGAGACCGCCTCGACAGTATCAACCGAACCGCGGAATTACGGGGATTTTGAGGCTTTTCCTCGTCGAAGGACCCGGCGTGTCGCGCGAAACAGGGCCGTTGCCGGGTTCGCACGGCGACAGAGAGGGGCGTCCTGGCTCCGACCGGCGAGCGCCGTGGGCGAAGCGGCACGCTACGGCGGGTGAGTATGAGCATGAATCACGGCGGTAATGCGCCGTCGCGCGGTGATCGGACACGCGCGACATTTCGTATGTTTAGGACTCACGGGTTAGGCGCGACGCACCGGTGAAGGCCCCCGGGTGAATCAGACGGACTCTGCCGCGGAAGGGGGTGGGATGCCGAGCACGCAGACCTCCATCGACGCCCGTGCCGCCTTCCACGCCGCCGTGGTGACCACGGCCGCTCGCCTGGCACCCGGCCACGGTACTCCCGAGCAGCGTCATCTCGCCCTCCTCGCCGAAGCGCAACCGCCGCCGGCGCCGCGTATCTGGACGGACACGACGGCGTTGACTCTGGCCGCGGTCTTGGCCTCGCGGTCGCGCCGCGACGCTCTCTCCGAGGGTCTCGGCCTCATCGAGCGCTACTTCGACGACACCCGGCTCACCCGCGCCGCCAACATCTCCAGCGGCGCGCGAGCCCAGCTGCTCGCCGCCGCGGGTGAGTACTGCTGCGCCCTGGGGTGGCCGCAGATCGGTGCGCGGTACGGAGCCGAGGCGCTCCTCTTCGCCGACACCGACGCGATCCGCTACCGCGCGCACTGCGTCCTCGCCCTGGGGCACGCGTTGAACGGCGAGTACGAGAGCAGCGAGAGCGACATGACGGAGGCGAAGGCGCTCTTCGAGGCCCACGGGTGGCCGATCGAAGAGACCGACTACCTCATCCTGCTGGCCGAGTCGCTGGTCGCGTCCGCGCGGCTGCAGCCGAATCGGCTGGCGGAGGTCTCGCGAGACCTCCGCGAGGCACGCCCCGGCGACCCCTACTGGGAGTACTCCGCGCGCGCCATCGACGTCATGCGGGGCCTTCTCGAGCGGGACTACTCCGGCGCGCTCGCCGAGATCTGGCGGCTCGCGTATGGATCACCGCGTCACCGGAGTCATCGCATGATCCGCGACTTCCTGACGTGCATCCGCTCCGACATCCTCGTGGCGCGGGGCGAATACGCCGAGGCGCTCGCCGTCCTTTCGGCGGCGGAGACCCCGCCGGGCCACGGGGTCTGCTTCCACATGCAGCGCGCCGCGTGCCTCCTGCTGCTCGGGCGAGAGCGCGAACTGCTCGCCGAGACGGAGGGGTGCGTCGCCGACGAGACCGATCATTGCCTGCGGACCCTGACACCCACTCTGTTGCGTCGCGCGATCGCCTTCGCCCGGGTGGGAAGCGCACGCCGCGCCGAGCAGAGCATGGAGGCCGCCCTGCTGTTGATCTCGCAGACCGGCGGGTCGATCACGCCGTTCATCATGCTCCCCCTCGACGAGACGTTGGCCCTCTTCGACGTGGTGGTGAGCACGCGGCCCGAGCTGGCTCCGCTCGCCGCCGGCATCGGAGAGTTCCTGCCCGCCGTCGCCGCCCCGGCGCTTCCCGTCGGCGAGGTCGTCGGATTCACCCCGGCCGAGCGCGAGCTGGCCATTCTGCTGTCCTCCGAGCTCCCCCTCACGGACATCGCGCGCGAGCGTGGCGTGTCCCTCAACACGGTCAAGAGCCAGGTGCGCTCCATCTACGGCAAGCTCGGCGTGAACGGGCGCGCGGAGGCCGTCGAAGAACTGCTCAAGCGCGGGTTCTGACGCCTCCGAGCGGTCGGGAGGAACGCCGAAGGGCGGGGCTCCTCTCGGAACCCCGCCCTTCGTTCGTGTGTCTGGTGCTTACCAGGACGACTTGGTCACACCGGGCAGCTCGCCACGGTGGGCCATGTCACGGAAGCGGACGCGCGAGACGCCGAACTTCGTGAGGACACCGCGGGGGCGGCCGTCGATGACGTCGCGGCTGCGCACGCGCGCGGGCGACGCGTTGCGGGGGAGCTTCTGCAGTCCCACGCGGGCGGCCTCGCGGGCCTCGTCGGTGGCGGTCGGGTCGACCAGGGTCTTCTTCAGCTCGGCGCGCTTCGCGGCGTAGCGCTCGACGACGACCTTGCGCTGCTCGTTGCGCGCGATCTTGCTCTTCTTAGCCATGTGCTTAGCGCTCCTCTCGGAAGTCGACGTGCTTGCGGACCACGGGGTCGTACTTCTTGAGCACGATGCGGTCGGGGTTGTTGCGGCGGTTCTTGCGCGTCACGTAGGTGTACCCCGTGCCCGCGGTCGAACGCAGCTTGATGATCGGACGGACGTCCTGAGCCTTCTTCGCCATTACAGCTTCACGCCCTTCGCCTGCAGGTCACGGACGACGGCTTCGATACCGCGCGCGTCGATGACCTTGATGCCCTTCGCCGAAACGTTGAGCTTGATGTTGCGACCCAGCGACGGAACGAAGTAGGTCTTCTTCTGCACGTTCGGGTCGAAGCGGCGCTTCGTCCGGCGGTGCGAGTGCGAGATGTTGTGACCGAAGCCGGGAACCGCTCCAGTCACCTGGCACACTGCTGCCATGGTGATGTCTCCTTCTGTACCGTGACACCGGACGGTGCCACCCAAGATCCCTTGTCTGCACCCCGCCTGAACACGACGGAAGGTCGGGATCAGGAGAAGGGATGCGAACTGCGTGCTGGAGTGCGCGCAGACAAGGGGTCAGTCTAGCACGGACGGCGTGTCGCCTTGACTCCCGGTGGCTTCGACAGGCTCAGCCACCTCGCACCTCGCGGAGCCGCCTTCGCCGTCGAGGTCCCTGAGCCTGTCGAAGGGACCGGGACCCTTACTCCCCCGCCGCCTCAGCGGCACCGCGGCCCCAGCGGAACGCGGACACCGTGGCATCCCCCTCGATCCAGAAGCGCCACGGGAACGCGGCCGTGCCGGCGATGCCCGCCACGCCGACGCGGGGTCCGGTCGCCACCGCGCGCACCGGTTCGTCCGGCCACCGCAGCCGGGCTCGCGCACCCGCGCGGACCTCGCCCGTCACCACATCGATCCCGTCGTGCCGAGGATGCCGCAGGCCGATGGCGTCGCCCAGACGACCCGGCCCGCGCGCGAGGTCGCGCGCAGCGCGCACCGCCCCTCGGCGCTCGAGGCGCCGTCGCTCGGCGACATCGGCTCCTTCCACGATCTCGCCTCCGCGCAAGAGCACACCTCCCGCGACACCGTCCGGGCCGCACACGACATTGACGCAGGAATGGATGCCATGGCTGAGATACACGTACAGGTGACCCGGCTCCCCCCACATCGTCGCGTTGCGCGCCGTCGGGCCCATGCGGGCGTGCGAGCCCGGATCGGGGCGATCGCCCGTGCCGAGGCCGTGATACGCCTCCACCTCGGTGAGGCGCACCGCGACCCGCTCCCCCTCGACCTCGGTCTCGAGAACGGCCCCGAGCAGCAGCGGAGCGACCTCCACCGGCAGGGCCGAGAGATCGCTCCGTGTCGCGAAGCGCGTCATCCCGGGGGCACCTGGCACCACGACAGGTCGAAGCCCTGCAGGGCGACGAGTTCCTGACCGGTGTCGAGCTCGACGAGGTGCGTCAGGAGCTTGCCGGGGAGGGGCAGCTGGTAGCGGTCGAAGGGATTGCTCACGGCCTGCGGCGCCACGAGGACGGCGGCGTAGCGACCGCTCGGGGAGACGCAGGTCTGCAGCACCGTGTCGGTTCCGGGGACGTCGAGGAGCTTGCGCACCGTTCCGTCGGTGTCGACGTGTCCGACGATGGTCGAGCGGTACGCCCCGTCCGAGCCGATGTCCGCGAACGAGCGAACGGTGCCGGCGTCGATCCCGGGGACCGGTGTCGCCCGTCCCGGCGTCCCGGGCGGGTCCACCGGCGCCACCAGTTCCTGCTCCGACCCGTCCGTGAGGTTGATCTCGCGCACCCCCTCGATGCGCTCGACGATCGCCACCGACGACCCGCGGGCGATGCCGTCGATGGCCACGGCGCTGCCGAGCGGGGCGGCGTTTCCGCCCACCGCATCGGTCAGCAGGAGACGCGAATCGAACGTGAGCACGAGCATGCTGTCGGTGTCCGGGACGAAGCGCCAGTCGGCGATGCGGACGTCGCCACCGTTGAGTCCCACCTCGACCGGGGCATCGTCGGTCGCGGCCGACGCGGTGAAGAGCCGGCTCTCGCGTCCGCCCGCGGCGCCGAGGGTGGCATCCGAGAAGGTGAAGCCGAACCGCTCACCCCTGTCGGCGGACTGCAGGTTCGACACGAAGCCGGGCCCGGGAAGCGTCACATCCCGGGGGTTCTTGCCGTCCAGGTCGGTGACGATCACCCGAGCGTTGTCGCCGTCGCGCGTCGAGATGACGAGGTGATTCGCGGTCGTGCGGAAGTCCTCGATGTGCGGGTCGGTGAACACCGGGAGTCCGGCCTTCCCGGCGAGGTCGGTCCGGAAGATCGTGTCGCCCTCGGGGCTGCCGCGCTGCATCAGGTAGGCCTGCAGGGGCGGCGTGCGGAACGACTCGGTCAGGGTCGCCCCGGGGCCGGCGCCGAGCCCCTTCACGTCGGTGACCGTGACGGTGTAGTCGGAGTCGTCGCGCAGCGGCAGCGTGAAGCGGATCCCCACGCTGCGCCCCGAGGTGTCGACGGTGAACGGCGTGGCCGGCTCGACCTGAACCTGCGAGGCATCCACCTTCTCGAGCGACTGCGTCGTGGTGAGGATGACCCGGGATCCGGATGCCGCGATCCCGGCCTCGGGATCGACCTGCACGTCCGTCACGCGGGGACCCTGCGCGACGGCGACGACCCCGCCGACCCCGCCCACGAGGACGAGGGCGAGCATCACGGCGCCGAACGCGAGGAGGTAGCCGCGTCCCTGTCGTCGCCGCGCGCGCGCTCGGCGGGAATCGGAACCGCCCCGACGCCGGGTCTCAGTACTCATAGGGGTCCGCCGGCTCGTCGATCGCGGCGACCTGCTCGGCGTGCACCTCGAGTTTGCCGTCGCCGCTCGATCGCACGGTACCGGTGACCGTGACCCACTGCCCGCTCGCGGGGGCGTCCCCGGTCGCGGCGATCGGCAGGCGGGCCGTCTGCGCGTCGATCACGCAGTGCGTGATCACGAGCCGCGTGAGGTCGAAGGTCGCGCCGTCGCCGCCGGGCGTGATGAACCCCGTCAGGGTGACCGGCTTGCCGTCGAAGGTCTCGGGGTTGGTCGCGTGCGCGAAGACCGCCGACCAGTCGCCGACGCCGAACTTCGAGGTGTCGCCGGAGGCGGCGAGCGTGATCACGTCGGACCCGGCGAAGAGGGGAGCGGCACCCACGTCGCGCGACACCGCGAGTTCGGTGGAGAGCGAGGCGGCGGGCGTGAGCAGCACGGCGACCACGGCGGTCGAGGCGAGGACGCCTCCCGTGAACGCGGCGATGCCCCCCGCCGTCAGGCGCGGGCGCGCCGCGAGGTGGTCGTGCGCGGCGTGGTCATGGGCGTCGGCGGGATCGCTGTGCGCGTGGTCGGCGTGAGCGAAGGCCTCTCGACGAGCCGACGCAGCCGCCGGCGCGTGGCCGTGCTCGTGGTCATGGCCGTGGTCGGCCTCGGCGCCGAGCGGGAGGGCGAACGACGCGATCGCGCCGATCAACGCCACGAAGGACATCCCGACGGCGAACCACGCGGAATCGGGGTTGATGTACAGCGACATCCGGCCCGTGATCCACAGCGTGATCGTCGTGATCGACAGGCAGGCCGTGAGGCCCACCCCGAGCCAGCGGGTGGCGAGGGCACCGGTCTTAGACAAGGAGGTTCACCACCGTTCCGAGCGCGAAGGCGAACAGGACGACGACCACCGTCATCCCCAGGAGCACACGAGTGGAGAACGTCGTGCGCAGCAGCGCCATCATCTTGAGGTCGATGATCGGACCGACCACGAGGAAGGCGACGATCGAGCCCGGGGTGAACGTCGAGGCGAACGACAGCGCGAAGAACGCGTCGACGTTGGAGCACAGCGACACCACGATCGCGAGGGCCATCATCGCGGCGATCGACAGTGCCGGGTCGGACCCGATCGCCAGCAGAGCGCTGCGCGGGATGAGCACCTGCACCGCACCCGCGAGCAGAGACCCGATGATCAGCGCCGGCATGACCGAGCGCAGTTCGACGACCAGCTGCGCGAGCGTCCGTCGACCGCGGTCGCCGCGCTCCTGCACGACGATCTCGCACGTCTCGAGGAAGCGCTCCGTGAGCAGCTTGTCGGGATCGGGATGCCGGCTGTACAGCCAGCCGATCAGGTTGGCGACGAGGAACCCGCCGATGAGACGCGCCACGAGGATGCCGTCACTGAAGCCGAAGGCCGCGTGCGTGCTGATGATGACGATCGGGTTCACGATCGGCGCCGCGACCAGGAAGGTGAGCGTGTCGGACACCCCGAAGCCGCGCATGAGCAGCCCGCGGGCGAAGGGCACGTTGCCGCACTCGCACACGGGGATGAACATGCCCAGGAGGGACAGCACCGCTCGGCGCGCCCACGGCGCGCGCGGCATCCATCTCTCGATCGTTCCCGGCGGCACCCACACCTGCACGATGATCGACAGCACCACGCCGAGGACGACGAAGGGCAGCGACTCGATCAGCACGCTGAGGGCGAGGGTCAGCCCGTCCTGCGCGCGGGTCGGCAGCGGCTGGGAGAAGAACGTCGGCGCGAAGGCGTCGATGAAGAAGAGCGCCGCGACGACGACGACACCCAGACCGAGAGCGACGAGGGTGCGGGAGGCGCCGGTGCGCTGCGGCGACGGCGTCGCGGTGCGACTACTCGTCGCCACGCTCACGGGCCCGCGCGCGGGCGCAATCGGCGCAGATGCCGAAGATGTCGACCACGTGCTCAGCCTCGGTGAAGCCGTGCTGGGCGGCGGTGCGCTGGGCCCACTCCTCGACGTCGGTCGCGGCGATCTCGACGGCGACGCCGCACGAACGGCAGATCAGATGGTGGTGGTGACCGCGGGTCTCGCACGCGCGGAAGAGATTCTCGCCTTCCGGGCTCTGCAGCGAGTCGGCGTCACCCTGGGCGGCCATCCCCGCGAGCGTGCGGTAGACGGTGGCCAGGCCGATGCCGGTGTTCTCGTCGCGCAGCGTCGCGTGGAGCGCTTGGGCGCTGACGAAGCCGCCCGCACCGGACAGGGCTTCGCGCACCCGCTCTCGCTGCCACGTGTTGCGCTGGACCATGGCCCCGAGTTTAGCCAGGTGATCGGTGAATCGGCTGGGCGCCCTACGCGGCTCGCGTCGTGCGGTCGCGGCGCGCACCGATCACGCGGCACACGAGGTAGATGAAGAACGAGATCGACGTGATGTAGGGGCTGACCGGCAGGGTTCCCGCGACCGCGAGCAGCACGCCGCCCACCGCGGACACGAATCCGAACAGCGCCGCGAGCACCGGCACCGACAGGGGACCGGATGCCACCCGCATCGCCGCCGCGGCCGGGGTGACGAGCAGCGCCATCACGAGCAACGCGCCGATGATGTGCACCGCGACGGCGACGATGAGCCCCAGAAGAAGCATGAACACGAGCGAGACCGCGGTGGTGTTCACCCCCCGCGCGGCGGCGGACTGCGGGTCGAGAGAATCGAAGCGCAGAGGGCGCCAGATCAGCAGCAGCGCGACGAGGACGACCGCCCCGATCGCGACGAGCCACCCGAGCTGCCCGCTCTGGACCGACACGATCTGCCCGGTCAGCAGGCTGAACCGGGTGGCGCTGCGCCCGTTGTAGAGCGACAGGGCCAGGATGCCGACACCCAGGCCGAACGGCATGAGCACGCCGATGATCGAGTTGCGGTCTCGCGCGCGGGCACCCAGCACGCCGATCAACGCCGCGGCGATCAGCGAGCCCACGATCGAGCCCGAGACCACGTCGACCCCGATCAGCAGGGCGACGGCCGCGCCGGCGAACGACAGCTCGCTGATGCCGTGCACGGCGAACGCCATGTCGCGCTGCATCACGAAGACGCCGATCAGTCCGCCGACCAGGCCCAGGATGGCCCCCGCGTACACGGAGTTCTGCACCAGCTCGAGGATCGCGCCGTACTGGCTCACGCCCCCGAAGAGGGCGTTGCCGATGTCGGCCCCGTTCATGCGTGATCCTCGTCGTGGTGATGGTGGTGGGCCTCATCGGCATCCGGAGCTCCGACGACGATGAGCTGTCCGCCGGCGCGGACCACGTAGACGGGGGCTCCGTAGAGGGCGGTCAGCGTCTCGGTCGTGAGCACCTCGTCGGGGGTGCCGAGCGTGAAACGGCCGTTCGCGATGTAGAGGATGCGGTCGACCCGCGTGAGGACCGGGTTGATGTCGTGGGTGACGAGGAGGACGGCCGCGTCGCGCTCGCGGCGGTGCCGGTCGATGAGCCGGACGACGGCCTGCTGGTTCGCCAGGTCGAGGCTCGTCAGCGGCTCGTCGCAGAGCAGGAGAGCGGGGTTGTCGGCGAGGGCCTGGCCCACGCGCAGGCGCTGCTGCTCGCCGCCGGAGAGCAGTCCGACGGGCCGGTCGCCGAAGGCGGTGGCTCCGACGGCCTCGAGGAGGTCGTCGATGCGCGCGCGGTCCTTCTTGCGGGACAGCGGCAGGCCGAGGCGGTGTCCGTCGACACCCAGCCCGACGATGTCGCGGCCGCGCAGGGGCGTCTCCCGCGGCAGGGGACGCTGCTGCGGGATGTAGCCGATGTGGCGGTTGCCCGCGCGACGCACGGGCTCGCCGAGCGCCTCGATCGAGCCGGTGCTCAGGCGCTCGAGGCCGAGGATCGCGCGCAGGAGGGTCGTCTTGCCCGAGCCGCTGGGGCCGAGCACCGCGACGAGCTCGCCGGGCTCGACCTCGAGGTCGAGCCCGGACCAGAGCTCGCGTCCACCCCGCTCGAGGGCGGCGCCGTGGATGCGCAGCGGTGCCGCTGCGCTCACGCGGCCAGCGCGTCGCTCAGCGCCGTGATGTTGCTCTGCATCCACGAGATGTAAGTCTGACCCTCGGGGAGCGTTTCCGTGAACTCGATCACGGGGATGTTCTTCGACTTCGCCTCGTCCTGGACCTTCGTCACCTCGGCGCCACCGGTCTGCGGGTTGACGATCATCACCTTGATCTGGCCGGAATCCAGCAGCTGCAGAGACTCGAGCAGGGTGGCCGGCGGGACGTCCTGACCCTCCTCCACCGACTCGCTGAACTCGTTGGGGGTGGCGTTGTCGAGGCCCGCCGCGGTGGTCAGGTACAGCGGCACCGGCTCGGTCACGAAGATCTTCGCTCCGGCATCCTTCGCCTTGATCTGGTCGAGAGAGCCCTCGAGACCCGCGACCTGCTGGGTGAAGGCTTCCGCGTTGGTGTTGAAGTCCGCGACGTGGTCGGGTGCCAGCTTGCCGAGCTCGCTCGCGATCGCCGCGGTGAGGTCTTCGATCGTGTGCGGGTCGTACCAGACGTGCTCGTTGAAGCCCTCGATGTGATCGTGACCGTCGTCGTCCGCGTGGTCGTGGTCATCGGCGCTCTCGCTCGGCGCGGGGCTCGCGTCGTCATGCGACTCTGCACCGGGGTAGTCGTGGTTGTACTCGACAGCCGTGAGGACCGGCGCGGTCGTGCCGCTGGCCTGGACGAGTCCCTCCATGAAGGAGTCGTATCCGGCGCCGTTCTCGATGACCAGACCGGCGTTCTTCAGGGTGAGCTGGTCCTGCGCGCTCGCTTCGTACTCGTGCGGGTCCTGCGTCGGCGAGGTGATGATCGAGGTCACGTCGACGAAGTCACCGCCGACCGCTTGGGCGATCGACCCGTAGACGTCGGTGGATGCCACGACGGTGACCTTGCCGTCGGCGCTCGCGGTCGAACCGGCCGAGGGCGACGCCCCGGCACAACCGGCGAGGGCGAGCACGGAGGCCGCACCGAGGACGAGAGGAGCGAGGAGGCGTCGGGTCATGCCAGTCACTGTAACGGTACTGATAACCGTTCTCAAACTCAGGAGGGGGTTCATGACGTGTTCTCAGCCACGCCGTCGCCGTCGCCGCTCGCCCTCGTTCGGAACGGGTGGTTCGTGCGCGGCCTCGCGGCCGTGAGTGTCCAAAACACCCGGACGCATTTTCGTGCGCTCCGGGTGTTTTGGACACTCAGCGCGCCCGTGACACCACGTCTCAGCGCCGGAGGATGCGGTGGGCGAGAGCGTTGCCGACCAGCTGACCCGCCTGCACGATGACCACGATGATCGCCACGGTCACCCAGGTCGCCTGCTGATTGAACTGCTGGTAGCCGTAGATGATCGCGAAGTTGCCCAGACCGCCGCCGCCGATGTACCCGGCCATGGCCGACATGTCGACGACCGCGATGAACATGAACGTGTAGCCGAGGATCAGCGGCGCGAGCGCCTCGGGGATGACGACGCCGAACAGCACGCCGATGCGCCGCGCACCCACCGCGCGGGCGGCCTCGACGGTGCCCGGGTCGACGGCGACGAGGTTCTGCTCCACCACGCGGGCGATCACGACCGTGGCCATGATCGTGATCGGGACGATCGCGGCATCCGTTCCCAGGGTCGTCCCCGTCACCGCGCGCGTGACCGGGGCCACGGCGGTGAGGAAGATGATGAACGGGATCGGACGGATGAGGTTGATCACGAGGTTCGCGACGGCGAACACGACCCGGTTCGCGAAGAGGTTGCCGGGACGGGTGGCGTACAGGAGCGCGCCGATGGCGAGTCCCGCGACGCCCGAGATGAGCAGCGAGACCGCGACCATGTAGACGGTCTCGCCGATGGACTGCAGCAGTACCGGGGTGAGGGTGTCCCATTTGTTCATGCGCGGGCCTCCGCAGTGGGGACGACGACGTCGGTGTGCGTGCGCAGCTCGGCGACGAGGGCATCCACGTCGTCGGCATGAACGCGGTAGGTGAGAGTGCCGAGCTGCCTTCCGAGCACGTCGGTCACCCCGCCGTAGACCACCGAGTGCCGCGCGCCATGGCGGTGGAACACCTCCGACACGTCCTCGCTGGTGAACTCGTTCACCTCGACGCTGACGAGGTCACCCCCGCCCGCGGCGAGCGCCGAAAGCGCCTCACCCGAGGGCACGCCCTGCGTCACCGCGGCGACGAAGCGCTTGGTCAGCTCGGCACGCGGGTGCGCGAACACCCGGTACGTGTCGCCGCTGTCGACGACGCGTCCGCCGTCCATCACGATGACCTGGTCGCACAGCTCGTGCACGATCGAGATCTGATGGGTGATGACGACGATCGTGATGCCCAAGCGCCGGTTGATCTCGCGCAGGAGGTCGAGCACCTCGGCCGTGGTCTGCGGGTCGAGCGCGCTGGTGGCTTCGTCGGCGAGCAGGATCTGCGGGTTCGTCGCGATCGCTCGAGCGATGCCGACGCGCTGCTTCTGCCCGCCCGAGAGGCGCCGCGGGTACTGCTTCGCCTTGTCGCCGATTCCCACGAAGTCGAGCAGCTCGGCGACCCGCTTGTCGCGGTCGGCCTTCTTCCAGCCCGCCACCTTGAGCGGGTAGGCGACGTTGGCCGCGACCGTCCGCGAGGTGAAGAGGTTGAACTGCTGGAAGATCATGCCGACGCGGCGCCGGAGGTCGCGCAGCTTCGCCTCGCCGGCATCCCCCACGTTCACGCCCAGCACTTCGACGGCGCCCGACGTCGGCTTCTCGAGGCCGTTGAGCAGGCGCACGAGGGTCGATTTGCCCGCACCGGAGTATCCGATGACGCCGACGATCGAGCCCTCCTCCACCGTCAGCGACACGTCGTCGACGGCGGTGGAGGAGGAGCGGCGATCGGTGCGGAAGGTCTTCGTGACGCCCCGCAGTTCGATGACCGCGGTCATCCCTTCTGGGCCTTGAGGGCGTCCTCGAGGCTGGTCAGCTCGTCCTGCAGCTGAGCGCCGGTCCACTCCGTCTTGAACTGGAGGTTGCCCTGGTTGAGCTCGGTCACCGCGGCCTCGACCTCGGGCGAGTGGTACGCCTCGACGAGCTTGGCCCAGCGGGGGTCGTCCTTCTTGTCTTCGCGCGTGACGAAGGCGTTGATGTACGGCGCGAGCTGCGGGTTGTTCAGGTCTTCCTTGAAGATGATGAGCTCGTCCCCGAGCCCGCCCTTCTGCGCCTGCGTGTTGTTGACGATCGCGGCCTGGGCGCTGCCGTCCTTGAGTGCCGTGACCGTCTGGTTCGTGTCGACCGGGAGCAGTTCGACCTTCGTCGTGACGATGTCCGCGGGGGTCGAGAGCGCGTTGCCGCCGTCTTTCAGCGTCAGCAGGCCGGCGGTCTGCAGGTTGAGAAGGCCGCGGGCGAGGTTCGTCGGGTTGTTCGGGATCGCGACCTTGGCGCCCTCCGGCAGGTCCTTCACGTCCTGGTACTTCTCGGAGTACAACGCCAGCGGGTACACCGCGGTCGCGCCGACGGGCACGAGCGTGCCGTTGTTCTCGACGTTGAACTGCGACAGGTAGATGAGGTGCTGGAACAGGTTGACGTCGAGCTCGCCGTCCTGCACGCCCTGGTTGAGCTGCACACCGTCGTTGATGGTGCGCACCTCGAGGTCGATGCCCTCGTCGGCGAGCTTCTGCTTCAGCACCGTCCAGTGCGCCTCGTTGCCGTCGTCGGCGCCGAGGACGATGCGCGAGGAGTCATCGGAGGATGCCGCTCCCCCGGCGCACCCGGTGAGGGCGAAGAGGAGTGCTGCGGTGGAGGCGCCGAGGATCGTGGCCAGGCGTGCGGTGCGGTGCGAAGTCATGACACCACGTCAACATGCGCAGAGTGGATGCCAAAGTCGGAGCGTTACGGGTGGTAACGGGTCGTCACGCGGCGTCATCGAGTAGACGAAGCGCTCTCCGGTCGTCAGTGCCCGAGGACCGAGTCAGCCCTTCCGCCGGATGGCGCTGACGGAGGGGCTCGCGTTCGGCTCTTCATCGAGAATCCGGCGGCGACACCGCCGTCGGGAGTGGCAGGCCGGCCGCCGTCACGGTCGGCCTGCCACGGCGATCACACCGCGACGGTCGGTGCGAGCTCCGCGGAGAACCGGTGCAGACCGGCTCCGACTTCGGCGGCGACCTGACCGAGCCGGACGTCGGCGACGACCCCCTCGGGAACCGTCACGTCGAGGTGCACGACGGTTCCTTCGCGACGCCAGGACACCGCCACCGTCCCGTGCACGCTGTCGAACGAGGTCTGGGCGTGATCGATACCGGCGAGCGGCTGCGGGGCGACGCGTACCCGGGAGTAGCCCGGCTCGATCGGGGCCAGTCCGGCCAATTCGCGATGCATCCAATCGGCGACCGCGCCCAGGGCGTAGTGGTTGAACGAGGTCATCTCGCCCGGGTTGATCGTGCCGTCCGGCAGCATCGAATCCCAGCGCTCCCAGATCGTCGTCGCCCCCATCGTCACCGGGTACAACCACGAGGGGCACTCGCGTTGCAGCAGCAGGCGCCCCGCCGCGTCGACGTGCCCCGTGCCGCTCAGCGCGTCGAGGATGTACGGCGTCCCCGCGAAGCCGGTCGAGATGCGGAACCCCGATTCCTCCACGAGGTCAGCGAGACGCGCGCCCGCCCAGGAACGCTCACCGTCGTCGAGCAGCCCGAACACGATGGCGAGCGCGTACGACGTTTCGCAGTGGTTGCGCAGCCGCCGCGCCTCGATGTCCACGTAGGCGGCGCGGAACGCGGCCCGGGTCGCGTCACGCAGGCGCTCCAGCTCGTCGCGCACGTCCTCGCGATCCAACACGTCGGCGACACGCAGGGCGAGATCGGCGGAGCGGTACAGGCACGCGGTGGCGACCAGTCCTCGGTCGGCCTTGGCGGCGGCGGGGTCCTCCGGGGGCGCGTCCGGGTCGAGCCAGTCGCCGAACTGGAAACCGCGGTCCCACAGGCCGGTGCCCGAGACCAGGGAGGAGACGTGGCGGAGGTGCGACAGCATCCCCTCGAAATTCTCCGAGAGCACGCGGACGTCACCGGATGCCATCCACACCGCCCATGGCACCCACACGATCGCGTCGCTCCACACGGCCGTCGAGTCGACCGGGGTGATGTCCTCCGGTACGCCGACGTACTTCAGCACATCGGGCACGACGTACGGCACCACTCCGCCCTGGTGCTCCTGCTCCGCGACGACATCACGCAGCCAGTCCCGGAGGAAGTCGCTGACGTCGAACAGGTACGCGCTCGTCGGCGCGAAGACGGAGATGTCGCCGGTCCAGCCCAGACGCTCGTCGCGCTGGGGGCAGTCGGTGGGCAGGTCGACGAAGTTGCCGAGGGTGCTCGACACCACGTTCTCGTGCAGACGGTTGAGCAGGGGATCGGAGCTCGAGAAGGTGCCGGTGCGCCGCAGGCGCGAGCTGATCCGGATCGCGGTGAGTCCGCCCCGGCGGATGGCATCCACTCCTCCGGGCCAGCCCTCGACCTCGACGTAGCGGAAGCCGTGGAAGGTGAAACGGGGCTCGAAGACGTCGTCGCCGCCGGAGAGGATGAACCGATCGGTGGCGCGAGCCGACCGCAGGGGACGGATGCCGATCTCGCCCTTCTCCAACACCTCGGCGTGCCGCAGCGTGACGACGCGACCCGGCTCGCCGGTTACTTCGGCACGGACCCACCCGACGACGTTCTCGCCGAAGTCGACGATCATCCGCCCGGTGGGCGACAGCCAGGCGTCCCGCACCGCGAGCGTCTCCACCGGAACCACGGGCGGTCCGACGTAGGGCTCGAAGCGGACGGAGGCGTCGTCGATGGCCTCGACCGGCGCCTCGAAGGAGGCGGCTTGACGACGCCGGGCGTCGATCGTCTGCCCGTGGTAGAGGTCGTCGGACACCGTGTCGGAGGGCCTCGCCGACCACGAGTCGTCGGTGGCCCACACCTGTGTGTGTCCGTCGGAGAAGACGAGGTCGATCTGGGCGACCGCGGCGAGGCGGTCGCCGTAGACCCCGGTCGCTCCCATCCAGGTCAGGCTGCCGCGGTACCAGCCGTTGCCGAGGGTGAGCTCGAGCGTCGAATCGTCGGCGACGAGGGAGGTGACGTCGGTCTCGGCGACCCGCACCCGCCATTCGTAGCTCGACCAACCCGGCGTGAGGAGCTCGTCCGAGACCCGCACACCGTTCAGTGTCGCCTCGACGACGCCGAGCGCGGAGTATCGCAGGCTTGCGCGGACGAGGTCGCCGTGACCCTGATCGAGCGCAAAGCGACCGACGAGCGTGGCGGCCCCGTCCACGGGTGCGGTCGGAGTGATGAGACGAGCGATCGTGAACATGGGTCAGCCCTTGATCGCGCCGCTGGTCATGCCCGCCACGATCTGGCGGTTGAAGAAGACGTACATGACGAGTGGCGGGATGGTGATGAGGAGGATGTCGGCGAACAGCAGGTTCAGCTGCCCGGCGCTGGTCGAGCTCGAGGCGTAGGCGTAGAGCGTGAGCTGCACCGTGGCATTCGCGTCGCCCGGGAGGAAGTAGAGGGGGTTGGCGAAGTCGTTGAACACCGCGACCGCCTGCACCACGATGACCGTGACGATGACCGGCTTGAGCAGCGGCAGCACGATCTGGAAGAACAGGCGGATGGGACCGGCGCCGTCGATCAGGGCGGCCTCGTCCAGCTCGCGCGGGATCGTCGAGACGAACGCCCGGAACAGCAGGATGCAGAACGACAGACCGAACGTCGCCTCGATCAGGATCAGCCCGCCCAGCGTCTTGAACAGCCCGAGCCCCTGCAGAACCCAAATCGTCGGGACGACCGCGGGCGGCACGATGAGGCCCGCGAGGACGAAGAAGTTGATGATGCCGTTCCACCGGGACTTCTTGCGCTGGAGCACGTACCCGACCATCGCCGCGAGGACGACCATGATCACCACGCTCGCCACGGTCAGCACGATGCTGTTGACGAAGGCGCGGATCAGGATGCCGTCCCTATCGGCGAGTACGGCGGCGATGTTGTCCCAGAGCTTCCACTCCGCGGGCCAGCTGAAGGAGAGCGTCGAGGCCTCCGGCGCGGTCTTGGCCGCGGTGACGAGGATGAAGGCGAACGGGACGAGGAACACGACGACCGACACGACGATCGCGATCGTGCCGACGGTCCACCGCCGCACAGCGAGGCGGCTCATGAGTCCACGCTCCTTTTGTTGATGAAGATCGAGATGGGGATCATGACGGCCGTGACGACGACGAAGAGGACGACGTTGCCCGCGGTCGACAGACCGTAGAAGCCCGCCTGGTACTGCTTGTAGATCACGGACGCGATGACGTCCGAGCTGAATCCGGGGCCACCCTTGGTCATCGCCCAGATCAGGTCGAACGAGCGCAAGCCACCGATGAGCGACAGGATCACGACCGTCCCGGTCGCGGGCCACGACAGGGGGAAAGTGATGTTGCGGAAGACCTTCCACGCGCTCGCCCCATCGACGCGGGCGGCCTCGAAGTACTCCTGCGGGATCGCGACGATCCCCGCGATGTAGATGAGCGTGGCGATGCCGAGGCCTTTCCACACGTCGACCAGCGCCACGCTGATGAGCGCGAGATTCGGATCGGTCAGCCACCCCGGACCCTGGATGCCGAACACCGACAGCGCACCGTTCACCACGCCGTCGAAAGGGTCGAGCAGCACCTTGAAGGTCAGACCGACGCCGATCGTGGAGACGAGCACGGGGAAGAACGTGACGGCGCGCAGGTAGCCGCGCCCGATCAGGGAGGACGTCAGGAGGACGGCCAGCGCGAGCCCGAGAACCACCTTGAGGCCGCTGGTGATGACGGCATAGACGAGCGTGTGCAGGAACGCCTGTGACAGCTGCGGGTCCGAGAAGAACTGCACGAAGTTGTCCAGTCCGATGAAGTGGACGTCGAACAGCGACCACCGCGTCAGGCTGAAGTAGAACGAGGCGAACGTCGGGACCGCGAAGAGCACGACGTACAGCGCGGCCGCCGGGATGTAGAACCACGACGGGTACATGCTGCGCATCTTGCGGCCCGCCCGCGTGGCGGGGGGTGCGCCTCGACGCCGGTTCCGCACCTGAGGCGGCACCACATTGGCGAACGTCTGGGCCATCGGTCACTCCTTCGTGGGGGAGAGCGGGGCCGGAGAGGGGGTCTCCGGCCCCGCGGTGTGCGGCGGCGTGGGGGCACCGGCCGCACGGGGGAGCGCTGGGATCAGCGCGGATTCACCAGCCGGAGAGACCGAGCTGCTGGGCCTGCTTCTTCACGTCCTCGTCATAGGCCGCGGCGCCGTCCTGGGCGCTCGAGATCCCGGAGCCGACGCTGATCGCGATGTTCTCGAGGTTCGGTCCCTTGACGGGCGAGAGGAACTCGAGCGCCGGGGCGCTCTTGCCGTCTTCGACGTACTTCTGGATCTCCGCGACCAGGGGCGCGGCATCCGAAGGAACCGAGCACGAGCTGATCGAGAACGGACCGCCCGCGACGAAGTTGGCGTTCTGGATGTCGCAACCCTCGGACGAGTTGATGAACGAGACGAACTTCTTCGCCGCGTCGAGCTTCGCACCCTCCGTGGTCTTCGGGATGTAGACCGCGTTCGGCTCCCAGACCGTCAGCGTCGTGTTCGCGGACTTGTCGGCCGGCATGGCGAAGAACCCGATGTCGTTCACCGCGTCGGGGTTCGACTGCTTGATGTTGCTCAGGACGGCGCTCGAGAGCATCGGGTACATCGCCGCCTTGCCGGTGGCGAGGGCGGCTGAGCCGTCCGCGGCGGTGGCCGAGGCGAAGTCGGCGTTGAAGAGGCCCTTGTCGAACGCCTCCTGCAGGTGCGTGAAGCCGGCGAGGGCGGGCTCCTGGGCGAACTTCGCCTTGTTGGCGGTGAAGTCCTTCGCCCAGTTCTCGTCCTGCTTCAGGACGTTGCCGAAGTCGGCGAGCAGGAACAGCTGCGAGGTCCAGGTGTCGCCGTAGGTCTGCTCGATGGGGGTGATCCCCGCCGCCTTGATCTTCTCGGCTGCCGCGACGAGCGAGGACCAGTCGGTGGGGACGCTGATACCCAGATCGGAGAAGACCTTGGTGTTGTAGGCGATGCCGCCGGCCATCGAGGTGCCGAGGGGCGCACCGTAGGTGCCGTTGCCGGTGGAGACGACGGTCTTGAAGTTGTCGGTCACCTCCGACGCCCACGACTCGTCGGCGAGGTTCGCCAGCGTCTGGTCGGGGTTGAGTGCTTGGAAGAGGGAGCCGGTGTTGTAGAAGAACACGTCGTCCATCTCGCCGGTCGACAGTTGCGTCTTGACGAGGTTGTCGCCCTCCGTGCCGCCCGGGCGGGTGTTCAGCGTGACCGTGATGTCGGGGTTGGCCTTCTCGAACGCCGCGATCAGGGCGTTCCCGGTGGCGATCGAGTCGTCGCCGTTCGTGGTCAGATACGTGATCTCGACCTTGCCGTCAGCCGAGGTTCCCCCCGTTCCGCCGGAACAGCCGGCGAGGGCCAGAGCGGCGAGAGCGGCACCGGCGACGACGGTCGTCGTGCGGCGCGGGGTGATGAATGAGGACACTGCTTACCTCCTTGTAAGGGGCCGGGCGCTGAAGAGTCCGGTCGATTCGACGCCTCGTGATCGGGTGCGAGATCGAGTGTAAACCGATCTACACGAGGTGACGAAGCGACAATAAACCGACTGGCGCGATTTCGTCAACCGATCTACATTGGGTGGAGACCGACCGAAGGAGTTCGATGCTGGACAACGCGTCGCCCCCCGGCTCTCCCGCCCGAGCCGCCACCATCGAAGATGTCGCGCAGCACGCCGGGGTGTCCCGCGCCGCTGTCTCGAAGGTCATCCGTGACGCCTACGGCGTGAGCGATCGGATGCGCGAACGGGTGATGGCATCCATTGCCGCTCTCGACTACCGCCCCCGCGTGGCGGCGCGAGCCATGCGCGGGTCGACTGCGACGATCGGCGTGCAGCTCCCGCAGGTCGACAATGAGTTCTTCACGCGCATCCTGACGGGCATCGTGCAGGAGTTGAACGCGTCCGCGTACCAGTTGATCATCGCGCCGATGGCCGACCCGGTGAGCGGCACGGCCGCCCTCGAGAGTCTGTACGACCGGCAGGTCGACGGGATCATCGCCGTCGCGCCCGCCGTCCCGCAGACCTGGCTCGAGGGACTCGGGCGGCGCGTTCCCCTCGTCCAGGTCGGACAGCACGACCACCCGCAGCACTACGACGTCGTGGTCGGCGACGACGACACCGGCGCGCGCCTGGTGATGGAACACCTCTTCGAGGCGGGCCACACCCGCATCGTTCACGTGACCAACGACGAGCGCATCCTCGTCGAACCGCGCACCGACCCGCACCCGCGCCGGCTCCGCGTCTACGAGAGCATGATGCGCGAGCGCGGCCTCGAACCCGAGGTCATCCGCATCGACTCCTCGGATCACGACGTGCGCCACACGGTCGGTGACGTCCTGGACCGCGATACACGACCGACGGCACTGTTCGCCGGTCACGACTCCCTGGCCCTGTCCGCGCTCGAGGTGGCCGTCGAGAGGGGACTCAGCGCCGTGGACTTCGCGGTGGTCGGCTACGACGACGTCCCCATCGCCAGCCACCCCCTCATCGGGCTGTCCACGGTCGACCAGCACGGCCAGGAGATGGGCGCGACGGCGGCACAGCTGCTGCTCGAGCGCATCGGCGGACGGCAAGATGCGCAGCGGCGGGTCTTCTCCCCGGCTCTCCGGGTGCGTGCCACCAGCGGGGCCGCACCCGCGCGCCGCAGCGCGGCAGTCTGAGCCGCCTTACTCGGGTGGAGCGGCACCGACCGCGATCTCCTGCAGGGCCCACGAGTTGCCGTCGGGGTCGGCGAAGAACGCGTAGCGGACCCCTCCACCCACGTCCTGCACGGGGCTGATCTCGACACCCCGGTCAGCGAGTACCGCCCGCGCCGCGTCGACGTCGTCCACCACGAGGTGGATGTTCGACACCGGCGCCCCGCCGCCCATCCCTGTTCCGAAGGCGATCGAGCAGGCCGAACCGGGCGGCGTGAGCTGCACGACGCGCATCCCGTTCCCCGGCGAGACATCGTGGTCGAGCGTGAAGCCGACCCGGTCGCGATAGAAGGCGATGCTCCGCTCGACGTCGGAGACCGCGAGAGGAACCAGTTCGAGGCGCATCTGCACGGATCGACCATAGCCCCCCGCGATCCTCCCCCCTCGTGCGACGGATAGCCTGGAATCGATGTCACGGGATGAGAACGCGCGCAAGAGACTCACCCGGATGCCATCCCAGGGAGCCGTCGTCGCGGTGCTGGCCCTGGCGGGGTTGTGCTCCTCGTTCATGTTCACCCTCGTGGTGCCGATCCAGTCGCAGCTCCCGACGCTGCTGAACGCCTCGCGCGACGACACCGCCTGGGTGGTGACCTCCACGCTGCTCGCCGCGGCCGTCTTCACACCGATCGCGGGCCGGTTGGGCGACATGTACGGCAAGCGCCGCATGGTGCTCGTGCTCCTCGCGGTGATGATCGTCGGCTCGGTGATCGCCGCCGTGTCCGGCGGAATCGTCGGCCTCATCGTCGGCCGCGCGCTGCAGGGGGCTGTGGTGGGCGTGGTGCCGCTCGGCATCTCGATCATGCGCGATGTCCTGCATGAGAACCGCGTCGACAGCGCGATCGCGCTGATGAGCGCGACGCTCGGCGTCGGCGGGGCGCTGGGACTCCCCATCAGCGCCCTGGTGGCCGAGAACGCGGACTGGCACTGGCTGTTCTGGATCGCGGGCGGCCTCGGCGCCGTCGTGTTCGCGCTCGTCCTGTGGATCGTGCCGGTGAGCGTGCTGCGCACGGCCGGGCGCTTCGACTACCTCGGAGCCGTGGGCCTCGCGATCGGCCTGATCGGCATCCTCCTCGCTGTCTCGCGCGGCAACACCTGGGGCTGGACCTCGCCGCTCACTCTCGGGCTGGCCGTCGGCGGCATCCTGATCCTTCTCGTCTGGGGCTGGTACGAGCTGCGCGTCGAGAACCCCCTCCTCGACCTTCGCGTCGCCGCGCGCCGTCCGGTCCTGCTCACCAATCTCGCCTCGATCGCGATGGGCTTCGCCCTGTTCACCTCGAACGTCGCCTACCCGCAGATGCTCGAGCTCCCGCTCGCCACCGGCGTGGGCCTCGGACTGTCGCTGCTGGCCGCGAGCCTCGTCGTCATGCCCTCGGGGCTGGTGATGATGGTGCTCTCCCCCATCTCGGGCACCCTCGCGCGCACGATCGGACCGCGCGTGCTGCTCGTGGCCGGATCGATCTCGCTGATCCTCGCCTACGGCTTCAGCCTCTTCTTCTCCACCGAGGTGTGGCACTTCGTCGTCGCCAACATCCTCATCGGCTTCGGAATCGGCTTCGGCTACGCCGCCATGCCGATGCTCATCATGCGCGCCGTCCCGCCGAGCGAGACGGGTGCCTCGAACGGTCTCAACGCCCTCGCCCGCTCCCTGGGCACGAGCACGGCGGCCGCGATCGTCGGCGTCGTCCTCGCGACCCTCTCCACGGGCGAGGGTGACACCCGCGTCCCCACCGCGGAGGCGTTCCACGTGTCGTTCCTGCTCGGGATCGGCGCGGCGGCCGTCGCTCTCGTCCTGGCGTTGCTCATCCCGACGCGCGAGAACCCGGCCGGCGAGCGCGCGTCGCTCCCGGAGTGAGTTCTACGCCCCGCGCTCCTCGTTGATCGAGTTCGCCCCGTCGACGACGATCAACTGACCCGTGACGTACGACGCTCCCCGGCTCGCGAGGAAGGCGACCGCGGCCGCGACCTCGAGCGGCGTGCCGGAGCGTCCGACGGGCGTCGCGCGCCCCATCGCGAGCTCGTGCTCGCTCGACGACGGCGTCGCGATCCACCCGGGCGCCACCGCGTTGACGGTGATCCCGGATGCCGCGACGTCGACCGCCGCACCCCGCGTGAGCCCGAGCATGCCCGCTTTCGCCGCGTGGTACGCCACGTCACCGGTGTACGCCATGACGGGTCCGGAGATGGATGCCATGTTCACGATGCGTCCGTACCCGGCCCGCCGCATCGCGGGGACGACGGCGCGCGTCATGCGCAAGGCGGTGGTGAGGTTGCGGTCCAGCGAGGTCAGCCACTGATCGACGGTGATGTCGTCGATGGCGGCGGGCGAATCCGCGTGCGAGACGGAGGTCATGCCGGCGTTGTTGACGAGGACCGTCGGCTCCCCGAACGCTTCTCGCGCCGCCTGGAGCACGGCATCCACTCCCCGCTCGTCCGTGAGGTCGGCGGCCACGCCCCGGGCGTCGATGCCCGCGGCGCGGAGGTCGGCGACCCGATCCTGGATGCGATCGGTGGTCGAGGTGACGACCACGCGCATGCCGGCCTGCCCCAGGAGGAGAGCGGTCGCGGCGCCGATGCCGTCGGCGCTTCCCGCGCCCGTCACGATGGCGATGTCGGTGGAGTCGGACATGGGGGCTCTTTCCCGGACGGGCGATGGAGGGGCAACGCTAGTGAATGCGCTTCACTATATCGGCGCCGGACGCCGCCACGGCGCGTTCACGGTCGACAGCGCCCCCGAAGCGATGACGCGACGAGACGAATGAGGCGATGTCGAAGTATCGGCGAACGCTGTCGTCTCCGGGCTGTCAGGATCGCGATATGGATGCCGGTCGCCCCGCAGAAGTTCCCGTCGGAACCTGGACTCCGCCGCCCTGGGGGCGGAGTACCGGCGCTCTGGCGTTGATCAACGTCTTCGGCGGAGGCGCGGTCGTCGGCGCCGGGGCGGCAGTGTCGCTGTGGGGGATGTGGACGGAATACGACGGGATGCTCACGCTCATCGGGATGGTCGTCCTGCCGATCGTCGTCGCCATCCCGTCGGCTCTGATCGCCCTGGTGATCGGGTTGCCGATCCGGCTCGTCCCGCCGATTCGCCGGTGGTGGCTGTCGCACGGCGAGTACACGCTGATCGGCGCCGTGGGAGGTTTCATCGTCCTGATCGTCGGCGTGGTTCTCGCCCGGGCGGGCGCAGAGGCAGGTTCGCCGGGCGTGGACGGCTGGCAGTTCCTCGTCTCCGGATGGGGCGTGTTCTGCCTCAGCACGATGCACTTCGTGTGGCCCCGACGTTGGCTGCGGCCAGCCGGTGCTCGCGAGAGTCTTCCGTACCTCAGTCGAGCAGCAGAGCCGGCTCCTCCAGAACGGATGCCACGTCGGCGATGAACCGCGAGATCCCGTCGCCGTCGACCACGCGGTGATCGAACGAGCCCGACACCGTGGTCACCCAGCGGGGGCGCACCTCGCCGTCGACGACCCACGGCTTCTGGCGGATCGCGCCGAGGGCGATGATGCCGGCCTCGCCGGGGTTGATGATCGGGGTGCCGGCATCCACTCCGAAGACACCGATGTTCGTGATCGTGAACGTGCCGCCGATCTGATCGGCCGGGCTCGTCTTGCCCTCGCGCGCGGTGAGCGTGAGGCTCTCGAGCGCCTTGGCGAGCTCGCGCGTGTTCATCGACTGCGCGTCCTTGATGTTCGGCACGAGAAGACCCCGCGGCGTCGCCGCGGCGATGCCGAGGTTGACGTAGTGACGCACCGAGATCTGCGCGCCGTCCTCCGTGTCGACCCACGCGGCGTTGATCATCGGCGTACGGCGCAAGGCCCAGATCACGGCGCGCGCCATGATCAGCAGGGGCGAGATCTTAACGTCGGCGAAGTCGGGCGAGGCCTTCAGCCGCTTGACGAGTTCCATCGTGCGCGAGGCGTCGACGTCGACCCACACCGACACGTGCGGGGCCGAATAGGCGCTCGAGGTCATCGCGTTCGCCGTGGCCTTGCGGACGCCGCGAACGGGGATCGACTCCTCGCGCGCATCGGCGACCGGGGCCGGGGCTGCCGGGGCGGCGACCGGAATCGTCTCCTCGCGCACCTCTCCCCACGCGGGCGTCTCGATGTTGCGGAAGACGCTCGCCTGCTCGGCGTGCTTCACGACGTCGTCGCGGGTGACCTCGCCGGCGGGACCGCTGGGCGTCACGGCGGAGAGGTCGACGCCGAGGTCGCGCGCGAGCTTGCGGATCGGGGGCTTCGCGACCACGCCGACCGAGGCCTTCACGGGGCGCTCGGCGGACGGTCCCTGAGCCTGTCGAAGGGTGCGCCGGCGCGACGACACCGCTCCGCCCGTGCCGTAGCCGACGAGCACGGCCCCACCAGGGTCGCTGGGCTCGGGAACCGTGACGGGCTCCGCGGGCGCCGGGGTGCCGGCATCCGCCCCTCCGATCGTGATGATGGGCGCTCCGACCTCGACGGTCGAGCCCTCGGATGCCAAGAGCTCGCCGACCGTGCCCGCGTACGGCGAGGGCAGCTCGACGAGGGACTTGGCCGTCTCGATCTCGACGATCACGTCGTTGACGGCGACGGTGTCACCGGGCGCGACGCGCCACTGCACGATCTCGGCCTCGGTGAGGCCTTCTCCGACGTCGGGGAGAACGAAGGTCTGCTCGGTCACGGTGTGTCCTTTGCTCGGGAGCCAGCTTGCCACCGGCGATGCCGCAACGGAATGATCCGGCGGCGGGAGGGCCTGACGGCCGGAGGGAGGGTCAGTAGGCGAGAGACCGGTCGACGGCCTCGAGGATGCGGTCGGCGTCGGGCAGGTACGTGCCCTCGAGCTTCGCGGGCGGGAAGGGCACGTCGAAGCCCGAGACCCGGAGCACGGGCGCCTCGAGGGCGAAGAACGCCTTCTCCATGACGGTCGCGGCGATCTCGGAGCCGAGCGAGGTGAAGCCCGGAGCCTCCTGCGCGTAGACCATGCGGCCGGTGCGGCGCACGGAGTCGAGGAGGGGACCGTAGTCGACGGGCGAGAGCGACCGCAGGTCGATGACCTCGCAGCTCGTGCCCTCGCTCTCGGCGAGGGCAGCGGCCTGCAGCAGCGTCGTGACCATCGCGCCGTGGCCGACGAGGGTCACGTCGGTGCCGCGGCGGACGATGCGGCTCGCGTGCAGCGGCAGAGCAGGCTTGTCGGTGTCGACCTCGCCCTTCTGCCAGTACTTCGCCTTCGGCTCGAGGAAGATGACCGGGTCGGGCGAGGCGATCGCCTGCTGCATCATCCAGTAGGCGTCGTTCGCGTTCGAGGGGCTGACCACCCGCAGGCCCGCGGTGTGCGTGAAGTACGCCTCGGGGCTTTCCTGGTGGTGCTCGACCGCGCCGATGTGCCCGCCGTAGGGGATGCGGATGACGACGGGCATGCGCACGCCGCCCTCGTGCCGGTTCGTGATCTTCGCGAGCTGCGAGGTGATCTGGTCGAACGCGGGGAAGACGAAGCCGTCGAACTGGATCTCGAGAACCGGCTTGAAGCCGCCCATCGCGAGGCCGATCGCGGTGCCGACGATTCCCGACTCCGCGAGCGGAGAGTCGATGACGCGGCGCGGACCGAAGTCCTTCTGCAGCCCCTCGGTCACGCGGAAAACGCCACCCAGGGGGCCGATGTCCTCGCCCATGAGCAGGACGCGGTCGTCGGTCTCGAGCGCGCGGCGCAGGCCCGCGTTCAGCGCGCGACTGATCGGCATGTTCTCGGTCACTGCGCGCCCCCTTCCATCGAGGCCTCGTAGTCGTCGAGCCAGCGCTGCTCCTCCTGGATCAGCGCGTGCGCTTCGGAGTACACGCTCTCGAACATGTGCACGCGGGGGATGGTGCCGAGTTCGTTCGTGCGCACGCGCACGTCGTCGGCGAGCGCGGCACCCTCGGCATCCGCGTCGTCGAAGAACTGCTGCGGGGCGCCGCGACCCTCGAGGTAGGCGCGCATGCGGGCGATCGGGTCGCGCTCGGCCCACGCCTTCTCTTCATCCGAGGTGCGGTACTTGGTGGGGTCGTCGCTGGTCGTGTGCGCGCCCATGCGGTAGGTCATCGCCTCGATCGCGCGGGGTCCGCCGCCGGCACGCGCCTCGTCGAGAGCGACCTTCGACACGGCATAGCTGGCGAGCACGTCGTTGCCGTCGACCTGCAGGCTCGGGATGCCGTATCCCTCACCGCGCTTGTACAGCGGCGACCGTGACTGCGTGGCGACGGGGACGGAGATGGCCCACTGGTTGTTCTGCAGGAAGAACACCTCGGGGGTCTGGAAGCTCGCGGCGAAGACCATCGCCTCGTGCACGTCGCCCTGACTGGAGGCGCCGTCGCCGTAGTAGACGATGACGGCCTCGTCGCGCTCGGGGTCGCCGCTGCCGCTCTTGCCGTCGAACACCAGGCCCATCGCGAGGCCCGTGGCGTGCAGGGTCTGCGCGCCGAGCACGAGCGTGTAGATGTGCGTGTTGCCGTTCTTCGGGTCGGTCGGGTCCCACCCGCCGTGGGTGAGTCCGCGCATGAGGCGGATGATGTCGAGCGGGTCGACGCCGCGGATACGGGTGACCACGTGTTCGCGGTACGAGGGGAAGATGTGGTCCTGGGCGCGGGCCGCGCGGGCGGAGCCGACCTGAGCGGCCTCCTGCCCGAAGGACGGGGGCCACAGGGCGAGCTGCCCCTGGCGCTGCAGGTTGGTGGCCTGCACGTCGAACGCGCGGATCGACACCATGTCGCGGTAGAACGTCTCGAGTTCGGCGTCGGTCAGGGCGTCGATGAGCGGCAGGTAGCGCTCGGCCGCGGGCGTGGGCGCCATCGTGCCGTCGGCTGCCAGAACGCGCACGAGAGCGGGATCGTCGAGCGGGGTCATGTTCCCACGCTAATGCTCGCCCTATGCCGGGGACCGCATGAGGTGCACAACGGATGCCGCGATTCGGCATGCATCATCGACAAAGACGGCCGTAGCCGGTCCTTGGTCCCGGTCCCTTCGACAGGCTCAGGGACCTCACGCGGGCGTGGGCCGTCCGACAGGCTCAGGGACCTCACGCGGGCGTGGGCCGTCCGACAGGCTCAGGGACCTCGCGCGGGCGCGGGCCGAGGTGGCTGAGCCTGTCGAAGCCACCGGCACCGCAGCGCGTCAGCGCTGAGCGGCCGCGACCTCGACGATGCGGTCGAGCGACTCCTCCTCGCCGATCGAGATGCGGACGCCGTCTCCGGCGAACGGACGCACCACGAGACCGGCGTCCTCGAAGGCCGCGGCGACCTCGAGCGTGCGCTCTCCGGCGGGCAGCCAGACGAAGTTCCCCTGGGCGTCGGGGACCGACCAGCCCGCCTCGCGCAGGCGCGCGACGAGACGGTCGCGGCGCTCGGCGATCACGCGCACGCGCTCCAGCAGCTCCGATTCGACGGCGAGGCTCGCGAGCGCCGCCTCTTCCGCGGCGGCCGTGACCGACAGCGGGATCGCGGTGCTCCGTGCCGCGTCGAGCACGCGCGTGTGCCCGACCGCGTACCCCACGCGCAGGCCGGCCAGGCCGTAGGCCTTGCTGAACGTGCGGAGGATGACGATGTTCGGCCGGGCGATGATCGCGCGCACACGGTCGCCCTCGACCGAGGCGGGTTCGGTGACGAACTCGGCGTAGGCCTCGTCCAGCACGATCAGCACGTCGGCCGGGACGGCGTCGACGAACGCGGCGAAGTCGTCGTGCGTGACGGTGGGCCCCGTGGGGTTGTTGGGGCTGCACACGATGACCAGGCGCGTGCGCTCGGTGATCGCCGCGGCCATCGCGGGGAGGTCGTGGCGGAAGTCCTCGGTCAAGGGCACCTGCACGCTGGTGGCGCCGGCGACGGCGACGAGCGAGGGGTACGCCTCGAACGAGCGCCAGGCGTAGACGACCTCGTCGCCCGGCCCCGACGTCGCCAGGAGCAACTGCGCGAGGAGCGAGACGCTCCCGGCACCGACGTGCACGTCGTCGGGCGAGACACCGTGTCGTGCGGCGAGACGCTCGCGGAGGCGGGAGGCCGTGGCATCCGGATACCGATTGATGCCGGATGCCGCCTGGATCGCCTCGAGCACGCCCGGGAGCGGGTCGAACGGGTTCTCGTTGCTCGACAGCTTGAACGCGTCGGCGCTGGCCTGCCGCCCCTGGCGGTACGCCGGCAGCGCGGCGATCTCGGGGCGGATACGGGGGAGAACCGGCTCTTCACTCACCCCGCGAGCCTAACCGCGGGGGCCCGCCGCGCGTCAGTCCCCCCGTGGCATCCGTCGCAAGCCCCTGCCGGACGGTGGCGCCCCGTGCCAGGGTGGGATCATGCGCTTCGTCGTCCGCGTCGCCGTCAACGCCTTCGCCATCTGGATCGTCACCCTGCTGCCCGCCCTGCAGGTGCAGCTCATCCCATTCGCGCCCGGGGAGTGGCTGCAGGTCGCGCTCACGCTCCTGCTGGTGGGCCTCATCTTCGCCCTGGTCAACACGATCGTCGGCACGGTCGTCAAGATCGTGGCGATCCCGCTCTACATCCTGACGCTCGGGCTCATCTCCCTCGTGATCAACGGGTTCCTGCTGTGGCTCACCGCCGTCATCACCTCGAACTGGAACTGGGGCCTGCGCACCGGGGAGTTCTGGCTGACGGTCGTGGCCGCTCTGCTGATCGGTGTCATCAACGCCGTGCTCGGCGGCATTCTGCGTCCCCGTCGAGACGAGCGTTCACGCCGCTGAGGGGTCGGTTTCGCGTCGCCCCGACCCCTGAGCCCGTCGAGGGGACCGGAAGCCGCATCCAGGCGGAGACTTCGACAGGCTCAGCCTCCTCCGCCGGAATCGACGCGTGCGGTCGCGGCGCTTCCCCGCCATGATGGAGGGATGACCGCGAGTGCCGACGCGCCCTTCCGCGTCGTGTTCGTGTGCAGCGGCAACATCTGCCGCTCCCCCATGGCCGATGTGGTCTTCCGTCATCTCGCCGATGCCTCGGGCCTCGGGTCGCGCGTCGCGTCGTCGTCGGCCGGCACCGGCGACTGGCACGTCGGCGAGCGTGCCGACCACCGCACGCTCGAAGCCCTCGAACGCCTCGGCTACGACGGGTCCGCCCACCGTGCGCGGCAGTTCCAGTACGCCGACTTCGACCGCAACGACCTCGTGGTCGCCTTGGACCGGAGTCACGAGCGGGTCCTGCGCGGCTGGGCCCGCGACGACGACGCGGCCGACAAGATCGCGCTGCTGCAGTCGTTCGTGCCGGATGCCGAGACCCTCGACGTCCCCGACCCGTACTACGCGGGGCCCCCGATGTTCGACGAGGTCCTCGGTATGATCGAACGCGCCAGCCGCGCTCTGTTCCGGCAGCTCGAGCCCGCCATCCGTTCCGCGGGCTGACCCTTTCGCGCGATCCCCGGGAGACCCGTGTCCTCTCTGCCTCCGCAGCCCCTCAGCCCGCTCGACGGTCGGTACTTCGCCACCGTGTCCGAGATCGGCGACTACCTGTCGGAGGCGGGCCTGAACCGCGCCCGCGTCGAGGTCGAGGTCGAGTGGCTCCTCGCCCTCACCGACCGCTCCCTCTTCGGCACCTCGCCGGTGTCGGACGGCGACCGCGCGAAGCTCCGCGCGCTGTACGAAGAGTTCGGCGCCGACGAGATCGCCTGGCTCAAGGAGAAAGAGGCGGTCACCCGCCACGACGTCAAAGCCGTCGAGTACCTCGTGCGCGACCGCCTCGACGCCCTCGGGCTGACGGCCCTCGCCGAGCTGACGCACTTCGCCTGCACGAGCGAGGACATCAACTCCACCGCGTACGCCCTCACCGTGCAGCGCGCGGTCGAGCGCGTGTGGCTGCCCAAGCTGCGCTCGGTCACCGCCGCGCTCGCCGAGCTCGCGGTGGAGCACCGCGACGCCGCGATGCTGTCGCGCACCCACGGCCAGCCCGCCACGCCCACGACGATGGGCAAAGAGATCGGCGTCTTCGCGTGGCGCCTCGAGCGCGTCATCCGTCAGCTGCATGCCGGGGAGTACCTCGCGAAGTTCTCGGGAGCCACCGGCACCTGGTCGGCGCACGTCGCCGCCGAGCCCGACGTCGACTGGCCCGCGCTGACGCGGGAGTTCATCGAGTCGCTGGGCCTCGGCTTCAACCCGGTCACGACGCAGATCGAGTCGCACGACTGGCAGGTCGAGCTGTACGACCGCGCGCGGCACGCGGGTGGCATCCTGCACAATCTGGCGACCGACATCTGGACCTACATCTCGCTCGGCTACTTCACGCAGATCCCCGTCGCGGGCGCCACCGGGTCGTCGACCATGCCGCACAAGATCAACCCGATCCGGTTCGAGAACGCCGAGGCGAACCTCGAGATCGCCGGCGGACTGTTCAGCACCCTGGCATCCACCCTGGTGACGAGCCGCCTGCAGCGCGACCTGACCGATTCCACGACGCAGCGCAACATCGGCGTCGCGTTCGGGCACTCCCTGCTCGCTCTCGACAACCTGCAGCGCGGGCTCACCGAGATCTCGCTCGCCGAAGACGTGCTGCTCGCCGACCTCGACGTGAACTGGGAGGTGCTCGCCGAGGCCATCCAGACCGTGGTGCGCGCCGAGATCGCGGCCGGGCGTTCGCAGATCACCGACCCGTACGCGCTGCTCAAGGACCTCACGCGCGGTCGCCGCGTCGGCGCCCCCGAACTCGCCGAGTTCGTGCGCGGCCTCGACATCGGGGATGCCGCGAAGGAGCGCCTCCTCGCGCTGACCCCCGCCGCGTACGCGGGGCTCGCGTCGCGGGTGGTCGACGCGCTGTAGTCCGGGCGGCCGCGACCGTGCGCCGGTCGACGCGCTGTGGTCGGGCGGCCGCGACGTCCCTGCTCCGGTCCCCGTGAGACGCCGCGCGCCCGCGGGGTACGACGGCGGCCGCCTTGCGGCATCCCTTCTCCGGGTCCCCCAGACGCTCGCGTGCGGGCGGACGCGGCGGAACCGCATCCGCGTCAGGAAATCCTGGACGCGGGAGTGCCCCGGGGTCTAGCGTGTTGACGTCAACATTCCCCGACCTGCCCCGGGTCACCCGTGCGCCGCATCGTCGCGGCGCGGATCGGAACAGACGCGATGACGCATCGACGCCCCCTGACCGCCCGCCGCCTCCTCGCGGCCGCAACGGCCGCCGTCCTGGCCGGAGCCCTGGCATCTCCTCTCGCGGCCTCCGCCGTCACGGGCGTGCCGACCGACCCGAGCGACGGAGTGCCCCGGGTCGACCCTCCGGTGACGTACACGAAATTCGAGCCGATCGCCGACCCCGGCCGCGGAGCCGCCGACTATCTCCAGCCGAAGTGGTACGACACCGACGGACGACACATCCAGGCGCACGGCGGACAGGTCGTGACGACCCAGGAGAACGGGCAGACCGTCTACTACTGGTACGGCGAGGACCGGACCAAGGGGTACTACAACAGCCCCGGCGTCGCCGTGTACCGATCGACGGATGCCAAGAACTGGACGAACCTCGGCGATGCGCTTCGCAGCATCTCGACGCGCGACGACCTGCTCACGCCCTACTTCGAGAACCTCTACGACACCGTCGATGAGAACGGCCAGCCGCGCACGGCGAAGATCGACGCGCTGGCGTACCACCTGAACTCGACCGAGAAGTCGGACTACACCGCGATCTTCGAGCGCCCCAAGGTGCTCCACAACGACAAGACCGGCAAGTGGGTCATGTGGTGGCACGCCGACGGGCGCACGGAACCCGGCGGAAGCACCTACGCCCGCTCGATGGCGGCGGTCGCCGTGTCGGACTCCCCCGCCGGCCCCTTCCGCATGACGGGCGCCTTCCGCATGCCGAACCGCACCGACTACAAGGGGTGCTCGCAGTACGCCGTCCCCGGTCAGGCCCGTGACATGAACGTGTTCCAGGACGACGACGGCACGGCATACATCTCGTACTCGTCCGAGGAGAACTCCTCGCTCTACGTGGCCGAGCTGAACGCCGACTACACCAACGTGCTCAAGACCGTCGACTCGGACACCCTCGGCGTGAAGCAGTACTCGGAGGACGGCCGCTACCCCTACGTCTTCGCCGACGGCAAGGAGGGCGCGCCCGTGCGGGGCCAGGACTTCCAGATCGTGAAGGAGTGCGGCTACCTCGAGGCCCCCGCGATCTTCGAGCGCGACGGGACCTACACGGCCATCGCCTCCGGCGCGACCGGCTGGGCCCCGAACCCGCAGACGTACTACACCACGAAGAACCTGATGGGATCGTGGATCCGCGGCGTGCAGGCCGGCGATGCGAACGAGAACACGTGGTACGCCAGCATGCCCGACGGCTCCGACGGCCTGCTTTCGATCGGCGACAAGAACCGCTCGACCTTCGGTTCGCAGTCCACGAACGTCTTCGAGCTCGAGCCCGGCAAGTTCGTCTACATGGGCGACCGCTGGAACGAGGGCAAGTCCGACTCGACCTACGTCTGGCTGCCGCTGACGGTGGGCGAGAACGGTCGCCTCGAGATGCACAACCCCGCGGCGGAGGACCCCGCCCGGTACAGCTCGGGCTGGGACGCGTCGTACTGGAACGACAAGGGGTTCGGCCACGGCACGTGGAAGGTCACCACGGCTCTCCCGACGACGGTCCTCCGCGGTCAGGCGCCGCAGCTGCCGAGTACGGTGTCGGTCGACGTCGACGGAACCGCTTCCGCCGTCGGGGTGACCTGGAGCGCGATCGACACGAGCGTCCTCGGGCCGCAGACTCTCACGGGCACCCTCGCCGCCGACGCGAAGTTCACGACCGGTCGCTCGTTCCAGCGCACGATCACCGTCACCACGCCCGGCGTCGCGAACATCGCGCCCGAGGCGACCGTCACGGCCTCGAGCCGCACCGATCTCCTCGGCACGATCACCGACGGCAACCGCACCGGCAAGGGATGGGACGACTGGACCGGCAACGGCTACCCGCGCAACAGCTGGCTCCAGTTCGACTGGGGGACGAACCGCACCTTCGACTCCCTCGCCGTGTACACGTACAAGGACGGCGCAACCGCGACCTGGCCGTCGCGCATCCAGGTGCAGTACCGCGACGCCGCCGGCACCTGGCAGGACACGACCGTCGCGGCGACCCTGACACAGGATGCCGCGTCGGCAGCGCCCGTGGTCACGCTCGACGGGAAGGGCCTTCCGGCATCCAGTGCCCTCCGCCTGCATCTCACGAGCGACGCGAACACGTGGCAGTCGGTCGCCGAGGTGGAGATCTGGGGCAACGCCCTCGCCGCGAACGTCTGCCGTGGCTCCGACGCGACGGTGTCGGCATCCTTCTCGCAGACCAAGTGGGCGACCCTGCCCGCGAGCAACGCCTGCGACGGCCGCCAGAACACGCAGTGGTCGACGTGGACCGACGCCGGGTTCAAGGACTCCGCGACCTTCACCCTCGAGACGACCGGGACGCACCGTCTCGACAAGGTGACCTTCACCAACACCGAGGGCGCGATCACGGGTGTCTCGGCCGAGTACCGCACGAGCGCGAACGAGTGGAAGCCGGTCACCCTGACCGGTGCTGCGCCCACGGTGACGAACGGTCGCGAGACGACCCTGTCGTTCACCCAGGTGGTCGCGACGGGCCTGAGATTGACGTTCGCCACCCCGGGTTCCTACCTGAAGATCCCCGAGATCGTCGTTCCCGAGGGCGTCGCGGCGCCGAAAGCCACGGCCACGGTCACCTCTCGCTGCCTCTCCGGGAAGGTGACGCTGGTGACCACGGTGCGCAACACCGAGGCCACCCCCGCGACCGTCGAGATCGCCTCACCGTGGGGACGGAAGACCTTCACCGCGATGGCCGCCGGTTCGGCCGCCTCCATCGCCCAGGCGACCCGTGCGACCTCCATCGTCGCGGGGACGATCACGGTGAAGACGTCGATCGACGGCGCTCAGGGAGAGCAGAGCGTGCCGTTCACGGCACGGAGCTGCGGCTGACCGGCGATCCGTCCCGACCACCCGCCCGCCGACGGATGAAGGGACGGAGCAGCATCACGGGGGCGGGCGGGTATCGCCCGCCCGTCCTCGGGCACTGCGGTGGGTGGCGGCCTCAGGCCACCGGCGCGACGTCGCTGTCCTTCTCGGCCAGCGAGCGCGCCACCGCCTCGGCGACGCGGGCGTCCTCGGCATCCTGTCGACGGCGACGACGATCGCGCAGCCAGCGCGGACCGAGAACCGCCGCGGCGACGACGAGGAGCAGGACGACGAGCATCGGCCACGGCGGGGCCCAGCCCACGGCGGAGGCGACGACCGGGTCGAGATCCGTGGTGGAACCCGAGGCGTCGGTGACCGCGGGCGTCGCCGTCACCGATGCCCACACCAGGCCCATCGCGGCGACGGCGGGAACCCGGACGTCGCGCTGCCAGGACTCCCCGGGGAGGAGGACGGGAGCGGCGTCGCCGGGAATCGCGTCGACCTCGCCCCACCCGAAGGGACCCGCAACGGCGTCGGTGTCGGCAGCGGTGAGCGAGACGTTACCGGCGTTGTGCAGGCTGTAGTGCACGGTGGCGTCGCCAAAGAGGAACGGCACGGCACCGCCGTCCCAGTCGACGCGGAGACCCTCGACCGCCAGGGCCGGGGCCAGATCGCCCCCGACCCGGATGCCGGCGCGGATGCCGAGACGACGGTCGACGTTGACGTTCGCCGTCTGATCGGCGACGGTGAGAGACGTCACGACGCCACCGGCGTAGTCGCCGGGCGTGGCATCGGCGGGGATGTCGATCGTGAAGGGCACCTCGACGGTCTGCCCGGCGGGCACCGAGACGTGATGCTGCGGAACGGCGATCCACTTGCCGACACCGGTCGGCTTCTCGGCGGCCAGACGCAGGTCGACCGCCCCCGTCGAGGTCGTGTAGCCGTCCGCGGCGTACACGTCGAGCTCGACCGCCTCGGTTCCCCGGTTGGCGATCACGAGGCCGTCGTCGAGGTGAGCCCCGGGGTTCAGCGCGTACGCGAAGTTCGTGCGGTCGGCGCCGAGCGCGTTCGATGCGGTGCGCACCGTCCAGGTGACGTCGTCGGTCGACGCGAAGGCGGCGGGGGCGCCGACGAGCGGGACGGCGGCCGCGACCACCGTCGCCACGAACAAAGCGAGCGGGCGGGAGAGTCTGTTCATGAGGGATCCTTCGGGAAGAGCCGGCGGGGAGCGAACTCCCCGCCGGCCCGGTTCGCTGGTCAGCCGGCCAGCGCGGTGAGGGTCAGGGTCGCGCGGTAGCTCCCCTTGTCGATCGAGTTGGGCATCTTCAGGTCGAGGTCCGCTCCCACGACGCCGGTGCCACGGTCGTGGCCCATGGCGGCGGAGCCGAGCACCCGCGACGTCGACAGACCGTCGCCCCCGTCGTAGCCGGACCCCACGGGCGCACCCGCGACAGCACCGGCACCCGGCGTGACGACCTTCGGCGTCCACCCGAGGTACTTGCCCTCGAAGGTCTTGGCCCCGTCCGTGAAGTTCCCGACCGACGCCGAGACCGACCAGGCGGCCTTGCTCCGACGCGTGTCGGTCACGGCGATCGGGTTGATCTGACCGGTGGCCTCGAAGTACTGGAGGTTCTTCTCCTCGGCGGTGCCGAGGTCGACCAGGCCGTTGTGCCCGTTGATCGTCCAGCCGAACTCGCCCGGTGCACCCGCGGGGACGTCGACCTGGATGTCCTGACCGTCACCGTGGTTGGGGTGGATGGTCACCTCGTCCTGGATCGACCCGACGGCCTGGGCCGGCTGGGTGCCGTTCTGGGGACCGCACCACAGCACGCGGTTCAGCTCGACGGCGGCGTTCGGGGCCGAGCAGTCGCCGGAGCGGATGTTCTGCACGACCAGCTGGTCCTTCTGCACCTGGACCTTGACGTAGGTGCGGACGTGCTCCTGGTTCTCGACGGAGTTGTACCAGTAGTTGTTCGGGTTCAGCGGGTCGGCGCCGTTACCCGCACCGCTCGTGCCGCTGTTGTCCGGCGCGGTGATGTCGTAGTACTTGGATCCGGATGCCGAGTTCGCGGTGACGTACACGACGCCGCCGGGGCCCTCGAAGACCTCGTCCTGGCCCGGCTTCTCGTCGGCGTTCGCCTTCGCGCCGTTCTTGATCTCGTACGAGCGCGAGTAGCTGTGGTCGTGACCCTGGAGGACCAGGTCGACGCCGAGCTTCGAGAACGCGGTCGGGAAGTCGACGCGGCGGACCTTGTTGTCGGCATCCTTCGCGTGATCCGCCGGCGAATAGATCGCGTGGTGGTACACGAGCACGGTGTACTTCGCGTCGGCACCGTGCTTGTTCACGACGTCGGTGACGTAGGCCACGTGCGCGTCGTCGCCGCCGCCGCCCTGCGAGGTGGCGTAGCTGTTGCTGTTGAGGTCGATGAACAGCGTGTCCTTGTAGATGAACCAGTAGTCACCACCCGACTCGGTCCCGGTGCTCGAGGCGCCCTTGCGGTAGTAGGCGCCCGAGCGGTCGGTGTTCGGGGTGTACAGGTGCTGCTCGTACGCCTTGCCACCCACGTCGTGGTTGCCGATCGTGCTGACCCAGGGGTACTGGCGCAGCTCGTCGGGAGCGAGGAAGGCGTTCCACTGGTCTTCCTTGTTGGCCGAGTCGACCTGGTCGCCACCCGAGACGAGCAGCTCCGCGTTCGGGTTGGCGCTGAGGGCGACCTTTGTGGTGTCCTGCCACCCCGCCTGGTCCTTCGCGACGTCGCCGGACGAACCGATCTGCGGGTCTCCGAAGAAGAGGAAGTCGTAATCGCCCTCGAACGACTGCGTCTTGAACGCGTACGTCGACGACCAGTTGCCGTCGGATCCGACGCGGTACGAGTACGCGGTGTTCTCGGCGAGGCCGGTGATCGACGCGTGGCGGTTGAACCCGCCGCTCGTGGCGATGTTGGCCGTGCCGGATGCCGAGAACGTCGTGGCCGAGGCCGGGAAGGCCCCGTTCACGAGCGTCGAGGTGGGGGCGACCTGCACCGACTGGGTGGTGTCGGCGGAGGAGTACCACGTGACGATGCGCTGTGCTTCGTCGGCTCCGACGCCGAGAATGACGCCGGAGACGGTCGTCGTGGAATCGGCCTGCGCGGCCGAGGCCACTGCCGTGCCGGAGAGCACGAGCGAGAAGCCGACGACGGTCGTTGCGATCCACGTGGCGCGGCGACGCGTACGCGTCCCGTGCGACGTCGATGCGGAAGAGAGCATGGTTTTCCGTTTCTCTTGGGGGAGGCGCCCGCGATCGGCGGGCTCTCCCACGCTCCGCCCGCTCGGTGACGTTCCGATGAATGGTTGACTCAGGGCATCTAGCGAGTGACCCAACGCTCGTCACTCGATGCCGAGGACGCGCTGCACGAACCAGACGAGGCCGGCGACCGTGACGACGACCGCGAGCAGGCCGCTCGCCCACATTCCGATGCGGGGGTACCGACGTCGCAGCAGGACGAGGAGCGGGAACGCCACGACGATGATGCTGATCTGCACCGCTTCGATGCCGACGTTGAAGACCAGGAGCGACCACAGGAGCGTCCACGACCACGGCTCGTCGATGCCCAGGGCCGAGGCGAAGCCGAGCCCGTGCACGAGGCCGAAGAGGAAGACGACCCCCACCCGCAGCCAACCCGCCCGGTCGAGGCGGAGGAACCCGTGGGCGTGCGAGAGATCCTGGTCGACCTTGCCGCCGCGCCACAGCCGCCAGAGGTACCAGGCCCCGACGACGGCGATCGAGAGGGCGATCGTGGGCTCCACGAGCTCGGGAGGAGCGGCGACGACCCCCGTCGCCGCCAGGATGAACGTCACCGAATGGGCGAGCGTGAAGGTCGTGGCGGCGATCACGACCTCGCGCAGACGCCGCGAGCCGACGATCAGCGCGAGGAGGAACAGGATGTGGTCGATCCCGGTGAGCAGGTGCTCGGCACCGAGCCGGAAGAACTCCCAGAAGCGCTCGAGCGGCGACTGCGCCGTGCTGAACGACGGGTGCTCGGCATCCAGGACCGTACTGCCCTCGTGCAGGTCGAGGGCATAGGTGAGGATCGTCTTGGTGTCGGTGACGAAGCCCTCGTTGTCGGGGAAGAGCGTCGAGACGACTGCGTGCCCGTTCTCGGACGGCGGGCAGGCGTAGTCCAGGTCGAGCACCGCGTACGGCACGCTGTCCTGCTGGGTCATGGTGATGTCGTCCGCGAGGGTGGGCGTACAGTCGCGCCCCTCGGCATCGATGCGGAAGCGCTCGGTCACGTATGACGACACCGCGGCGCGATGCGCCTGGAGAGCGTCGACTTGCTGGCCGGCATCGGCGGCGTTGAAGGCATCCGTTCCGGCTTGGTACAACGCGTCCTCGTGGGCGGCGTCGGCCGCCGAGACGACGAGGAGGTCGTACTCGAGCTGGAGCTGGGTGTGCACGACACCCGGGCCGCCGCTCGACAGGTCGGCGTAGACCACCGACAGGATGCCGTGCGCCGAGGCCGGTGCCGCCGAGGCGAGGAGCGCGATCAGCCCGAGGACGAAGAGAAGCGGGCGCAACGCGCGCCGGACCACTGATGACATGAAGACCTTTCCGCGACGAGAGTGCTCCGCGGTGCTGAACGGCGGGACGCGGTGAAGAGAACGGAAACGTAACGTGTGTCCGCTGTTCTCCCGCACGCCACCCTCGTCGCGCACGACGAGCGCACAGTGAGGGCGTGAGGCGGACGACGACGATGGCGGCGACGATTGTCGCCCTGGCCCTGCTGACCGGGTGCTCCACAGCGCCCGGATGGAGCGAGATGCGCGATGCGCCGTCGCCCATCGGTTCACCCGCTGCGGGCTTCTTCCCCGCCACCCCTCCCGCGCCGGAGTCGACCCACAGCCCGCTGCCGGGATCGTGGGACGGGGTGCACGCCCCCGCGGGCTACCGGGTGGTGCTCCTCACCGTCGGCGACGACGCGCCGACCGCCGTGCTCGTCCGGGCCGTGCAGGACTGGGCGACCGAGACGCGGGCCGACCTAGAGGTCGTGCACGCCGATGACGACATGATCGACGGCATCGTCGCCGCGATGAACATGAATCCCGACCTGATCATCAGCGCCGGCGACGCCCTGGTCGACCCGCTCGCCACGGTCACCGCGAGCCATCTCGATCGGCAGTTCCTCGTCGTCGGTGCCGAGCTGGCCGAGCCGACCGAGAACGTGACGGCAGCCGACTGGACGGGCGCCGCCTACCGCGGCGAGGGTCTGGGTACGGCATCGGCGTACGACCCCGCGTCGTTCACCCCCGAGCGGGCCGGTGCCGCCGTGCGCGCGGGCGTCGCCTCGGTGCTCACCGGGCAGCGGGGCATCGTCCTCTGGATGAACTGACACGGGGCGCGGGCCCGCCGTTCGCGCGCGGGAGACGCGGGAGAATGGATGCCATGCGCGCGATGATCATGGACGCCCTGGCCGCCCCCCTCGAGGTGCGCGACGTCGAGGCCCCGATCGCGCCCGTCGGCGGAGTCGTGGTCGAGGTGCACGCGACCGGACTCTGCAAGAGCGACTGGCACGCGTGGGTCGGGCACGATGATGTCACCCTCCCCCACGTCCCCGGGCACGAGCTGGCGGGCGTCATCGTCGAGGTCGGGGAAGGCGTGCAGCGCTGGAACGTCGGCGATCGCGTGACGGTGCCGTTCGTGATGGGCTGCGGGGCGTGCGAGTGGTGCCTCGGCGGCAACGCGCAGGTGTGCCCGGACCAGCAGCAGCCCGGCTTCACGCAGTGGGGCTCGTTCGCCGAACGCGTGGTCCTGCGCGCGGCCGACACGAACGTCGTGCGGATCCCCGACGGCGTCTCGTTCGAGGCGGCCGCGGCCCTCGGGTGCCGCTTCGCCACCGCGTATCGGGCCCTCACCGGCCGCGCGCGGGTGCAGGCCGGCGAGTGGATCACGGTCGTGGGCGCGGGCGGAGTGGGCCTCAGCGCCGGCATGATCGGGGTGGCGCTCGGCGCACGGGTGATCGTCGTCGACCGGACGCCCGCAGCCCTCGAGGCAGCCGCCCGGCTCGGCGCCGAACACACACTGCTCGCCGACGGATCCGATATCGCCGCCGCCGTGCACGAGCTCACGGGCGGCGGAAGCCACGTCGCGGTCGACGCGGTCGGGAGCGCGCAGACCTCGCGCGACGCCGTGCTGAGCCTGCGCCGCCGCGGGCGCCACGTGCAGATCGGGCTGCTGCCCACCGCCGACGGGATGACCGCGATGCCCATGGCGCGCGTGATCGCGTGGGAGCTCGACCTTCTCGGCAGCCACGGCATGGCTGCGGTCGACTATCCCGAGATGCTCTCGCTCATCGAGAGCGGAGCCCTGCGCCCGCAGGACCTCGTGGAGCGCGTGATCGGCCTGAGCGAGGCGGCGACGCTTCTCCCCGCGATGGACACGGCCTCACCGGCGGGGATGACGATGATCGACCCGCGGCTCGACTGACGCGGGGGCTCAGGCGCGAGGCTTCTCGGGGCCGTCGTCGGAGCGCGGAGCCTCGGGGGTACCGGCGGCCTCGGGGGCGGTGGCATCCGGAGTCTCCTGGGGAAGGAGCAGCGGACGATCGACGGTCGTGGTGACCTTGGCGGGATCGACGACGAGCAGGAGAAGGGCGACGGTGACGAGGACGACGATGAACGTCACCCCGGCCGCGACGAGTCCGACCACGAGGGCGCGCTGGATCTCGTCGGCCGGCCGCGTCTGGAAGAAGCCCATCGACATCAGCGTGGTGAAGCCGGCGAACAGGGCGGCGCCGAAGGCGAGTCCCAGAAGCTGAACGGGCTTCATCAGGTCGCGGCGGGTCGGCTTTGCGGCGGGCTTGTCGGTCACGACACGGCCTCCTCGGTGGGTGCAGCCGGAATCGGCTCGGGGCGGCGGGGCGAGAAGCCCGCGATCGCCAGGAAGACCGCGACGACCGCCGTGTAGCCGCCGAAGAGGCCCACGGCGATGACGATGCCGGTCAGGGTGAACGAGCCCGCGCCCTCGATGGCGTAGCCGAGCGAGTACTGGGGGCTGGTGATCAGGAGGACGACGGCGAGGACGAGCGTCAGGATGCCGATGAGCAGGCCATCGCGCGGGGCGGTGGCCGTGCGGCCGGCCCGGCGATCGCGCACCGCGGCGATGACCTCGATGAGACCGCTCACGACCGCCCACGAGATGACGATGCCGAAGAAGAAGCCGGTCTCGCGCCAGGACGGGACGCTGGCCGCCATGCCCGCCACCGCCGCGACGACCGCGAGCAGGATGACGGTGGCGCGCTGTCCGCGGGGGAAGACGAGCCAGGCCGAGAGCGCGAAGACGAGGGCCGTGGCGAGGGCGAAGCCGCTGAACACCGCGAGGCCGACGGCCGCGGAGTGATCCGACGAGAACGTGACCATCGCTGCGGCGATGGCGGCGAAGAGGGCGCGCGCGAGCTGCAGGTGGCGCACGTCGAAGGCGCGCGCAGAAGAGGAAGTGGCCACGGAAGATCCCGGAAGAACGGTGTCGATGGCACCCAGTCTATTCCTCGGGGAGCGGCCGACCTCCGGGGAGCCTGGATGCCGTCGGGCTCATCGGCAATCCCCAGCCGAGGAGGCGATTCTTAGGCGCAGACGGAGGGCAAAAGCAAGTCTTCCGCTCGCGAAAGGCCCGGGAGCTATCCTTTCTCACGCCGTGAGCGGTCGGTGGGTGACCGCGCGTCGTCTTTGGGGGTTTACGGATGACTGATGTCGATCTCGAGGTGTATGGGGCACCCGATCTGACGTACGACTTTCCGGCGGCGGATGCCGTCGCGTCGGCCGCGAACGCGGCCGCGAATTCCATCGAGGATCAAACCGCCTCGCGGATCTCGTACGCCGCGACAGCGCGGACCGATTTCCAGGGGTACTTCTCCGAACTGTTCAACGCGAACGCCGACATCGCCGCCGGCGATGCCCGCGAGCTGGTGTACCGGCTGCGCGACGTGGCGTCCTTCATGGGGCGTCTCAGCGACGCGGCGCGCGAGGAGAACGCCCGCCGGAAGCGGGCGCGCGAGTGGCGCGACCGTGTCGAGGCGCGGCGGTCGAACTGGCTGGATGCCACGTGGGACGACATCTTCGGCGAGGAGCCGCCGCCCACCGCGGGCGAGATCAGCCCGCCGGTGTTCCAGTCGACCGCGCTGACGCCCTCCGTCCGCCAGACGCCCGCACCGGGCAGCGGCGGCGGCGGGGGCGGGACGTCCTCGGCGCGGCCCGAGAACCTGCGTACCTTCGCCAACGGCAACGCCGAGCTGGACGCGGGACTCTCGGCGCACCCGGGTCGACTCTCGGAGTGGACGAGCGATTTCATGTCGACGTGCGACTTCGGCGGGATCGACGTAAGTCCCGTGGTCGCGGGCTTCCGCGCCTGGCTCGACGCGAATGCGAATGACACGGCGTGGGCGAACACGATCGCGCAGGCGTTCGAGGACGCTGGCACGAACGGGGGGATCGGGACGGTGTCGGATGCCGCGTTGGCGGCGTCTTTGGCGGCGGCGGGGGTGTCCGCGACGCGTCAGGATCTGGTGATCGACCCCCCGACCGCGTGGGGTGGGGCACCGACCACGGGGTTCGTGAACGACCCCGTCAACTCCGCCACCGGGAACTTCTTGGAGCCGGAGAACGACCTCCCGTTCCCCGCGGCGACGGGCCTGCTGTCGCTGACGCGGATGTACAACTCCCTGAACGACGGGGACGGGGTGTTCGGTCTCGGCTGGTCCTCGATCCTCGACACGGCCCTGCTGCTGTCGGACGATGATGCCCGGTTCGTGATGGCGGACGGGCGACAGATCGTCTTCGGCCGTGACGGGCGCGACTGGGCACGGGCGACGGGGGAGAACTACTGGCTGAACCGTGTCCGTGCTGCCGAGTTTGCCGCGCGGGGTCTCATCGGGCCGGACGGGTTGCTGGTGACCGACAACACCGGGGCGTGGTGGGCGTTCACCACCGGCGGCGACTGGCTCGGCGCAGGCCACGGGGCAGGCAACGTCGTCACCGTCGTCCGGGATGCCGCGGGCGCGATCATCGCCCTGGAGCACTCCCGTGACCGCCGCGTGGACGTCGACTACGTCGACGGGCTCGTGGCATCCGTCACCTCCTCCGACGGTCGCCGCGTGGAGTACCTGTACGACGAGGACCGCCGCCTGAGCGCGGTAACGGGTCCGGCGGGGACGCGGACGTACCGGTGGAACGAGGACGACCTCATCGACCAGGTGGTCTCGGCTGCCGGGGTGATCGAGTGCACGAACGTGTACGACGTGCAAGGTCGGGTGCGGGAGCAGGTCACGGAGTTCGGTCGTCACACCCGCTTCACCTACCTCTCCGGCCGCGTCACCGAGGTCGCCGACGCCGACGGGTCGAACGCGAACACGTGGATCGCCGACCGCAAGGGCCGCCTCGTCGGGATCATCGACACCGACGGCAACCGTCAGTCGATGGCGTACGACCCGAACGGGAACCTCGTCTCCGTCACCGACCGCGAGGGACGCATCACCGTCCACGCCTACGACACCCGCGGCCGCAGAACCCGCACCGTCACCCCCGACGGCGCCGACATCACCTACGGGTACGACGACCACGACCGCGTCACCACCGTCGTCACCGCCGGCGGCGGCATCGTCACCTACGACTACCCCAACGACCTGGAGCGGAACCCGTCCCGGGTCACCGACCCCGGCGGGGGCGTCACCGAACTCGACTGGGCCGCCGGGCTCCTCCGCCGGGTCGAAGACCCCGAGGGTGTCGTCGTCCGCTTCGACTACGACGCCCACGGCGAATTGGTCGCGACGCGGAACGCGGACGGGGCGGTCGCGAAGCTCGTCCGCGACGCCACGGGCCGGGTCACCCAAGCGATCACCCCCCTCGGCGCGGTCACGCGGTACGTCTACACCGACGCGGGAAGCCTCGCCTCGCGGGAAGGTCCGGACGGTTCCGTTTGGCGGTACGAGTACGGTGCCGGCGGGGTCGTGACCGCGGTCATCGATCCGCTGGGTGCGCGCACGGAGCTGGAATACGGCCCCCACGGGAGCCTGACCGGCACGACTGACCCGCTCGGGCGTCGCATCGACCGATCGTTCGACGCCTTCGGCAACGTCACCGGCGTCACCCTCCCGGACGGTGCCGCCTGGGGCTTCACCCACGACGCCCTCTCGCGCTTGAGGGCAATTACCGACCCCGCCGGCGGGGTCTGGACCCGCGAGTACGACGCGGTCGGCGAACTGGCGCGCACGACGGATCCGACCGGTGTGTCGGCGGAGGCGTCCCGCTCAGACACGACCATGACGGTGCAGACCGCATTCGAGGAGACCTCGGTCCGGTACGACAGCTACGGTCGTCCGGAGAAGATCCAGGATGCCGCAGACGACGCGTCGCTGATCACCTACGACCCCTGTGGTCGTCCGGTGGAGGTGCTGAACGCGGATGGCGGCCTCACACGCCTCGAACGCGATCGCGCGGGACGCGTCACCGCCATAACGACCCCGGCCGGCCGTACGACCCGGTATGACTACGACTCGTGCGGGCGCCCGGTTGCCGCCGTCGACCCGACGGGGGCTCGAACGGCGTTGGAGTACGACGCCGATTCCCGCGTGATCGCCCGCGTCCTCCCCACGGGAGAGCGTGCCGAGATCGAGTACGACCTGGCTGGACGGGTGGTACGCGAGTACGTCCCCGGCGCGGGTGTTGCCCGATTCGGTTATGACAAGGTGGGGCGCCCGATCTTCGCGCAGGATGCGCGCTTCGGCATCCGTCGCTTCTCCTACGACCCTGCCGGTCAGCTCGTCGCCGCGACGAACGGCATCGGCGGGGTGACCCGGTACGCATATGACGAGCGCGGGCGGGTGGTGTCGATCACCGATCCCGCTGGCGGGGTCACCACCCGCACCTACACGCATCTCGACAAGGTCGCCTCGCAGACCGACCCGCTGGGCCGGGTGACCACCGCGGACTACGACGCGGCGGGTCGTCAGATCCGGCAGACCGGCCCCGACGGGACCGTGACGGAGTGGTCGTACGACGACGCGGGCCTCGAATCCGGGCTGAGCGTGAACGGGCGGGTCGTGACGGAGATCCGTCGCGACGCGCGTGCCCGCACGGCGACGATCGTCGATCACACCACGGCCGAGCCGACCACGCACACCCTCCGGTTCACGCGCCTGGACCGTCTGGCCGAGAGCACGAGCGACGGTCGCTCGACCCGCTGGGAGTACGACGCCGACGGTGCTCGCACCCGCCTGATCACTGCCGACGGGGTGACGGTCGATTACACGAGGGATGCCGCCGGGCACCTCACCCGCATCGACCACTCGCGTCTGGGGGCGGTGCACTACACCCGCGATGCGTTCGGGCGGATCCTGGAAGCCCGCGCCGGCGACAGCCTGCAGACATGGGAGTACGCCGACGGGTTCCCTGTGGCGCACACCCGCACCGACGCCGACGGCGCCACCCTCACCCGCATCACCCGTGACGAAGACGGCCGCATCACCGCCATCGACGGACCCGACGGCACCACCCGGTACACCCACGACGACGCCGGGCAACTCCTCACCGCCGTCAGCGACACGCACACCAACGCCTGGCAGTACGACACCGCCGGGCGCCTCATCCGCGAAACCCGTGACGATGTCGAGCGGGCGTTCGCGTACGACGCCGCCGGGCAACTCCTCACCCTCACCGCGCCCGACGGCGACACGACCTACGCCTACGACGCACAGGGGCGCCGCACCCGCGAAACCACCCCCGCCGGGTCGACGCAGTACGCGTGGGATGACCGCGGCTGGATCCACGCCATCACCACGCACAGCCCCGACGGAGGACAGCGTCGCACCGAGCTGCGCGTGAACGCCCTCGGTGAGCTCGCCGAGGTCGACGGGACCCCCCTGACCTGGGATGCCGGTTCCTACGCCGCCACCCCGCTCACCGTCGGCGACACGGACGTGTTCCACGCCCCCGGCGCGATCACCGGCATCGGCGACACCTGGAGCACCGGCGGATGGCGCGGCACCCGTACCACCGGAACCGACGACCCCTGGGAAGCTCTCACCGCCGCGCACGCCCTCGGCGGGGGAGCCGTCGCCATCAGCCCCGCCGGCGGCCTCGAGGTCGCGGGGCTCGAGTGGATGGGCGCCCGCGCCTACGACCCCACCACCCGCGGATTCCTCAGCACCGACCCCATCACCGCCCCCGCCGGCGCCGCGTGGTCAGCAAACCCGTACTCCTTCGCCGGCAACGACCCCCTCCACGCCACCGATCCCCTCGGCCTCCAACCCGTCACCGACGAACAACTCACCGCCTACGCCAACGCCCACCAGGGCGCCCTCGCCACCGCCGGCAACGCCATCGGCGAATGGTGGAACGACAACTGGGAGTACGTCGCCGGCGGCGCCATGGTCATCGCCGGCGGCGTCATGATGGCCACCGGAGTCGGCGGCCCGGTGGGGGCCATGCTCATCGGCGCCGGTGCCGACACCATCATCCAGAAGGCCACCACGGGCGAGGTCAACTGGGGCGAGGTCGCGCTCAGCGGCGCGCTCGGCGCGTTCGGGGGCGCGGGCGTGGCCGCTCGCGCCGGACTGACGGGCGCGAAGGCGGCCATCACCGCGGGGGCTGCGTCAGGTGGTGTCAGCGGCGGCGTGATGAACACATACAGCTATCTCACCGGTCCCGGCCCCCACACGGTGGCGGGAACACTCGGCGCGGCAGGAGGCGGGGCACTGGCAGGAACGGTGCTCGGCGGCGCTGGAGGTGCCGCGGGTCACGCCGTGAGCGACAAGCTCATGGGACTCATCACACACAACCCGTCCGCCGACGTCATGGCCATGGGGCGATCCATGAAATACCGCGTCGAGCCATATGCCATTGATAACGGGTACGGCTACTACGAGGCCCTGCCGAAGCCTCTCTTCAACACGGGAGAGAAACTCCTGGGACACGACCTCAACGAGAGCGTCAACGTGTGGGTCAACAAGAAGTGGATCAATTACCAAATGATGCAGGGAAAGGGTCTTGTCGATATCGGCGCACCTGACCCCGCGCTCCGCCCTCCCGGGGTGCCCCCGCTTGATCACAGCCCCTACTATTCGATGGAGTTGGAGCAGGTTTCGGGTTATGGCGGATACTCGCAGGACATCCAGTCATCGTGGAACTTGACGTGACGCCAGATACGTAATAAGAACTGAGGCCACACATGCCAGACATCGAAATAGTCAAATTCAGGTACGCACCCCCCGAGGGCCCTCGGTGGCTGCCGTTACGATTTCGACGACGTCGGTTTGAGATCAAAGAAGATTTTCCACCCAACTCCATCGTCGACTTCGACGGCCTGACTAAACGCTGTCCGGGCGGCGGTACTGACTTTCAGATGTGCCTGACACTTGCCGGGCGGCTCGCTGACGCCAACGACCCACGATGGGTGGGCTTTCCATTCGCCGCTCCCATGGACGACTAGCCAGAGGCGAGATGCGCGAGGGTTCGCATCTCGAAGATGAGCTGAAACCTGACCGACAAAAATGACCACTGGGTAAACCAGTGGTCCTTGCACCCGAACGGTTGACACCGATGGACCAGATCAGCTCGTTCATCACGAACTACATGCCTTTTCTTTTGAACGCCGATCGATACAAGGTAGTCGAAACGATGGAGACTGCGGCGAACGGAGGTGATTCCGTCGTCGTGTTTGTTTCGGATGGACTCCACTTTCGCTTCATAAAAGAACGAGATCAGCTATTCCTCGACCTCCGACCGCCGACCTCGCAGAAAGAGAAAGACTGGTACTCGATCGATCTTGTCTACCGGCTTCTCACCGGAGAGCGCCTGGGAACGTCGATTCTAAGTCCTGAGTACGCGGAGTTTGTGCGAACTCGACTTTTGGATATAGAGAGAAAGTTCGGTCCTGACGAGTGGCCGCAAACCGAGCAGGACCTAAGAGGCATCCAACGCAAACGCAGCAAAGAAATGTTCGGTTGAGAAGCCCGTCGCAGCCATCCATGCGAACGACGCCCGAGTACGACGCCGGCTCGCACGGTCGCGCGTGTCGCGCAGACCGGAGGGCGCGCCGACACCGTCTGCAACGCGGTCGGGCGCATCGTCCGCCTCGACACCCCGGCGCCGACGTGACACGCCTGGGCTACGACCGAGCCGGGTGCCTGACGTTCTCGCAGGACCCGCGTTACGGCATCCGTCGGTTGTCCTACGACGCCGCGAGACAGCTCATCGCGGCGACCAACGGCATCGGCGGAGCCACCCGCTACGCCTACGACGACCGAGGGCGCCTGGTGTCGATCACCGACCCCCTCGGCGCGGTGACGACGCGCACGTACACCGACCTCGACCAGGTCGCGGCGCAGACCGACCCGCTCGGTCGGGTCACCACCGCCGCGTATGACGCAGCCGGTCGCCAGATCGCCCAGACGGCGCCGGACGGCGTCACCACCGAGTGGACGTATGACGCTGCGGGGCTGGCATCCGGTCTCTCAGTCGACGGGCGCCGGGTCACCGAGATCCGTCGCGACCCACGCACCCGGCTGGCGCTGCGGACCCCACACTGCACCCACCGGGCGTCGCACCTCTGGCCCGGGACCGCACACACCGCTCGGAGCGTTGGGGGCAGCTGCGAGCGGCGCGGGGTCCGGTGCTCTCCTCGGGGCAGCTGGCGGGACGGCAGGGACCTACGGTGCTCGCTGGCTGATGAATCTGCGGACAGCAAATCCCGGCGCGTCAGGTGTGGCAATAGGACGCTGGATGGATGGCCGAGTCACTCCGTACGCCGAGGCCAACGGACTCGGCTGGTATCGGGGCACGCCGGGCCCGATTCATAAACCCCTGGAACATCTTTGGGAAAACGCTCCGGAAGGGTCGCCTCTGCAGAGCGCGACCAAGAAAGTGATGGACACGATCGACGAGAACTTTAACCGAGCATGGATTAATGCACAGGTGAATTCTGAGCGCAACATCGTTGATATCGGGGTGGCTACGGACTCGACGTTCTATCAAATCGAACGTCACGCCGTCGACGGGTATGCCAACTACCGCCAGGACTTTCAGCCGAATATGGACCTGCGACCCATCCTTGGCGGCGGTAACCCATGAACGAGAACCGGGGAAAGAACGCAGGACGACTGGAGGAGATGCCGACGCGGGTCCGCGTCACTCAGCTTCCTCGCGCACGTCGGTCATTGATCTTCGGAAAGTACGCCATGCAGTACGACGTGATGTACGCCGACGGTACAGTGATCGAGAACGTGAATATCGGAAGGGTTCTGCAGGGTTCACGGTATCCCGCCGATTACCACGCCACCGTTGAGGGAGCGAGAAGCATGGTCGGCTACGGCCAGCCCGGCACGTGGGTCGACTACCCATACGGGAAACCCATCACCAACCCTTGATGAATGCCAGACAAGGGTAATCATGGCAGAGGCACTTGACTTCTCCGCGCGGCGCGTTATCTCATACCCGATGCAAGTGGTGAGATCGGCCCGCTCGGGGACGAACAAGCTTCTCTGCCGAATAGCGGAGTGCGAATAAGGATGAAGGCACGGACCCGCTCAAGCCCGGCGACGTGAGGTCGACGGACATCGTCAGTGGTCTGCTCCAGGGCTTCGCGAACGGCGGGGACGGACCCGTCGTAGGAAGGTGGGCACCGTGATGGCGACTCCCCGGCGCAAGTTCTCGCTCAGGCTCAAGGTGTTCGGATCGATCTTCCTCCTCATGGTGGGAGTCGTCGTCTTCTTCCTGTTTGTCGCCCCCTCGCTAGAGCGGAACGTGCTCACGACATGGCAGTGCGACGTGACATCGGCAGAGCCTCATGAATTGTCAGGCACATTCAAGGGGTCGACCACCCTGCCCAGCGTGCTCCTGGACACGAGCGACTGCGGCGACATCGCCCTGCAGAACGGCGTGACCTTCGACAACAACACCGAGATCGCCGCCGACTTCGTGCCGGGCACCTACGACTTCCAGATTGGTTGGGTATCCGTGTACCTGATCAGGCTTCTCCCGAACGGGCTTCCCGAGGCCCAGTCGTATGAGCCCGTGAGCTGACCGACGCCACGATCGAGTGCATGAAAGGCTGAGCCATGAACTTCTCCACCACGGCCGTGAGTGTCGGAGTCGCCGTCGCCGCGATGGTCATCGTCACACTCGCCGTGTCAGCCGGCATCCGCCGCTCCCCATCGACCGCGACCTACAAGGCCACCAAGGCCAACGTCCTCTTCGTCGTCTCCACCCGACGCTGGCAACGCGTGCTCATCCGCACCGTCGGCATCGCCGTCGTCGCGCTGGGAGCCGTCATCGCGTTGGTCGCCTTCACCCGTCCGGCATCACCGCCCGCGATGAGGATCGCCGGCGTTGCCACTGTCGTCGGCGGCATCCTGTTGATCCTCCTCGCCAAGGGCATGCACCGCCTGCGCCTCGAAGTGACCCCCGACACCATCTGGTCCTTCCCGATGATCGCCGCACCTCGCGAAATCCCCCTCGCCGAGATCACCGCGCTCGCCCCGCACATCATGAGCAACTACGGCGGCATCTTGGGCAAGACCGGATCGAAGACCCGGTTCTACGCCACCGGGATCATGCTGGGCTACCCGCAGCTCATCGAATACTTCCGCCAGTACCGCCCCGACCTCCCCATCCCGGACGCCGTCCGGCCCCTGCAGGAACGGTGAGGCGCGTCGATGACGGGGGACCCCATGGATGCCGCGGTGGCGAATCTGTCGGCATTCTCCGGTGTGCTGAGAACCGTTGGACAAGAACGCTACGCGACGTTCTTCGACGGCGTCATCGATGACCTCCTTCACGCCGGCGACCCGGGCGAGGTTCGAGGGGCAGCCGCCCGCGGTCTGGCGGCTTTCGGCGGCATGAACTCTGTCAACGACCTCGTCGTGATGGACGGCAGCGTTCCGGACGTCGAGAGCAACCGCAGAATCGATGAACGACGGGAAGCCGTCTACGACGCCCTCAGGCGCCTCATCTGACCTGCTCGGGATCAACCGCGGGGAGGACGCGGATACCTCGGCGGGCGGACGACACCGGACGCCGACGCGGCTGGGATGGAACCATGACTTCCTCCCCCGTCCTCACCGCTACCGGGCTCGTCAAGCGCTACGGCGCCCTGGCGGCTCTCGACAACGTCTCTCTCACCATTCGCCCCGGCGAATCCGTCGCCGTCATGGGCGCGTCGGGCTCCGGCAAGACGACCCTCCTGCACACCCTCGCGGCCGTGATCGCGCCCGACTCCGGTTCCGTCGTGCTCTCGCCCCCGGGCACCGAGCCGACCGAGCTCGTCGGCCTCAGCGAGAGCGAACGGGCACGTGTCCGTCGCACGCTCCTCGGCTTCGTCTTCCAGGAGCACCTTTTGCTGCCCGAGCTCACCGCCGTCGAGAACGCGGCCCTGCCGCTGCTGCTCACCGGGATGAGGAGAACGGATGCCGAGCGTCACGCCGCGGGATGGCTCGCCGCCCTGGGGCTCGCGGGCATGGAGACCCGCCGCATCGGCCAGCTGTCGGGCGGGCAGGCGCAGCGCGTCGCGATCGCCCGCGCCCAGGTGACCGGGGCGCCGGTCGTCTTCGCCGACGAGCCCACCGGCGCCCTGGATTCGGCCACTTCGGCGGACGTGCTGAGCGCGCTCCTGCACGCCACCACGGGCCAAGGCCGCACCCTCGTCATGGTCACGCACGACGCCGAGGTCGCCCGGCGGTGCTCGCGCATCGTGCGTCTGCGCGACGGTCGCGTGATCGACGACACCGCCACCGTTGCTTCGGGGGCCGCGCGATGAGCACCGTCCTCCCCCTCGCGCGCCTGCTGTCGCGGCCCAGCCGTCAGGGCCGCGCGGCGATCGTCCTCCCCGCCGTCGCCTTCGCCGTGACCACGGCTCTGCTCCTCGTCGTCGCGGGCGGCGCACGCATGTTCCTCGTGGATCCCCGCGCTCAGGACGCGGGCGACGGCTTCTACGGCATCCTGGCCTCGCTCGCCCTGCTGCTGCTCGCGGTTCCGCTCGTGACGCTGGGGGCCGCGGCCGCCCGGCTGTCGAGCCGCCGCCGCAACGACCGCCTCGCGACCCTGCGCCTGCTGGGCGCGAGCGGACGCGAGATCTGGACGCTCACCGTCCTCGAGGCGACGCTGGTCGCCGCCGCGGGCGCTGTCGTGGGCGTGGTTCTGTACGTCGTGCTCCTGCCCCTCGTCGGGCTGCTGCCGTTCTTCGGCGGTCCGGTCGGGATGGCATCCGTCGCGATCGACCCGCTGCTGGGAGCCGGTGTGCTCGTCGGCGTGGTCGTGATCGCCGCGGTCAGCGCGGCGGCGAGTCTGCGGAGGGTCACCGTGACCCCGCTCGGCGTGCGGACGCGGAGCGCCGCTCCGCCCTCGCGGCGCGCGGCGCTGATCGTCGGGCTCGTCGCTCTGGCGGGGGTGGCGCTTCTGGTGGCGAACTTCGCGGTGGTGGGCGAGCTCCTCGGCCCGGCGATCGCCGTTGCCGTCTTGCTCGGCGTGTTCGCGGGCGGAATGGCCCTCCTGAACCTCGTCGGCGCGCCGATCGTCGCCGCGCGGGGACGGGCGATGGCCCGTCACGCCAAGGGGGCGGCCCAGCTCGTCGCCGGCCGGGAGCTCGCCGCCCACGCCGGGCCCTCGTGGCGCCGCGTCTCGGGCATGGCCATCGTGTCGTTCATCGCGGTCGTCGCCGGCTGCGGTCTCGCGATCACCGACGTCGCGGAGGGTGCCTCGGGCGCCGAGGGGACGCTCATGGCCGACATCCGCACGGGCGTGCTCCTCACCCTCGGGATCGCCTTCGTGCTCCTCGCGTGCGCGGTCGGGGTGACGCAGGCGGCGTCGGTGCTCGAGGAGCGCGACCTCATCGTGGGCCTCGATCGTCTCGGCATCCCGGATGCCGAACTCCGCCGCGCCCGTCGCCTCACGGTCATGGTCCCCCTGCGCTGGGCCGCGATCGGCGGCGCCGCGCTGGGCGGGGTGCTGTCGTTCCCGATCGTCGGGATCAGCCTCCTCGTCGCCCCGCTCTCGGTCGCGACGATCGCGCTGACGTTCGTGGCGGGCTTCGCGCTGGTGGCCGCGGCCCTGGCGTCGACGCGCCCGATCGTGACGGGAATCCGTCGCGGCGCGATGTGACGCGGCCGACAGCGTTGAGTGTCCAGGACACCCGGATGGATGGGGGCACTCGTCCGGGTGTCTTGGACCCTCAAAGCTCCGCAGGCCGGGGTCATGTGCCGTGACCGGCGCGGGTGTTAGCGTGCGGGGGTGAAGACGGATGCCACGACCCCACGCCGAATCCGCGTCTCGGCGGCGGTCATCACCGACGCCGACGGGCGCCTGCTGCTCGTGCGCAAGGCCGGGACCACCGCGTTCATGCAGCCCGGCGGCAAGCCGGAGGCCGGGGAGACGCCGGCCGAGACCCTCGCCCGCGAGCTCGCCGAGGAGATCCGCCTCGACGTCGATCCCGCCGCCCTCGAGCCGCTCGGAGAGTTCGCCGCCGCGGCGGCCAACGAGCCCGGCTTCGAGGTGGTCGCGGACGTCTTCCGTGTCGACATCGGCGACCAGCAGCCGGTCCTGGATGCCGAGATCGTGGAACTTCGCTGGGTCACCGCCGCGACGGCATCCGGAATCGAGATCGCCCCGCTCGCGCGGGAGTTCTTCCTGCCGGCGTGACGGCCCGTACCGTCACAGAGGTTCGGCCGGCCGACCCACCAACGCGCGCAGCGCCATCGCGGCGAGGATCTCGGCCGCGCGGTCGCCGGAGGAACCGGCGCTGTGCGGGGTCGAGTTGAGCAGGCCGAAGGTGCCGAGGAGGCGGGTCTGGCGCTCGGCGGCATCGAGTTCGGGACGGACGGATGCCAGGACGGCATCCCACTCCTGCACGTACTGACGCTGCAGGCTGCGCACGCGGTGGTTGGCGTCGGCCGGGAGCTGCGCGAGCTCGCGATCCTGGATGCGGATCGTGTCGGGGTCGGCGGTCGCGAAGTCGAGGTGGAATCGCACGAGCCGCGACAGCACCTCGTCGGGGGTCCCGGCCTCGGCGACCAGGGCCCGTCCTCCCTCGAGCAGGCGCTCGCTGGCGTCGACGAGCAGCTCGGCCAGCAGGGCCTCTTTGCTCGGGAAGTAGTTGTACAGCGCCGGGCCGCTCATGCCCACGGCCTCGCCGAGCTCCACCGTCGACACCGCCGCGAAGCCGCGCTCGGCGAACAGCGCCGCCGCCGACCGCATCAGGGACGCGCGACGGTTGGCCTTCTGCGTCGCTCTCCAGGTCGCCGTCACCGCAGGATCTCGCGCGCCTGACGCAGCACGGGCTCGTCGATCATGCGCCCGCGGAAGCGGAAGACCCCGGGCTGCTCCTGCGCCTCGGCGAGGACCGCGCGCGCCCACTCGCGCTCGGCGTCGCTGCTCGCGTAGGCCGCGCGGATCGTCGCGACCTGCGTCGGGTGGATGCACGCCGTGGCGGTGAAGCCGGAGGCGGCGGCATCCTCGCACTCCGTCCGGAGGCCGTCGAGGTCGGCGATGTCGAGGTGGACCGCGTCGATCGCGTCCTTGCCGTGCGCGCGAGCGGCCAGCAGCACGGTCGCGCGCGCGGTGCGGGCGACGACGCGGTATCGGCCGTCGGCGAAGCGGCTCGAGCGTCCGTTCATGCTCGCGATGAGGTCCTCCGCTCCCCACATCAGCCCGGCCGTGGCGGGGTGCGCGGCGATCTCGGGGGCGTTCATCACCCCGCGCGCCGTCTCGCACAGCGCGAGCACGCGCAGGCCCGGGGTCGCAGCGACGTCGGCGGCGGACTCGGCCTTCGCGAGCATCACCGTCGTGTAGCCGCTCGACCGGACGGCCGCGAGGTCGAGGGTGTGCTCGGGCGTCCCCGCGGCGTTGAGCCGCACGATCACCCGCTCCGGGTCGAGAGTGCTCGCGGCGAGCGCCTCGCGCGCGCGGGCCTTGTCGGCGGGGGCCACCGCGTCCTCGAGGTCGAGGATCACGGTGTCGGCCGCCGCGGCCGCCTTGGCGTACCGGTCGGGACGATCGGCGGGGCAGAACAGCAGGGCGGGACCGTGCATCAGGGCGCCTCCTCCGGGAGCGGGTCGGGGGTGGTGAGCATGAGCGTCGAGCGGCGCGCTTCGGCGACCACCACCCCATTCTGGTTGCGCATCGTGTGGGCGAACTCCACGATGCCCTGGCCCGGTCGCGACGCCGACAGGCGCTTGCCCGCGACCAGCGTCTCGGCGAAGAGGGTGTCGCCGACCCGCACCGGCGCGGGGAAGCGCACGTCGCTGAAGCCGAGGTTCGCGACGATCGTGCCCTGGGTGAGCTGCGCGACCGAGAGGCCGACCAACGTCGAGAGCGTGAACATGCTGTTCACCAGACGCTCGCCGAACTCGGTCGACGCCGACCACGCGGCATCCAGGTGGAGGGACTGCGTGTTCATCGTGAGCGTGGTGAACAAGACGTTGTCGGCCTCGGTCACGGTGCGGCCGGGGCTGTGGACGTAGGTCGCCCCCTCCTCGAGCTCGTCGAAGTAGAGCCCTCGCTGGATGATCCGGATGCCACTCACGCGGCGCCCCTTTCGTCGTCGGTGCCGCGATTCCCGGAGCGATCCGTGCCGCCCGGGGCCGCGCCGTCGCGCGGAGCCTCCTCGCCGGCCGCCGGCGCGACCACCGCGAGCGCCTGCCCGCGCGCCACGACGTCGCCCACCCGCGCCTGCAGCGACACCGTCCCCGCCACGCTCGATCGCACCACGTGCTCCATCTTCATCGCCTCCACCGCCATCACGGCATCGCCCACCCCGATGACGGTGCCGTCGGCGACGTGCACGGCCACCACCGTGCCCGGCATGGGCGACACGAGCTGCGGGTCGGCGTCGGCCGTCGCATCCGCCCGATGCTCGGCGCGGACGAGGGTTAGACGCCGCACCGCCCCGTCGCGGGCGATCCACGCGCCGTCGTCGTCGCCCTCGGCCGCGACGGTGCGGGTGAGGCCATCGAGCGTGACCGAGACGAGACCGTCGTCGTGCGGAGTGATGCGCGCCGGCCGTGCTCCCTCCCGCTCCGGTCCCGCGACGGCGAGCATCTCCCGCGCTCCGGTCACCTCGACCGTGCGCTGCTCCCCGCCGAGCGCGAGGCGGTAGCGCCGCGGCGCGGGCGCTCCGAATCGCCAGCCGTCACGACGCCGCCACGGTTCCCGCGACCGTGAGGCCGTGGCATCCAGGATCAGAGCGGCCTCCGCGAAGGCGCGCTCGTCGACCGCCTCGACCGTGAGCGCCTCGAGCTCGCGCGCGATCAGCCCCGTGTCGAGTTCGCCCGCCACCACGTCGGGAACCTCGAGCAGCGCCCGCAGGAACGCCACGTTCGTCGCGAAGCCGAACACCGCCGTGTCGCCGAGCGCGGTGACGAGCCGGCGCCGCGCGCTCTCGCGGTCGGGCCCCCACGCGATGATCTTCGCGAGCATCGGGTCGTAGTCGACCGAGACGTCGAGGCCGTCCTCCAGAGCCGTGTCGACGCGGATCCCCTCCCCACCCGGATGCCGCACGCGCGTCACGCGACCACCCGTGGGCAGGAACCCGGATGCCGGGTCCTCGGCGTACACGCGCGCCTCGATCGCGTGGCCGGTGAGGGTGACGGCATCCTGATTGAAGCCGAGCGGCTCGCCCGCGGCGATGCGCAGCTGCTGCGCGACGAGGTCGAGCCCCGTGATCTCCTCGGTGACGGGGTGCTCGACCTGCAGGCGCGTGTTCATCTCCATGAAGAAGAACTCCCCCGGCGCCTCGGCCGACACGATGAACTCCACCGTTCCCGCCCCGCGGTAGTCGACGCTGCGCGCGGTCTCGCACGCGGCCCGACCGATGCGCGCCCGGGTCTCAGCGTCGAGCAGGGGAGACGGCGCCTCCTCGATGACCTTCTGGTGGCGGCGCTGCAGCGAGCACTCGCGCTCACCCAGGTGCACGACCCCGCCGTGCGCGTCGGCGAGCACCTGCACCTCGATGTGCCGCGGACTCCGCACGTACCGCTCGAGGAACAGCGTGTCGTCGCCGAAGCTCGCCGCCGCCTCGCGCCGAGCCGCGGAGATCGCTTCCGGGAGGGCAGCGGACTCCTCGACGACGTGCATGCCCTTGCCCCCGCCGCCCGCCGACGGCTTGATGAGGAGCGGGTAGCCCACCTCCTCACCCGCGGCGATGAGTTCGTCATCCGTCATCCCGGCGCGAGCGACGCCCGGGACCGTGGGCACCCCGCGTGCCTCGACCGCGTGCTTGGCGGTGATCTTGTCGCCCATGACCCGGATCGCCTCGGCGCCCGGGCCGACGAACACGATCCCCGCCTCCTCGCACGCGCGCGCGAAGGCCGCGTTCTCGGCGAGGAACCCGTACCCGGGGTGGATCGCTTCGGCTCCCGTCTCGCGCGCCGCGCGGATCACGGCGTCGACATCGAGGTAGCTCCGCGCCGCCGGCGCGGGCCCGAGGCGCACCGCGACATCGGCGAGGTGGACGTGCCGGGAGCCGGCATCCGCATCGCTGTAGACGGCGACGGACCGGATGCCGAGGGAACGGAGGGTGCGGATGATGCGGCAGGCGATCTCGCCGCGGTTGGCGATCAGGACGGTGGTGAACATGCGGGTCACATCCGGAAGACGCCGTAGCCCGGCGCGTCGAGGGGCGAACGGGAGACGACGTCGAGAGCGAGGGCGAGGACGTCGCGGGTCTGGCTCGGTTCGATGATCCCGTCGTCCCAGAGCCGCGCGGTCGAGTAGTACGGGCTCCCCTGCCGCTCGTACTGCTCGCGGACGGGAGCCTCGAAGGCGGCCTGCTCGTCGGCCGACCACTCGCCGCCGCCGGCCTCGATCTGGTCGCGACGGACGGTGGAGAGGACGGATGCCGCCTGCGGCCCGCCCATGACCGAGACGCGCGCGCCGGGCCAGAGCCAGAGGAACCGCGGCGAGTACGCGCGTCCGCACATCGAGTACGTGCCGGCGCCGAAGGAGCCGCCGACGACGACCGTGAGCTTCGGCACCGACGCGCACGCGACGGCGTTGACCATCTTGGCGCCGTGCTTGGCGATGCCTCCCGACTCGTACTCGCGGCCGACCATGAAGCCGGCGATGTTCTGCAGGAAGACGAGCGGGATACCGCGCTGGTCGCAGAGCTCGATGAAGTGCGCGCCCTTGAGCGCCGACTCGCCGAAGAGGACGCCGTTGTTCGCGACGATGCCGACGCGGTGCCCCTCGATGCGGGCGAAGGCGGTGACGAGCGTCTCGCCGTACTCCCGCTTGAACTCGTGGATGCTGCCGGCGTCGACGATCCGCGCGACGATCTCGCGCGCGTCGTAGGGGGTGGTGAGCTCGACGGGCACGACGTCCTCGAGCTCTCGCGGATCCCGCGCGGGGTCGGCGGCGGGGGCCGGCATCCGCTGTTCGGGGGGAGGGAGGGTGTCGACGATGTCGCGGACGATCCGCAGCGCGTGCTCGTCGTTCTCGGCGAGGTGATCGGCCACGCCCGAGACACGGGTGTGCACGACGCCACCGCCGAGGTCTTCGGCGGTGACGACCTCACCGGTCGCGGCCTTCACGAGCGGCGGTCCGCCGAGGAAGATCGTGCCCTGGTTCCGCACGATCACGGTCTCGTCGCTCATCGCCGGGACGTACGCGCCTCCCGCCGTGGAGGAGCCGAGCACGGCCGCGATCTGCGGGATGCCATCGCGCGACATCCGTGCCTGGTTGTAGAAGATGCGACCGAAGTGGTCTCGGTCGGGGAAGACCTCGTCCTGCATCGGGAGGAATGCTCCGCCGGAGTCGACGAGGTACACGCAGGGCAAGCGATTCTCGGCGGCGATCTCCTGCGCCCGCAGGTGCTTCTTCACCGTGATCGGGAAGTAGCTGCCGCCCTTGACGGTCGCGTCGTTCGCGACGACCATCACGTGTCGCCCGTGCACGAGCCCGATCCCGGCGACGACGCCACCGGCGGGACAGTCGCCGCCGTACATCTCGTACGCGGCAAGCGGCGCGACCTCGAGGAAGGGGCTGCCGACGTCGAGGAGCGCGTCGATGCGGTCGCGGGCGAGCATCTTGCCGCGGGCGGTGTGGCGCTGGCGGGCTGGGGCGGGTCCTCCTTCAGCCGCGACGGCCCGGCGCTCGCGCAGTTCGTCGACGAGCTCGCGGTACGAGCGGTCTGAGCCCATGACAACTCCTCGTTGAGTTACTGACCGGTAATGCAGTTAGGTTACGGCTCGGTAATCGAGTTGTCTACGGGCCGGTGGTCTTGAGTGGTGCGGGCCGGCGCCCGCCCCCTTGCCCGCGTCTCACCACGTTGGGTGTCCAGAACACCCGGACGCCTCAGAAAAACGTCCGGGTGTTTTGGACACTCAGCGCACCCCGCGCGCCCCACCCCGGCGCATAGGCTCGACGCCATGCGCAGCGACTGGATCACGCACCGACGCCCCGACGGCGAGGTGCTCGGGTGGATGGAGCCTCTCGGCGACGGCTTCGTCGTCATCGATCTGCTCGGTCGGCGCGCGACGGAAGCGGTTGACTGGCTCACCGCCGAAGAGACGCTGGACGAGCGCGGGATCGGCTACCTCGCCGACATGTACGAGCTGCGCCTCGACGACGGGTCGTGGCTGCGGGTGCGCATCGCCGAGGTCTCGACCTCTGGCATCCGGGTCAAGAAAGACGATTGGGGCGCGGTGGGAGCGCCGCAGGTGTTCTACGACGTGACGTTTCCCGTGGACGAAGGGGTGCTGCGACCGCAGGCCTGAGTGCTCACGCACCTCGGCCTGGCACGGGCGCGCGGCGCGCCGCATCCCTCGCATTCGGGCCGGTGAGTGTCCAAAACACCCGGACGCCTCACAAAAATGTCCGGGTGTTTTGGACACTCACGGTGCGAGGGTGCGAGGGTGCGAGCGGCGGGCGCCGGGCGCCGTCACCACGAGCTCTTGCGGTAATCCTTCAAGAAGATGCCGAAGAGGTCTTCACCGGCCTCGCCGCGCACGATCGGGTCGTACACGCGGGCCGCGCCGTCGACGAGGTCGAGCGGGGCGTGGAAGCCCTCCTCCGCCAGACGCACCTTGGTGAAGTGCGGGCGCTCGTCGGTGATCCAGCCCGTGTCGACGGCGGTCATGAGGATCTGGTCGGTCTCGAACATCTCGCGCGCGCTCGTGCGCGTGAGCATGTTCAGCGCAGCCTTGGCCATGTTCGTGTGCGGGTGCCCCGGGCCCTTGTAGCCGCGGCCGAACACGCCCTCCATCGCCGAGACGTTGACGACGTACTTCCGACGCGCGGGCGATGCGGCCATCGCCGGGCGCAGCCGGCTGACGAGCAGGAACGGCGCGGTCATGTTGGCCAGCTGCACCTCGAGCATCTCGAGCGGCTCGACCTGCTCGACGGACTGCGTCCAGCTGTTGATGCGGTCCTCGTCGGGGATGAGCCCGCCCGCGTCGATCGCGGTTCCGGTCATCAGGCGCTCGAGCGACGACGAGCCCGCGGCCATCGCCTCGGCCGTCAGCTCTTCGGCCGTGCGCGCGGCCGAGGCGAGGATCGGGTGCGACGACACCGACTGGGCGAGCGCGAGCGGGTGCGCGTCGTTCGTGTGGCCGAAGGTCACCAGCTCGGGCAGGGGTCCGTCCGGAAGCGGCGCCAACTCGGCATCCACCAGGGGTTTGTACGCGCCCGGCGAGCGCCGCACGGTCTGCGCGGCGTTGTTGATGAGGATGTCGAGAGGGCCATCGGATGCCACCGACTCGGCGAGTCCGATCACCTGGGCGGGGTCGCGCAGGTCGATGCCGACGACCTTGAGTCGGTGCAGCCAATCCGCGCTGTCGGGCAGCGACGAGAAGCGCCGGACGGCGTCGCGCGGGAAGCGCGTCGTGATCGTCGTGTGCGCGCCGTCGCGCAGCAGGCGCAGGGCGATGTACATGCCGATCTTGGCGCGGCCGCCCGTGAGCAGCGCGCGCTTGCCGGTGAGGTCGGTGCGGGCGTCGCGCTTCGCGTGGCTCATCGCCGCGCAGTCGGGGCAGAGCTGGTGGTAGAAGGCGTCGACGAGCGTGTAGTCCTGCTTGCAGATGTAGCAGGCGCGGGCCTTGATGAGCTCTCCGGCGAAGGGCGTGGTCGTTCGGGTCGCGAGCGGGATGCCGCGCGTCTCGTCGTCGATGCGGTCGGCGGCTCCGGTCGCGGTGGCGGCGACGACCGCGCGATCGGCATCGGCGATGCGCTGGCGCTTCTCGCGCCGCGACTGCCGCTTGACGTCCTTGTAGAGCTTGCCGGTCTGGCGCCGCAGCGCAATGTAGGCGGGGTCCTCGTGGTCGAGCGAGGAGGCGGCGTCGATCACGCGCAGCGCGATCTCGAGCTCGGTCGGATCGATGGATGCCACGGGCTCGACCTCGGGCGCGGCACCGGCGTCAGCGGCATCCGGATCCACGTCGGTCACCGGCGCAGCCGCGGCATCGGCATCAGCGGCATCCGGATCCACGTCGGTCACCGGCGCAGCCGCGGCATCGGGCGCGGCGGCATCCGGCGCGATGTCCTGATCGGGGGTGGGGGGTGTTTCGGGCACAGGGAAGTGTACCGAGGTGTCGCCGGGAGTCGGCGGGGAACCACGGCCGTCACCAGAACAGGGGATGCCACGGAGACAGGCCGGAATCAGCGGAATCGGCCTGTCCCCGGCGCGGAGCCTGTTCTCGTGCCGCGGGTTACGGCTTGCCGCCGTCCACCCAGCGCGTGTGGGCCTTGAGCGCGTGCAGGACCGCGAGGCGCACGACGAAGTAGACGACCAGGCCGATGACCGCGAGAGCGACCAGCCAGCCGGCCAGAAGGATGAACAGGTGGGCGCCTCCGACAGCTGAGAACATCCGGCGAGCCTAACCGCGAGCGCGGGCGGTCGCCAGAACCCCGGCGCGCCGGCCCCGGCTCATCGGGTGGAGCGGCGGCGGAGCGCGGCGAGCAGAAGGACGCTTCCGCCGAGGATCGCGACCACGCTCGCGATGACGCCGCCCCCGACGAGCCCGCCGGTGTCGAGGCCGCTCGCCGCGAGCATGGGCACGGTCGCACTCGGTGTGGGAGTCGGGGTGGGGCTCACCGTCGGGGTCGGGGTCGGCGTCGGGGTCGGGGTGGGAGTCGGCAGCGGCGCGTCGATCGCGGCGCGCATCTCCCCCGCCCACTTCCACGGCGCGTCGGGCCCGCCGGGTAGCGAGTTGAAGTACTCCCACCCCGCGACTCCGCCGAAGGTGGGCGTCTCCGCCTTGATCTCCTGGATGGATGCCGTCAGCTCCGCGAGCGGAATCCATCCACTGCCGCAGTTGTCGGGGTTCGTGAGGACCGCCATCACGATCTTGCTCGCCGGGATCCCCGCGCCCCGCGTGCTCTGGTAGTCGACGATCGCGCCGTACTCGTCCGGCGTCGGGTCGCCCCAGCCGCAGTAGAACTGGGTGTTGAACCAGTCGATCGCCTGCCCCGAGCTGGCGTAGAGATCGTCGTAGTCGAAGCCCGAGAGGTTGTCCTCGCCGACGAGCGCCGCCGTCACCGGCGACAGCGTCACCAGGAACGTCGAGCCGAAGTCGGCGCGCAGATCGACGATCACCCGCTCGACCACGGAGATGTCGGTGTCGGTCTCGACGTCGAGATCGATGCCGTCGAGGGAGTGCGCCGTGACGAAGTCGTGCAGCCGGGCGTACTGCACGTCGTAGTCGTCGGTCAGGCTCTGCCAGGTGGCGTTCTGGGCGCCCCCGATCATGCCGACGACGGCGACCCCCGACGCCTGGATCTGCCGGAGCTCGGCCCACATCGTGTCGAAGGAGGGGTCGTCCGGCAGCAGGTCGTTGAGCTTCAGCTCGTCGGCGTTCATGTGCACGGCGGCGAGGTTCACGACGTCCACGCCGGTGTGCTCGGTGACGAGCGGCAGTGGCGAGATGTAGGCACCCGTCGAACCGTTCACGAACTGCTTCTGGTAGTAGACGACGACCCGGCCGCTGTCGCGCACGACGGGCGCGACCGCCGATGCCGGGCTGACGCCTCCGCCGAACGCGAGAGCCAGCGCCGCGACGGCGCTCCCCACGATGACCCGGATGCCGTACCTCTTCGCCGTGCGCTGCGCCATGCCCGCCCTCTCGTCCACCTCACAGGATGCCGTCCCGGGTGGCATCCGGTCCAGCCGAGACACCGCACGGACACCGAGGGTTCGCGCGTCGATGACCTCGCGGGCCTAGCGATTCGGGAGGAGGTCCGCCCGACCGCGCGCGGCGACGGGTCGCGTCGTCCGCGACCGGTCGTACCGCAGCAGCCACCGCTGGGCGGGGATCTCGATGAGCTTGTGCATCGCCCACGCGAGGCCGAGGGCGATCCCGAAAGCGGCGAGCGCGAGCGGCACGGCTTGCCGCCACGGCAGCTGCGGGTGCCCGTCGGGCCACGCCGACGAGACCGACGCGATCACGAGGAGGTGCACGAGGTAGAAGGCGAACGACACCCGGCCGAGCTCCTGCCAGAGCGGTCGGGCGAGGAAGGTCGAGCTCGCGCGGGCATCGGCGTTCGCGAGGGACGCGACGAGCAGGGCGTAGAAGCCGACCGTGGCGGCGAGCCCCGGGTGGATGTCGGTCCCGGGCAGCGTCGGCGCCTCGGACAGCGCGTAGCCGGCCACCGCGAGCGGCACCGCGACGATCAAACGGACGGGCTGCCAGGTGCTCTTCTTCATCAACAGCGCGAGCGTCACGCCGAGGACGAACTCGGGCATCCGCAGCAGCGGCGTCGATGCGGCCGACATCGGAACGGGAGACATCGACGCGAGCTGCGGAGCGAGAGCGGCGACGACGAGGGATGCCACGACGACGACCCCGAGACCCCGGTTCGACGCACGGGCGAGCGGGCGGATGAGGAAGGGGAAGGTGAGGTAGAAGAACGCCTCGCACACGAGAGACCAGCTCGCGGGGTTTCCCGCCTGCCACCAGTCCGGCACCCAGCCGTTGACGAGGAAGACGTTCGCGACCACGGGCGCGGTGCCGTCGGCGCGGATCTCGGGAACGAGAGTGGCCGCGGCGATCAGCGCGAGCCCGACGCCGACGAGGTGCAGCGGGTAGATCCGCGCGATGCGGTGCCACCAGAAGGAGCGCGCGGTCTGCTGCGGTTTGTACCCCCACGCCAGGACGAACCCCGAGAGGATGAAGAAGAGGGTCACGCCCGTCTTCCCCGCCTCGAAGAGGTTGCCCCAGATCACTCCGGGTGTGCCGCCGAAGTACTCCACGGCCATGAGGTGATGGCCGAAGATCAGCATCGCGGTCGCCCAGCGCAGTCCGGTCAGGGAGGGCAGGTTGCGGACCTTGTCGAGGGGGCCGGGGGCCTTCGCGACGGGGGCGACCACGGGTGCTGTCAGCGTGCTGATGGTGATCGCCTCCCGTGTCGTGACCGAGCGCGCCCACCCACCCGTCGACGACACCGCCTATGGAGTCGACCTGAGCACGTGACGTCGCGCAGACCGGGACAGACGGTACACGGCGCTCTTGAAGAGATCCCTGAAAGGGGTGGGGCTTGACTCCGGGATGCCGAGGAGGGCGGCGCACCTCCACGCGCAACACCCATCCGATTCGCGCACTCCTCCGAACAGATCTCGGCGGCTCGTTTTCTCCGACGGCCGCGCTCTCGCACCCGGAGGACAGATGATCGAGACGACCACGCCCGCTCTGGCGCGCCTCGAGGAGTTCGGCAACGTGACCGACCTTCTCGCTCGCCGCGCTGCAGACGCCCCCGACCACGTCGCGTTCGACGTGCCGACGGACGATCCCGCGGCGTGGCGCCCCGTGACGACCGCCGCGTTCCTCGACGAGGTCCGGGCGCTCGCGAAGGGGATGATGGGCGCCGGTCTCGCGGCGGGCGACACCGTCGCCATCATGGCGCCGACGCGCTACGAGTGGGCCGTCGCCGACCTCGCGACCTGGTTCGCCGGGGGCGTCGTCGTCCCGGTGTACGACTCGTCCTCGGCCTCGCAGGTCGACGCGATCGTGCGCGATGCCGACGTGCGCCTGGCCATCGCGGGGTCTCGGGCGCACGCCGACCTCCTGAACACCGCGCTCGCGGGGACCGACGCGATCGGCACCTGGGCCATGCGCGGGGTCGATGGCATCCCGTCGCTCGACGAGCTCGCCGCCCGTGGGACGCACATCTCGGACGCCGAGCTCGAGAGCCGCCGGACGCTCGCCGGCCACCACCACCCCGCGACCATCGTCTACACCTCGGGGACGACGGGGGAGCCGAAGGGGGCTGTGCTCACGCACGCGAACTTCCTCGGGCAGGTGCTCAACATCGCCGCGGCCTACCGCGAAGTGGTCACCCCGACGGGGAACACGATCATCTTCCTCCCGCTCGCCCACGTGCTCGCGCGCGGCCTGCAGCTCATCTGCATCGCCAGCGGAATGCGCATCGCGCACCTCTCTGAACCCGCGCAGGTCGTGCCCGCCCTCTCGGTGCTCCGCCCGACGTTCCTCGTCGTCGTGCCGCGCGTGCTGCAGAAGATCCAGGCCGCCGCCGCCGAGAAGGCGGCGCGGATGAAGGTCGGCCGGGTCTGGGCGCGCGCCGTCTCGACGGCTGTCGCGCGCGGACGACTGGCCGAGAAGCAGGATGCCGGACGCCGGCGCCGCGCTCCTCTGGGATTCCGCGTGCGCGGGGCGGTGTTCGACGCCCTCTTCTACTCCCGGCTGCGCGCGATCATGGGCGGCCGCGTGGACTACATCCTCTCGGGCGGGGCGACCCTCGACGGCATCCTGTCGCTGTTCTTCCGCGGGATCGGCGTTCCGGTCATCGAGGGCTACGGGCTCACCGAGACCACCGCTCCGCTGACGGGGAATCTCCCCGGCCGCATCGTGTCGGGCACGGTCGGGCTCCCCCTGCCCGGCTCGACGGTGCGCATCAGCCCCGAGGGCGAAGTGCTCGCTCGCGGAGTGGGCGTGTTCGCCGGCTACCGCGACCCGCGCCACGATGCCGAGGCGTTCGTCGACGGCTTCTTCCGGACGGGAGACCTGGGCCGCATCGACGACGGCGGGCGCCTCATCCTCGAGGGCCGTCTGAAGGACGTCATCGTCACCTCGAACGGCAAGACCGTGGTCCCCGCCCGCTGGGAGGGGGCGGTCGAGGCGAGCCCCCTCGTGCAGCACGCCGTCATGGTCGGCGAGGGCAAGCCGTACCTGTCGGCCCTCCTCATCCTCGATCCCGTGGAGTCGGCCGCGTGGGCGGCATCCCAGGGCTGGACGTTCGCCGCGGGCTCGCCCGGAGATCTCCGGACCATCGATGAGCCCCGACTCCGCGCGCACCTGCAGTCCACCGTCGACGCCGCGAACGCCCTGGTGGCGCGGAGCGAGCAGGTACGTCGTTTCATCCTCGTGGTCGCCGACCTCGACGATCGCGAGCTCGTCACACCCACTCTCAAGATCAAGCGCCGCGAGGTCCTGCATCGCGCCGCCGACACGATCGACACCCTGTACCAAGGAGCCGCATCATGAGCGCACCCGTCCCCTCGACCACGGAGCGCTCCCCCGGCGCGCAGAACCGCGCGGCGCTCATCGCGGTCGTCGTCTCCCTCGCGATCGGAGTGGGCCTGGCCGTCGCCGGCAGCTCCCGCGGGGCGGAGGTCGGCGGCATCCCGGTGTTCGCCCTCGCGGTGGCGGCGGCGTTCGGCATCCAGGTCCTCGTCTTCATCCCCTCGGCGATCCGTCGGACCGAGCGCTTCTTCGACCTCACCGGGAGCCTCACCTTCATCACCGTGTCGGTCGCCCTCGCGCTTCTCGCTCCGGCGCAGGATGCCCGCGGGTGGATCCTCGCCGCGATGGTCATCGTGTGGGCGGCGCGCCTCGGCTCGTTCCTCTTCGCGCGGGTGCACCGCTCGGGCTCCGACGGACGCTTCGACGAGATCAAGACGCGCCCGCTGCGCTTCTTCCAGGTGTGGTGCATCCAGGGCCTCTGGGTCGCCCTCACCGCCTCGGCCGCGTGGATCGCGATGAGTGCGGATGCCGACGGCCGGGCACCCCTCGACGGTTTCGTCATCGCGGGTGTCATCGTCTGGCTGCTCGGGATGGCGCTCGAGGTCGTCGCCGACCTGCAGAAGCAGGCGTTCCGGGCCGACCCGGCGAACGACGGCGAGTTCATCCGCACGGGCCTCTGGTCGCGCTCGCGTCACCCGAATTACTTCGGCGAGATCCTGGTCTGGATCGGCGTCTTCCTCGTGGCCGCGCCGGTGCTGCAGGGCTGGCAGTGGGTCGCGGTGCTGTCGCCGCTCTTCGTCATCCTGCTGCTGACCCGCGTGAGCGGCATCCCGCTCCTCGAGAAGCGCGCCGACGAACGCTGGGGCGACCGCGCCGACTACCGCGCCTACCGCGACCGCACGCCCGTGCTGATCCCGGCGCTGACGGCACGGCGTTAGCCCGGTGGGCATCGCCGGGGGTGTCTTCCTAGAGTGGATGCCATGCGGCGAACGACGAAGACCCTCGCACTGACCGTGAGCGCCCTGGCGCTCCTCACCGCGTGCGCGCCGGCGATCGAGGTGCCGAAGGGCTGAGCGCTTCGGCGCCGGCTGCGCGGCCGGCGCCGCGCGGCGAGCGGAGGAGATCCGGCGCCGGGAGGACCGACGTCGCGGCATCCGTCCTCCCGTCGCCCGATCTCCTCCCCCCACCCCGGGCCGGGGCCCCACGCCGTGGTCCGCCCCGCGCCCGCGGCCGGCTCACGCGCCCCCGCGGGCCGCGGCGAGCTGCTCCTCCCAGTCCGCGGGGAGTCGCTCCTCCGGCCCCGGCACCGTCTGGTCGAGGGGGTGGGTCGTGGGCGGGGCCAGCGGGGGGCCGTGGACGACGGCCGAGGTCCCGTAGTCCCACCACCACACCTCCCCGGGCTCGAAGCTCTGGATGTACCGGTGCCCCGTCGCCTCGAAGTGCGCGGTCGCGTGCCGGTTCAGCGACGAGTCGCAGCACCCGACGTGTCCGCACGCGGCGCACCGACGCAGGTGGACCCACCAGCTTCCGCTCGCGTCGCACTCCCGGCATCCGGTTCCGGTGGGTGGGAGGCTCCGGTCGATCTGTTCGGGCGCGGACATCACGCGAGGTCGGCGATCGCGTCCGTGATGACTTTCGCGACCTCGGCGGGGTGGCTCTGCATCACGAGGTGCGGGGCGTCGAGTTCGACGACCGACCGGAGGCCCGCGCGCTGGTAGCCGAAGCGCTCGACGTCGGGGTTGATCGTGTGGTCGGCGCTCGAGACGATGCCCCACGCCGGCTTCGTCTTCCACGCGGCGACGGGCGCGTTCTCGCCGAACGCCAGGGCGGCGAGGGGGCGCTGCGACACCGCGAGCACCTCGGCCCGGTCGAGCGGCACGCCGTGCGCGAAGACCTCGGGAAACGCGGCCACCTCGACCGAGACATCGGTGCCGGGCTCGCCGCCCTCGACCGGGAACGGCGTGTAGACGAGGTGCTGCGCGAGGTCGGAGTCGGGGAAACCGCCCTGCAGCTGGCCGAGGCTCTCGCCCTCGTCCAGCGCGTAGCCGGCGACGTAGACGAGTCCCACGACGTTGTCGGCGGCCCCCGCGACGGTGATGACCGCGCCGCCGTACGAGTGCCCGGCGAGCAGCACGGGACCCTCGATGTGCTCGACGACCGAGCGGATGTACGCCGCATCGCCGATCAGACTGCGGTTGGGGACGGCGGGGACGCGCACCGTGTACCCCTGGTCGAGCAGTGCGCGGGTGACGGGCGCCCAGCTCGCGGCATCCGCGAAGGCTCCGTGCACGAGGACGATGGTGGGGGAAACGGACATGGGATGCCACTCCTCTCGTCGCAGCCCGGTCGCCGCGAGTGGGTGCCCACGCTAGGCAGCACCGGGGCGGGCCGGCAGGGGCATTCGTCGAGACTCGGCTTCGACGAATGTCGAAAGCGGGTCCCCCGCGGCGCGGCGATCGATGACAGGCTGGCAGCAGGGTCGAGACGGGAGCGGCGGATGACGGGGCAACGGCGTCGAATCGGGATTCTGCTGTTCGACGGGGTGAAGGCTCTCGATTTCGTGGGCCCCGCCGAGGTCTTCTCCGAGACGAACCTGACGACGGATGCCTATGAGCTCCGGTTCTACTCCCCCACCGGCGCCGACGTCACGGCGTTCATGGGCCTGCGGATCGGCGTCGACGGGGCCGCGTCCGAGAGCGGGCCTCTCGACACCGTGATCATCCCGGGCAGCGAGTTGGCCCCGGGGGTGTTCGACGACGCCGACCTGCAGCGAGCGATCACCACCCTCGCCCGTCAGGCCCGGCGCATCGCGTCGATCTGCAGCGGGGCTTTCGGTCTGGCCGCCACCGGCCTGCTCGACGGGCACCCGGCGACGACGCACTGGAAGTTCGCCGACGCCCTCGCCAGCCGGTACCCGAGGGTGGCGGTCGACTCCGAGCGCATCTTCACCAAGCAGGGCAACGTCTACACCTCGGCGGGGGTCGCGGCGGGCATCGACCTCGCGCTGTCGCTCGTCGAGGACGACCACGGCGCGGAAGTCGCGCGCAGCGTCGCCCAGCACCTCCTCGTCTACATGCGCCGCTCGGGTGGCCAGTCGCAGTTCTCGGCCGCGCTGAAGATGCCCGCCCCGCGCACGAGCATCGCCCGCGCGGTGGCCGACTACGTCTCCGACGATCCGACCCGCCCGACCAGCGTCACCGAGCTCGCGGCGCACGTGAACGTCAGCCCGCGGCACCTCACCCGCGTGATCCGCGACGAGCTCGGCGTGACCCCCGCGGCCTACATCTCGTCGCTGCGCCTGGAGCTCGCCGTGAACCTGCTCGAGTCGGGGGCCTCGATCGCCCAGTCGGCCGCCGCCGCCGGATTCGGCTCACCCGCGGCCCTGCGCCGTGCGTTCCTCGCGCGCTATCGCGTGACGCCGTCGGGGTATCAGCAGCGGTTCCGGTCGACGGTCACGCAGCACGCGCAGGAGCTCTCCGCCTGAGCGGGCGGCTCGTCCCGCACGACGGGAGCGGCGCAGCACGCGTCTCCCCGCCACGCCTCGACGCCTTCCCGCACCGCGAGAACGGCGATGACGAGCGCGGCCACCGCGTCGGCCCAGGCCCAGCCGAACAGGCTGTTGAGCAGCAGACCGACGAGCAGCGCGGCAGACAGATACGTGCAGATGAGCGTCTGCTTCGAGTCCGCGACGGCCGACGCGGAGCCGAGCTCCCGGCCGGTGCGGCGCTCGAACCAGCTGAGGAAGGGCATGACCACGAGGCTCGACGCCGCGATCGCGATCCCCACGGGCGAGTGCTGCGCCTCGCGGAGGCCGAGCAGTGAGAGAACGGCATCCACGCTCACGTACGCGGCGAGGCCGAAGAACGAGAACGCGATCACACGGAGTGCCACCTTCTCGCGCTTCTCGGGGTCGGGCGCGGCGAACTGCCACGCGACGGCAGCGGCGGAGAGCACCTCGACGATCGAGTCGAGACCGAAACCGATGAGCGCCGCCGACGAGGCGATACCGCCCGCGACGAGCGCGACCACCGCCTCGACGACGTTCCAGGCGATGGTGACCGCGACGATGATCCGGATGCGTCGGCGCAGGACGTCGCGTCGCGAGAGCGCGGTCACGGATTGTCGCAGCATCCCGGGACGGCGCAACCGTCCTCGACGGCCAGCGTCGCCTCGACCAGTGCCGTGAGCGCCGCCGCCAGGTGGGGGTCGGCGATCTCGTAGCGCGTCTGCCGCCCTTCCGGCTCGGCGACGACGATGCCGCAATCCCGCAGACAGGCCAGGTGGTTCGAGACGTTCGACCGCGTCAGCCCGAGCTCGCGCGAGAGCACGGCGGGGTAGCTCGGCGCGTCGAGCAGGGTCAGGAGGATCCGCGAACGGGTGGGATCCGCCATCGCCCGGCCGAGCCTGTTCATGACATCGAGACGGGAGGCAATGGTCAGCACATGCTGACTATACAGCGAGCGCTGACCATTCTCTAGGCATCCGCCCGTCCGTACGCCCGCCGCACGAGATCGCGCAGCGCCGCGACCCCGGGGGTGTTCGGCTCGGCGAAGAACTGCGTCAGGGTGCAGCCTCGGGATGCCGGGATCGCCAACGTCTCGCTGCGCAGCGCGACCCACCCGTGGGACTCGATGTGCACGAGCGGCCACGAGCTCGTGTGCGGGCGCACCTCGCACTGCTGCCAGAGCTCCACGAAGCGGGGGTCCGTGGCGCTCAGCGTGTCGACGATCAGCCGCAGCCGCGGACTGCGCGGGTCCGCGTGATAGCGCAGCGACGCGACGAGATTGCTCGCGGTCCGCCGCCAGTGCGACTCCGAGTGCGGGTCGGGGTAGTGCTCGAACACCGACAGGACGAGGTTGAGCCCCGGCCGCAGGCCCCCCGGCGCGAGCAGGCGGCCGGGCTCGTTGACCCCGATCACGTCGAGCGTCCCGTTCGAGAGGTACGCGGGCGTGTCTGGATGCAGGTCGAGCAGCTCGCGGATGCCCGCGGGGACCTCGTCGCTGACCGCCGGAGCCTCGTGCCCCGCCGACAGATTGGCGACGCGGTGCAGGTGCTCGTCGCCGTAGACGTCGAGCAGCAGCGCGCGGCTCAGCGCCGACAGCACCTCGGCCGAGGGGCGGTGCCCCCGGCCCTGCTCGATGCGCAGGTAGTAGTCGGCGCTGATGCCGGCGAGCTCGGCGACCTCGGCGCGACGGAGGCCCCGGACACGGCGCCGGGACGAGTCCGACAGCCCGACCTGCGCGGGCGTGAGCGACTCGCGTCGGTCGCGCAGGAACTCGGCCAGCGGGCCACTCGAGGTCGTCACGCGCATCCTCCACGCGAGTAATGGAACGGTCGCTCCAATTCTGCGGCCGGACCCGGGCGGACGTACGACGCAAACGGACACGATTGCTCGAGAACCGGACGTGCCCGTTGAAGCGCCCGGGGGTCGACCGGGTACCGTGTCGGCGTGGGTCGACCCCGGCGATACGACGAAGATCAGCTCCTGGATGCCGCGCAGGAGCTGTTCTGGTCGCGCGGATACGACCGCACCTCGATGGAAGACGTGGCCGCGGCATCCGGAGTCGGCACCAGCAGCCTGTACGCCGCATACGCGAGCAAGCTCGGGCTGTTCCTCTGCGTCTTCCGCCGGTACTGCGAGGGACGCGTGTCGTTCGTCGCCGAGGCGACGGCTGAGCCGAGTGCCGACCTGGCGGTCGCGGCCGCGCAGTTCCTCGAGCGCGTCGTCGACGAGTGCGGATCGTCGACGGATCGACGCGGATGCCTCCTGCTCAACACCATCGTCGAGCTCGGCGACCGCTTCCCCGAGGTGCTCGAGATCTCCACGGCGACGACCGAGCGGATGGAGGCGGTCCTGGCCGAGAAGTTCCTCCGCACGGCCGCGGAGCAGGATGTCGTCCTGGATGCCGCCGACGCCCGCGCCCACGCGGACCGCACGGTCCTGGCATCCCAGGGACTCATCCAGCTGAGTCGCCTCCGCGTCCCGCGCGAGCGGCTCACCGCTCTCGCGGCGTACTCGGCGCGCGCGTCGGTCTGGGAGAGCGCCTGAGGCGTGCGTCATTTGTCGAAGCCGGGTGTCGGACGCCGCGAGTAGGGTCGGGGCGAGGAGGCGTCATGGCCGAGTTCAGCAGGGGTTTCGGGGCGCGTCGACGCGCCTCCGACCCGCAACTTCCCCCGGGGCAGTACCTCACCGACGACTTCCCCGTGCTCTCGGCGGGCCCGACTCCTCGCATCCGGATAGAAGACTGGCAGTTCGCGATCCGCACCGAGACGGGAGCGACGACGACGTGGACGTGGGACGAGATCCACGCGCTGCCGATCGAAGACGTGCACACCGACATCCACTGCGTGACGCGGTGGTCGAAGTTCGGCACCTCGTGGCGCGGGGTCTCGGTCGACACCCTCCTCGCCGACATCGACAGCGCGGCCCCCTCGGTGATGGCGCACTCGTACGGCGGCTACTCGACGAACGTGCCCGTGAAGGACCTGATGGGCGGCAAGGCATGGGTCGTCTTCGAGTTCGACGGCGAGCCGCTCGCACCTGAGCACGGAGGACCGGCGCGACTGCTCGTCCCGCACCTCTACTTCTGGAAGAGCGCGAAGTGGGTGCGCGGTCTGGTCCTGCAGTCGCGCGACGAGCCCGGCTTCTGGGAGCAGAACGGCTACAACATGCACGGCGACCCGTGGCGCGAAGAGCGGTACTGGTGACCGCGACGCCCTGGCTGCCGGCGCACGTCGAGACGGTGACCCCTCTCACCGCGCACGCCCGCTCGCTCGTGCTCGACGTTCCGGGTTGGACCGGGAGCCTTCCCGGTCAGCACCTCGACATCCGCCTCACCGCCGAGGACGGCTACCGGGCCGAGCGCTCCTACTCGATCGCGAGCTTCGGCCCCGGCGAGCGCGTCGAGCTCGCCGTCGACGAGGTCGAGGACGGCGAGGTCTCGCCCTACCTCGTCGAGGAGGTGCGCCCCGGGGATTTCCTCGAGGTGAAGGGCCCGCTGGGCCAGTACTTCGTCTGGCGCGAGGACGACCCCTCCCCCGTGCAGCTCATCGCGGGCGGCTCCGGCATCGTCCCCCTCCTCTCGATCGCCCGGGCGCGCGCGGCCGCGGGCACGGCCCAGCCCTTCCGGCTGCTGTACTCGGTGCGCTCGGCCCCGGATGCCTTGTACGCCGACGAGATCGAAGAGCTTCGGGCGCGCGGCATCCCGACCGAATGGATCCACACGCGCCTCGCCCCGCCCGGATCGCCGAGGGCCGCGGGCCGCGTCTCGCTGGCCGAGCTCGAGCGCCTGACGATCCCGCCGTCCGAGCGGCCCCTCATCTACATCTGCGGGCCGACCGCGTTCGTCGAGTCCACCGCCGACGCGGTCGTCGCCGCGGGCCACCCGCCGCTCCGGGTGCGGACGGAGCGTTTCGGCGGGGCGTGACCCCGAGCGACGCGCCAGCGGTGCTGAGCGGAGGGTGAGGGGCGGACGGAGGACGGATGCCGCGGCACGCTCCTCCACCCACCCCCGGCCCTCCCCCCGGCACGTGCTCCCGCGGGATAGTGCCCCGCTCCGTCAGGCCCGCAGCAGCCCCTCCTCGCGCAGCGGCACCATCGATGCCTCGGCCGCCTCCTCCTCCCAGAGCCGCAGGAGCTTCAGCGCCAGGTGCAGGGTGGTCCTCTGCAGACCGTCGGCGAGAGCTGCGCGCACCGAATCGGGCAGGTGCTCGAGCCGGTAGTACAGCGTCGCGCGGTGGATGTGCAGGCGTTCGCAGGCCACGGGCACGCGCCCGGCGGCATCCAAGTAGGCCTCGACGGTCTCGCGGGGCGTCGGATCGTCCAGGGCGAGAAGGTCGAAGGCGGCCGGGCACGCCTGGCTGAGGAGAGCGCGCGAGCGCGGCACCGTGTGCAGGAGCGCCCACCCGCCGAGGTCCTCCGCCCGCACCGACACGACCTGGTCGGGCAGGGTCGCCCGCAGGCGCGCCGAGGCGATCGCGCGCTCGACGGCACCGTCGACATCGGTCTCGCTCGCCGCACACACCGCCGTCCCGAGGCCCCGCGGGACGAGTCCGTGGACTGCGGCCTCGCGGGAGACGGCATCCGTCAGGTCGTCGATGTCGCGCACCGGAGCGGCGAGGAAGACGGCCGATCCCTCGCGGAGGCCGACGAAGTGGACCGCCCCGTGCAGCGTGAGGGCGAGATGCCGGCCGAACGCGGTGATCGCCAGCTCACGCGCCGGTTCGAGCCGGACCACGAGCACGTCGAGGTCATCGACCCGACCGTCGATCCACCGCCGGGCGCGCACCTCGCCGAGGGCTTCGCGTCGGATCCGGGGGTCGGCATCCATCAGTCCGTCGAGGACGGTGTCGCGCGAGGCGGCCAGGCCCGCCCCGAGGTCGAGAAGGTACGCCGCCGCGTCGATCACCGCCCACTCGAACGGACCGAGCTCGCTCTGCGTCGCGCCGACGATGCGCAGGTACGCCGCCCCCCGCCCGAACGGGACGTCGACGCACACGCTCTCGCGGTCGGCGATCGCGGGGTGCGCCGTCTCACGCAGGCGTACCCGACGACCGAGCATCGTCGACAGCTGTTCCACGATCTGCGGCGGATGCATCCCGACTCCTCGCGTGCGGTCCGGTGGGGGTGCTCACAACATAAGTCGGCGGCACACGCGGGAGCGTGGCCCTCTCGCACACACGGTACCGCTCCCACGGCACGCGAAAGGCGCACCCCGGCTGCCCGGAATGCGCCTCTCGTCAGGGATTCACGACTGGATGAACGCGAGGATGTCGGGGTTGATCACGTCGGCGTGCGTGGTGAGCATGCCGTGCGGGTAGCCCTCGTAGATCTTGAGCGTCGAGTTCGCGAGCATCTCGTGCTGACGGACCGCCGCGGCCTTGTACGGCACGACCTGATCGTCGTCGCCCTGCAGCACGAGCACGGGCACCGTGATGGCTTTGAGGTCGGCTTCCTGGTCGGTCTCGGAGAACGCCTTGATGCCCTCGTAGTGCGCGACCGCGCTGCCGGTCATGCCCTGGCGCCACCAGTTGTCGATGACGGGCTGCGACGGAGTGACGCCCTCGCGGTTGAACCCATAGAAGGGTCCGGATGCCACGGCCTCGAAGAACTCGGCACGGTTGGCCGCGAGCGCCTCGCGGAACCCATCGAACACCGACAGCGGGGTGCCTTCGGGGTTGTCGTCGCGCTGCAGCATGAGCGGAGGGACGGCCGCGACCAGGACCGCCTTGGCGACGCGGCCCTGGGGCTCGCCGTGCTTCGCGACGTACCGGGCGACCTGACCGCCGCCGGTGGAGTGGCCGATGTGCACGGCGTTGCGCAGGTCGAGGTGCTCGACCACGGCGCTGACGTCGCTGGCGTAGTGGTCCATGTCGTGGCCGGTGCCGATCTGCGACGAGCGCCCGTGGCCGCGTCGGTCGCTCGCGATCACGCGGAAGCCCTTGCCGAGGAAGTAGAGCATCTGCGCATCCCAGTCGTCGGACGACAGGGGCCAGCCGTGGTGGAACACGATCGGCTGCGCCTCGGGGTCGCCCCAGTCCTTGTAGTAGATCTCTGCGCCATCTTCGGTGGTCACGAATGCCATGACGTTGCCCGCTTCCTTGTCTCGACGAGTGCGCCACGAACGTGGCTCGACCACTCAACCCCGCGGGGCGGGCGCGAGCATCAGACGTTCGTCGAGAACCGGGGGCGTATCGCGCAGTCGTGCGTGACGAGCGGAGGGGCAAGGACGGAGGGAGGGCGAGATCTCGGCATCCCTCCTCCCCTCCTCCCTGGCCCTCCCTCGGTCACGCCGGAGCCGCGCCCCCGGAGCCGCGCGCCCGGAACCGCGCCCCCGGAGCCGCGCGCCCGGAGCCGCGACGCGCGGCCACGTCGCTCAGCCGATCGTGATGTCGCCGATCTGCACACCCCACGACGACACGAGACCGAACCGCACCTCGACCGCCCGCGTACCCGCGGGCAGAGCCGAGCTCGTGAGCGTGCGCTTCACCCAGTTGTTCGTGGTCGGCGTCGCCGCCGTCGAGGTGAACGGCACCGTCGTGGCGTTGCCCGACCCGTCGAGGGCGACGATCGTGAACGCGCTCGGCTGCTGGTTGAAGTAGTACGTCGAGAGCGTCACCGTCTTGCCGGGTGCCGCGTCCCAGCGCACCCAGCCCGGCTGGTCGTCGCTGCGCTTGATGCGCGAGGTGTCCCCCGCCATGTTGGACGCCGGCGCGGTCGTGTCGCGCATGATGTTCGCCGACCGCGCGGTGCTGATGCTCCAGTCGTTCGCGGGGTCGACCAGCGCGGGCGCGACGGCGGGAGGTGCCGCCTCGTGGAAGCCGCGCGACGGCGCCGCGGTGGTCGAGAGGGCGTTGCCGAAGAAGTCGCGCAGACCGTTCGGACTCACCACCTGACCGTTCGAGATCGCCGGCGACGAGCTGGTGAGCTTGTACGCGTCGGCGACGGCGAAGCCGTTGCCGGTGGTCCCCGCGGCCACGAACTGGGGCGCAGCGGTGATCTTCGTGGCATCCGCGGGTTCGCTGGCGGGGTGATTGCCCGAGAACACGTTCGACGCGAACGTGGCGTTCGTGCCCATGCCCGGGTAGCTGTACTCGCCCGTGCCGTGGTTGTCGATGATGTTGTTCACGAACGACCACTGTCCGGGGGTGGACGGCGCGCAGGCCCCGGCGTCTCCGTCGCAGTAGATCGGCTTGGCGGGCGATCCGGACGGGATGTAGACGGTGTTGTTGAAGATCTTCACCGGGCCCGGAACACCCCACGAGAACGTGAAGATCCCCTTCTCGCCACCCCAGCCGTCGTTGACCGACAGGTTGTCGCGCACGACGACATCGCTGGAGAACCCGCCCATGAGGAGGATGAAGCCGCCCTCGTTGTCGTGCGAGTAGTTGTACTGCACGCGCGTGTTCTTGCTGCCCATGTCGACGTCGAAGCCCTGACCATCGGTCGTGTGGGTCGGCGTGCCCGACACCTCGTTGAACTGCACGAGCGTGTTCATGCCGCGGGTGGGCCACAGTCCCGCCGACGCGGGCATCACCCACTTCTCGTTGTCGTCCGTGGGCACGATCGTCCGCTGACCGGCGCCGCGCACGACGTTGTACTCCATCACCGCGCCGTCGGTGCCGAACGCGAGGATGCCGTCGCTGTCGGTGTCCACCACCGTGTTGCCGCGGATCCGTACGTTCGAGGTGAGCGCCGACTGCACGGGCACCGTCATGTCGGTGGTGAAGTAGCTGGCATCCCACACGACGATCCCGGTGCGACCGACGTCGTGCACGGTGTTGTTCTCGATGAGAACGCCGTCGAAGTTCGCGCCGAGCTGGGTGGTGTCGACGACGATGCCGCCGTTGTCGTGCGCGTCCAGGCCGGCGCAGTTGAAGCATCCGTTGACGTCGCTGACGACGTTGTCTCGAATGACGATGCCCCGCTGGAGGGTGTTCGAGACGGTGTTGCGGACCAGGATGCCGGATCGCGGCGTGCCCGCGGTGGGGTCGCCGAAGTTGTCGGCGCCGGAGTTGTTCGACACGTCGAGGTTCTGGATGGTCCACCAGCTCTGGTTCTGCAGCTGCACCGTGCCTCCGCCGGCGAGGGTGGCGCCGCTGAGATGAGGACGCGCCCCGGAGCCGTACGCCGAGATGGTGATGGGCGCGGCCGCCGTCCCCGATCCCTGCGGGGCGAGCTGCCCCGTCCACGATCCGCCGCGCGCGAGCAGGATGCTGTCACCCGCCGCGAACGTGCGGGAGTTCGCCGGCGCCAGCGTCTTCCACGCCTGGGTGGCGCTCGTGCCGGTGGCGGAGTCGCTGCCGTTCACGCTGTCGATGTAATAGGTGGTGGCCGCGGCGTTCGCGGGCTGCGCGGCCAGCACTCCGCCCGCGGTGATGAGCGCCACGGCGAGCGCCGCCGCGAGGGCGCGGTGCCGCCGGGGCGTGCGGCCGGCCGGCCGCGGGATCGATTGTTCGGTCATGGACCGATCTCCTCTCTTTTCCGCGCGCGTCGTTGCGCGCCGATCGTCGCCTCGGCGGGAGTCCGTGGCGGGTGCGGGGGTCTGGGGGGGGTGTGGTGCGTGCGGCGGCGGGTTTCAGTCCTTCATGCCCGCGGAGAGACCGGCGCTGGCGAGCAGCGGCCGCTGGAAGACCAGGAACAGTGCGATGGGGATCAGCGCCGAGACGACGAGGATCGCGAAGAAGGTGGTGAGGTCGTTCGTGCGCTCCAGCTGCGGGAGAGCGACGGAGATGGGCCGCAGCTTCGGATCGGTGAGCACGAGGGAGGGCCAGAGGTAGTCCTTCCACGCTCCGATCGCCGCGAGCAGAGCGACCACCCCGAGGATGGGACGGGCCAGCGGCAGCACGACACTCCAGAGGATCCGCAGGGGACCCGCTCCGTCGATCTCGGCCGCTTCGATGAGCTCCCGCGGAATGCTGCGCAGGTACCCGGTCACCAGCAGGACGGCGAACGCGTTCGCGCCCGCGGGCAGCCACACCCCCCAGAAGCTGTTCTGCAGCGAGATGCCGGTGCCGAAGAGGTCGATCACCGTGAGGTACAGGGGAACGAACGACACGATCGCGGGGAGGAAGATCGTGGCGAGGATGCCGCCCGACAGCAGCGGCGCCCATCGAGGTCGCAGGATCGCGATGACGTAGCCCGCGCTGATCGCCACGACCACGGTCACCACCGCCGACCCGGCCGCCATCGCGAGGGTGTTCCCCAAGAGGCGCGCGGTGTCGACACCGCGGAAGGCCTCGACGTAGTGCTGCCACTGGGTCATGTGACCGAACACGCCGAGCGGGTCGCTCAGCACGTCGTCGGTCTGCCCCAGGGAGGCGGCGAACAACCAGAGCAGCGGCCCGAGCCCGGCCACCACCAGACTCGCGAGCACGCACGTGTGTACCAGGAGCAGCATCCGTCGCGTGCCCGGGCGACGCAGCTCCGCGGAGGTGAGGATGCCGCCGCTCACTCCTGCCACCTCCTCGTCAGGCGCAGGTAGATCACCGAGAGCACGGCGAGGGCCACCGCAAGGAGGAGGCCGAGCGCGGTGGCTGCGCCGTAGTCGGCCGAGCCGCCGAAGGCGTAGCGGTACATCAGCAGCAGGATGGTGAGGGTCGCATTCTGCGGACCTCCGGAGGTCATGAGGAACGGTTCGGTGAAGACCTGCGCGGCGCCGATCAGCTGCAGCAACAGCATGACGAGGATCATCGTGCGCATCTGCGGCAGAGTCACGTGCCATACCCGTTTCCACACCGAGGCGCCGTCGAGCGCGGCGGCCTCGTACAGTTCGGGCCGCACGGCGGTGAGGGCCGCGAGGTAGATCAGCACGCTCGTGCCGGCGGCGGCCCAGGTCGCCTGCAACACGATCGACGGCATCGCGAGGGAGGCATCGTTCAACCACGCCAACGGTCCGACGCCGAGCGCGCGAAGGATGCTGTTGAACAGTCCGCTCGGAGCGGGGTTGTACGCGAACTGCCACAGCAGGATCGCGACGACCGGGGGCACGATCACCGGGAAGTAGGCGAGCGCGGCGTAGAGGCCGCGGCGTCGCGCCCGCACGGTGGAGATCACCACCGCGAGGGCGAGCGGCAGCGGAAAGCCGAACACGATCGCGAGGGCCGTGAACCACAGGGTGTTGACGACGGCCTGGCCCAGCTGCGGATCGGCGAGCACGTACGCGAAGTTGCTCCACCCCACCCATTCGACGGGGCCGACGAAGGTCGGGCGCTGCACGCTCATGAGAGCACCGCGCACGATCGGCCACCACGAGAACGCGGCGAAGATCACGATCGTCGGCGCGGCGACGGCGAGCGCCGTCAGCGACGTGCGGCGACGTCGAGTGCGGACGGACATCGGACTCCTCGGGACGACGGGGCGGGGGGCGGGGCGATGGGGCGGGGCGAGGCGGAGCGGAGCGACGGGGCGGGGCGGGGCGGGGCGAGGGAACCGGTGCGACGAGCGAGGCCAGACGCGATGGAGCACGGGGCGGCGGCGCGGGCTCACCGCCGCCCCGCACGATTCAGCGCGAGAGCAGACCCTGCGCCGTCGCGGCGGCACTCGACACGAGCGCGTCGATGTCCGCGTTCTGGTCGGTGATCACCGCCTGGACGACCGGGTCGAGGGTGGCGTAGATGTCCTGTCCCTTCACCGGCGGCTCCGACTGCACCTTCTGCTCCGCCACCTTGTCGAGGTACGGGCGGAAGTTGTCGATCGGCACGTTGTTGAGGTCGGCGATCCACGACAGGTACTGCGTGTACGCGTCCGCGTTCACGACGGGCAGACCGGGGATGGCCACGGCCGAACCCTGCGACGCCAGCGCTTGCGCGTCCGCCCGCGCGGCATCCTTGTCCGTGTACTTGCCGAGCTCGGCGAGCTGGATCCACTCGACGGCCGCCTTCGCCTGCGCGGGTGACGCGTCGGGTCGGACGATGTCGATGTTGCCCCCCGACAGCGTGGTGGGCGCCTCTGCCTTCGACGCGGTCGGCATGGCGCCGAAGCCGAAGTCGGCGCTCGGGAAGGCGAGCTGCTCGGTCAGCGGTCGGTAGGCGTCGGACTGCAGGATGAACATGCCCACCTGCTGTCCGGCGAACGCCTGGGCGAGATCGAGCGCGCCCATCAGGCCGTTGGGCGACATGCTGTCGTCTTTCCAGCGCATGTCGTGCAGGAGCGTGAGCGAGTCGGTGGTCGCCGAGTCGTCGAAGGTGATCTTGTCGCCCGCGTCGTTGACGAGGGAGCCGCCGCGCGAGGCTGCCTCGGCGCCCAGCACCCAGCCGCCCTGGTTGTTCGTGGTCACCTGCGCGAAGCCGGGGACGCCGGTTCTGTCGGTGATCTGCTTGGCGGCCTTGCGCACGTCGTCCCACGTCGTGGGCGGGGCGGCGGGATCCAGACCCGCCTTCTCGAAGAGCGCACGGTTGTAGACCAGACCCATCGCGTAGGCCATCGTGGGCACGCCGTAGGTCTTGCCGTCGGCGGAGACGAGGTCGACCAGCTGCGGGTTGAGCACGTCGGTCACACCGAGCTGGTTCACCGCGTCGGTCAGGTCGGCCACCTGCTTGCGCTCGATGAGCCCGCGGATCTCGGTGAAAGGCACCCCCATGACGGTCGGCAGATCGCCGCCGGCCAGGCGGGCGGAGAAGGTCTGGGCGTCCCAGCCGTCTTCGGTGGTGGTGACCACGTAGGTCGGATGCTGCTTCTTGAACGTGTCCACGAGGGTGGTGAACAGGGCGAGCCGCGCGGTCTCGGTCGCGGCGGGCTGGTTGCCGATGGTGATCTCGACGGGGCCGTCGGACGGGGCGGTGCTCGTGGCACCGCTGCAGGCCGTGAGCCCGCCGATGGTCAGCGCCGTCGTCGCGACGAACGCGGCGGCCGTCGCCCAGCGACGAGAACGGAGTGGTCTCTTCATCGAAACTTCTCTTTCTGAGTCGGATTGCAGGTGACTCGGGGCGTGATGTACTTTGGTCGGGCAGTTGCCAAAGCGCTTTTGCACATTAGCCCCCGAGCGCTGACGGACGCAAGACCGCGATCCGAAATCCGCTCCCTCCCGCCGAGAAGACGAGGACAACGCCGTGCTCACCCGTATCACCACCGAGCCCCTCTGGCTGCTGCGCAGCCTGTCCGGCCCTGTTCCCGAGGGAATCTCCGGGCGCACCTTCGACGCGCCCGTTCCCGGGGACGTCCACATGGCACTGCGCGACGCCGGCGCGATCCCCGACCCCTTCGACGATGACAACGAGCACCGCCTGTCGTGGATCGGCCGATCCGACTGGGAATACCGCACGACCCTGCCCCGCGTCGGCGGAACACCCGAGCGCATCGACGTCGTGTTCCACGGTGTCGACACCCATGCCACGGTCGCGATCGACGGTGCCGAGCGCGCCCGCCTGACCAACATGCATCGCACGTGGCGCGTACCGGCGCCCGAACTCGCCGCGGCATCCGCCGAGCTCTGCGTCGCCCTCCGCTCCCCGGTCGCGGCGGCCGAAGCGGAGCGCGACCGCCTCGGCGCGCGGTGGACCGTGTTCAGCAGCCTGTCTCCCTTCATCCGCAAGAACGCGTGCGCGTTCGGCTGGGACTGGGGACCCTCCCTTCCAGGCTCCGGGATCTGGCGCGAGGTCGAGGTGGAAGCCTGGTCGACCGCGCGGTTGAGCGCCGTCCGCCCCACCGTGGGGCTGCTCGGCGCCGACGGCGTCGTCTCCCTCGACATCGAGCTCGAGCGCACCGAGCGAACGGGGCGCGACGCCGACCTCGGCGTCCTCGTCGAGGTCGGCGGGGCTCGCACCTGGATCCCGGCACCCGCGCGCGCCGAACGGCTTCGCGGCGAGCTGGTCGTGCGCCGCCCGGAACTCTGGTGGCCCACCGGGATGGGACGCGCGGCGCTGCACGAACTGACGGTGACGCTCGTCGACACGCACGGGACGGCGCTGGACGTCTGGACGCAGCACATCGGCTTCCGCGACCTCGTCGTGGAGCAGGTCCCGGACGGCGAAGGACGCGGGTTCGGCCTCACGGTCAACGGCATCCCGCTCTTCGTCCGGGGCTTCAACTGGATCCCCGACGACACTTCTCCGGCCCGGGTGACGGCATCCGATATCCGCCGTCGCATCGCGGAGACGCTCGACCTCGGCGCGAACCTCCTGCGGGTCTGGGGTGGCGGCGTGTTCGAATCGGACGACTTCTATCGCGCCTGCGACGAGGCCGGCATCCTCGTCTGGCAGGACTTCCTCTTCGCGTGCGCGGCCTACCCCGAGGAGGAGCCGTTCACGACCGAGGTCGAGGCGGAGGCACGCGAGAACATCACCCGGTTGATGTCCCACCCGAGCCTCGCCCTGTGGAACGGCAACAACGAGAACCTCTGGTTCTGGTTCCTCCACGACTGGGAGCACAAGCTCGACGGGGCGACCTGGGGAGAGGGCTTCTACATCGACCTGCTTCCCCGTCTCGTGGCCGAGCTGGACCCCGCTCGCGCGTATCTCGTCGGGAGCCCCTCGTCGGGCGGTCGCTGGGACGAGCCGAACGACCCGTCCCGCGGCATCGTGCACTGGTGGATCCCCGACGACTACCGCGCCTACGACGACGTGCGCCCCCGCTTCGTCTCCGAGTTCGGATTCCAGGGACCCCCCGCCCGCGCGACCTTCGACGCGGTCGTGCATGACGCGTCCCCCGCGCCGTTCTCGCCGGGATCGGTGCAGCGCCAGAAGGCCGAGGGCGGAACGGAGCGCATCAACGATGTGCTCGACGCGCACTTCGGCGTCCCGCACGACTTCGACGAGTGGTACTGGCTCGCCCAGCTGGACCAGGCTCGCGCCGTCCGGTACGGCATCGAGCGCTTCCGCACCCTCGAGCCGTTCTGCCGGGGCACCATCGTCTGGCAACTCAATGACTGCTGGCCCGCCCTCTCGTGGTCGATGATCGACGTCGCCGACCGGTACAAGCCCGTCGCCTACGCGGTGCGCGAGGCGTATCGCCCGCGCATCGTCGTCCTGCGGCACGAGGACGGCTCGCCGACGCTGTTCGCCTGCAACAGCACGGCCGAGCCGTGGGACGCGACGATCGATGCCCAACGCTGGACACGTGGATGCCACGCCGCCGGTGTCACTCTGCACGCACACGTCCCCGCCCACACGGCGATCGAGGTCCCGCTCGGCGCGCTCGCAACCGGACTCGCGGGCGACGAGCTGCTCGTCGCGACGGTGGGCACGACGGATGCCACCGACGCCGGCGACGCGCGACCCGTCCGCAGCGTCCTCCTGGGTGGGACCGACCGCGAGTACCCGGACAGCGCGCCCCGCTTCGACGTCCAGACAACGCCCGCGCCCGACGGAGTGGTGGTGCGGCTGACCGCGGACACACTCCTGAGGGATGCGACGTTGCTCGTCGACCGCATCGACCCCGACGCCCACGTCGACCGCACCCTCGAGACCCTGCTGCCCGGCGAGAGCGCCGACTGGCACGTCCGCACGACTCTTCCCGCCTCCTTCACGGTCGAGGCCGTACGGGCGGCCCTGCACACGGCCCGCGCCGCGACCGCGCGAGACGACGCGTATCGAGGTCTCGCCCAGCTGGAGGCCGAGAAGCAGGCCGCGCCGACAGGGTGAGACGCTGACGCCGCCGCGCGGGCGGGCTCCCGGCGTCGCGAGTCAGACCCGAGCGAGCGCGTCCAGGAGGAGCGCCCACCGGGGATCCTGTCCCGGCGCCGGGAACGTCATCCTCTGTCCGACGAAGGCGAACCCGGTGCGCGACGGGGCATGCGCGAAGGCGAGTCGACCCCCCATGCCCGAGTGGCCGAAGGATCCCTCACCGAGCATCCGGTTGAGGGGGTGCGAGATCTCGAATCCGAGCCCCCACCGCTCGGTCGGCGCAGCGCCCGGGAGGCACGAGGGCTCCCGGATGCCGTGCTGCCAGTCGCGCGAGACCCGGGCGACCGTCTCGTCGTCGAGCAGGCGGACGCCGTCGACCGGCGCGACGCACGCGCCGTAGACGCGAGCGAGGGAGCGAGCGTCGGCCACGAGACCACCGCCCGCGACGAGTGCCCGACGGAAAGGCACGCCGTTCACGGGCTCGGTGCCGAGCTCGCCATCGACCCGCTCGAACAGCGGCACGATCTGCAGGGTGCTGCGGTACGCCGCCGCACAGGCGGCACCGGATGCCTCGGGGGTCCCCACCGGCGCGGGCGGCGGCACGATCGGTTCCATGAGGGCGGGGAGGAAACGCGGATCCTCGGATGCCGGAAGACCCAACCACAGCGCGGCCCCCAGCGGGTCGGCGACCTTCTCGCGGAGGAGGGTCGCGGCATCCGTCCCGGTCACGCGACGAAGGATCTCCCCGACGATCGTCCCGTAACTGAGCACGTGGTACACGCGGGCGCTGCGGGGAGCGAAGTCGGGGGCGCGCGACGCGACCCGCGCGGCGAGACCGACCGGATCGAGCAGGTCTTCGGGCGTCTCGATGGGGAGCGTCGGCATCCCGGCGACATGGGTGAGGACGTCGGCGACCGTGATGCCGTCCTTGCCTGCCGCCGCGAACTCCGGCCAGTACCGGGCCACCGGCGCGAGCGGATCGAGCGCACCCGCCTGCACCTGCTGCGCGGCCAACAGCGCGATCATGCCCTTCGCCGCCGAGAAGGCGAGAGTGGCGCTGTCGTGAACCCAATCGGCCCCCGAGAGGGGGTCGGTACCGCCCCACAGGTCGACCACCGTCTCTATCGACCACCACGGACAGGGCCGCCCCGGCCGCATCCATCTCGACCACCCGAGCGAACGCGTCGGCCACTCCGGCGTAGGCGGGATGGGCGTAGCCGCGGGGGAGAATCGTCGCCGGAACCGGTGGGAGAGCATCGTCGGTCATCGCGCCAGTCTACTGCCGAACCGCTTTGGCATAGGATGGGTCCGAGCAGTTCGATCGGTCCGGGAGAGGATGAGTCCATGCCCCAGAGAACCGCGCGCCTGGCCGACGTCGCCCGCGCTGCGGGGGTGTCGCTCCCCACGGCCTCGCAGGTGATGAACGGGACCGGGCGCGTCGCCGAGGCCACGCGGGAACGCGTGCTCAACGCCGCCCGCGACCTCGACTACCGCCCCAACGCGCTGGCACGCAGCGTCGCCCTCGGACGCAGCCGCACGATCGGGGTGCTCGCCGAGAACGCGGCCGGTGCCTTCTGCATGCCCGTGCTGATCGGTGTGAACCGCGCCCTGAGCGACCACAACCTGGCGAGCATCCTCTACGACGCTCGCCACGACGCTTCCCTTCGCCGCGAGCACGTGCGGCACATGCTCGATCGGCAGGTCGACGGCATCATCGTCATCGGCGAGGGGCCCGACGTCCCGATCGCCGACATCGGCGCGAGCGAATCTCACCCCGTCGTCCACGCCTTCGGGCCGTACGATGCGGACCGCGCGGTGAGCGTGCACCCCGACGAGCACGCCGGAGGAAGGCTCGCCGCGCGCACCCTCATCGAGGCGGGGCGCCGACGGATCGCACACGTGACCGCCGCCGCGGACCTTCCGTCGGTGCGCGAACGCTCCCGCGGCTTCTCCGACGCGCTGAGCGAGGCGGGCCTCACCCCCGCCACGGTCCTGCACGGCGGCTTCAGCCGCGATTGGGGCCACCGCGCCGCCGAGATGCTCCTCGCCGAAGCGCCCGACGCCGACGCGGTGTTCGCGGGCAGCGACGCGATCGCCGTGGGACTGGCGGCGGGGCTCGAAGCGGCCGGCGTGCGGGTGCCCGACGACATCGCGATCGTCGGGTACGACCACGTCTCCGGCTACGGCGACGACGTCGATCCGTACCTCGCGTCGATCGATCCGCGACTGACGACGGTGGGCGAGCGAGCGGCCCGGTACCTCATCGCCGCACTCGAAGAGAAGGAGGGGGATGCCACGCCCGTGGCGCCCGTCTACGCCCCCGGATCGACGGTACGCGGCGGCGATGCGGCCCGCCTGCGTCTCGTGGAGACGCTGCTGCGCACGGTGACCGCGCCGCCGGTGGGCGGCGTGGCCTCGAGCGGCCCGAGCCCGGCGACACCGTGAACGAACTCCGCCACACGACACGTTTCCCCTCCGCCGCAGCCGAGGTGGTGGGCGCTCTGGGGTTCGCGCCCGGCCGGTACGGCGTGGCGCCGCGACGGCTCCCCGACTGGACGCGCCGGCAGATCCCCGACCCGGGATTCGACTTCGTCGTCGGCATGACCTCGGGCGTCCGCGTGGCTGTCACGACGGGCGCGAGCGCGATCGAGCTCGAGCTCGCCGTGATCGGCATCGCGCCCGGGGGGCTCGCCCTCGTCGAACTCGTCGTGGACGGGGAGCGGCTGGATGCGGTCTCGATCCCGGCCGACGAGCAGACGCTCCTGGCGGCGGACGGCTCCTCGACGCAGGAACGACCGCCCGCGCGAGTGTCCTTCCGCCTCCCCCGCGCCGACAGACCGACGTCGTCCGTCGAACTGTGGCTCCCCCACACCACCGCGGTGGAGCTCGTGGCGCTCCGCGCCGACGCCCCCTTCGAACCTCCCCGCGACACTCGCCGGGTCTGGCTGCACCACGGTTCGTCGATCAGCCAGTGCGGCGAGGCATCCGGTCCCACCCGGACCTGGCCCGCGATCGCCGCAGCCCGCGGCGGAGTGAGCCTGCGCAGCCTCGGGTTCAGCGGCAACGCCGTGGGCGATCCGTTCGTCGCTCGGACGATCAGAGACCACCCGGCGGAGGCGATCAGCATCGAGATCGGCATCAACGTCGTCAACGGCGACCTCATGCGTCGGCGCGCATTCGCGCCGGTGCTGCACGGAGTGCTCGACACCATTCGCGAGGGGCATCCCGCCACGCCCCTCGTGGTGCTCGGTCCGATCCCGTGCCCGTCGCTGGAGAGCATGCCGGGCCCGACCGTCATCGACCCGGCGACGGGGCAGGCGGCGAGCGCGGGGAACGTCCGAGAACTCGATCGCGGCGCGATGAGCCTCGGCACGGTCCGGGAGGTCCTGCACGAGGTCCTCTCCAGCCGGTCCGACGATCCTCTCCTGTTCGGCCTCGACGGACGCGAGCTGCTGCCCGAGGCCGAGGTCGGCGATCTCGACGACGGCCTGCACCCCAACGCCGCGGCGTACGAGCGCATGGGGAGGCGGTTCGCCGACTACGCCTTCGCTCCCGGCGGCCCCTTCTCGCCGAGCGCCGCCCCCAGGTCCTGAGCCGCACCCCGGCCCCATAGCGCCACCCAGGTCCCCGAGCCGCTCACAGCTCCCTGACCCGCGCCCAGGCCCCAGACCCCCACGCAGGTCCCTGAGCCCGTCGAAGGGACCGGACACCTCGACAAGCTCAGCCCCCTCCCCCCTACTCCGTCACATCCCCCCGGTCCACCCGGAACGTCTCGCTCCGTCCATCGGGCGCCGTAACCGTGACCTCGGCCACCCCCGACCCACCCGGGAACACCCGCAGCGACAACCCCTCGAGGTAGTCGTAATCGGGCCGGTCCTCGCGCGCACCCCACGGCAGCACCGCCCCGGGCCGCACGTACAGCGGCAGCGAGTCGAAGCCGTGCGTCTCGCGCCGCCACCCGCCGCCCGCGACCCGCTCCCCCGACAGCAGATGCGTCCACTCCCCCTCGGGCAGGTAGACGCTCACGTCACCGGATGCCGAGAACACCGGCGCCACGAGCAGATCGCCGCCGAGCATGTACTGGCGATCGAGGTGCAGGGTCGTGGGGTCGTCGGGGAACTCCAGCGCCATCGGCCGCATCACCGGAACACCCGTCGCCGCGGCCTCCCGCGCCGCCGCGTACAGGTACGGCATCAGTCGGAGCTTCAGGCGCGAGAACGACCGCGTCACCTCGACCGCTTCGTCGTCGAACGCCCACGGCACCCGGTACGAGTCCGAGCCGTGGAAGCGGCTGTGCGACGACAGCATCCCGTACGCGATCCAGCGCTTGAACACGGCGGGGTCGGGGGTTCCCTCGAAGCCGCCGATGTCGTGGCTCCAGAACGCGAATCCGCTCCACGCGAGCGACAGACCGCCGCGCAGCGTCTCGGCCATCGACGCGAACGTCGAGGAGTTGTCGCCGCCCCAGTGCACGGGCATCATCTGCCCGCCCGCCGTGGCCGACCGCGCGAAGAGCACCGCTTCCCCGGAGCCCCGCTCGTCGACGAGCACCTCGTGCACCGCCGCGTTGTAGAGCTGCGCATAGAGGTTGTGCATGCGCTCGGGGTCGGTGCCGTCGTGCCAGACGACGTCGGTGGGGATCCGCTCGCCGAAGTCGGTCTTGAAGCAGTCCACGCCCTGCGCGATCAGGCGACGCAGGTGGTCCTGGTACCAGCGCGTCGCATCGGGGTTGGTGAAGTCGACGAGCGCCATGCCCGGAGTCCACAGGTCCCACTGCCAGGGCGACCCGTCGGGTCGGCGCACGAAGTACCCGTTCGCGACCCCCTCCGCGAACAGCACGGAACGCTGCGCGATGTACGGGTTGATCCACACCGACACCCGCAGGCCGCGGTCGTGGAGGCGCTGGAGCATGGCATCCGGATCCGGGAAGACCCGGTCGTCCCACGTGAAGTCGGTCCACGTGAACTCGCGCATCCAGAAGCAGTCGAAGTGGAACACCGACAGCGGCAGGTCGCGCTCGGCCATCCCGTCGATGAACGAGGTGACGGTCTGCTCGTCGTAGTCGGTGGTGAACGAGGTGCTGAGCCACGTGCCGAACGACCACGCGGGGATCACGGGGGGCCGGCCGGTGAGCGCGGTGTAGCGCTCGAGCACCTCCTTGGGGGTGGGGCCGGCGATGACGAAGTACTCCAGCGCCTCGCCCGAGACCGAGAACTGCACGCGCTCGACGTTCTCGGACCCGACCTCGAACGAGACGTGCCCGGGGTCGTTCACGAGCACGCCGTAGCCGCCGGACGAGACGTAGAACGGCACGCTCTTGTACGCCTGCTCGCTCGAGGTGCCGCCGTCGGCGTTCCAGATCTCGACGGTCTGGCCGTTCTTCACGACCGGCCCGAAGCGTTCGCCGAGCCCGTAGACGGTGTCGCCCACGCCGAGGTCGAGCTGCTCGTGGAGGAAGTGACGGGATGCCGGGATGCCGGTGTCCGCACCCCGGTTCGAGATCACGCCGGCGTCGACGTCGGCGTCCGCCGCGAGGCTCACGCGACCGACCGAGCGGTGCCCGCTGCCCGTCACCCGCCGCCCGTCGAGCTCGAAGGACAGGTCCCACGGCGCGCCCGGCGCGATGCGCGCGACGAGCCGCCCCGCCGTCAGGGTGCCCGCCTCGACATCGACGTCGCCGCCGCCGACGGCCCCCGGCAGCGCGAACCCGCGCCCGCGTCCGGCGCCGTCGTGGTGCACGATCCGCACGCGCACGACCCCCTCGAGCGGCGACGACAGCGTGACGGTCAGGAGCGTCCGGTTGAGGACGTCGCCGCGCTTGGCGATGACCTTGGTCGGGGCGTGCACCACCAGTCCCGGTCCGTCCGGGGTGTCGTCGGTCCGGCTGATGTCGTAGGCCTCGGCCGCGTAGTCGACGGTCACGCCGTGACGCATGAGCCAGAACCCATCGGTGAACTTCATTACTTGACTGCTCCTGCCGTGATGCCGCGTGTCAGCGTGCGTTGGAAGATGAGGAAGAAGATGAGCGTCGGGATGATGCCGAGCAGCGCCGACGCGCTGATGGTGGTGACGTCCATGAGGCGGTCGCCCTGCAGGACGCTGATCGCGACCGGCACGGTCTGGTTGTCGTTGGATGCCAGGAACGTCAGCGGGATGAGGAACTCGTTCCACGTCCAGATGAAGAAGAAGATGAGCAGTACCGCGAGGGTCGGCCGGCTGATCGGGAAGATCACGCGCCAGAGGATCTGCCAGCGGCTCGCCCCGTCGATCGCGGCGGCCTCGAGGATCTCGCGCGGGAACGTGCCGTAGACCGACGACAGCAGGTAGGTGCCGAACGCCGCCTGCACCACGGTGAAGACGATGATCACCGACCAGACGTTGTCGTACAGACCGACCTCTTTGAACATGTAGTACAGCGGGTACAGCAGCGCCTCCTGCGGCAGCAGGTTGGCCAGGAGGAACAGCAGCACGATCCCGGTGCGCCCGCGCACCCGCCCGATGCCGATCGCGAAGGCGTTCAGCACCGAGATCAGCACCGCGAGCACCGCGACGACGCCCGAGATGAGGATCGAGTTGCCGACCTTGCGAGGGAAGTCGACGCGGTTCCAGAAGTCGATGATCCCGCCGAAATCGAGCTGCTGCGGGAGCGCGAGCGGGCCCGAGGTCGCGTAGTCGAGCGGCGACTTGAACGAGTTCACGAGCACGAGGTAGAACGGCGCGAGCACGAGCAGTGCTCCGACGACGACGAGCGCGAGCAGCAGCCAGTCGACCGGGCGACGGCGGGTCATGCCGCCGCGGCCTGAACCGCCCGCGCGACGCCGGGGCGGCCGCTCCGCAGCGGTGGTCGTGAGAACGGATGCCGAGGCCATCACAGTCCCGCCCTTTCCTTGCGCTCGAGCGAGCCCTGCACGCGGATGAACACGATCGAGACGATGACGACGACGATCGTGAGCACGGTCGCGATCGTCGCGCCGTAGCCGACGTTCCGCTTCGTGAAGAACTCGAGGTAGGCGTAGTAGGCCGGGACGATCGTGGAGCCGGCGGGTCCGCCCTGGGTGATGACGTAGACCGGGCCGAAGACCTTGAGCGCCGCGATCGTGCACGTGAGGGTCACGACGAAGATCTCGGGCCGGATGATGCTCATCGTGATCGCGGTGAAGCGCTGGAACCAGTTCGCGCCGTCGAGCTCCGCGGCCTCGTACAGCTCGGGGTCGACGCGTTGGAGCGCCGCCATGAAGACCACGACGGGGTAGCCGATCTGCACCCACACGAGCACGACCATGAGCACGATGAGGGCCGAGGGCATCTGCCCGAGCCAGTCGTAGGCGGGCAGACCGAGGCTCGTGAGGATCTGGTTGAGCGCGCCCGTGTCACCGGGGCGGACGATCCAGCCGATCACGATGCCGGCGACGGCGATCGGCAGGATCTGCGGCAGGTAGTAGGTCGCGCGGAGGAAGCTGCCGACCTTGCCGCCGAACTTGCGGCCGACGACGTCGAAGAGCAGCGCGGCGACGGTGAGACCGACCACGGTCGGCACGACGACCATCGCCAGGATCATCCACACCGAGTTCGCGAACGAGGTCCAGAAGTCCTCGTCGCCGAGGAGCTTCGTCCAGTTCGCGAGTCCGATGAACTCGGGGTCGCCGACGCCCCGCCACTTCGTGAAGGTGAGGAACACGTTCCACACCAGCGGAACGATGACGATCACGAGCAGCAGCACGAAGCCGGGCAGCAGGTAGAGCCAGTAGCCGGCGGTGCCGCCCCGGCGTTGGGGGATGGCCGGCTGTTCGGGTGGCAGTGCCACGCGCGCCGGGCGGGTCAGGAGAGCCATTCGCGATCCTTCGTTCGAGAGGGGTGGGGGCGGCGGGACGCGCCGCCCCCACCGGGGTCAGCGGAAGTCCGCCGTGCCCTCGTCGTACTTCTTCCCGAGGTTGGCGTTGGTGGTCGCGGCATCCTGCGTGCCGGTCACCAGGCCCTGCAGCTCCTGCACGAGCACGTCGTAGAAGCCGGGGGCGGGCCAGTCGGGGTAGAACGACAGACCGTCGTCGGCCAGGATGCCGTTGAACGTGTCGATCAGCTCTTTGCTCTTGGCATCCGTGATGTCGGCGGTGTCCGCCGCGACCGGGACGCCGCCGTTGTTGCCGATGATCGCCTGGATCTCAGGGCTCATCGTGATGTCGATGAACTGGTACGCGAGGTCCTTGTTCTTCGAGCGCTCCGGGACGACCCAGAGGTTGCCCGAGGATCCGAGCGACAGCTTCGCGTCGGGGAAGGTCGCGAGCGACCAGTCGAAGCCGGCCTCCTCCGAGAAGCGCCCGTACCACCACGAGCCCGAGACGAAGATCGGCGAGGTGCCGTTGATGAACGAGACGCCGGCGTCCTCGGCCTTGACCGACGAGACGTCCTTGGCGATGTAGCCCTTGTCGACGTACTCCTTGAGCGTCTCGGAGGCGTAGTCGACCTCGGAGCCGTTCCAGTCGACGGGGTTCTTGTACAGCTGGTAGTCGTCGACCCACGAGCGGTCGGCCTTCGTGAGCGCGAGCTGGTACCAGAGCTGGCCGAGCGGGTACTCCGCGCCGGCTTCGGCGAGCGGCGTGATGCCCTTCGCGACGAACGCGTCGAGCGCCTTCACGAACTCGTCGTACGTGGTCGGCACCTCGATGCCCGCCGCCTTGAACGCGTCGAGGTTGTAGTAGACGCCGACGAACTCGCCGTAGTTCGGCACGCCGTACCAGGTGTCGCCGCCCATGACCCCGTCGGAGGAGTACTTCGCGGTGGTCTGCAGCGACGGGGCGAGCTTGGCATCCCATCCGTATTCGCTGACGGCGTCTCCGATGTCGGCGATGAGCCCCGTGCTGGCGAGGAAGCCCGCCGTGGCGTTGCCCTTGTTGAACTCCATGAGATCGGGAGCCGCGTCGGTGTCGAGCACCTGGCTCGCCGTCTTCTGGATCTGCTCGAAGGACTTCTCCTCGACCTTGACCGTCGCGCCCGTCTTCTCCTCGAAGATCGGGATGGCGGCGTTCCAGGCCTTGGCCATGGCGCTGTCGGCTCCCTCGTAGTGCCAGAGCGTGAGGGTCTTGCCCTCGCCGTCGGTGGATCCGGCGTCGCCGCCTCCCCCGCTGCAGGCCGAGAGGGTGAGGGCGGCGACGGCGATCGAGCCGACGGCCGCGAGGGCTCGGGTCGCGCGTCGTTGTGCGTTCGTGCGTGCCATCGTTGGCACTCCTTTCACTGTGGTCCGCTGGTTCAGAGGGGTCCGCTAGCGGTGGCGGATGCGCTGGGCCCGTCGTCGAAGAATTGTCGAAGCGCTTCGATGATGGGCGAACAGAGCGAGATGTGGAGTTGGAGGATCAGACGGAAGGAGCCGCGGCGACTGAGCCGCGCTCGAGATACGTCGGGGCGATGAGATGGAGACCGGATGCCACCGGCCGACCGGCGATCAGCTCGATGGCGAGATCGACGGCGAGTTCGCACGAGCTCTGCGGCACGAGCGGGATCGAGTCGATCGGGGTGGGCTGGGCGTCGGTGTCGAAGCTGCTGCCGACCGACACGATCGACACGTCGGCCGGCACGCTCTTGCCGAGCGCTTCGAGCTCGACGAGCACGACCTGGAGCACCTCTTCGGGAGCGTGCAGCACGATCCCGGTGATCCCCGCGTCGACGAATGCCCGCACCGAGCGGCGCACGTGGCCGCGGTCGGTGACGATGGGACCGGATGCCACCGACGTGGCGCTCATCCCCCGCTCGGTCGCCCGCTCCGACAGGGCAGCGCGGACGCGCGACGGGAAGTTCGACTTCTCGTACGCGCGCTCCGACCCGCCGATGAGGCCGATCGCGCGGTGACCCGCATCGGCGAGCCGGTCGACGGCCTCGACCGTGGCGCGCTCGAAGTCGAGGTCGACGCACACGAGATCGTCGTGGTCGTTCGGGATGCCGACGAAGATCGTCGGGGTCGCGCTCGCGCGGGCGATCTCGACCCGCGCGTCGTCGGGGGCGACGTCGAGCACGAGAATGGCATCCACGAGTCCGCTCTGCGCGACCCGCTTCATGCCGGCCGAGGCGTCTTCGTCGGTGAGCAGGAGCATGTCGTACTCCTTGCGGCGCGCGGCGACGGTCATCGCGTGCATGAACGACATGTGGCTCGGCGCGTGCGAGTCGGCGCGCAGCGGCTCGGACAGGGCGAAGATGTTCGTCTGGCTGCCGGCGAGCATGCGCGCCCCCGCGTTGGGGCTGTAGCCCAGCTCGTGCACGGCGTCCTGGATGCGGCGACGCGTCTCGGCCGAGACCGGACGCTTGCCGCTGAGCGCGTAGGAGACGGTGCTGATCGATACACCCGCGGCACGGGCGACCTCGTCGATCTTGACCATAGCGACTCCTTCGTAGCTGTCGAAGCGCTTCCGAGAAGCGCTTCGACCGCAAAGCTAGATCAGGTCGGCGGCGAGCGCAAGAGGTAAGTTGGCGATCGCAACAAAAAGCCGGCCGGCTCGCGCGTGATGAGCGGAGGGCCTGGGGCGGACGGAGGGCGGTCCCGCCACGTGCATCCTCCGCACACCCCTGGCCCTCCCCCGATCACGCCTCGCGACCCGAACCGGCGCCCCGCGGAGGAGGAACCGGGACGGGAGGACACGCCCGGCGGCTTCCGCCCTCCCCTCCCAGGATCTCCTCCCCGCGAGGAGCGAGCCGCCCTGCCAGACTTGTCGAATGGGCCGCCACACGATCCTGCTCGGCGTCGACGGAGTGCTGCTCGTCGAGCTCGACTCCCCCGTGCGCGCGTACGCCGACTACCGCACCGGCCGGGATCACGCGCCCCTCCCCGTCCCCGCCGATGCCGAACTGCTCCCGGGCGGGCGCTTCTTCTTCCGCCCCACCGTCGTCGAGGGCCTGCGCACCCTCTCCGCCGACCTCGTCTGGAACTCGAACCGCCTCACCGACCCCGAAGCACTGCGAGTCCTCTCCGCCGACCTGGGCCTGAGCGATGTCGTGCGGTTCCCGGATGCCGCCGACCTCCCCGTCCCGCCGACCGACGACCGCGTCGACACCGGCCCGAACGTCCTCTGGGAGCACTGGAAGCTTCAGTCCCTGATCCACCGCGTCCGCACCCTGCCCGCGGGCGACGAGGTCGTCACAGTCGATGCGACCCTCGACTTCTCCTCCCGCCGCCTCCCCGAGGGTCTCGCGCGACGGGCCGGAAGACTGGATGCCACGGGCCTCGGCGGCGTCAAGACCGCCGCCGCCGTGGGGCTCGAGGCGAGCGGCGTGGAGCTCCTCCGCACGTGGAGCGAGGGCGGGGCGGTGCCGCGGGTCTGACGCGCGTCGAGATACCCTGACCTCTCGGCATCCGAAGACTTCACCCGGGGGACCACCGATGAGCGCGAACACGGCACCCGTCCCGCCCGAGAAGCTCGCACGCCGCACGCGGATCCTCACCCCGTTCTTCGCCGTCGTCTTCGCCGCGGTGGGTGTCGCCTTCACGGGCTTCGGCCTGGCGTCGCCGCCGATGCTCGCCGCCGGGCTCACCGAGATCGCGCTGAGCGTCCTTCTCGTGGTCGCCGTCTTCGTGGCATCCCCCGTCGTTCGGTGGATCGCACTCGCGGTCGCGATGGTGGGGGCCGCCACGGCGATGGTGCTTCAGGTGACGATGTCTCCCGGCGATCTGGGGATCGCCGCGACCACCCTGCTCGGCATTTTCGCGATGCTCGGACTGACCTGGTTCATCCTGCACAGCTCCGCCCGCGCGGCGCACCCGGCTCGCTCCTGACGCGGCTGGCCCGACGCACAGCTCCGCCCGCGCGGCGCACCCGGCTCGCTCCTGACGCCGCCGGGCCGGACGCTCAGTCCCGCGGCAACGCCCGCTTCGCGACGACACGGCGCGCCTCGACGGCCGCCTCAGCGAAGTCGGCGTCGGGTTCGTCCATGACGATCGCCGTGGCTCGCGCGTGCGCGCTGATCACGTCGTACGGCGAGACGATGGCCCGCTCGATGGCCCCCTCAGCCCGGAACCCGATCGTCGCGAACGCCCGGCTCAGGCTCCGCTGCGTGTCGTGGTCTCCGCGCCCGAACTGCGTCGCGAGCTCATCGGCGAGGACCTCCTGCGCTCCCTCGGGAACGAGACCGGATGCCGTCCGCCACGCCGCTCGCGCCACCTCGGGGTGCGGGTCGCGCAGCACCGCGGCCGTGATGACCGAGAACGCGATCGGGTCGCCGATCTTCGAGAGGGTGTGCAGCGCCTGGCTCCGCGCCTGGGGGATCTCGGACTTCACCTCGGGCAGCAGCACCTCGACCGCCAGCGACGGGTCGTGTCGCGTGAGCGCCCACGTCAGCATGTCGCGGACGAAGAAGTCCGGCTCGACAGCGCACCGCGCTACGAGCTCGACGACGTAGCTGTCATCGGGGCGTGTTCCCGCGGCGAGCGCAGCCTCGAGGCGTGCGGAGGCGTCCGGGTGCGCGAGCGCGGCGCGCAGCCGCTCGGCCGGCGTGGAGTCGGTCATGGTGTTCCCTTCGGTCCTCCCAGCGTCGCACGCCGCGGAAGACCGAGGGCCGGTGTGACGACGCGCGGAGAGAGGGCGAATTCCGCACCCGACCGGGCGGGACGGATGCCGCCGGCCTCCGCCCGCGGCACGGGCGGGCGCGCGGTTACCGCTTGACCGCCCGCTGCTCGATGAGCTTGCGGACGACGTCAGCGAAGTGCGGCGCGTACTTCGCCCATTCCTTGTCGAGCTTCGCGACGTCGATCTTGCCGGTGTGGATGAGTTCGCACAGCTTCATCCAGCTCTCGCCGGTTGCCGCGGTGAGCGCACCGGCCACTCCGGCGTTCACCACGACACCGGCGCCGGGGATGAGCTTCAGGAAGCTCGTCGCCAGCGCGCGCCCGGCGACCTGCACCCCGAACTGCGCCAGGGCGCCGGCGGAGAGCATCGTCTTGAACTCGAGGTCGTAGATCGTCGCGATCCGTCCCATCATCGTCAGCTGGATCGGCGCCAGCGTGACAGCATCCGTGACAGGAAGGGGAACCGTCGCCGCTCCCGCGGCGGCTGCGGTGGCGGCGGCGATGATGGGGCGCGCCATCTCGCGCTTCCACGGAAGGTTGAGCCGCTGCGCGATGCGAAAGGCATCCTTGTCGCTCTCGGGGGCGAGCGCCAGGGTCTCCGTGACAAGGTCACCGAGACCGTGCCCCTTGCCCTTCCCGTGCCGGTCGCGGGTGGAGGTCAGGATCACGCGGCGATACGGCACGTGCAGCGGCTGGCCGGTGGCATCCACGGGTTCGTGCAGCCAGTCGACGAAGGCCTGAAGGTCTTTCGCGATCCCGCGCTGCCCGGTGAGGGGGTTCTTGATCCAGTCGACCTTGGTGAGCACGAGGATGACGGGGAGTCCGCGCGCGTCCAGCTCGCGGATCATCGCGATGTCGGCGGGAGTGAGGCGGTCGTCGTTCGCCTTCACGCAGTACCAGACGACGGAGATCTGATGGTCCCCCGGGTGCGCCGCGATCGCGTCGAGGTGATTGCGCAATTGCTGATCGGGCGGAACGGCCGAGCCGATCTCGAAGCCCTCGACGTCCCAGATCCCGAGTGACTCGTCGCGGTAGAACTGCACGCCCCGCGTGACCGGGAGCCCCTTCCCGACCTTCGCCCAGTCGCGCCCGAAGACGGCGTTGACGAGCGACGACTTCCCCACACCCGAGCTTCCGACGATCGCGAGGTTGAACCGCCCGTAGCGCGACCGCGCCTCCGACGACGCGTCGACGAACGCCCGCTCGTCGAATGCGGGCTTTCTCGCGTCTTTCTTGGCCATTGCGCTCCCTCGGTGTGACTCGCCGTGGTCAGTGTCGCATTCGCGGTGGCCGCGTGCCCGCCCCTGGACAACGGCGAGGCTCACGCCCCGAGGATCTCCCGCAACAGCTCGTACTCGGCATCCATGCCCGCGTTCGCTCGCCGCGGGTCGTCGGACCGACCGGTCCGGCGGACGTCCGCGAGATACCGCCGGTCGGCATCGAGGCGGGCGCGCGCGTCGGTGCCGACGGTCCCGTGCCCCGGGATCACGAGGCACGCGGCGTCCGCGTACGGCTCGAGCAGGTCGAGAGCCCGCTCGTACGCGGGGACGTCGTGGGGCCAGAACGGCAGCGGAAGCTCGACGTCGCTCAGCATGTCGCCGGCGACCAGCACGCGCGGCTCCGGAAGCCACAGCGCCGTGTGCCCGGGGGCGTGTCCGTCGTGCACGATGAGCTCGACCTCGAACGCCGGGGTGCCGGCATCCACCCTCCCCATGAGGTCGACGAGGTCGGGTGGAAACTCCGGCCCGAGAGCCGCGACGAGGTCGTCGCGCTCGGTGCGGGCGAGCTCGGCGGTTCGGGGCGAGGCCCGGCGCGGGACGTTCCCGAATTCCGGATGCCACAGCACATGGTCGTGATGCGCGTGGGTCGCGAAGCCCTCGGCGACAGTGATCTCGCGCTCGCGCAGCTCGGCGCCGAGTGCGGCGAGCTCGTCGGGCATCCACGCGGGGTCGACGAGCAGAGCGCGTCCGGATGCCACGACCACCGTCGTGTTCGTCTGCATGACCCGGCTCGTGCGCACGAGGACGCCGGGTGCGATCTCGCGGAGGGTGGTCACGGCTGCCGCCGCACCCCCGCCCACCCCTCACCCTCGCGCTGGAACACGATCCGGTCGTGCAATCGCGACGGCCGGCCCTGCCAGAACTCGAACTCCGTGGCATCCACCCGGTATCCGCCCCAGTGCGGGGGCCTCGGCACGGGCTGGTCGTCGGGGAAGCGCGCGGTGACCTCGGCCATCTGCTCCTCGAGGGCGGCCCGGGATGCCACGGCCTCCGACTGGTGGCTCGCCCAGGCCGACAGCTGCGACCCGCGCGGACGCGAGGCGAAGTACGCGTCGTCGCGCTCGGCCGGGAGCGGCGTCGCCGTGCCGAGCACGATCACCTGCCGCTGCAGCGCGTACCAGGGGAACAGGATCGAGACGCGCGGATTCTCGGCGAGCGCGCGGCCCTTGCGCGAGAGCCGGTTCGTGAAGAACCAGAGGGCGCCGTCGTCGTCGATTCCGCGCAGCAGCACGGTGCGCGAGGTGGGCGAGCCGGTGGCATCCACCGTCGAGACGACCATCGCGTTCGGCTCGGGCAGATCGGCCGCGTCGGCCAGCCACCGCTGGAGAAGAGCGAGAGGGGATGCCGCGAGCGCCGCGTCATCGAGCTCGTCGAGCGTGTAATCCAGCCGGTGGGCGAGGGGGTTCTCGGTCATCGCGCGGGGTCTCCGGTCGGTCGCGGGAAGCACCATCGTATGGCCGCGCCAACGCTCGGTGGAGTGCGCGAACATGCTCGGTCCGCCGCGGACCGCACGCATGGCCGATTCGCGCGCATCTTTACCTCGACTCGCCGTCGCGGAAGCCGTATGTCAGCCTGAACGCATGGGACGCGCCGCCGCCATCACGTTCGCCACCTCTGCCGTCGTCGTCGCGGGGCTGGTCGCCCTCGTGGTCCCCGCGTTCACCGGGATGGATGCCGAAGGACCCAAGGCCCCGGTCGTCGCGGCGGTCGGCCCCGCCGCCGACGCGCCGTCCGTGCGGACGACCGCGCCGGCGATCCCCGAGAATCCCGAGCTGCCCGACTGGGCGGAGGGGTCGGGTCCGTGGATCATCTACCCCGACGGCTTCGAATGCCAGGGCACCGAGGGCTGCCCGAACGACTACCGGTCGCTGATCGGGGAGCCCGGCGACGTCCTTCCACTGAACGTTTACTACTACGACCCAGCGAAACACGATTTCGACCCCGCGAACCCCAACCGGTTCTTCGTGTCGCCCAAAGCCGCGCCCGGGGCCGATCTGGGCCCCGTGCCGGGAGCGGACGGGTACGCGGTCGTCTCCGGGGTCGACCGTCAGGTGAAGTCCTATTACGTCGGGCGGGCCGACACCCTGGACGCCATCGGCGAGCGATTCTCGATCGATCCGGCCGAGCTGACCCGCGACGGCGACAGGCTCGTCTTCCCCTGAGCCGTTCAGGTCAGCGCCCAACGATTGGTCGCTGCAGACCCCGGATTGCGCATGCTGTGGCGGGGGATCCAAGTGTCGGGCTACTCGAAAGCAATAACGCTCCACTGCACCCCAAGATCTCGCGCGATCGTTGCGAGTTCGAGCGAGGCCCGGACCGCGTCGGATTCATCTTGGGGCACGCGCTTAAGGTCGCTTTCAAGGGCCCTATCTTCGATATCCGTTCGGGATCTTTCTTTCTTGCTCAATTTTCCCTTGCGAGCGTCTGCAGTGACGCGGACTTTTTGAACGCTGGACGCTTCGCCGATGAGGTCCTCCACGTAGGACGCTGATCTGCGGGGTTGCTTAGCAACGGCCTCCGCGTGGTCGAAGAACAGCTCGCCGTCTTCCGCTTGGGTGAGCGGCCCATTCGGATTTGGCACTCCAACTTTTCCGCTGCCGCGCTGGAATGTCCAGCGACGATGGTAGGGGTCCCCTCCCCCGACATCACGCAGCTTCTCCGGAGCGACGAAGACGGAGGTGTCAAGAAGTCGTTGCGCACTGAACAGGCCGTACAGATCGGCCTTGCTCCAGACACTGGGGCAGGCGTAGCGCACGACGGCGTTGGATCCGAACGAGCCCGCCAGATCATCCAACGCAGAAATCTGATCGAAGTGGTATCCGCCGCCACTTACGTAGTTCTCTGACACGGTGAACCGAAGGAACTCCTCATTCTTCGGCCACAGTTGCGACCGATGCTCACGTTGAAAGTATTCAGGCCGCTTGTACTGGAGAAAAACGTTCAGAAACCGAGTCGATGGCACCACCGGAATCTGGAATTGCGCGAGTTGCCCCGCGCTTGCACCTGGAGCGCCGGGAGCGGAGCCAAAAAGCCGCCGGTAGAGCCGCGTATGCGGTCCGACATGGGTGGCGAAATCGAAAGCCAGACTCTTTTCGAGAACCTGACCAGGGCTGAAGATTCGGACGTTGCGCTTTTTCACCACCTGTTCGGTGACGAAGGCCGCGTTGGCGAGAGTTTCAAACTCCTTCTCTTCGAACAGTGCCCACGTTGGCATTCCCGCACGTCCTTCGTATCGCCAGCGATTTGGGCTTTACGATACCGATAACACGGCGAGCCACCTTCGTACGCCGCGGGTGTCGCGAGCAGCGATTGTCTACCGTCGACCCCCACAGATGAGTCTCCTGTGAGCAAGGCCGCCCAGGCAGCCCGTGTCAACCCACCGCTGCACACATGTGCATTCCGTGGAATAGGTCATCGCCGCGCTCCGTTGAGTTCGCGTGGCCCTTGTTCCCCACGAAAGGACTCCCGTGAGCCTCTTCAGCCCCACCACCGTCGGCGCCGTCGACGTCCGCAACCGCGTCTCGCTCGCGCCGATGACCCGCCTGCGCGCGAGCGCTGACGGCGTTCCCGGCCCGATCGTCGCGACGTACTACGCGCAGCGCGCGGGCATCGGCCTGCTGGTCACCGAGGGCGTCTTCCCGAGCGACGAGTCGCGCGCGTACCCGGGCCAGCCGGGCATCGTGACCGACGCTCAGGCCGCGGGCTGGGCCAAAGTGGCCGACGCCGTGCACGCCGAGGGTGGCACGGTCTTCATGCAGCTCATGAACGGCGGACGTGTCACGCACCCCGCCATCACCGGCACCGACCGCATCGTCGCCCCCTCGGCGATCGCGATTCAGGGCGAGACCCGCCTCGCCGACGGCACCAAGGTCGACTACGCCGTGCCGCACGCGCTCGAGACGTCCGAGCTCGCCACCGTCCGCGACGAGTTCGTCGCCGCCGCCCGCCGCGCCGTGGATGCCGGCATCGACGGCGTGGAACTGCACGGCGCCAACGGCTACCTCCTGCACGAGTTCCTCTCCCCCGCCTCCAACCAGCGAACCGATGAGTACGGCGGCTCGCCCGAGGCCCGCGCCCGCTTCGTCATCGAGGTCACGCAGGCCGTGGCCGCGGAGATCGGCGCGGAGCGTGTCGGCATCCGGATCTCTCCCGCCCACAACATCCAGGACGTTCTGGAGACCGACGACGCCGAGACCCGCGCCACCTACGAGGCCCTCGTGTCCGGCCTCGCGCCCCTCGGCCTGGCGTACCTGAGCGTGCTGCACGCCGACCCCGCGAGCGAGCTGATCCAGGACCTCCGCCGCGCCTTCGGCGGCACCTTCATCGTCAACTCCGGCTTCTCGAGCGTGACGACGCGCGACGAAGCGGTGTCGGTCGTAGAGGACGACATCGCCGACCTCGTCGCCGTCGGCCGCCCCGCGATCGCCAACCCCGACCTCGTCGCGCGCTGGGAGCAGGGCGCGTCCGAGAACGAGGTCGACCAGGCTTCGGTCTACGGCGGCGGCGAGCGCGGCTACACGGATTACCCGTTCTTGCAGGGCTGAGATTCCGGATGCCAGAGGCCCCGCGCAGATTCTGCGTGGGGCCTGTGGCTTGTCGGGGACTCGGTCATATCACCCCCGATAACCCCTCGACTACCCTGATCGCATGAACATCCGCGCGGGACGAGAAGCGGCAGGCATGAGCCAAGCCGAGCTCGCCCGTGCCGCCCGCGTCGCGCAGCCCAACATCTCGGCGTACGAGAACGGCCGGCGCCAACCTAGTCCCGAGGTTCTCGAACGGATCCGTCGCGCGCTGGCCGGCACCCTCAACGAGCGCCTCTTCCGTCATCGAGACGAAATCCATCGCCTCGTCGCCGAGCATCACGCCACCGCCCCTCGGGTGTTCGGCTCCGTCGCTCGTGGCGAAGACACCGCGGCATCCGACATCGACATCCTGGTCGACTTCACACCCGAAGCCGGCCTTCTGGACGAGGTGGGCCTGCGCCTCGCCCTCACCGATCTGCTTCACGCCGAGGTGGATGTCATCGCGTCCGACACCCTCCGCGGTGACTTTCGGGAGCGGGTGCTCCGGGAGGCTGTCCCTCTGTGAGCATCAAGAATCGTCGGGCACAGGATGCCGCGACCCGCGTGATCGCCGTGTGCGAGGTCATCGCACTCATCGTCGAGAAGGGCGAGGACCACTTCCTCCACGAGGTCGAGGCGCAGTGGGCCGCTGAGATGGGCCTGATCCGGATCGGCGAGGCGGTAGCCAAGATCCCGCGACCCGTCCGCGAGCGCTTCGCCGATCAGCCGTGGCGGCAGATCATCGACATGCGGAACCTCGCCGCCCATCAGTACGACGATCTCGACCCGCATCGCGTCTGGCGCACGCTCACGCGCGATGTGCCGCGGCTGCGCGCTTACCTGGCCGACGTGGTTGTCCCGGCCCTCTAGGTCAGTCGCCCGTCACCGACCCTTCTCACGAGGACACCACGGGCGCGGACACAACCGTGGAGGGGCCCGACGAACGGACCCCTCCTCGGCTGTGTTCAGTGGCCGACCTGTCTCTGACGCCGCACCGCAGCGCTCAAGACGACGGTCAGGATGACGAAGGCGATGATCGTGACTGTTCCCGACGACGAGAGGGAGGCTCCCATCGCTGTCCCCACCCCGACCAGGAAGCTCGCAATCACGAGCCCTACCCCGATTCCCAGGCCCAGGATGCCGAGCATCAGACCGAGAAGAGTGACGCGGTTATCGGTTCCCATGATCGTTCTTCCGTCCTCTTACTGAGCCCAGCAGCTGGGCGAGACCACCCCGGGGACTCCGCCGTTGAGGTAGATCGCGTTGATGCTGCTCGTGTCCTTGCAGACGTTCAGGAAGACCACGCCGAGGGCGAGAACGGCGGAGACCACACCGACCACGGCCGAAGAGGGAAGCCCGGCAACCGTCAGAGCCGAAGCGGCGGTGTAGACGCCGCCGCCCGCCGCGGCGATGCTGATCCCGTTGATGAGGGTCGTCGTCAGGCACGAGTCGAGGGCCGTCTGCGGTCCGAACCAGTAGTAGCCGGTGAAGCCGGTCCGACCGCGACAGTCCGCAGCGGCCAAGGCGACCACCGAGGAGCTTTCCGAGATGGTCGCGGACTCAGGCGACGAGGTTCCCGTGAGGGTTCCGCCGGTCTGCACGAACGTGGCCGCGAATTGCTCGGTCGCCGCCCGATCGGCTCCGCGTGCGAGTGCATCGTCGATATTGAAGACGGGTACCTCACCGCTCGTGTCGGATGCGGCCAGGAGGGCGTCGAGGTTCGCCTGCTCCGCGGCGGGCAGTTCCGCGACCGCGGGTGCCGGTTCGGCGGCTGGCTCGGCGGCGTTGGCAGCCGGTGCCGCGAACAGCATGCCGAGCACGGTCACGGTCGCGGCGGTGAGGGAGGTGATGACTCTCGCCCGGTGCCGGGGCGCGCGTCTGGTGGTGTCGGCGTACATCGTCGTGTCCTTTCCCGAATCCCGGCTCACCGGGAGACTGTGCCCGCTTCGTGGTGGGCCCGACTGCCCGGGAGGTTCCCGACCAGACCCTCGCATCATGGGCACCGTCGCCTGACGGATTCAACGCTTGAGGGGCCGGGTTAGCCCTGGGGCTATGAATGGATGCCGCGGGGTCAGAGGCTGATCAGACCGAGCTCGGTCGCGCGCAGCACGATCTGCAGCCGATTCTCGACGCCCCACAGGTGGTTGATGTGACGAATGTCGGCCTTCACCGTGCTCTCGGCGTAATGAAGGACGTCGGCGATCTCCGCGTTGGAGAGGCCGTTGGCGATCAACTCGATGATCTGCCGCTCCCGGTCGCTGAGCGTCGGATCGCCTGTTGCTCGACTCTCGCCCGCTTCGATCGCGGCTCGGACGAAGCGTTCCTGGACCTCTGGCGAAACGACCCGATCGCCCGCGTGGGCCGCGACGATCGCATCGACGATCTGCGTCGGAGTCGAGTTCTTCACCAGATATCCGCACGCGCCCGCCCGAAGGACTTCGAGAGCACGCCATTCGGTGGTGAAGGTCGTCAGCGCGACGACGCGACACTGCGGATTCCACTCAAGGACATGCCGGGTCGCCTCCACCCCGCCGACGTTCGTCATCTTGATGTCCATGAGCACCACGTCCGGGCTCGTCGCCCTGCAGACGTCGACGACCTCGGTGCCGTCGGATGCCTCCCCGACGAGAGTCACGCGTTCGTCCGCGGCGAGGAACGCGCGCAGAGCGTGCCGGACCAGCGCTTCGTCGTCGACGACGAGAACCCGCACCACCTCTGCCACCGCTTCACGGTACCCCGTGCGCTCGAGAGCATCCGTAGCCCCACGGCTATGGTTCCTGACCATCCGCGGGGGCGGTCTTAGGGTGGGACGGATGACCACCTCGAGGGCTGATGTCGGCTCCGTGACTGACACCGACCTTCGACCGACGAAGAGGAGGATGCCGTGATCACGCACCTGTCCGGTATCGAGATGTTCGTCCTGACCCTCGCGGGCTCTGCCACCGACCTGGGTGACTGGCTGTGCAAGATGATGGGGATCTGTGCCTGAAGCCCCTCCCCCCTTCGACGCGGTGCCCTCGACCGCGTCGTTGGTGCAGTCTCGGTCTTCCGTGCTGCGTGCGCTGCGATCAGCCGAGTTCTGGAGGCCCAGAAGCCTTCATCCGATCGCGCGCGTCTTCCTCCTCGTCGTCGTCGGTGTCTTGATCTGCATCGCGGTCGGATTCTCGCTGGCGGCGGGCGGTCCACGCAGGGACGACGTCCTCTCGCTGGTGCTCTACGCGGCCGTCGCGATGTTCGTGTGGCAACCCCTCACCGCGGCCATAGTGGTCATGCTGGTGTGCACTCTCGGGGCCGTGTTCTCCGGCGGTGGCGGCGATCTCCTCGAACTGGCGATCACCCTCGGGCTCGTGGCGGCGACCTGCACGTGGTGGGTGATCGTCGCGCACGTCGTGCTGCTCGGCATCCTGACCGTCGGCGTGTCGATCGACGGATCGGCACTCTCGAGCGGCGGCGTGTACGGGATCGCGGGTATCGCCGCCATCGCCCTCCTCATCGGTATCGCATTCCGCCTCGTCGCAGCGAGGGAGGCAGCGCTTGTTTCCGAGCGTTCCCGGGCCGTGGAAGATCTCGAAGCCCTCGCCAAAGAGCAGCAGGAACGCATCGCCGATGAACTGCACGACGGGATCGCTCACGATCTCACGCTGGTGCTGTTTCACGCTCGTGCGCTGCCGAAGCAGACCGACGATGAAGCTCGCGGGACGTCCCTCGCGACGATCGAGAGCGCGGCCGAGAAGGCGCTCGTCAACATCCAGTCATTGCTGACCCTCCTGCGCGACACGACCTCGGTGTCATCGACGGATGATGACGCAGAAGACGACAGCGACATCGTCGGCGCCGCACGGTCGCTCGGTGATCTGCTGAACAATGCGGGCATCCCGACCACCGTCTCGACCCCGTCAACGCCCCTGGATGCGGGGTCCCCCGCTCGAAGAGCGCTCGTCGAGACCGCCACCGAAGCGGTGACGAACATCCTGAAGCACGCCCCCGGTTCCCGACGGGCGAGCATCGAGGTCCATTCCCGCTCCGGGACCGTTGCGCTCGTCGTGGAGAACGTCGCGCCCTCCGGGGCCGGGGCCACCACCGGACGCGGAGGAGGCCGTGGTCTGCGTCGCGCACGTGAGCGACTCGCGCAGCACGGAGGCGAGCTGACAGCGGGCCCGGCGGCCGACGGCTGGCTTCTTCGCGCGACCGTATCGGCGGAGCCACGCACGACGTCGTGACCGCGCAGCGCCGAGGCGTCGCCTGCGCTCAGCCCGCCCGGAAGCGGTACCGCTGCACCGTCGCCCCAGAGGCGAACTCCCGCCGCTCGATCAGCGCGAGCCTCGCCGGATTCCGGATGCCATCGAGCAACCGCGGCCCGCGCCACGCCACCACCGGATGCACCACGAACGTGTACTCGTCGATCAGCCCCGCCGCGGCGAGCGCCGCCGGCAGCCGCACCCCGCCGAGCGAGATGCCCCGCCCCGGACGCTCCTTCAACCGCCGCACCGCCTCCACCACATCGCCGTCGAGAAGCTCCGCGTTCCAGTCGACTTCGTCGAGAGTCGCGGATGCCACCACCTTCCGCATCGGATCCATCACCTCCGAGAAGGCGACCTCACTGGCATCCATCCAGTCCGGCCACTCCCCCGATTCGGGCCTGCGCCACGCGCCCTGCATCAGCTCGTACGTGACGCGCCCATAGAGGAGCGTGTCGGAACGGCGGAGTTCGTCGGTCCAGAAGGCCATCGACTCGTCATCGGGTGGAAGGCCCTCCTCGTGCGAGCAGCAGCCGTCGAGGGTGACGTTGGTGGCGTAGCGGAGGGGTTGGGGCATGCCGCTAGCTTCCTCGCCGGGACTCCTCCGCGGAAGAGCCTGCTGCCGCGAATCGCCCCGCCTGCACCGCAAATGCCTCCGCCAGTTCGGGCGGCCCGACGACCTCCATCCCCACCTCGAACCGACCGAAGGATGCCGCCAGCGCGCCCCAGGACCACGATCCGGCTTCGAGGGTGCAGCGGCCCTCGTCGACCACCGTGACGGTTCCGTCTCCCGCGAAGGGCCGGACGCGATGCGCGGGCGCATGCAGGATCACCGTTCCGCGGCACGGCCACTCATCGGCATCCGATCCCTTGAACCGTCCCGAGATGAAAGCGTCGACATCACCGCCGGGCACGATCCGCGGCACGAAGGGGGCTCCGTGCGGCACGCGCGGGCGGACCCTCTCAGCGGCGAAGAGTCGCCAGTCGTCGCGATCGAGATCCCACCCGAGCAGGTACCACCGGCCGTGCGAGGTGACGAGGTGGTGCGGCTCGACGCGTCGCGGCTGGGAGTCGCCCTCGCCGCTCGGCAGGTAATCGAACCGCAGCGTCACCCGGTCACGCACGGCCTGCGCAAGCGTCAGCAGAACGTCGAGCGGCACCGCGGCGATCGGCGCCTCGCCCGGACGCCCCACCGTCGTGACCTCGACCGCGTCGAGCCGATGCCGAAGCCTCGACGGAAGCACCTGCCGCATCGTCGCGAGAGCCCGGACCGCGGCCTCGCCGATCCCGGCACCGAGCGCCGGCGCCGCCCGTAACGCGATCGCGACGGCGAGCGCCTGATCGTCGTCGAAGAGCAGCGGGGGCATGTCGTTGCCGGCTTCGAGTCGGTATCCGCCATCGGGGCCCATCGTCGACTCGATGCGGTACCCCATCTCGCGGAGCCGATCGATGTCACGCCGCACCGTGCGATCGCTGATGCCGAGCCGCGACGCCAGCACCGATCCTGGCCAGTCGCGCCGGGCCTGCAGTAGCGACAGCAGGGTCAGGAGTCGCGACGTCGTGGCCATGGCATCCACGCTAGATCGCATTTAGGACAGAAACAGACCTATACGGGTGCGATTGTCGTTTCACAAGCCGATTCCGGCCAAGATACCGAGGAGCAGATATGTCCGTGCAGACCACCACCCACCTGAACTTCCGAGGCGACGCCCGCGAGGCGCTCACGTTCTACCAGTCCGTTTTCGGCGGACACCTCGTGATCAACACGTACGCCGATTTCGGGATGCCGCCCGAGATTCCCGGATCCGACAAGGTCGTCTTCGGCCTCGTCACTGGTGAGAACGGCTTCCGCGTCATGGGTTACGACATCCCGGGCCTCACAGAGGGCGGCCTCGCGGGCGGCGGGTCGACGCACCGCGAGAACGGCACGACGATCACCGACCAGGCGGTGTTCGTCTCGATCAGCGCGCCGACGCTTGAGGAGTTGCAGGGCTGCTGGGATGCCTTGGCGGTGGATGCCACGGTCGTCGAGCCGCTGGCGGCTTCGGCGTGGAGTGCGGGGTTCGGGATGGTGACAGATCAGTTCGGGGTGACGTGGAGCGCGTCGGTTGCAGCGGAGTGACGTGCGGTCGCGACGCGGACCCGGTGCGCGTCGATAGTGCTCACCGGGCAGAGCTTGTTGACCTGGCTCCGCGAGCAGCCTAATCCAAACCTTCGGCGGCACGTTCAATCCACGTCCCGATGTGGCTCAAGCGCTCGCCGAATCGCTTGGCTTCGCCGACTCGTCGATGCGCCGCAGCCGCGCGATCAGATCGGATACTTGCGCGTCGCTGAACAGTGCGTCCGGGCCCTCGGGGGCTAAGCCATCGAAAGGATCCTCATATAGCCTTCGCGGGTCCAGATACCCGGCGATCGTAAGCTGCTGCACAACCAAGTCGACGAACGCGTGCTGGCGATGGGTGAAACCGGGTGCCGAGACGAAATCGGCGAGCTGTTGCTCAATGGCCGAGCGATCCATACCGACGATTGACCGCACGAGTCGCCCGAGGCCACCAGCCCCCTTCGCTTCTTCATTCAACAAGCCTGCGTCGACTCCACCTGCTGAAGTCAGCGCTTCCTCCAACTGCACGAGGTCGACCTCGGTGAGCGGACGTCCTGTGCGCAGCTTGTGCAGGGCGACATCCGATCGGCCGGTGAGAAATCCGAAGAGCTTCTCCCGGAATGCGCGACGGTTCAGCCCAGGTACAACTCGGGTGAGGACGACGTCCCGTGCGGGGTCGAGGGTGTCTTCGAAGTCGGAGTACACGATTGCCTGGCTCTCGCGGCCGATCAGACGCACAAGGCCGCGGAGGTTTACGCGCACGCGCTCGAGCAGGAGGGCGTCGACGTGTTCCCACCACGACGCATCCACGACGGCATCCAGCAGCGCCGCCTGCGCGGCCACGGCCGGTATGCCGCGCTGGTCGCCCAGCGCACGCGCGATGTCGACAATGCGGGCGCCCACGCCGGCCGGAACCGGCTCACCGCTTGCGATGGCCACCTGTGCGGTGAGCACGAGCGCGTCGAATCGCTTGGCGGCTTCGTCGGCGTCCTGTTCGGCCGCTGACGGCAGACCTGCGAGCTCCGCCGCGGCATCCACATCGACCTCCCCGAAACCGTCCCAAGCGTCCGGGCTACAGAAGCGCTCGACCGCGCGCAGCCGCCGGCGCACGAGGAAGTTGTCGTGGTTCATGCCCGCGACCGCGGAATGCAGACGCGCCGCGAGCACATCACGCAGACCTGCGGCATCCGCGTCGTCGGTGCCGTGCAGCGCAGCGAGGAGGCGCGTGCGCAGCATAAACGCGCGCTCCGATAGCGACATCGAACGGGGTGCCGCTGCCTCAGCGAGCTGCTCGTTGAAGTAGTCGATGTTGCCGCACACGTCGAAGATCACGAAGTCGCGCTTGTCGTCGCCGGGGCCATACAGATCAGGGCGAAGGCGTGTGCCGCGGCCGACCATCTGCCAGAACTTCGTGTGCGAGTTGACGGGCTTGAAGAACACGAGGTTTACGACGTCGGGCACGTCGATGCCGGTGTCAAGCATGTCCACCGAGATCGCGATGTACGGAGACTTCCCGGGCGTGGAGAACGCGTCAATGTGTGCCTGCGCATAGGGCCCGGACGCGTGGGTGATCACGCGAGTGAAGTTGCCGCGCATCTCGGGGAAGTTCGCATCCCACCGCGACTCGATGAAGTCGGCATGCCGTTGGTTCTTCGCGAAGACGATCGTCTTGCCGAGTACGTCGCCGCCGCCGACGCGGCGCCCCTCCGTGACAAGAACGTCGAGGACTTTATCGACCGTGTCTTCGTTGAACAGCCATCGGTTCATCGCTGCCGCGTCGATGGCATCCGGGATCTCGCCGTCCTGCCACTCGAGCTCATCCCATCGCTCGCGTTCTTCGGGACTCAGGTCTGCGTAGCGGATGCCACGCGTCATGAACCCGAGGTCGGTCGGCCGCGCAACAGGAGGGACCAGATATCCGCCCGCGATCGCATCGTCGAGCTCGAATGCGTCGGTCGGTACGCCATCGTCGAGCTCGAACATCCGGTAGGTGTTGTGATCGACGTCGGCGCGCGGAGTTGCGGTGAGGCCGACAACGAGCGCGTCGAAATACGAGAAGATCTCGCCATACCTGTTGTAAATCGACCGGTGCGCCTCGTCGACGACGATGAGGTCGAAGTAGCCCGGTCCAAAGCGGCGCAGCGCGTCTTCGCCGGAGTCGATCAGGCCCATCACGGTCTGATAGGTCGAGACGAAGACCCGCCCGTCGCTGTCGCGGTCAGTCACGAGGTTGACCGGGGCGCTATCGGGCAGATGGGTCTTGAACGCGGCGACGGCCTGCGTGACCAGCGCCGTGCGGTCGGCGAGGAACAGCACGCGCTTGACCCAGTTCGCCCGCTGCAGCACGTCAACGAACGCGATGACGGTGCGGGTTTTGCCTGTCCCGGTGGCCATCACGAGCAGCGCACGGCGGCGCTGATGCTCGAACGTCTCGGTCACCGCGCGGATCGCACGCAGCTGATACGGCCTTTCGACGATCGTGTGATTCACGGATGCCGTCGCGAGTGGTTTGAGCGAAGTCCGGCGCTGGATCGCCAGCGCGAGCTGGTCTTTCGTCATGTACCCGGCGACCGCGCGAGGCGGGTAGCGGCGGTCGTCCCACAGCCAGGTCTCAAAGCCGTTCGTGTAGTAGATCAGCGGACGCTGGCCGAAGTCGCGCTCGAGGGCGTCCGCGTACACCTCGGCTTGCAGCCGGCCCTCTTTCGCGCTCTTGGTCGTGCGCTTGGCTTCGATGACAGCGAGCGGTTTGCCGTCGTCCCCCCACAGCACGTAGTCGACCCGACCCTCACCAGAAGCAGTGGGAACGCCGACGAGGGGCCACTCCCGATCGCGTGCGTCGGTGAGTAGCCAGCCGGCTTCGGAGAGTTGCAGATCGATGAGGTCTCGGCGGGTCTCGGCCTCGGTCGCAACGGTCGGGTCAGGGACGCCGCGCGCGGCGTTCACGACCTCGTTCGCGGCCTTCGTCGCGGCGACCTCGGCCTGCAGTCGCGCGAGCTCCGCCTGCAGCGCTGCACTGCGCTTGCGCTCTTCCACGAGCGCCCGCCGCGCCTGGTCGAAGTCCTCCTGGGCGCGTTCGAGTTCGGCGCGGGTGCGCTGGATCACGGCGGCCGGAGCCGGCGGAACCCGAGCGAAGTCGAACGGCGGGGCTCCGGCGGCATCCGGATCACCGTAGCCGTGGTCAAGCCAACGGCAGATTGTGTGCAGCTGCTCGAGTGACCCGCGGGCGCGGCCGAGCGGCATCGCCTCTTCTTTGTGGACCGCGTCGTTGCCGATCGTCCGTACGATGCGGAGGCTGCCCGTCACGTTCTGGCCGACCAACGCCTTGAATGCGGCCTGGGCCGTCAGATTCGCGAACGAGTCATCGTACGGGCGCGGTAGAGCCTCGGCGGCGTAGATCCACTCGGTGAACATCTCGCCGGCGCGCCGGGCGTAGGTCGCCGACGCGCGCGGGTCACTGCGCAGGTATGCCTCAGCGCGGGATGCGGCCTCCCACACTTTCGGCCAGCGATCCCGGACGAAGTCGAAGTTCCCCAACGCGCGGCTCCCTGCGGCAGGCACGGCCCCCACCTTTCGCCATGCTAGCGAACGGTCCCGACGTTGCCCTCCCCCGACCAAAGCCCAATCCCGAAGCTGGTTGGCGTCAACGTGCTGGTCATACTCGTCGAGCACATAACCCGATCACGGGCTACTCGTCGGCGAAGAAGTCCTCGTCCACCTTGAGGATTTCGATCGTCCTGGCCACTTGCACGCCCACCTTGTGTCGGAGCATGAGTGCGGTAAGCCGTTCGCCGTCGACGAGTGCGATCTCCTGCGGCACTCGTTCCGCGGCATCAACGGCCTCACCGGTAAACCGACTCGTTGTAAAGAACACCCCGACGTTCGCACCCCGCGTGGCAAGAGCTCCCACGAATTCTTGTACCTTCGGGCGACCGATCGTCGCCTCCGCGTAGCGCTTCGCTTGCACGTAAATCTTGCTCAGACCGAGCTCATCGCGGTCGATCACTCCGTCGAGACCACCGTCGCCCGAGCCCCGCAAGGGAGACATCGTTCCATCGCGGCCATAGCCCATCTTCACCAGCAGCGAACGGACAACGCGCTCGAAGTCATACGGGTCGCTCTCCTTCAGCCGCTGCAGAAGAGTCGACTTAGTGTCGCTCTCGATGAGCTCGATTCCCGAGGTGATGAGCTCATCGGGGTCAGCGTCGTCGACTGTGGCGGGGGATGGATCGACGGCGATCGTCTTCCGTCCACGCGCGGGGGTGTACTCGCTATAGGCCGGAATTGCGTAGACAACGGGCTCCGGGATGGCCCCCTCATGCTCACTGAGCAGTCTGCGCCCGGTCTCGGTGATGCGGAAGTGAGCTCGCGACGGGGACTCGATCGCCTTCGCTCGGCGCAGCGCAGACGTAGCCCATCCGATTCGGTTCAGCGCTCGAGGCTGACCGGAGCTGAGCATCTCGGCGATCTCGTCCTCCGAAAGCCCTGCACGGGCGATGATGGCCCGCTCCATGTCGCGCTTCTGCCAAGTCTGGCCGTCGGCGAGGACCTCGAGAAGTGGTCGGAAGAACTCGTACCATCGCGGCATCGTCGAGATCGGCCCAGGGGTGGCGGAGTCAGTCACAATTCTCCTCGAAAAGCCCGGTGCTGAAGTGACGCGAAGAGCGAGTCGAGTTCTCGGGCCCGGCTCTCGAACCGTGCCGTATTGCTCCACGATTCGTCGACGAATGCCTTGTAGGCGTGCATCTTCTCCGCGCTAGGGGCGGGCAAGCGAATGGTTTGCACTTCGCGAGCGTTGATGTTCGCCATTCCGACGATGCTCTTTGCCATACGTCGAAGTGTCCGCTTGCCGTGCACAGAGTTGAGATACCCCGCGATGTACTCAGCGATGAACTCGTCGGAGGCCCGCAGCCGGACCAGATAGCCAGCGTACGCCCGCGGAACGTCTTCTCGGTAGACGGCGGTCTTTCCCACAAGCTCGGCGCTGTTGGTGCGATTGAACAGCACGTCACCTTTGCGCACCAAGTACTTTTCGACCTCTTGATCAGGAATATCGATGTACTTCATGTCTCGGAGGTCGATTCGACCTCGCGCCGTCAGGTTACCCATGCGGAGTATGGGGAATCGGCCCGTGCCGCCAGCCTTTCCCGAGGTTCCGTACTGAGTCGACTCTATGAGCGCGCCGATGGTAGTTAGGTCTTCGCCAGCAGAGGGGAACAGATGTTCGAACAGCGCTGCCCGGGCGTCGTCGACCCGCTCAGTCGCAGTGACCGCGGTGGTGCGGAGGGCGTCGGCCTCATCGAGGATCGCGACGATGCGGCGCTGCTCGGGGAGGGGTGGGAGGGGAATCGGGAGCCGGAGCGTGCGGTCGACGTTCAGGTTGGAAATGTTGGTTGTCTGCTGACCGAAGCTGCGAACTTTTGCCTGTATGACGGGGGATGAGAACCAGTAGTAGCCATACCGGGGGCTAATGTCCTCAGGTTTGAATCGAAGGCCTCCGATGAAGCCGCCGATCAACATACCCTCGGCGTCAGCTCCTGCTTGGACCGCCCTACCCACGAGGTGCCAGCTATTCGCTGAAGACACGAGCACGTCGTCCTCTTGAACACGTTGCTCCACGCGGTGCTTCAGATCGGATCTCACGCATACAAGGTCCGTCAGATCGAGAGTTGACTGGATGTTCTTCGTCCGTAGGCAGGCAACACCGTCTGCACCATTGGCGACGACATCTCCCGGCTTGTAGGTGACTCCGCGAACAAATCGGGCTACCTCGCCGAGCGGCACGGTCTCCCAGGTCACGCGAGCATCTCCCGCAGGCGCCTCAGGCCATCCTGAATTCCGACCTCAAGCGCGTCGAGTTCGTCGAGAATCTTCAGTGGCGAGCGGTGCTCGACCTCCTCGATCTCGATCTCTTTGTAGCGATTGAGCGACAGATCGTAATCGTTGTCGACGATCTCCTGCTTAGGCACGACGAAGCTCTGATCCGTCCGCGCGCGCGCGGCCTCGGCATCCCGTTCCCGCCAACGGGCGAGTACATCGGGAAGGTCGTTCGCCTCGATCGGCGTCCGCTTGTCGTCGAGCGTCATGCCGTCGGCGCGCACGTCGTAGAACCAGACGTGGTCGGTACCCCCGGACGAGGTCTTCGTGAACAGCAGAATCGCGGTGGACACACCGGTGTAGGGCTTGAAAGTTCCCGACGGCAGCTTGATGACGGCATCCAGTTTGTGCTCGTCGACGAGCATCTTGCGGACGGCCTTGTGCGCGTTCGAGGAGCCGAAGAGCACGCCTTCAGGCACGATGACGGCCGCGCGACCGCCGTTGCGCAGCATCCGGATCATCAGAACGAGGAAAAGGAGCTCGGTCTTGCGGGTCTTGACGACCTTCTGCAGGTCCTTCGCCACCGTTTCGTAGTCGAGCGAGCCGGCAAACGGGGGATTTGCGAGCACTAGCGTGTACTCATTGAGACCGGGGTGCCCCTCTGACAAGGAGTCGGCGCGTTCAATTGTCGGATTCTCGACGCCGTGCAGCAGCATGTTCATGCTCGCGATACGCGCCATAGAGGCGTCCGAGTCGTAGCCGGTGAACATCGGTCCATTGAAGTGAGCGCGGGTCGCGGCATCCGTCCAAATCTCGGGGTGGTGCGCGCGCAGGTACTCCTCGGCGGTGATGAGGAACCCAGCCGTACCCACCGCCGGATCGATGATGCGGTCGTCCGGGCGCGGCTGCTGGAGGTCGACCATGAGCTGAATGATGTGGCGGGCGGTGCGAAACTGCCCGTTTGTGCCGCTCGTCGAGAGCCTGAGCAGCATGTACTCATAGATGTCGCCCTTAGTGTCGCGGTCTTCCATCGGGATCTCGGCGAGCAGGTCGACGACCTTCGTCAGCAGCGCCGGCGTCGGGATCGTGAAGCGCGCGTCGCGCATGTTGCGCGCATAGCTCGAGCCCTGAGCGCCGAGCCGACGCAGCCACGGAAAGACGTGCTCGGAGACGACATCGAACATCTCGGCGGGGGAGTAGTTCGTGAACACGCTCCACCGGAGGTCGCGGAACGGCCGGCGCCCCGGCAGATCGCTGTCGTAGCCGTCAGGGAAGATCGGATTCTGGATCGGGTCTCCGAAGCGCGCAGCCTTCTGCTCGGCCTTCGTGTGCAGCTCGTCGAGCCGCTTGATGAAGAGCAGATACGTGATCTGCTCAATCACTTCGACGGGATTGGCGATGCCGCCCGACCAGAACGCATCCCAGACCTTGTCGACCTGACCCTTCAGCGGACCTGTGACCACAGACTCTCCCGACTCGCGTGTAACCCTCTTACGCTAGCCGAGGCAATGCACGAGAGTGGCTCGGCTCCGATGGGGTACTGGTGCGGTCTTTGAGCCGGCAAGCGAGCCCAGGACCGCGAGCTCCACGTTCCTCCGGAACGACTCGCCACGGTCTGCGATCCGGGACCCGCGCGCCTCCCCCGGCCTACCGGGAACAAGGTCCAACCGCCTCGCTCGCGTGTTTCTAGTTCTATCGCGGCTGGGGTCGACCATCATGGTGAGCCAGTTCGGGCTTCGCTTGCGTGGGTCGAGGTAATGCCAGATGTGCTCGTCAACGCCCAGAGCGGTGGTCCCGTCAGACCTGCACTCGTCGACGTCGAGCCGCACGTCTTCTTGCGCAACCGTCGCCGCCGCAGCCAGACCATTCGCCGCCACACGATTCGCGCTCGCATCACGCCGGGCACATTACGCAACACGCAACGACAGCACCCACGACCCCGCACGAAGGACAACCGACAGGCGTCGTCGGAACCTGAACGGGGACGATCAGAAGCCCGTCGCTTCGGTGGACGTGCTCGACATGAACGCCGTCGAGAACGAGCAGCAGCTCGCAGCGGACGCACGAAAAGCAGCGCTAGGTCGACCTCCTGCGGACGACGGGACCGCGTGGTTTCTCTCAAACAGGCGCTTGTGCCATCGGCTCCCGGAGCCCAAGTTCAGGACGTTCTTGTATTTGAGAGATGACGACCGATGTAGCCGATGTAAATCTTCCCGGTGGACTTTAGATCATCCAAGTAGTACATGCGCGGGGCAAATTGGTCTCGATGAGTGGGCTTGAAGTGCGCCTGCATCAGAACTTTTCCCGTGGCGTCCACACTGGCCGGAACGGGTAGTTCACGCTCGCTTCGCCATTTGCTGTTCTGTAGAACCGAGTCGCTTTCGCGTGCCGCATGCCGCTGCGGAGAACACTTGAATCCGTCGACGTCGTCCTGTTCGAGGTACATATATACGCTTCCATCGAATACGCCACCCTCGCGGAGAGCCGCGTATTCAGCGAGAACGCGCACGTAGTCCCACAAGTCACTTGCATACTTGCCGTAATGGTCCCGCTTTCTGACCTCAGCGACAGCGGCAGGGTCGCCAGTGAACTCCACGTACTGCAATGCCGCGTGAGCATCCTCACCCGGAGTTATGCGCGCGATCAATTCCTCGACGTCAGCCGGCGGAGCCCAAAGCTCGGCTTCAGCATCGATAGGGGGCGTAAACTCGTGAAGTTCACGCAATCGCGCCTTGAGCAGCTGGTTCTCACGATTAAATACTCGAACCTCATCTGCGGAAAGTGCAATTTCAAATCCGAGTTCGTCAAGCTGCGCTCGCAGACCAGTCAACTCAGTCAGCAAGCGATCGTTCTCGGCTTCAACTTCAGAGATGTAGTCGTGGGCCACGCGAGCATCCGCGATATTCGCGGCGATGAAGGTGTCGAGTTCCTCAACTTCGAGTTCGGTAACTTCCGCGCGCCCAAGCCACCGGGCCAGCACGCGCTTGAGAATCGCCAAGACGGGTGTCCGCGTACCCGTGGTTGCCTCCGAGGGACCGCTCTCGGACGGCGCGCCAGCGGCGCTCGAATCGGGGAGTATCCGCTGTTCGCCTGCGGACTCGATCGCAACCTGCTCAGCGATTCTCTGCCGTCGGCCGGCTCGATCGAGCAACTCGATGGTTCGACGGGCATCTGCCGGGAGCGCGCGTTCCAGAAGACGCAGTCGCGGCCCGCGGGCATGCACTGCGGGTAGCTTGCCGATGACGGTTCGACCCCTAATCGCCCGAGCGAGTGTGGATGGGCCGAGGAAGCGGTGCGCCCGACCGTCGAGCGGATCGTCGAGCTGGACGTCCGGGCCAAAGGTTCGTACGCGGCCGGCCGGCGCTTCGTGCGACGCCGGCAAGTGCTGGTTGAGAACAGGGACAGCTTCCGCAGCGATCACAAATGTCGCAGCGACTCCGAGGCTATTGCGCGTCAGTTTCTCGATGATCTCGGACCACGCAACATCTACCTCCGTGCCCGGCGAAGAAGCGACAATCACGGACCCGATGCGAGTTTTGTCCGTGATTGCGTCCAGGACGGAACGAACGTCCTCAGATCTGACGAACTGCGGCCGGCTAGTCAGGAGAGTCGATCCATCAAGTGGCTCAAGCTCATCGAGGAGGTCACGCACAATGCGCGGGGTACCAACTACGTCCAAAGCAGCGTCGTCGGTGACCCCGTCCAGTGCGCCTTCAACGACGAGAAGCCCCCGCTTTGCACCAGTCTCTCGTGCGGCGTAGATGGAAATAATGAATGTCCCGGTGAGGTTAGCGTCGACCAACCGGTAGAGCCTGCGTCCAACGCTCTCATCCGCGTCGTGGATACCTGTGACGAAGATTGAGTATCGATCATCGAAGTCACGGCTGGTGGCACCGTCCCAGTCGTCGAGTCGACCGACACCACCAAGCTTCTCGCCGAGCCACCCGCGCACGTGGCGCTCGGCGACTTCGATCGCATCGACATGCGGCCTTACTCGGAAGACCGTCCGGTATCCCACCCCCCAGGCCGATTCCGTCAGACGCTCGGCCGCGTTATCCGCGATTGCGTTCTCGACCATTCTCCGCCCCACCCCCATGGCGTCGCTCGCGGACGGCAGCTCGTCGACGAATCTCTGCGACGTGGAACATCCTGCCCTAAATCATGGCGGGATGTGCATAGCGGTGCTGACACGCCCCCTAGGGCATCGTCCCCTGCACGCTGAGGTCCCTAGACGCCGCTACTCAGCCGCAGACAGCCCCAGCAACCTCTCCAGCCCCTCCTCCGTGACGATCGGAATCCCCCAGGCCCGCGCCTGCCGCGCCTTCCCCGACATCGAGTCAGGGTCGGCGGCCACAAGCACCTTGGCCTTCTTCACCATGCTGTCCTTTGGGATCAGACCTCGCTCGGTGAGGATGGCGAACCACGCCGCTCGATCCCGGCGCGTATCGCCGGTGATGACGACGGTGTCACCCGGCGACAGGCGGAAGCCGGTGGTGAGGGTCGGCGCCGCGGCATCCGGTTTCGAGGCGGCGCCGGCGATCGTCTGCGCGTCGATCTCGAGCAGCCCGCCGATCTTCCGGATATCGACCCACTCGTCAGCGGTGAGATGGTCGTCCGCCCAGGCCGCCGAAACCAAACCGTCGAAGTAGGCGCGGTGAAGACGGCGAACTGCGGTGCTCGAAAGGTTGAGTTCCGCGGCGAATCGAATGAGGTCGTCGGTCTCCGTCGCGGACATGTACCGATCGAGGAGGACCCGGTCGAGCAGAGCAAGGTAGTCGAGGTTCAGTGCGCCGTCGTCGATGGCGTCGGTCGCGACGTCCACGTGCAACCGCTCGAGAACCGACCGCGGCGCCGTGTCGGAGTCCGTGCGCGCCAGCCAGGCCGTCGTGTCGAACGGCTCATCCGGCCACTCCCCCGGGGTCGCGAGCCAACCATCCCACCACGCGGGGTCGTGACCCGCGCCGAGGTAGGCGCGAAGGAGTGCCGCCGCAGCGAGGGCATCCGCCGAAGCACGATGGGCGTTCTGCATGGCATATCCGATCGCCGCGCTGCAGTCGGCGAGACTGCGATTGCCCTGCAGGAAGGTGCCCGCGAGCTGCATCGTGCACATCCAGTACGCAAGATCGGGGCAGGCCAGTCCGGCGTGCTCCATCGAGTGGGCCAAGAATCGCGCGTCGAAGCTGGCGTTGTGTGCGACAGGCACCCGCCCGCGTAGCAGCGAGGCAATGGACGGGGCGAGTGCGCTGAACTCCGGGGCTCGCGCGGCGGCAGCGGCACTGATGCCGTGGATGCGCTGCGCGCCCATGTCGCGCATCGGATTGACGAGTGTTTCCCAGACTCCCTCGACGACGCCTGCTGGTGAGACATGCACGATCGCCACCTCGACGATGCGATCGTGTTTCTGCGGAAACAGACCTGTCGTCTCGAGATCGATGACAGCGAACCCTCGCCCCATACTGCGCCCCCTCGTGATCGAGGTCACTCTATCCGTCGTCCAAAATCGATCGTGGCCACTCAGAAACGAGCGAGATAGGCCCCCGACGGTGCGAGCTCGACCCGTCGGGTCGCCACCGCCACCGTCAATGCTTCGGTGAGTCGCTCGGAGATCTGCGTCGTCATCCGCTTCCCCCCGAGCAGTCGCAGAGCTTCTCGCTTGATCTCGTCCTCGCGCACCCCACCACCGAGCTCAGCAACAACGGCCATCGCGTTCGCGATCTCTTCCAGAGCCACGGACTCGAGCGGTCGACTCTCCCCCGAAGCACTCGTGCGAAGATCACGCCAGGTGGCGACATCCACGTCCACCGGCCAGGCGAACTGCTCGTCGCCCTGGCGGGTGTGAGCATCCGGGATCAGCCCAAGAATCGCCGCAGCCCGGGGCCCCGACACACGAGACAGTCCGAACGATTCCGCCACCAGCCTCACCAAGCGTGCTCGCGAGATTGGCCCCTCGGCGACGATCGCCTCCACGAGGACGGAGCGAACCCGCTGAGCAGCAGATGGACTCGGAAGCGCATCAAGCACGGCGACTCCCCCCGACGCGGTGGACGTCCAGGGCACGAAGGGGCGGACGTGCGGATGCGTCACAGTGACGGCATCCTCGTCGTCCTGTCCTGCCGGCATTGCCCCGCGCGGAGGCTCAAGCGGCTCCTCCGCCGGAAGCGCGTCAAGATTCTCGACCCGCTCCACCGGCGCGTCTGACACAGACCGGACGCCGGCCTTGGCGGCCTCAACCGCCGCGACGAGCCGGTCGGCCGTGGCATCCGCATCATCCAGCCATTCCGGCAGCCACACCCTTTCGACCCCCGGCCACCGCATCAACTTGCCGAGGACATCAACGGGCAGGCCATCGCGGTCGGCCACCGTGCGGCGCGCGCGCCAGCCCTCACCGTCGAGCAGGACGGCGATGAGCGGCTGGGCGGGGTCGGACGCGGATGCCAGCGTGAGATCGATACGGAAGTCCGAGAGCCCGACGTCCGTCTTCACGACGAGTCCGCGCTCGGTCAGGACCGCGGCGATCTCGTCGCGGTGGCGATCGATCACGGGCGCACGAGACGTGGAGTCGTCGGTCGGCGCGACTCCGCGCGCGGCGAGTTCGAGATACGACTTCAGGTCTTTGAGTCCACGGGCCGAGGTCTGTTCGGCACGCAGCTCAGCGGGATCGAAGCTCGCGTACAGCACGACCTGTCGTCTCGCACGAGTCACCGCGACGTTCAGCCGGCGTTCGCCGCCCGCGCGAGAGAGCGGTCCGAAGTTCAGCGGAAGCATCCCGCGGTCGTTCTTGCTGAAGGCGACCGAGAACAGAATCGTGTCGCGCTCGTCACCCTGTACGCTCTCGAGGTTCTTCACGAACAATCCATCGCGCTCGTCGAGTGCGCGGCCGATGCGTTCATCCGGAGCGTCGCGCAGCATGTTGTCGATGAGGTCGCGCTGCTGGACGTTGAACGTGATGATGCCGATCGACGGTGCGGTGTCGCCGGCGGCGGCGAACCGACGGATCACCTCGTCGACGATCGTCTGCGCTTCGACGCGGTTCGTCCGAAGGACCCCGCGCGCACCCGAACGCTCGAACCGACCGTCGACGCGCACGAGCGAAAGCCCGTAGTCGGGCTTCGACGCAGCGAGCGCGTCGGGCGCGGACGCGGAGAAGTCGCGCAGCGGCGCCGGAAACGACGACAGGCGGCTCTCGTAGTACTGGTGGTTGCTGAAGGCGATGAGCGCCTCGTCCTGGCTGCGGTAATGCCACGAGAGCCACTTGCTCGGGACTCGTGCCTGGGTGCATTCCGTGAGGATGGACTCCTCATCCGCGACGAGGCCCGCCTCCGTCTCCGCCTCGTCGACGTCGGCCGTCACCTCCGCGAAGGTCGACGGCGGCATCTGCTTGGAGTCTCCGACGACGACGACCGAACGCGCGCGCCCCATCGCCCCGACGGCATCCGCGACGCGAATCTGGGATGCCTCGTCGAACACCACGATGTCGAACATCCCGGCTCGGGCGGGGAAGAACCGGGCAACCGATTCCGGGCTCATGAGCATGCACGGCGTGATCTGGGTGATCAGGTCGCCGTACTTATCCATGAGCGTCCGCACGCTGTCGCCACCGCGCTGACGCGAAAGCTGACGCTTGAGCGCGCCCATGTCGCCGCCGTCGAAGGTCGGGTCGAATCGCCGCTGAGACAGGATGTCAGCGGGCAGAGCCCGCGGAAGCTCGCCGCGGATGGCGGCCGAACTCGCCGCGAACCGCGCGATCGTTCGGTTGTGCGCGGTGGGATCGAAGTCACTGAGCGCGGTAGCGTCCTCGCGCTCATCGAGGGACGCCGCCGCGACGCCCTTGTCGAAGGCGAGCGCCGCGTCGTCGGCGCGGACGCGACCGGCCAGAATCGCCTCGCGCGCGTGATTCATTCCATGGCGCCGCAGGGGTTCAACGTGCCGGAGGAGGTCGATCCAGCGGCCGAGCGTGACCGGTTCGGTCGTGGCCAGGTTGCGCGCCGTCCGAGTACGTTCCCAGGTCGATGCGATTCCCTCCTCCCCAGTCCAGACGGCGAGGCGGTGAGGTGACGCGCCACCTCCCGCAGCAGCAGCTACTGCCCGCCACGCTGCGGCGAGCGCTGCGTATCGCTCGGCCGAGGCCACGTCCGGAGCCGTGGTCTCGTAAACACGGCGTAGATCCGAGCGGAGGTCTCCGGCAGCCGAGGCATCGGACGCGAGGGTCCTCGAGAGCCAACCCACCCACGTGAGGGCGGCTCCCACTTGCTCCGCCGCGCCAGGCATATACGGATTGACGTCGGGGGCCGCGACCACGACGGGCTGTCGCTGCAGCACACTACGCAACTCGTCGACCTGTGCGGCCGTCTCGGCCATTACCCCGGTCAGTGCCGAGAGACCGCGCAGGTCGATCGCGGTCTGCTCGACGCGCAGGTCGGCCGCGAACTGGGCCAGCACCGCGCGCCGACGCTTCTTGCGGCCGAAGAACGACGACGCATCCGCGGCCAGGGCAGCGGCGTGGATGTCGCGAACGTCCCGCGAGAGCACCCGCGGGTCGATCTGGGCGAGCCATGCAGGCGGCTGCGCTGCGGCCTCTGCGAGCCGCCGAAGGAGGTCATCAATCGACGGGAGCTGGACACGGTCGAGGGCACCAAGGGGATGGCGCGGCGCGCGAGCGACACCTGCCCACGCTTCCATCTGCTGCGGCTCACGCACGCGCGACAGCAACTCACTCGGACCGACGGCGGCGAGCGCATCATCGAACGTGCGCGCCGCGCTGTGCAGCGAGACCGCGTCGATATCGGGATCGTCGACGAACCCCCACGGGTGCGTCGCTGCCGGGCGGGCGAGATCGCTGACCGCGGGCAGTTCCCGCAGAGTCGAGCGCAGCTCGTCGATGTGATCGCCCGACGCAACCAGGGAGGCGGGCACATCCAAGGGCCGAATGTCCGCAGCCGATGCCAGCAACTGCGATCGCGCCGAGTACAGGGACAGACCCGCGGCGTTCGGTTCGTGAACCCGCTGCGCGTAACGCGACAGCGCGCCACGACTGGACTCCGCCGCCTCACGCTGCGCGGACAACGCCGCTCGATCGGGCCGGGCCGTGGCGTCGAGCGCCGCACGGAGTTGCTCGCGCACGGCATTCGGCCGCGCACCCTTGTCATGCAGGTCGAGCGAGAAGGCGCCCAGCCCGACGGCATCCAATCGATCTTTCACGACCTCCAGAGCCGCACGCTTCTCTGCCACGAAGAGCACGCGCTTGCCGGAAGCCAGCGACCGAGCCAGCAGGTTCGTGATGGTCTGCGACTTGCCGGTACCCGGGGGGCCTTCGAGCACGAACGTGCGGCCCTCGACGGCCTCGACGACAGCCTCGAGTTGGGACGAATCTGCGGAGACGGGAACCTGCGCCGACAGCGCATCGAGATCGACGTCGACCGGCGCGGGGACATCGTCGATGTACGCCTCATTCGGCGACGTAATGAGGTGGGTGACGAGCGAGTTCGTCGCGAGATCTTCCCAGTTGTCGTCGAGATCCTTCCAGAGCCGGAACTTCGCGAACTGGAGGATGCCGAGGTGAACGGTGTCCTCCACGACGAAGGGCCGCTTGGCGTCGACCATCGCCTGGCGCACGGCATCGAACGCCGCGCCGAGGTCGATGCCCGCGGCATCCGTCGCCGGATTCGCGAGCCCGGGTACCTCGATGCCGAAGCTCACCTTCAGCTTCTCGAGGAGGCAATAGTTCGGCGTGGACGCACCCGCTTCGTCTAGGACGAGACGGAAGGACTGTCCACGCGACACGCTTTCCAACGTCACCGGGACGAGAACGAGCGGCGATTGCAGCTGCCGGTCGTTGAACTCCCACCGCAGGGTGCCGAACGCGAGGTAGAGGTTGTTCGCCCCGGTCTCTTCGGTGACGGTCTTGGCTTTCGCGGCCAGAGCGCGCAGCCTGGTCGTGTAGGCCGCCTGAGTGACGTCGGTGAGGTGCGCCTGCCTCTTGTCAGCCAGCAGCGCCTCTCGATCGGCCTCGTCGCGGTCGCGACCGAAGCGAATGCCCCGCTCTCGTGCGATCTCGGGAACGTCGTCGGACGCGAGAAGCGTGACGCTCGCTCCTCCGTTGATCATGTCCTCGAGGCGGCCCAGTGCCGCGCCCGGTACCGCGAGTTGGTAGCCGGCGCGACTCGTGAAGTTGATGAGGCGGTTGCGCAGACTCAGGTCGAGCAGGGCGTTCTTCCATTGCGCCACTCTCGGTGGAGCCACTGCGCGGCCCTGTGCATCGCGCTGGTCGGCGACGAACGGCGCCAGGACGCGATCCAGCGGTCGGTACTCGACGACGGTCACCTCACCGTCGGGACCCAACCTGCGGCTGGGGAGCGGGAAGATTCCGTTCTCACGGGCGGCGCGCACGTCGGTGATGCCGAGGATCTCATCCCGGCGCGCTTCGAGGTACGCCCGGGGCGTGGCGCGGGCGGTCTCGAACGGGGCGGATGCTGCGCCACCGGTCACCTGCGTGGTCTCGAGCAACGAGATCCGGCCCAGCTTCGTGAGGTTGACCGCTTCTTCGATGTCGGTGGTCGCGGGTAGACCAAGACTGCCGTTCTCACGCCAGTACCCGAGGAAGATGTGCCCGTCCACCATCCACAGCGTCGAGTTGATCCCGATCTGCTCGAGCAGCGCGGCGAGCGTCAGCGTCGTGTCGAGACAGGTTCCGAGTCGGCCCTCGAGCACCTCCTGCGGCGTGCGGATTTTCTGGCCGTGCAGGCCCCAACTCGCCGGAGGCTCGGCATAGCGGATGTCGAGTTCGCGCACCGCATCCCAGATGGCCGCGACCATGGCGTCCACCCGAGCGGGGTTGTCGCTCTGATAACCGTCGAGATCGGTGCGACCGCTCGACTGCCCCACCAGATCCGAGGCACGCTGCAGGACGGGCGTCAATGCGGTCGCCTGCGGCTGAGCGAAGGATGCGAGGAGCTCGAGGCCGAGGTGCAGCTCCCTGGCGATCCACTGGTTCGCGGCCAGCACGGTGACCGGATGCCGATGATCGGCGATCACCGTGCCGTCGGGGCCGCGAAGAGTGAGGGTGATGGAGCCAGGCTGCTCCGTATCGACCTGAAGCATCGGAGCAGGATCGAGGGACAGCAGGTCGAGCCCCGCGAGCGTCTTCAGCCCGGGCGCAAGGTCGAGAATGACGACTTTCGGCGCCCCCAGGGAACCAGTGGCTGTGGCGGCCTCGATCTCGAGAGACGCTCCGCGGAGCTCGGGCCCCGCATATGCGACCCGAATCTCCTGCACGGGCACGATGCGCGCATGCGCCATGGCGTAGCTGAGCTCGGTGACCGCGTCGAGCGAGAGGCGCGCGCTCGACGCGGCAGCGGGTGGGGTCGCCAACGCGTCCGTCTCGGGCTGCTCGCGCCGTTGCCGGCGGGTGAGCGGCTCTGCGGACACTGCGTCCGATCCGGCGGGTCTCACGGGCTCGGTCGTCGAAGCGCTCGAAACAGCGGGTGGCGAGGGGAGCTGCGAAATCGGCGGCGCGGGAAGCGGCGCGCTCGGCGGGGAGGGAAGCGAGCGGCCGGTCGCCCCACCGCCGAGTGCCGACAGCACCGCGGGCTTACGCGCCGCGATCCGCTGCGCTTCGTCGGCCGCGCCGACTTCGCGAAGGAGCAACTCAGCAGAATCAAGAGCCCGATACGTCTCGGCGAGACTGAATTCGACCTGGTGCGCATGCTTGTTACGCACCTCGCGCATCTCGCTCGCCCAGTTCGTCGCTTGTCGCGAAATATGCCCATCGAAGGGGTAGCCGAGGTTGCCCAATTTCTCGGTCATCACGCGCAGCATCAGTCCGACGTCATTCGCATGATGATGGGCGGTGGGTCTGCCCGCGAGCTCGTCCTTGTGAGCGACGATCTGCACCCAGGACGGCCCACCGGGGAGTCGCTCCGCGAACACCCGCTCGATGAACGGACGGAGGCCCTCCGCCAGGTCGTCGACGGATTCGCCGATGATTCGACGTGTATCGATGGTCATCACATTCCCCCTGACGCCCGTTACGACTCGGCCGTGGTATCGGAGCCTAGATGATCGTGAGCACCCGTTTCGGAACGCAACCTGTTCTGTCGTGCTCGCATCGCCGGGCGGCTGCAGACAGTCGATGGCGTCCGTCTTCGGGCCCTCGCGCTATCAAACGCCGCCTCGGCCCGCCCTCAACGAAACAGCTCGCCGTGGTCGACGACCCACGCCCGAAAGGTGCGCGCCGGGCGACCCGTGATGCGGGTGTACTCACCGGAGATGGGTGGAGTCGCGCCGACCGCCTCACGCCAATCCTTGATGATCTGCCGCACCCATACCTCGGGAACGAACCGCGACAGCATCGCGGACGATTCTGCCTCGGTCTGTTCGATCACCGCCACCGGGCGTCCGATGACGTCGCCGATCAGCGCGACCTGCTCGCGGAGGGTGAGACGCTCCGGTCCAGTGAGCACCGGCGCGGCGCCGACGAGGGCATCGGTGGTGAGGGCGACCACGGCGACATCGGCGATGTCCTGCTCATGAATGGGCGCCTGCACCGCATCGGGGTACGGCAGCGGAACGGCACTCTCGCCCTTCACGCCCCAGCTCCAGCGGGCCGCATTGCTCGCGAATCCGCCCGGTCGCAGGAACGTGTACGCGAGACCCGACCGCACGACGGCCTCCTCCACCCGGAGGAAGCGCGACCCGTTGAAGTCTTCGGCCGCGCCTGGAAACGTCACGGACGACGACGACAGCACGACCACGTGACGCACGCCCGCGGCCGCGAAGGTTGCCAGCAACGCCTCCGGCTCGGCGAGGTCGGCGTAGAGGAAGACGCGCTCGACACCCGTCAGAGCGTCGGTGAACGACGCCGGGTCATCGAGATCCGCCGCGAACACCTCCACCTCCGCCGGCAGAGCCAGCTTCTGCGGCGTGCGACTGGTCGCGCGCACCCGCTCCCCATGATCGAGCAGACCCGCCACGACCGCACCACCCACGGCGCCACTGGCGCCGACAACCAAAATCGACATGATCACTCCTTCACGAACGATGTTCGCGAACAATGTTCGTCACGAATGCCGATCGTGTCAAGTGATAGCGTGTCCGCATGTCGTCACCCGCAGAACCGGTCTCGCGCCGCGCCCGCCCTGCGAAAGAGCCCCTGTCCCGCCAGTCGATCCTCGAGGCGGCGATGGCTTTGATCCGCGAGAACGGCGTCGACGCGGTCAGCCTGCGGCACGTCGCCGCGCGGGTCGAAACCGGCCCGGCCTCGCTCTACGCATACTTCGGCAACCGCGACATCCTGCTCGAGCACGTCCTGGACGCCGCGTACGCAGAGGTGTCGCTCGTGGATGCCACCGGCGGCGGGCGCGACTGGCGAGACGCCCTCGCCGGCACCGTCGTCCACACGATCGAGACGCTGGAGACCTACCCCGGCCTCGGCACGATCGCGCTCGGCTCGATCCCGGTCCTCCCCGGCGCTCTCCGTCTCGCCGAACACGAGTTGGCGCTCATGGAGGCGGGCGGTGTCCCCGCCGACCGCGCCGCGCTCGCGGTCGACCTCATCGCGCAGTTCGCCGCATCGACCGCCGTCGAGCGGACCGTCCGGCTCAACCGGGGGGATGTCGGCGACGATCGCGAACACGTCTTGACCGCTTACGAACGGGCCGACGCCGAGCGATTCCCGCACGTTGCTCGCTCAGCGTCGTTGCTCACCGGCCCCGACGACTCGGCACGGCGTGACTTCGCGATCGACGTTCTCCTGACCGGAATCGAGCGCGCAGGCGTCCGGCGCGCCTGAGACTCATCGTGCGCCGCGACAGGTCTGGTCCGTGTCGGTGGCTCGGAGTACGGTCGGCGCCATGACCCCAGCCACCCTCTTCCTCCACGCCGATGCCGCGCTGCGCGAGGTCATCGACCAGCTCGATCCCGCCGACTTGTACGACCCCGTGCCGAAGGAGTGGAGCCAGCTCGAGTCGCCCACGCTGCTCGGCATCTTGGGGCGCCATGCTTACGACGAAGCCTGGGTTCCCGACGTGCTCGCGGGCCGCGCGGTCGCGGACGGCGACCCGTACGCCGACGTCGACCTGCTCGGCGACGACCCCATCGCGTCATACGACGCGCTCAACGACAAGGCGACGGCAGCCGTGCGGTCAGGCGACATCGCCGAGACCTTCCGGTTCACCTACGGCGACTACCCGGCCGACGAGGGCTTCGCGCACCTCGCGACGTACCGCGCGTTCCAGGCGTATTCGATCGCGAAGCACTTCGGCATCCCGTTCCACCTCTCCCCCGAACTGGTCGCCGGCTTCAACGAGCACGTCACCCCGCACGCCGACGAGTGGCGGCAGTGGGGAGTCTTCCCGCCGGCCATCGACCCGCCCGCGGATGCCGACGATGAGACACGGCTGCTCTGCACGCTCGGGTTCTGGGTGCCCTGACCCTCGCCTCGACGACGACTCAGTAGCGAGAGCCACCTAGTCTCGACCGCACGTACGCGACATGGGCGGGAGTCAGCGGGTCCCATGACGTGTGGCGAACATGGTCGGGAAAGCCCTGCCGGAGGGTGCGCCGCACCGCTTTGCCCCCGTCGTCGCGACCGAGTTCCCCACTCAGTGCGACAACTGTCGTCGGGCCCCCGGCTCCATCCTCAATGGGCTGCTCGGCAACCGCCCGGGCGGATGCGGGCGTCAGGATCGCGCGGCTGGCGACACGATTCCAGATGCCATGCGTGCGCAGCAACGCGACGACCGCTGTTTCCACTGCCAACGCTGATGCCGCAGTCTCGCACGGGGTCCAGCGGACCTCGACGTCCAGTCGTCGAATCGCGTCGATCGCCCAAACCGATGCCCTCGAGGGCTGACCCTCCCTGACGTTCGCGAGATGCTCCTCTATGAACCCGGCATCCGCCAGCGCACGATCCAGCGCCGCCTCACCGAAACCGCTCACCGCCCCTTTGCCGCGTCGGTAGATCGAGAGCCGTCCGCGGATACCTTGGCCACGACGCTCCCCCGCCATTCCGACATAGACGATCAGATCATCCCGAAGGCGCATCTGATACACGCCGGGAGACATGGGGGCACCCTCGGCCACCTCGAAAAAGGGTCGCCAATCCGACCACTCGGCGAGCTCATCGACAACGGCGTACGCGGCGTCCCGCTCAGTACTCACCGCTCCATCCTGCCGCGACAACGAACGCGAGACAGTCAGACGATCCGCACCGGCTTTCCGGTACGAACGCTCGCATCAAGCGCAGTGTCCATCACCGCAATGAGCTGCCGCCCATCGGCCGTGACGAAGTAATCACCGAGCGAGGTGATCGTGTCGGCGATGTCGCTCCCCCACGGCGGGCTGACGTCCGACTTGTCGATGTCCCAGATCACGTCGGCGGGCGGGTGCTGCCGCAACTCGCGCTCAACGTCCGCCAGTTCCACGCGGGCGAGCTCCGCGGCATCCGGAGACAACTCACCATCCCGATACAGCCCTGCGAGAGTCGGGAACCGCGAGCCGCGAGCACCTCCCTCGAGCCGAACCGTGACGGTGTCGAAGAACGACCCGACAAAGTCAGCGCGTCCAATCGGATACGCGATCGGGCCCACCCTCAGACTGACGCTCATGGCAAGAGCCTAGGGAGGCTCAGTCCACGTCTCACGGCGCGGGGTTCTCGATCAGATTCAACTGCGTGCCGTCGATGTCGATCAGGTTCCCGATCCGCAATCCTGACGGCTGCGTCGTCACCGGATGAACGCGCGGGAACCCGACCGTCTTCTCGACGACCCCCGCCGCCGTGATGCGTCGGTACAGCTCGTCGACGTCGTCGACGCGGATGCTGCACATGAACGAGCTGCTCGCGGGGTCGAGGTCGGCGAAGGGGAAGAACTCCAGCGAGAGCTCGCCGCGCCGAAGGATGAGCCAGCCCTCGTCGCGGTAGTCCTGCTCGAACCCGAACCCTCGATAGAACGCGATGGTGGCGTCGAAGTCGCGAGACGGCAGGTTCGGGACGGCGCGATCGGTCATGCCGGAGACCCTATCGGGCCACTCGACTGGGCGGAGAGGTCCTCGGCGACAGGCTCCCGGAACCCGCGGACGATGAGCAGGATCGCGAGCCAGACCTCGAAGGCGAACACCGGCAGCGCCGCCACCCCCGCGACCGGCCCGTTGAGAGGGATGACCGCCCACAGCTGACAGAGGTTGCTCGCGAGCACGAGCGCGCCCCCGACGAGGCCGAGCGCGGCGAGCGCGCGGGGCACGACACGCGCGTCCCACAGCAGCCACCCGAGCACGATCGTGTTGACACTGATCACCAAGCCCTGGCCCACGAGGAACGAGGCGGTGTGCATCGCGGATGCCACCTCCGTCACCGCGCCACCAGCCATCGGCGCCCACATCCTCGCGAGCATCGGCAGCGTCCCGGCGATGATGACCGCCGCTTCGACCGCGCGAAGAAGAGCGAACGTCGTGGCGCGGACCGGCCCGAAGGCGCGCAGGAGGTGCCAGAGCAGCGCCCCCGTCCCCGCACACCCGATCGCCAGGGCGAACTCGAGCGTGATTCCCGCCGGGAGAAGCCCGGCACCATACGCGACCACCGCGACGACCGAGGTCACGTGAGTCACCAGGTAGAGGATGCCGGCGGCGCGAGCGTGCTGGCGCGGGGTGTGCCGCGAGAGGGACGGAGAAGCGTCGGTATATACGGTGTATGCCTGCATGATCGAGAGTATGGATATACGCTGTACATATGTCAACTCCGCCGCGCCTCGACAGGGAGCGCGTCGTCGAGGCTGCGGTCGCGATGGCCGACGAGCAGGGGCTCGAGCGGACGAGCATGCGGGCTCTCGCCGACCAGCTGAAGGTCACCCCGATGGCGCTCTATAACCACGTCGCCAACCGGTCCGAGCTGATCGACAACATGCTCGACCAGGTGATCGCCGGCATCCCCGACGTCGACGCCGAGGGCGAATGGATGCACGCGACGCGGGCACGGATCTTCGCGGCCCGAGCGGCGTTCGCCGCGCACCCCTGGGCTCGAGAAGCGATCGAGACGCGCCCGCTCGCGACCCCGCTGACCCTGCGGCACTTGGACGCCCTCATAGCGGGCATGTTCGCCGGCGGGCTCTCGGCCGACCTCGTGCATCACACGATGCACGCCCTCTCGACACGCATGTGGGGCTTCACGCGCGACGGGCTACCGACGCCCCAACCGCCCAGCGACCCCGACGAACGGGCGCGCGCGATGGCGGCCTTCGCCACGTCGTATCCCGCGATCGTGCGCATGGCCACCACCTCTCCCCACGCGGGTGAGGCCTGCGACGACGACGCTGAATTCGGTTTCGCCCTCGACCTGATCCTCGCCGGCACGCAGCGGCTGCACGAGCAGGGCTGGACCCGCGCGATGCCCGTCGACCACGCCCTCCGGGGCTGAGCGCACCGTCGGCTAAATCCCTCCGCCGAACCGCTCCCAGCGCCCCTCCGACACCACGCGCACCTCATCGCCCTCGACCATGAGGGCCGTCTCGTCGTCGATCGCGTAGGCCGGCACCCCGATCTTCGACGCCCACCGCCGCGCGCTCTCCGTGATGTTCGACGACCAGCCCGGGTAGTCGAGGTGCGGGAAGATCGAGAACTCGACGAGACCGAGAGTCTCGTCGGGGCCGTCCGGCTGCCACTCGACGAACTCCGGCCCGATGCGCGGCGTCAGCACCATGCTGCCGGCGCTCACCCCGACCCACACCGTGTCCGGCAGCGACGGGAGCAGGTCAGCGAGCCCGGACTCGCGCAGCCAGTGCGCGAGGTAGACCGCCTCGCCCCCGTCGACGAGGAGGACGTCGGCCTGACGCACCCACGGCTCCCAGCGCTCGCGACGCATGGTGGGCAGAGCGAGGAGCTCGAGGATCCCGACGGACTCCCAGCCCAGCTCGACGAGACGCGTCTTCCCCGACACGGCGCGCCACAGACTCTCGGGCGTGCACATCGGGTGGCCCCACTGCGCCGTCGGGATCACCAACGCGCGCGACTCCTCGATCGGCTTGCCGAGCAACTCGACGAGAGCGGCACGGATGCTGTCGTTCGTGACCCCGCCGGAGGTCAGCAGAAGCTTCATGGTTCACCGACACGCGTGGTCATCGAGCGCTCCCTCATCCCCGTGGGCCGAACCGGTGCAACGGATCGAGATTCTTCCCGAGAATCGCGGTGATCCGCGAGAGGTGAGCCAGATCTTCCGGCGAGAGCGCATCGATCACGAGCCGGCGCGCGGTGGCGATGTGTCGCGGCGTCGCGCGGATCAACTCCCGTCGCCCCGCCGCGGTCAGAGTGGCCATGCTGACGCGTCGATCGGCGGGCGAGATCGACTTCTCGACCAGCCCGCGCCCCTCCAGCCGTCGGCACACGTGCGACACCCGCGGGAGGGTGGCGTTCGTGGCCTCGGCGATTTCGGTCATGGATGCCGTCGACTCGGGCATCGCGCGCAGGTACGACATGAGGCCGAACTCGTAATGCGTCATCCCGGAGTCGCGCGACAACTGCGCATCGAGCTCGCTCGGCAGCAGATTGCAGACGCGCAAGAGTCCGAGCCAGGCTTCGCCCTCTTCGGGGGTCATGCGCGGAACGGCGTAGGTCATCAGGTGCTCCGAACGTCGGGAGCGGGAGGGCTACCGCGCCCTCACGCTACCCCGAGGTCGAGGTGGTGGCCGGTGTGATCGCGCTTCGCCTGCAGATAGCGAGCGTTCGCCGCCGTCAGGTGCACTCCGGTCGGCACGACGCCATGGACGGTGATCCCGAGCGCGGTCAGCTGCGCGACCTTGTCGGGATTGTTCGTCAGAAGCCGGATGCCACGCACCCCGACCGCATCGAGCATCTGCGCGGCCGCGGTGTAATCGCGTTCGTCTTCCCCGTGCCCCAGGGCGGTGTTCGCCTCGTAGGTGTCGAGTCCGGCATCCTGCAACGCGTACGCGTCGAGCTTCGCGTACAGCCCGATGCCACGGCCTTCCTGCCGCAGGTAGAGCAGCGCGCCACCCTCGATCGACAGCCGCTCAACGGCCTCGCGCAGCTGCGGGCCGCAGTCGCATCGCTCCGAACCGAACACGTCGCCGGTGAGGCATTCGCTGTGCAGCCGCACCAGGGGAGCGTCGTCGCTCGGTGCGGTCCCGTCGAACGACAGGAGCAGGTGCTCGGCGCCGTCGACGAGGTGACGGAAAGTCGACACTCGCGCCGTGGTCTCGAAGCCATCGGCGAAGCGCAGCGGGATGCGCACCTCGGTGCGGACCTCCGCGCGTGGGAGGAGCGAGACCGCCGCGTTCATGCCGCACCTTCTTCCGGCGTGACGGTCAACAGGGTTCCCCAGGGGTCGCGGAGCCGGAGACTCCGCCCGTCGTCCTCCGTGGCGATGCCAGCGTGGCGTGCACGATCGGCGAGGGCGAGCACGTCACTGCGCTCTGGCATTCGGAGACGGACATCGCCCAGCCCGAGCGAGACCGCACGCGGGCCGGCGCCGGCGCTGTGCCATGTGTTCATGCCGATGTGGTGGTGGTAGCCGCCGGCGGAGATGAACAACGCGGACCCGAGGTCCATGACGACGTCGAAGCCCAGGGTGTCGACGTAGAAGCGGCGCGCCGTCGCGATGTCACCGACCTGCAGGTGCACGTGGCCGATCGTGGCCTCGTCGGTGCTCTCGCGTGAGGGGTCGAAGTGCTCGCGGAGGAAGGCGTTCGGGTCGATCGCCAGGTTCTGCGGCATCCATCCGGCGGGCTTGTTCTGCCAGACCTCGACCGGGCGATCCCAGTAGAGCTCGATGCCATTGCCCTCGGGGTCGTGGAAGTAGAAGGCGTTGCTGAACGTGTGATCGGTCGCGCCCTCGTACAGATGCCCCGCGTGTCGGGCCATCGACATGACCGCCGCGGCGAGCGCCGCGCGATCGGGGAACGCGATGGCCGTGTGGTACAGCCCGGCATCGTGCCGGCGGAAGGGCGGTAGGTCGGGCGTGTGGGTGAGGGTCACGATCGGGATACCGTCACGGCCGAGGGTTGCGCGCGGGCCGGACTGGTCGAGCACCTCGAGAGTGACGGCGCGGCGGTAGAACTCCGTCTGCGCGTCGAGGTCTCCGACGAGGAGTTCGACCGTGTCCATGCGCGTGGCGTCGGCCGCGGCACCGGCGGTGTGAAGGGGAGACGGGCGCCAGGTCAGCGCGGGAGCGGTCATCGGATACGTCCTTCGGCCTGCGGAGCGGACGGTCCGGCCGCATTTAGTTGACGCAACAACTAAGTGAGGCAGCTCATTCCCGGTTCGCCGCGATGGCTCGACATGGCTCGGGTCTCTTCGTGGCGAGGCGCGACGGAGGGAGAGTCACGCGCCGGCGGTCGACAGAACTATGGCGAACGCCACGCCACAGCGGCAGTTCTAGCGCAGCTTAGATGGGATAGTCCTTTAAGCCGTCGAGCGGATCTTCCCAACCTCGATTCGCCGGGTAGCTAGCGAGCCATTGACGGATGTTGATCAATACCTCGTTGACATCGTGCATAAGATCCATTTGCTTGCGGACCAACGTCCGGTCGGTCACGTTGCTCCGAAGTGCATGGGCTGGCTTCTGCCTGGCGGCCCGCACTTCCCGCAACGGCTTCAGCGCCCATTGGGATTTCTCCCTCGCCACGCCGTTCGCCATCATGAATACTTCGAGGCGAGCCAAAGTTCCCAGCGTTTGGCCCACATCGTTCGTCTTCGAGGCACCCGCTCGGTCGAGCGCCTTGGGGTCGATGTTGTCCGACAACAGCTTGTCGAGGGACAAAATGAAGTGATCCCACTCCCTCTGGTCAGGACGCAAGATCCAGCCGAAGTCGTCTGGCGTACGATGCGTTCGAAAAAGTCTGCCGTTCCACACGTTCTCCCAGAGCTCATTCAAGTTCTTCAGCTCCTGCGTAAGCCGATGGAATGGACCAACAGCATCCGGCCAGTGACCCATCTGCGACCTGAACCACACCGGATGAGGGTCGACCCCATCCGAGTCGACTTGATAGCTCGCCCACCTCTGTTGATGGGCCGGAGTCAGGTCGTCAAGATCACCGTAGAAAGCCGCTACTCGCCGGACAATCGTGCTGTCCGGATCGCTCGCGTCATGTCCCCGCACGTCGTAGCCGAAGCCAAGGTGAATGAGCGAGGTGGTCCCCTCGAACTCCTTCTCCTCCTCCTCCTCGTACGCCTCGTCAGTCAATCCAAAGCTGATGCCGAAGTCGCCCATGCCGAACCTGAACCGCGCGTCGTTCCGGTAGCCCTCGAGCACATCCGTGGAGAAGTATGCGACCTCGAGAGTTGAGCGACCACGCGCCATTGCTCGCGAAAATGGAGCTTGTTCATACTTCTTGGGGAGTCTGACTCCCTTCATCGCCTTGGCCATCGGGTAAAGGGCAACACCGTACTCGTTCTCGGTGAGCTCGCGAAGCTCCAAGATTTGATCGGAGACCGTGCGGCGCGACGGCCACGGTCGTATATGGATATTCATGTAGTCACTCGGGCCGACGACCTGAACGAGACCAGCGTCGACGAGTTCGATCGCGGCATCCAGGACGGTGTCGGAGCTTTCGCGCCTGCTCACGTGGAGTCCGTTGAAATCTCTTGACCCCAGGTATCTCTTCTTCACGCGCGCCAGCAGCTCGCGCGCATCGTCAGAGAGATGCGACTTCTTACCCATCCGATCGGCATTCCTCCACGTTCGGGAATCAGATGACCTGAGAGATGCGAACTCTCAAACCATGATGAATACCTCTGTCACATCCCCGGCGCCATATCCGCGAACCGCGAATAATGCCCCTGGAACGCCACCGTGATCGTGTCCGTCGGACCGTTACGGTGCTTCGCCACGATCAGGTCCGCCTCGCCCGCGCGCGGGGAGTCCTTCTCGTACGCGGCCTCACGGTGCAGGAGCACCACCATGTCGGCATCCTGCTCGATCGAGCCCGACTCACGTAGGTCGGACAGGGCCGGCTTCTTGTCGGCGCGCTGTTCGGCACCACGGTTCAGCTGCGAGAGGGCGATGACGGGAACCTGCAGCTCCTTGGCCATCAGCTTCAGCGCGCGCGAGAACTCGCTGACCTCCTGCTGGCGCGACTCGACGCGCTTACCGCTCGTGAGCAGCTGCAGGTAGTCGATGACGACCATCTTCAGGCCCTCGCGCTGCTTCAGGCGACGGCACTTGGCGCGGATCTCGACCAGCGTCATGTTCGGGCTGTCGTCGATGTAGAGCGGGGCGTCGTTGATGCGGCCGCGGGTGGCGGCGACGGTGGTCCAGTCGCGGGAGTCGAGCGTGCCCTTGCGCATGCTCTGCAGGGGGATGGCTCCCTCGGCGCTCAGGAGGCGCATCGCGATCTCGGAGCGGCCCATCTCGAGCGAGAAGAAGATGCACGGCGCGTTCGACTTGATCGCGGCGGCGCGGGCGAAGTCGAGCGCAAGCGTCGACTTACCCATGGCGGGGCGCGCGGCGAGCACGATCATCTGGCCCGGGTGCAGACCGTTGGTGAGCTGGTCGAGGCCGGCGAAGCCGGTGGGGATGCCGGTCATCGAGCCGTCGCGACCGCGAGCGGCCTCGATCTCGTCGACGGCGGCATCCACCGCCACCGTCAGGGGGATGTAGTCCTCCGCGCTGTCATCGCCCGAGACGTTGTAGATCTCGGCCTGGGCGCTGTTGACGAGCTCGGTCGGGTCGCCCTCGCCCGAGTAGCCCATCTGCACGATGCGGGTGCCCGCTTCGACGAGGCGACGCAGCAGAGCGCGCTCGGCGACGATCGACGCGTAATAACCGGCGTTGGCTGCGGTCGGAACGATCGAGGTAAGGGTGTGGAGGTAGTCCGGGCCTCCGGCGCGCTGCAGCTCTCCGGTCTTGATGAGCTCGTCGGTGACGGTGACGACGTCGGTCGGCTCGCCGTGCGAGTACAGCGTGAGGATCGCGTCGAAGATCAGCTCGTGCTTCGGCACGTAGAAGTCGGGACCGCGGAGGGTCTCGATGACATCCGCCACGGCATCCTTCGACAGGAGCATGCCGCCCAGAGCGGACTGCTCGGCCAGCATGTCGTGCGGCGGGGTGCGCTCGGGGCGCGGTGCTTTTCCGAGACGCTCTTCGGCGATATCAGCGATCGACACAGGCTCTCCTTCTGTTCTCGGACGCACTCACCCATCGCGACACGAGAAGGGCGCGGTGACGGCCTCGAGTGCATCGAACCAGGGGGTTCCGACATCGACGCGCGCGGGGGAGAACGGGTGTGCCCGAGGGGCTGCACCCACGTTAAGGACGGCGCTCTCCACACGCAAATGACCCTGTGGATAACTCTGTGGAGAGATTGCGAGAAACGCCGCACAGGCTGTGCACAACCTCTGTGGACAACTTGGGGTCAAATGTGGAAAGTCGAAGCACAGGATGCCCCTGACCTGGGCTTTTTCTCTCCACAGGAGGTGGGGGAAAATCCGGGTTGAAGTGGGAGTTGAAGGTTGCTCGACTTGACAAGAAGGTGTGTACAACCAGGGGGATAACTTCGCCACTGCGCTACTGGCGGGCCGCGCCCGTGTCAAGTTCACGTTCGCGTGGGCGTGTCGTCCGGACAGGCGCTCTTCACCGTCCGTTCACGCGTCACACGTGCCTCACACGCCACGGCGGAAAACTCCCCGTCGGCCGAGGAAAGTCCCCTGCGGAGGACCGTCAGACAGGCGCTGCACGTAGCGGTGTGCCGCGCCGGCGCACCTCAGTCCGCGAGACGCCAATCCTCGAAGCTGAACCCCGGCGACACCACGCAGCTCACCACGACCTCCTCGTCGGCCACGAGCCGCGCCGCCTGCCAGACCCCGGCCGGAACCGTGTACTGCAGCCGCTCCCCCGCCGCGAGGTCCGGGCCGAGCACGACCGTGTGATCGAGCGACGGCGCCTCGCCGTCCCCGCCGAGCGACAGGGCGAGCTTGCCCGGCCCGTGCCACAGCCAGACCTCGTCGCTCGTCACGACGTGCCACGCGCTCTCCTCCCCCGGCGTCAGCAGGTAGTGGATGCACGTCGCCGCCGGCCGCTCCCCCGCCGGCGTCTCGACGGCGTAGCCGCCCGTCCACATGCGGCGGAACCACCCGCCCTCCGCGTGCGGCTCCAGGTCGAGCAGGACGGCGGTGGCGGGACGGTCATCGGTCATGGGCGAGTACTCCGGTCTCTCGGGTGAACACAGCGGATGCCGAACGCACCACGCCGTCGATCAGGGTGGCGGCCGCGCGCCCGGCACCGTCGGTCGCAAGATTCTCGATCGTGTCGTCGACGGCATCCACGTCCAGGTCGAAGAACGCGAGGTCGGCCGCCGCTCCCACGGCGAGGTACCCCGTGCGTGCGGGACCGGTGTCGAGCCCCATCGCGTGCGCCCCGCCCAGGGTCGCCGCGCGCAGCAGCAGTTCGGACAGGTCGCGGTGCACGTAGCCCTGCGCCCGAGCGAGCCGGTGCAGCGCCGCCACGTCGGCCAGCAGATCCAGCGAGGGACTGGATGCCAGAGAGTCGGTGCCCACGGCCAGCGCATTGCCCTCGACGAGGTAGGCGGCGACCGGCGGCTCGTCGAGGCCGATGACGGCGTTGGACCGCGGGCAGAGGGCCACGGTGGTCCCGCGGGCACGGAGCGTCGCGCGGTCCCGCGCGGTCATGTAGACGCCGTGCGCGATGTGGCAGTCGGGTCCGAGCACACCGAGCTCGTCGACGAACTCCGTCGCCCCCGTGCCGAAGCCCTGGTCGCGCAGCGCCTGGAAGCTGGCGGGACGCCGCTCGCGCCATGGGGCCGCCTCGCCGTGCTCCCGCTCGAACGCGGCCTCACCGAGATGGATGTGCAGACGACTCCCCCGCTCGCGCACGATGTCGGGGATCTCGAGGAGCGGCTCGACGTCGAGCGAATACGGCGCGTGCGGCGAGAGTCCGGTCCCGGGCGGAGACGGCAGCGCGTCGAGGCGCGCCTCGACCTCCGCGCGCCCGCGTTCGGCCCACGCGGCGTTGGTCCAGCTCATTACCTCCCAGTAGGTGATGCCGTGCAGCCCAGCGTCGTGCAGCGCCGAGGCGGCCTCGACGTCGGTGACCACGTCGGCCACGGCGGTGGTGCCGGCGGCGATCATCGCTTGGGCGCCGGCTCTGGCATCCACTCGCCAGTCGTGCGGAGTCTCGTAGACGACCTGGAACGCCCGCGCCCAGTCGTCGAAGCCGTCGTACGTGCCGCGTCCCACCTCGGCCATGCCGGTGTACTGCAGGTGCGCGTGCGCGTTGACGAGCCCGGGGGTGAGGACGCCCGACCAGTGCACCTCGTCGAAGGCGATCCCGCGGGTGCGCAGCTCGTGCACGACCCACTCGCGCTCCCCCACGTGCCGGATCCGCCCGGCCGCCACCGCGATCGCGCCACCGCGGATGGGCGGAGCGGTGATCGGCAGGACGAGGGATGCCGAGTACACCACGACACGACCAACACGCTCTTGCACGGCGTCAGCCTAGGGTCGCGGTGTGACGGGCGTGTGTCGCGCGTCTGGCCCGGTCCCTTCGACACGCTCAGGGACCTCGAGCCACGGTGGCTGAGCCCGTCGAAGCCACCCCGGCCCCTCGAACCTGAAGCCACGGCGGCTGAGTCCGTCGAAGCCGCCCCCGGCCCCTTCGACAAGCTCAGGGACCTCAAGCCACGGTGGCTGAGCCCGTCGAAGCCACCCCGGCAGCAACGAAAAGGCCCCGCCCTGCCGAAGCAGGAGCGGGGCCAAATCGAGCGTCGCGAATTACTTCGCGGCGACCACCTGGAGGGTGATCACGGCGGTGACGTCGTCACGGAGGCGAACGGTCGCCTCGTGCTGGCCGACCGACTTGATCGCAGAGGTGATCTGGATCTTGCGCTTGTCGAGCTCACCCAGGCCGGCGGCCTGGACGGCGTCGGCGACATCGGCGGGCTTGACCGAACCGAAGAGGCGACCCTCGTTGCCGGCCTTGACGGCGAGCTTGACGGTGTTCGACTCGAGCGAGTTCTTCAGGGCCACGGCGTCTTCGTGCGCGTGGATCGCGCGGGACTCGCGAGCGGCGCGGATCGACGCGACCTGCTTCTCGCCACCGCGGCTCCAAGCCACGGCGAAGCCCTGCGGGATGAGGTAGTTGCGGGCGTACCCGTTCTTGACCTCGACAACGTCACCGGCGCTACCGAGCCCGGTGACCTCATTCGTGAGAATCAGCTTTGCCATCGGGTGCTCCTTAGCGGCCGGCGCCGGCGTAGGGCAGGAGAGCCATCTCGCGCGCGTTCTTGATGGCGCGGGCGATCAGGCGCTGCTCCTGCACGGAGACACCGGTGATACGACGGGCGCGGATCTTCCCGCGCTCCGAGATGAACTTGCGGAGGGTTGCGACGTCCTTGTAGTCGATGACGCCGACGCGGATCGCCTTCGCGGGGGCTGCGTTCTTCGCGCCCTTCCGCGGCTTGCGGCGGTCGCCAGTGGCCTTTCCAGCCATGCTTCCTTCTTTCGTGTGGTTCGGATGCCGAGCCGGTCACGCGGACCGAGGTGTGGCATCCGGAATTTCAGGGGGTCGTCTCGCTCGAGAGAGCGCGGCGAAGATCAGAACGGGGTGTCGTCTCCGTAGGAACCAGGAGTGCTCCACGCGTCAGCGCCGCTGTTGCCGCCGCCATTGTTCGAACCGGGCGTCGACCACGGCTCGTCGTTGGACTGCTGCACCTGCGGGCGCTGACCGCCGCCGCCACCGCCGCCGCCGGAAGCGGCACGGGTGACCTGGGCGGTCGCGTAGCGGAGCGAGGGGCCGATCTCATCGACTTCGAGTTCGATGGAGGTGCGGTTGTTGCCCTCGCGGTCCTGGTACGAACGCTGCTTCAGGCGACCGGTCGCGATGACTCGGCTGCCCTTCGTCAGCGAACCGGCGACGTGCTCGGCGAATTCGCGCCACACCGAGGCACGCAGGAACAGCGCCTCGCCGTCTTTCCACTCGTTCGCCTGACGGTCGAACGTGCGGGGAGTCGACGCGATGGTGAAGTTCGCGACCGGAAGACCGTTCTGCGTGTAACGCAGCTCGGGGTCGGCCGTGAGGTTGCCCACAACGGTGATGACGGTTTCGCCGGCCATCGTCGTTACTTCGCAGCCTTCTCGGCGGACTCGACCTTGCGGGGAGCGGCAGCCTTGCGAGCGGCCTTCTCCTCGGAACGCTTGGCTTCGGCGGCGACCTGGGCGATCGCTTCTTCGGCACGGAGGACCTTGGTGCGCATGATCTGCTCGTTCAGCTTCAGCTGACGGTCGAGCTCGTTCGTGGCCTCGCTGGTCGCGACGAAGTTGACGACGGCGTAGATGCCCTCGTTCTTCTTGCGGATCTCGTAGGCGAGACGACGGCGGCCCCAGATGTCGACCTTGTCGATGGTTCCTCCATCGGCCGTGATGACCTTGAGGAATCCGTCGAGCTTCGGAGCGACCTGGCGCTCGTCGACCTCGGGATCGAAGATGACCATGAGTTCGTACTGGTGCGTCACTAACCCACCTCCTTCGGACTAGAACGGCTGACGGGCATTTCCCGGCAGCAGGAGGGTGTGGTGCACGTTGTCTCGGGCTTATACGCGCATGGGCGTCGCCAGACAACCTTCATAGTCTAACGGATGCCGCCTCGCTCGGCGGAATCCTCCTCGGTAACGTGGTCCTCGATCACGACCGTGGGGGGACGGATGCCGGGAATTCGACCGTTCGACGCACGTGCGCTGATGGATCCGCTCGATGCGACGGCTGCGAGGGCGTTCACGAAGCGCCTGCGCCAAGAGGGCTGCGTCTCCGACGGCGGCAAGATCGCCGCCATCATCGTCTACGTCGTCATGCTCATCCTGATCGGCAGCTTCTCCCTGGTGGGGCTCGTCCTGCTGATCGCGTTCGCCCCGGTGCTCAAAGAGGGTGCCCTCGTCATCGGCATCCTGTTCGCGTTCCCCGTCCTGCTGTGCGTCGGAGTCATCGTCGGAGCCTTCTTCTTCGGCCTGCGCGGCGACCGCATCGCCCAAGAGCGACGCTGGCGACTCGCGCGCTTCGCGCAGGCCGTGAGCATGGAGTACGTTCCCTCGATCAGCCAGCCGCCGCTGCCCGGGTCGATCTTCCAGCGCGGCAGCGGACGGACCGCCGTCGACGTCCTCCGCGGGCGGGAGCCGCGCTTCGTCGAGGTCGGCAACTACCACTACACGGTGAGCAACGGGAAGAACCAAACCACGGTGCGATGGGGATACATCGCCATCAAGCTCAACGTGCCGCTCCCCCACATCGTCCTGGATGCCTCGGGCAACAACATCTCGCTCGGGACGTTCGACCGCGACCAGCACCTGAGTCTCGAGGGGGACTTCGACCGGTACTTCCGGCTGTACTGCCCGCAGGGGTACGAACGCGATGCGCTGTACCTCTTCACCCCCGACGTCATGGCGCGCTTCATCGACAACGCGGCGGTGTTCGACGTCGAGATCATCGACGACTGGCTGTTCCTCTACTCGTCGGGCGACATGTCGACGCTCGACCCCGGACGCTGGGCCTGGACGTTCTCTCTCCTCTCCGCCCTGCTCGACAAGCTCGCGCAGTGGGAACGCTGGCGCGACGACCGGTTGCTGCCGGCCGCGGATCCGGGGGTGCCGTGGGGGCCAGGTGTTGCGGGCGCGGCCGCGGGCGCCCCGAGCCTGGCGGCACCGGGGGGAGGGATGCCGGGGGCTGTGGCATCCGCTCCCGCTCCTGTCGCGCCGGTGCCGCTGTCGGCGCCGCCCGGCGTCGCTCCCCCGGGTCGCCGCCTGCGCCGCGGCGTTCCGTGGCTGGTGCTCGGGATCCTCGGCGGCGTCCTGGCACTGGGTCTCGCCCTGGTCGGCGGGATGGCGCTGCTCCCCGTGCTCTTGCTGCGCTGACCACGCTGCTGCCCTGACCACGGCTCGGTAACCTGGGCCGCGCACGACGAGACCCTCTGAGGAAGGTGTGCCCGTGGCATCCGGAACTCCCCCGTTCGACCCCACGCCCCTGACCGCGCCCGTCGACCGCGCCGAGGTACGCGCCTTCACCGCTGATCTGCGTCGGCGCGGGGCGTTGCGGACGAGGTGGGTGTCGGGTCTCGTGCTGACCCTCATCGCGAGCGCCATCGTGCTCTTCGCGTTCCCCTCGCTGCTCGCGCTGATCTACACGCTCACCTCCGGCCGGAACACGGTCAACCCTGTGTCGATCTTCTTCGTGCTGTTCCTGGTCGCGGTCATCGCGCTGGTCGTGGTGGCGATCGTGCGCGCGTTCCGCGGGAGGGCCGAGCGACGCTTCCGGCTCGACCGCTTCGCCCGCGCGAACGGACTCGAGTGGCGCGGGGACGTCGACGACCCGCCCCTCCCCGGCATGATCTTCACGCAGGGCCACTCGCGCGAGGCGAGTGACGTCGTGAGCGGCTACCGTCCGCGCTTCATCGAGGTCGCGAACTACACGTACAAGACGGGATCGGGGAAGAGCGAGACGACGCACAAGTGGGCGTACGTCGCGCTCCGGCTCGACACCCCGCTCCCCCACATCGTTCTGGATGCCGTGGGCAACAACGGTCTGTTCGGGGCGTCGAACCTGCCGATCACGTTCACGCGTGGACAGCGTCTCGGGCTCGAGGGCGACTTCGACAAGCACTTCGCGCTGTACTGCCCCGAGGGGTACGAGCGCGATGCGCTGTACCTGTTCACGCCCGACGTCATGGCGCGGTTCGTCGACAACGCGGCCGCCCTCGACGTCGAGATCGTCGACGACTGGCTGTTCCTCTACGCGCGGCGCGACCTCTCGACCCTCGACCCGCGGACGTGGGAATGGCTGTTCACCACGGTGGCGGCGATCGAGGAGAAGGTGGCGCAGTGGGCGCGCTGGCGCGACGAGCGGCTCTCGTCGTCGGGCGTCGCGTCGGCCATGCCGATGCTGATTCCACCCCCGGTGGGCGTGGCTCCGACCGGCCGGCGCCTCAAGCAGGGCGTGTCCTGGGTGACGGTCGTGATCGGCGTGATCGTCGTCGGGTACTGGATCGTGAGCATCGTCTCGGACGTGTTCTTCCGCTGACGCGCGCTCCGTGAGCTCCGCCGATCGATAGGGCGCGGGGGAGTTGCGGCGTGTCTTGGACACTCGCCGCGAGGTCCGTGTGGGGACGTCAGTGCGCGGACCAGCCGCCGTCCATCGTGTAGCTCGCGCCGGTGACCATCCCGGCGTCGGGACCCGCGAGCCAGAGAGCGAGGGATGCCACCTCATCGGGCTCGACGAGTCGCTTGATCGCGGCATCCTGGAGGAGGACCTTCTCGAGCACCTCGGACTCCGGGATGCCGTGAGCTTTGGCCTGGTCAGCGAGCTGTTTCTCGACCAGTGGCGAGCGCACGTACCCCGGGTCGATGCACACGCTGGTGACGCCGTGCGGCCCGCCCTCGAGGGCGGTCGTCTTCGACAGGCCCTCGAGCCCATGCTTCGCGGTGACGTACGCCGACTTATATGCCGATGCGCGTATGCCATGAACACTCGAGACGTTGAGGATCCGGCCGAAGCCGCGCTCGTACATCCCCGGGAGCGCCGCGCGGATGAGCAGGAAGGGCGCCTCGAGCATCAGCCGGAGCATGAACGAGAACCGCTCCGGATCGAACTGCTCGATCGGACTGACGTGCTGGATGCCGGCGTTGTTGACGAGGATGTCGACATCGAGGGTCAGGTCCCGCAACGCGGCCGTGTCGGAGAGGTCGACCGCCCACGCGCGGCCGGCGATCTCCCCCGCCACGCGCGCGGCAACCTCGCCGTTGACGTCGGCCACGGTCACCTGGGCGCCGGCATCCGCGAATCTCCTCGCGATGGCTTCGCCGATGCCGCTGGCTCCCCCGGTGACGAGCGCCCGATGTCCGGTCAAGTCGATGCTCATGCCCACTCCTTCGTGCATCGAGTCTCGTCACCCTTTCCGCGCGTGTCCAGACGAAGCCGTCGCGACCGGGGAGCGGCGGCGGTCCATCACACCGGTTCGGCGGGGACTCCTGTGGTGGGCAGTCAGGTTCCGCAGCTCGGCGGCGGCTTCGGCGCCGGTGCGGAGACCGAGGCGAGGAGCCACCTGCGTCGCCAGCAGCTCGAGCGAGCGCAGGGTGATCTCGTGGGCGGGGTCGACGGAGTGCACCTGGAATGCGACATCGGTCGCACGGCCGAGAGTGAGATCGGCCTCGAGAGAGGCGACGACCTCGTCCACCGTGCCCAGGTGCGTGTCGGTCAGGCGGGCGACGTCGCGCAGGTCGCTGGCGCCGTCCTGCCGGAGGAACGTCCGCGCGAGACGCCGGAGGCCGGCGTCCGCCGTCTGCCACGCGGCGTCGAGGTCGGCGGCATCCACCACGACGGCGCTGCGCGAGGCGAGGATCCGCGGCTCGACACCCGGTGGCAGCGCCTCGAGGTACGCGTCGACGATGGGCCGCTGCACGTCGTGCAGCGCTTGGCCGGGCTTCTTCGGCTGGGTCCGCGAGAGGAGCAGACCGTCGCCGTCGAGCCCGGCCCGACGGCCGCCCTCGACCGAGAACGTCGCTTGCCACAGGCGTACCGCAAGGTCGGGTGCCGGGGGATTGAGCACCGAGGACGTGCCCCGGATGCCGCGCCCGCCGAACGCCTCGCGCAGCACCTCGATATGCGCGGCCTGGATCTCCCGCCGGTCCTCGGACGAGCGCTGGAACGCGGCGAACGATGACGGTGTCCCGCCCGTGCCGATGCCCAGCTGCACGCGCCCGTTGCTCAGGGCGTTGACGACGGCGGCGTCCTCGGCCACGCGTACCGGATCATCGATCGGGAGGGTCACGATCCCCGTACCCAGCGCGATGTGCTCTGTCTGGACGGCGGCCGCGGCGAGGAAGGGAAACGGCGAGGGCAGTCCGCCCTCGTCGCGGTCGAAGTGGTGCTGCGCCACCCAGAGCGAGGCGAAGCCGTGCTGCTCGGCGGCCCGGACCTGCGCGAGCGCCCGACGGTATCGCTCGCCGTCGGTGCCGGCATCCAGAAGTCGCGTGAAGAATCCAAGCCGTGCGCCGCTCATCGCACCGTCTCCCGTCCCGTTTCGTGGGCCGTTCTCCGTCGCATGCCGTCCGGGGAATGTAGGCGCGCGGTCGCCCATGCGGCGGCCCGGAGGACCTCGGCCTCCGGGCGCTCGTTCACGATCGAGAACGCGATCACCTGGAGGGGATGCGTTGCCGCCACGACCCGCGCCCGCCGGACGACCTCCGGCGGACGAACGCGCTCGATCACCTCCCACCCGTGCCACACGGCCAGGGCGGCGACGTCGACCGCCGGATCACCCGCGCTCGCGAGATCCCAGTCGATCACCCCCGCCACGGTGCCTCCCCTCCACAGCACGTTCGAGCCGGCGAGATCGCCGTGGACGAGAGCGTACGGCGCCGGGTCGAGGCCCGCGAGGGCATCGGCGGCCTGACGCGCGGCATCCCGGACCTCCGGTGAGAGCAGCGGGACCGCGTGCTCGACGATCACCGGATGCCACTCCCCACCGCCCATGAACGCGTGCGGGATCGCGAGGTTCGGATCGTGCGGGTCGATCGGCACGGCGGCGAGCGCGTCGAGGAGGCGCTCGAGTGCGGTGGCCTCTCCGTGTCCACTCGGATGGGGGATGCCCTCGAGCCGACGCTGCACGATCGCAACCATGTCTCCGTCGGACAGCGGATCGGCGAGCGCACGCGGGACCGCGAAGGGCAGGTCGGGGAGGGCGTCGATGAGGGCCTGGGCGCGGCGGGATTCCGCGGCCGCCGACGCGGTACGGCCGACCCGCACGGCGGCTGTGCCGGCGAGGACGACGAGGTTGGCCGAGCCGTGCTCGACCCATTGCCACTCGCCCGGCACCACGGGCTGCCCGGCGGCCCGGAGAGCCGCAGCGACAAGAGCCTCGGCGCGGGGGCGGTCGGGGGTGACGTACCGCGTCTCGACCATGCTTCGAGCCTAGGCCGGGCGGCGCGGGGTCGAAGGCGCTGGGGGGAAGGCGCTGGGGGGAAGGCGCTGCGTCGAAGGCGCTGGGTGGAAGGCGCTGCGTCGCGCCGGGGCCCGTCGCTCGGGTGAGGATGGAGGCATGGCATCCCCTCAGCGCGTGCGATTCGGCTACTGGACCCCGATCTTCGGCGGGTGGCTGCGCAATGTCGACGACGAGCAGACACCTGTCTCGTTCGCGCACATCGCCGAGATCGCGCGGGTCGCCGAGGAGGGCGGCTTCGATCTGACCCTCATCCCCGAGCTCAACCTCAACGACATCAAGGGTGTCGAGGCTCCGTCGCTCGATGCCTGGGCGGTGACCGCGGGCCTGGCCGCAGTGACTTCGTCTCTCGAGCTGATGACCGCGGTCCGCCCGGGATTCCACAACCCGTTCCACACGGCGAAGCAGGCCGCGACGATCGACGAGATGAGCGGCGGTCGGTTCACCCTGAACGTCGTGTCGGCGTGGTGGGCCGAGGAGGCCAAGCAGTACGACGGCCTGTTCAGCGCGCACGATGACCGTTACGCCCGCACGATCGAGTGGGTGGAGGTGCTGCGCGGGCTCTGGTCGGAAACACCCTTCGCGTACGCGGGGGAGTACTACCGCACCGAGGGGACCTACACCGAGCCCAAGCCGCGAGTGCGCCCGCGCCTGTACGCCGGCGGCGAGAGCGAGGCCGGTCGCACCGCCATCACGCGCTTCGCCGACGCGTACCTCACGCACGGCGGGACCCTCGAGGAGCTGTCGGCGAAGGTCGCGGACATGCGGCAGCGGCGGGCTTCCGCCGGGGGGAAGCCGTTCGAGGCGTTCGGCATGGCCGCCTACGCCGTGGTGCGCGACACCGAGGAAGAGGCGCAGACAGAGATCGCACGCATCACGGACGTGCGCGGGGGAGCGGCGTACGGGTCGTACCAGGACTTCGTGAGCAAGTCGAAGCTCGACACCCCCGTCGACCTGAAGGAGTACTCGGTGTCGAACCGCGGCCTCCGCCCGAACCTCGTCGGCACCCCCGACCAGGTCGCCGAGCGGATCGTCGCGTTCGCGGACGTCGGCGTCTCGACGCTGCTCCTGCAGTTCTCACCGCACCTCCCTGAGATGCAGCGTTTCGCCCTCGAGGTGATCCCGCGCGTGCGCCGTCTGGAGGCGCTGCGCGACGCCTGAGCCCGCGCGGTGTCCACCGTGAGGGGCGACGCGCGCGACACCCCTCCACCCATTCGCTGTCCAAGACACCCGGACGGTTTCCGGAATCGTCCGGGTGTTTTGGACACTCAACGACCGCGCGCGGGCACGCCGGCACGGCCCCCGCAAGGCGCCGGGCGCACGGGCGCACGGGCACACGACACACTGGACGCGGAGTCCGGGACCGGCGCGACGGTCAGATGGCCGCGCGCAAGGCCTGGTCGAGGTCGGCGATGAGGTCTTCGGCATCCTCGAGTCCGATCGACAGGCGAACGAGACCGTCGCCGATGCCGAGGCGGTCGCGCGTCTCTTGCGTGAAGCCGAGGTGCGTGGTGGTCGCGGGATGAAGGGCCATCGATCGGGTGTCGCCGATGTTCGTCATGCGGCTGAAGAGACGCAGGGCGTCGAAGAACCGCTCCGCACCATCACGGCCACCGCGCACGGTGAACGAGAACACCGAGCCGGAGAGTCCGCCGTAGTCGCGAACGGCGAGAGCGTGCTGCGGGTGCGACGGGAGGCCGGCGTAGTCGACGCTCTCAACGGCGTCGTGCGTCTCGAGCCACTCGGCGATGGTGCGTGCGCTCGCGAGGTGCTGGCGCATGCGCACAGACAGCGTCTCCATGCCCTGCTGCAGCAGAAAGCCGTTCAGAGGGGACAATGCCGGGCCGGTGTCGTTCGCGATCCCGAACCGCAGTGAGAATTCGAAGGCGCGCGGACCGAACGCGTCGACGAACGACGCATGCGTGGCGATCGGCGTCTCCGTGATCGCGGGGTAGGAGCGGTCGGATGCCACCCAGTCGAACGTTCCCCCGTCGACCACCGCCCCGGCGAGGTTCGCCCCGTGGCCGGAGAGGAACTTGGTCGCGGAGTGCACGACGACGTGGGCGCCGTGCTCGATCGGGCGGATCAGGAACGGCGTCGCGATGGTGTTGTCGACGATGAGGGGGATGCCGTAGCGCTTCGCGACGCGGGCGACGGCGGCGATGTCGACGATGTCGTTCTTCGGATTGGGCAGCGTCTCGGTGAAGATCGCCTTTGTCTCGGGACGGACGAGGGCGTCCCATTCCGCCTCGTCGTCAGGGTCCCAGACGTACTCGACGGTCACCCCCATGCGCGCGAACGTTCGGTCGAACAGCACGCGCGTGCCGCTGTAGATGCTCGCGGTGGAGAGGATGTGTTCGCCACTACCCGCCAGCGCCAGCAGTGCGGTCGTGATCGCCGCCTGACCCGACCCGACGACGATCGCTCCGCTCCCACCCTCGAGAGAAGCCAGACGCCGTTCGGCCACCTGGTTCGTCGGGTTGAGGTTGCGAGAGTAAAGGTGCCCGAGATCGGCGCCCGCGAACCGGTCGGTCGCCTCTTGAAACGACGCGAAGCGATAGGCCGCCGACAGGTGGACGGGCGTCACGCGGGAACCGTGCGTGAGGTCCTCCACCTCCCCAGCGTGCACTTGACGCGTCTGGAAGCCGAAGCCTTCCCACTCCGCGTGCGGCGCTGCAGCCTCAGCCACGGGCCGCCACCGCTTCCTGCGGCAGGAGCGAGCCGAGCCAGCGCGCGATCTCGCGCGGACCTGAGCGGGGGGCCGCCGCCTCGACGTCGGGGTTGTAGTTCGTGTTGGTGTTCACGTCGTAGGTGACCGTGCGGCCGTCGCGCGTCTCGATGAACTCGATGCCGGCGATGCCGATGCCCTCGGCGGCCAGGAAGGCCAGGTACCGGTCGATCAGCTCGGGGTCGACGTCATCCCGACGACGGAACATCGGCTCGGGCTCGATGCCGTCGGCACCGGGAACGGCGCAGGCTTCGGCCGGGCACAGCTCGAAGCTTCCCGCGCTCGTGTCGACGCGCACCGCGTAGACCAGCGAACCCGCGACGAACTCCGCGCGCGTGATGAACGGCGCCTTCGCGACGAGCAGCTCCTGCAGGAGCGTGATCCCGTCGGGCGACGGCTCGAAGTCGGGGCCCTCGACCCACGCCGCGAACTCCGCGACGGAGTCCCACCGCCGCACACCGAGGCCCTTCCCGCCCTGGTTGTGCTTGCTGATGAAGGGCGCACCGAACTCCGCAGCCCGCTCGACGATCCCCTCGGTGCCGAGCACGGCGACGGTACGCGCAACCTCGATGCCCGCGTGCTGAAGAGCCACGTGCTGCGCGACCTTGCTCACCTCGAGCTCGAGCACGTCGGCGCCGTTGACGACGGTGCGACCCCAGGACGCGAGCCACCGGAGAACGGCCCGACCGTAGTCCTTGCTGTGCGCGCGATCGCGTGTGTGCGCGGAGGCGCTCAGCCGCGACCAGAACACACCCTCCGGCGGCTCTGTCGAGAGATCGATCGCCCCCTCGGTCAGGAGCCACTCTTTGAGCGGCACTCCCTCGGCATCGAAGGCCGCCTGGAACGGCGGCAACCACGAGGGGTTGTCATGGATCACGTACACGCTGCCCGACATGTCGCCAGGCTAGCCCGGGGCCCCGACATCGGGTCCGCCCATCGTCACGTTGCGACACCGGCCCCGGTCGAAGGTTCATCGCGGTCACGACATGCGGGGGTTCCAGGAGGGTGATGACGCGGATGAAACTCAGCGTGAGTTATCCACACGACGCCTTCACCGCCCCCGCGGCCTACCTAGTTTTACCGGATGCGTTATTCCGTGGATGCCGTCGGCGTGGCGGCCGTCATGTCCGATGTGGCCGTGTGCTTCGACGATGTCACCGCCGCTGTGGATCGCACCCTTGCCGCTGTTGACGACGCGGTGGCCGCGCTCCGCTCGGACGCATCCGGTGTGCTCCGTGGCCTCGAGTCCGTGTTCTCGCCACGCAGACAGAGCGGCCCAGGTATCGCCGCATACGCCGGCGAGGTCGCCCGGAAGCTGCAGGATGCCACGATCGCCTTCGTCACCGGCGACGACGAGATGGCCGCGCAGACGACCGCCATCGCCAAAGGGGTCCTTCCGTTGACGAAGCGTGGTTTCGGGGCGGTGCCCAGATGAGCGAGCTCATCGATGTCACCGACGTGCCGGAGCTTCCCGCCGATGCCACCTCGCTCGTCGCGGCCGCGGACACGATGGCGGCCGCCGCCCTGACGGTGCGTCAACGTGTCGATGAAGCCACCGCGAGGTGGAGCACTCTGCCCGACGTCTTCGATACGCCCGACACAGCCTCGGTGGTCACCGCCCTGCAGCCCGCCTCCATGGCGGCGAACGACCTCGACGACGCATCGGCTGCAGCATCCACAGCCCTTCGGGTCCTCGGCGAGAGGCTGAGCGCTCTCGGTTCGACTCGCGCTCGGTTGATCGAGGACATCGCCGCACATCGGTCCGCTGTGCTCGCCTACCGGGAATCGAACGACGTGGCCGACGACCCGGACGACCCGCTGGCCGGGTGGGGGCCGTACAGCTACTCCCGGAACGAAGAGCTCGAGGAGCGCTGCGAGAGCCTGCGACGCGCGCTGCGCGCCGCCCTCGTCGAGTGCGAGCAGGATCTGCGCCGGATCGGTGATGTGGAGCGTGCCTCACCGGTGATGTGGTCCCGAGTGGTGCCTCGATATCTCTCGCTGACCTGGGCCCAAGAGAGCGAGGACTTCCGTTCACGCATCTCGATGAGCATCCTCCACCGGCTCGCCACCATGGAGGCGGATGAGGTGGCGCGGATGTTGGCCGAGCATCCCGATTGGCCCGCGATGCTGCGCGATCACCCACCGGCCCCGAAGGACGTCGCCGCATGGTGGCGGAATGTGGATGCCTCTCACGCAGCCGCCCTGATCAGCGGGGCCTCGCTCATCATCGGCAACCTCGAAGGGGTGACGTACCGGTCACGCGACCTCGCCAATCGCACGACGCTTACTCACGAGATCGACGCGGCGCGCGCCGCCATAGAGACGGAGATGAATCGTGCGGATCCAACCTGGGGACCGGAGTACGGCGTGGGAGGCGGAAAGGAATCACGGCTGAAGTATCTGAGGGAGCGCCTGGACAATCTGTTGAACATCGAGGCGGCGCTGGACGCTCCATCGGAGGCTCCCGATCGGCAACTCATCATGCTGAACGACGACCGCCCTCCACTCGCGGCCATCTCGATCGGCGACCTTGATCAGGCTTCTACCGTGACGTACGCAGTGCCCGGGATGGGAAGCACATCTCGTGACATGACAGGTTGGGCCAGGGCTGCGCAGAACATCTCAGACGAGCAATCCCACGCCGCAGCGGCTCATGATCAGGCGGTGGTGGCATGGATGGGCTACAAAACGCCGCCCGTGCCACTCAGTGAGGGCGGCATCGACGTGATGAGCAACGAGTACGCGCGGACCGGTGCACTGAATCTGAGTCGTGCGCTGTCGGGATTCACCGCGACTCGAGCGGATGATCCGAGGTTGAGCGTCGTTGGGCACTCCTATGGGACGACGACCGCCTCGATCGCGCTGACTCTTCCGGGGACGCCGAGAGTGGATGCGTACGTCGCGCTCGGCTCGGCGGGGCTTCCCGCCTCCATCGAATCAGCGTCCGAGATCAACTCGAACACCGTCTACGCGGGGCAGGCGCGCAACATGATCCCACTCATGGAAAACGGCCAAGGGGACCAGTGGGCGTGGGTGGGTCGAATGAGCCCTGACCATCCGATCGATCCGACCGCGGATTCTTTCAGAGCACAGACCTTCGGGACGGATGGAGACAACGGGATGCACCCTGTGACCGACCACAACGTCCTCGTCGAGCCCGAACGCGGATGGGGATATCTCGACCTGGGAACGGAGTCACTCTTGAACACTGCTCTCGCTACAGGCGGTCAAGGCGGGCTCACTCCCGCGGTACCAAAGAGCAGGACCGCTCTTCAACAAGGTTGGGAAAGCATCATCAACACCCCCGGGTTCAGCTTGTGATCGCCCTTAGGCTCATCGCCGCGGCCCTGGCGATCGTTCTCGCGGGAGCCCTCGCGAGCTGCGCCACGACGAAAGAAGACTTCATGACGCCGCAAGAGGCTCAGCAGCAGGTCATTGAGATCTTGGAGGGCACCATGCTCGCCTCCGGCGCGACCGGCTGGGTGCCCGACCGCAAAGGATTGGCAATCCCGCAAGAATGCGTCCGAAACGGCCAGAGTGGCGTTGCCTTCGGGCACGGCGCGTACACAACGACCTTGGGCTCCGATCCCTTAGCCGACGCTCAACGCGTCGCCGACTACTGGGAAACCCTCGGGATCAGATCCCGCATGGTCACCGACCCGGTGCCCCGAGTCTTCGGCGAGGGTGGACCAGTGAACGCGATCTCGTTCAGCACCGCCCCTACATATGCGATAAGTGTCGGCGGCCCGTGCGTTCCGGGGAACTCGTATGACTTCTACGACCAGACTCCGACACCCCGGCCGTGGCCCTGACTCCCGCACCCCCGGGCCCCGCGACTCAGGGTATGGGCAGGGATATCCTCGCGGCGCTCGTTGTGAAGGTGCGGCGAGGCTGCCGTGTGGCCGCAGCAATGGCCTCGCTACTGGGGATCGTCGGGTGCGCGGCCAACCCGTCAGGACACATGACGACTCCGGAGCAAGCACGAGATGACGTTGTCTCTGTCCTGTACGACACCATGAACGCTGTCGGTGCCCGTGAGTGGGTGCTCGACGCTAAAGGCGCGCCCCTGCCCGGTCAGTGTTCAGTGGATGGGCAAGAAGGGGTGACTTTCTCGCTCGGAGGTTACGCGCAGACCGAGGGCACCGACCCTGCCGCGGACGTACAGCGCGTCGCGGACTACTGGGCCAGCCTGGAGATCACGTCACGGATCGTGTCCAAGCCCGTCCCCGTCGTCTTCGGATCGGGCGGCCCCGTCAATGCGATCTCCTTCAGCACGGCGCCCACCTACGCCATCAGCGTCGGTGGCATCTGCGTTCCGGGCAACCCCTTCGACTACTACGACGACGACTACCGTGCTCCATCGCCCACGCCGTAGCCCTTTCGACACCCGAATCCGAACGAACCCGAACAGCTGACGACCACCTCGACGCACCGGCATCCCATTGGATGAAACGGTGGACATTGAACTCCTCGACTTCGCGTTCGGAGTCGTAACGACCCTCGCGCTGGGACTCCTGACCGTCTTCCAGTTCGTCGGCGACCACCGCCGTCGGCGATTCGAAGACACCCAGATCGCGCTCGACATCCAGGCCTCACTCACGACGAGGGAGATCGTCGAACTCCTCGCGAAGCCGACGCTCTCGGCATCCGACCGCGACTTCCTGACCTATGTCCACGGCGTCGCACTCGATCGGCAGAACGCAATGACGGCGTTCAACGATCTGAAGCCCCAGGTCCGCGACGCGGTTCTGGCATCCATCAAACGCGTGTACGCGGTCGTGCAGTCGGATGAGGGTGCCCGCACGCGGCAGGAGGCGGCCGACGCCACCTTCCATACCAATGTCGTCGATCGCACCAAGTTCACCTGGGGCGACGACCCCGAGAAGCTCGGCAAGTGGGATGTGCTCGCCCTGGCCGGCGCGCGATGGCTGCGTGAGCACCCCGAGATCACCACCCGCGCCGCATTCGACGAAGCGTTCGGGGACATGGTCCGCCCGGTCATAGAGCCGCACGCGGCGGGTGGCCCATTCAACCCGCGCCTGCTTCTGCAGCAGGTCGTCCACCCCGGCCAGAAGGAGGGTGAACGAAAGAAAGGCGAACGTTGGCTCACCTCGCACGGTGACGACGGAGTCATCCGCCTCGACGGCGAGACCCTCCGCACCGGCTGGAGACTCGGTTTCGGCTCCACCAGCGGCGGCGCCGCGCACCTCGCGATGATCGACCACTTCCGCACGGTCCTCGGCTACGACATCCGACCGGTCGACTGATGCCTCGCATCGACCGCGTCCGCACCGCGGATGCCGACAAGCCCCTCGCGGTTCCCCCGATCGACGCCGAACTCGAATGGCAGGCGCTGCGGCTGCAGAAGATCGTGCACAAGAAGTTCGAGGTGTGGGCGATCAGCCGCATCGTGCACGCGTTGGACGACCCCGAGATCGAATGGGTCACCCAGCAGGCCGTTCCCGCCCGCGAAGCCGAAAAGCTCGCGCTACTCGACCTCTACTTCCCGCAGTTCCGGTTGGCCGTAGAGATCGACGAGCTCCAACACGTCGACCAGGTCGCGCAGGACCGGCTCCGGGAACGCCGGGTCATCGACATCGCGAACGTCGAGTTCTGGCGGTGGAAGATGCAGGACATCCGCACCCTGGACGACGCGCGGGAGCGGATCGACGAGTTGGTCGTCGACATCCGCGAGCGGAAGCGCGCACAGATCAAGAAGGGCACCTTCGTGCCGTTCCGGTTCGGGCGCACGTCCGACCCCGCCGAATGGATCGTCCGTGGGGGAGTCGGCGTCCAGGAGGATGCCCGTTTCCGTCGCCACATCGATGTCGCCCGTCTCTTCGGCAAGGATCTCGTCATGCACCGCTCCGGCATGCTGCGTGTGTCGCCGACCGTGCAGGTGTGGTTCCCGAAGCTCTACCCGAACAAGGAGTGGCACAACGCGCTGCTCGACGACGGCCGGCGCATCGTGCAGCGGCTCGCGGTGGATGTGACCGTCGGAGTCGACCCCGCTCCACTTCCGGTCGGCACCGGCACGGGGGAGAAGAGACTCGTGTTCGCGCACTATCGCGACGAGTTCGGGCGGATCTACTACCGCTTCGTCGGCGCTTTCGAACACACGGGCCAGGACGGTCACAGCGCCGACTTCCGCCGCATTGGGGAGCGGATCACCGTCGACGGCGCGGGCGGCTTCGAAATCGTCCGGCCGTGACCGATCTGACCCCCTACGTCCGCATCGTGCAGCGGGCGGAGCGCGCGAGTCAGCTCTCCGATCCCGCCAAAGCGCGAGAGGAGATCGCAAACCTCCTGGAGGAGCTGCGCGCGCTCGGTCCGCCCGAAGACCCGCGGGCGCGTGAGCGCATCTGGACGCAGTTCCAGGCCGCCGAGAACCGCGTGTCCACTCCGACGCCTCCTCCCCGCCGTCCCACCGCGCGCGAGGCCCTGCACCAGAGGGTGGCTCGGATGCGACGCATCACGTGGGGGAAGCTCGCCCTCGACGCCGTCCGGGGCTACGCACGGGCCTTCGCGTTCCGTGGGAGCGACCACCGAGCCCGGTTCTGGCCCTTCGTCCTCGTGGGCCTGCCCCTCGGCATCCTGATCATCGGCGCCGTGAGCCGCATCCCGGCACCGTCCGCCGTCGTCGCGGCGACGGTCGTCGCCCTCGGCGGGTGGTGGGTTCTGTCGTTGACCGCCGCCCTGTGGCGGCGTCTCGACGATGCCGGGACGCCGACCTCCTTGGCGATCGGCGCGATGCTCCTGCCTGCGGCTCTCTGGTTCGACGCCTTCGTCATCTCCTTCTTTCTTCCGCCGCAGCCCCTCGCCGGTATGTGGCCGGTGGCTGCGCCCCTCCTGATCGCCACGACGGTGCTCTGCGCCGCCTCCACCGTCACGAATGTCGTCGTCGCGTGCTGCCTGCCGGCCGGTCGCATCCGACGGTGGAATCACGGCGGCGGGATGCTCGTCCTCGCCGCCCTCTCACCTGTCGTCGTTCCCGCCCTGTGCTTCGTGGTGTTCTTCGCAGCCGTCTTGAGAGTTTTCACCATGGGGGGAACGCCGCGAACCACCCGAGTGGCGTCCTCTCGACGACGCGTCTCAGGGCGACTCGCCGCGGACGGAACGTGGCGGAGTGGCCGCAAGGTCACCGTGCGATCCCACGAGCGTCGCCTGACAGGGACGCGCTCCTCCACGGCCGATGAGGCTCTGTCCCTCTCTGCGTGGGGCGGAGCCGGACTCGCCGCACGGATGCTGGGCGCGCCCGCAGTCATCTGGGACATCGCGTTGATTCCCCGCACCCGCCCCACACCCATGACGAACGTCACCCCCACAACGTGACGGGAGTCTGAGGTCGTGCGGCCGACTTCCGGCCAGCATGAAGACATGACCTCCTCCACCCCCACTCCCGCCGCGATCGACGCGCGGGGCGTCGTCAAGAGCTTCGGCTCCGTTCATGCCGTCCGCGGCATCGACCTCTCGATCAAGCCGGGCGAGATCGTCGCGTTCCTCGGCCCGAACGGCGCGGGCAAGACCACGACGATCGACATGATCCTCGGTCTGAGCACCCCCGATTCCGGCTCGATCAGCGTCTTCGGGCACAGCCCCCGCGGCGCGATCGCCCGGGGTCTCGTCTCCGCGGTGCTGCAGACGGGTGGGCTGTTGAAAGACCTGACCGTCCGCGAGACCGTCGAGCTCACGGCGAGCCTGTTCGCCGAGAAGCGTCCCGTCGATGAAGCGCTCGAGCGGGCCGGCATCCGGAATCTGGCGAGCCGACGCGTCGGCCTCTGCTCGGGTGGAGAGCAGCAGCGGCTGCGCTTTGCGATGGCGCTCGTGAGCGACCCCGCCCTGCTCATCCTCGACGAGCCGACCACCGGCATGGACGTCGAGGCGCGCCGCTCGTTCTGGAATGCGATCCGGGCGGATGCCGCCCGTGGCCGCACCGTCATGTTCGCGACGCACTACCTCGACGAGGCCGACGAGTACGCCGACCGCATCGTGCTCATGCGCGGGGGAGAGATCGTCGCCGACGGCCCCACGTCCGAGATCAAGAACCTCGTGTCCGGTCGCATGGTGCACGCGACGCTTCCGGATGCCGATCTCGCCGCACTCGCGGCCCTCCCGGGCGTCGACTCGGTCGAGACCGCCGGCGAGCGCGTCGCCATCCGCACGAGCGACTCCGACGCCCTCGCGCGCCACCTGCTGACCACCACGGACGCGCGCGACGTGGAGATCACGGCGCAGAACCTCGAGAGCGTCTTCCTCACCCTCACCGCCGACAACGCCGCGCCCGCCCTGAATGGAGCAGTCCGATGACCGCCATCGCCCTCGACCGCCCGGTCCCCGCCTTCGGCGGCTTCACGCTCACCTACCTCCGCATCGAGCTGATGCGCAAGCTCCGCAACCCGCGCAGCCTCCTGTTCACGGTCGCGTTCCCCGTGCTGATGTTCTTCATCGTGGGGTTCCAGACACTCGACGTTCCGCTGACCGATACCCCGTTGGCATCCGGGGGAGTGTCGGTGGCCGCCTACATCATGGTCTCGATGGCCATGTACGGAACCATGATGTCGGCGACCCAGACCGGGGCGTCGGTCGCGGTCGAGCGCGCGCAGGGCTGGAGCCGCCAGCTGCGCCTCACGCCGCTGAACCCCGTCGCCAACGTCGTCGTCAAGATGATGGCAGGCATGATGTTCGGCCTCATCGCGGTCATCGCCACCTACGCCGTCGCCGCCTTCGCCGGCGTGACCCTCGCCCCCGTGCAGTGGATCGTGACGGGTCTCGCGGCGTGGCTCCTGGCCAGCGCGGTGTTCACGACGCTCGGTCTCATGGTCGGATACATGGTGCCGGGCGAGAACGCGGCGCAGATCACGAGCCTCGCCGTGGTGCTGCTGTCGTTCCTCGGCGGCCTGTTCTTCCCGCTGTCCTCGATGCCCGACTTCCTCCAGGTGATCGGCAAGCTGACGCCCGTGTACGGCATCGGCGAGCTCGCCCGGTCGCCTCTGACGGGGGATGCCTTCGACCTCGGCGCCCTGATCAACGCGGTCATCTGGCTCGCGGTGTTCATCGCGGGGACCGTGTACTTCTTCCGTCGCGACACGCGGCGCGCGTGACACGCCTATCGTGAACGACGTGAGCATGACGACCGGCCCGGAACGAGCGATCGTTCCGGGCCGTCGCCCGTTTCAACGCGGGTGGCTGATCGGTTCCTCGATCTCGCTGATCTGGACCCTCCCGACGCTGCTCACCCTGTGGGAAGAACCGGGCCTGGCCCCGCGGGTCGTCGGAACGGCGATCGTCGTCGTGTTCGCGGCGCTGTTCATGGCGACCGCACCCCTCGCGCGCATCACCCCGTCGTTCGGCCGCCGGTTGCTTCCCCCCGTGGCGCTCTTCGCTCTGAGCCTGTCCCTCTGGCCGTGGCTCGGTGCCGACGTCCGGTGGATGTGGACGTTCGTGGGCGTCTCGGTCGCTGTCTCGCGCATGGGGCGCCGGACCATGTGGACGACCGTGGGCGTGCTGAGCGGCCTCTCGTTCGCCGTGGGGGAGTGGAGCGGCGCCGACACCTTCACGAGCGTGCTCAACTCAGCGATCATCCTCTCGATCTCGATCATGATGTTCAGCTTCATGCAGAACATCACCACCCTCGAGCGCCTCCGCGACGCGCAGGCTCAGATCGCCGAACTCGCCGCAGAGAAGGAACGCGGCCGCGTCGCGCGCGATGTCCACGACATCCTCGGCCACTCCCTCACCGTGATCACCGTCAAGGCGGAGCTGGCCGGAAGACTCCTGGATGCCGGCTCCCCGGCCGCCCGCGACGAGATCACGCAGATCGAGCAGCTGGCTCGCGGCGCCCTCTCCGACGTCCGCACGACGGTCCACGGGTATCGCGGTGTCAGCATCAGCGGAGAGCTCGCGGCCGCGCGGGCGGCGCTGGAGAGCGCCGGAGTCTCCGCCGACCTCCCCGGAACGACGGAACAGGTGCCCGCCGACCGCCGCGAGCTCGCGGGCTGGGTCGTGCGTGAAGCCGTGACGAACGTCATCCGCCACTCCGGTGCCACCGCCTGCCGAGTGCGGCTCGACGGACGGTCGATCGAGGTGGCCGATGACGGGTGCGGCCCCTCGACCACGGCATCCACGGGCTCGGGGCTGACCGGCCTCCGGGAGCGGGTAGAGACGTCCGGCGCCCGTCTGACTGTCGGCCGTAGCGACCTGGGCGGATTCAAAGTGAAGGTGGCCTGGTGATCCGACTCCTCATCGCCGATGACCAGGCGCTCGTGCGCGGCGCCCTTGCGGCCTTACTCGGTCTCGAGCACGACATCGAGGTCGTGGCGCAGGTCGGCCGCGGCGACGAGGTGGTCGAGGCCGCGCGAGCGTCCGAAGCCGACGTCGCCCTGCTCGACATCGAGATGCCCGGCATCGACGGGATCGCCGCGGCATCCCTCCTTCGTTCCGAGGTTCCCGGATGCCGCGCCCTCATCGTCACGACCTTCGGACGCCCCGGCTACCTGGCGCGTGCCATGCAGGCCGGCGCGTCGGGATTCGTGGTGAAGGACACTCCGGCCGCGGAGCTGGCCGATGCGGTGCGGCGCGTGTCTCTCGGCCTCCGCGTCGTCGATCCGGCCCTCGCCGCGGAGTCGCTCGCGCAGGGTGACTCACCGCTCACGGAGCGGGAGACCGACGTGCTCTCCGCGGCGCGCGACGGCGGCTCGATCGCGGACATCGCGCGCACGGTCCATCTGTCCGAGGGGACGGTGAAGAACCATCTGTCGAGCGCGATCGGCAAGACCGGGGGGCGGAATCGGGCGGATGCCGTGCGGGTGGCGGTGGAGCGGGGGTGGCTATAGCCCTCGCTAGGTGTGGCTCCGCACGTGTTCCGGAGCCACACCCGACGATCAGTCAGCTACCGCCATCGCGGTGAGCGATCGCAACAGCACACAGAGGAGTCGCGAGGAGAAGGATGACTCCTAGCGCTCCGCCCCACGATCCCTGCACGGTCACGGCATGTGCACCGCCCTCTGCGGAGAACCCACGGAACGTCGCGACGAGCGGAATCTGAATCGTGACGACCTGACCGAACGCCAATGCGGTGAGCGCGAGCGCGGCGACGATTGTCACCCCGATCGAGATGGCGAACGAACAGACCATCATGAAGAGTCGATCGGCGCTGAGTCCGCGCCTCAGCTCACGTCGACGGCAAACAGTGAACCTCATCGGGCACCTCTCGCACAGAAATCCCGCGTTCCTCGAAGCGGGCGTCGGGCCCGGGGGCACCACAAGCTAGCGAGCACAGCACGGACGACGGAGCATCAGGGATCTGTTTTCACCCGGCTGGTGGTGAGGTTCGCCCGCTCACGCCTGCTCACTACTCAGCGACGGCGGCCAGATCGCCGACTCCGCGCGGGGCACGTCGCCGTGGAACGGAGAAAAAGCCATGTCGCGCGCGATCGGCAAGACCGGCGGGCGGAATCCAGCGAATGCCGTGCGGGCGACTGTGAAACGGGGCGGCTGCAGCGGCGCGATAGCTCACCGCGGGTCACCCTCTGGGCGAATTCGCGTTGTCGTCCGTTTGGGTGACACCGACTCCGGATGATGAAGTTTTCTTCAACCTTGCATGTAAACATGCGCATCTCAATATGCTCCTATCCGCGACCTTCCATCGTCTGCACTCGGTCATGTCGGTGACCTCGTCGTGCCTACATCGTGGTCGTAGAAAGGTGCATCCAATGAGAATCTTCACCGCGCGCCACCGGGCGGCGCTCCTGTCGAAGGTGAGCGTCGCCGCAATCGCATGCTGTGTCGTCGCCTTCTCGGCAACACCGGCCTCGGCAGAAACCAGCGTAGATACGGCCGATCCTTCTGCCGTCGCAGCGCTCGTGGCGGGCGCCACACCCGACGGCGCACAGCCGGTCGATGCGAGCGCGACGGGCATTGCTTTCGAAACGTTCACACCTGACGCCACAACCACTATCCCCGTTGACCCTGCACAGCCGATCGAGGTGACGGCCGACGTAGCCGGACGCGAGATCTCGGCAAACATCACTCTGCCGAACGGACTCGACCTCGCGGCCGCGGAGGCCACCGCTGACGGAACCGTCGTCTACCCGAGCGAGAGCGACGCAAGTGTAGCTGTCCAGACCCTCGAGTCCGGCGACACCCGGGTGCAGACGGTGATCCCTGATCGAGATGCCACTCATGAGGCTGCGTTCGGCATGGAAGGCTTCCGTGCGGTCATCGACTCCGCGGGCAACGCCGGCTTCGTGCAGAACGGAAGCGAGGGTGCCTTCGTCCCCGTCGATGCCCCCTGGGCCACAGACGCGACAGGGGCGTCGGTGCCCACGCACTATGAGGTGCGCGGCGATCGACTGGTACAGATCGTCACCCCCACGGCCAGCACGGCCTACCCGGTCGTCGCTGACCCCACCTGGGGCTGGCGCAACGCCGCTTGGGGTCTCACCCTGAGCCGATCGGAGACGGCGAGCATCAAGGACTACGCCGCCGCCGCTTCCTTCTGCGCCGCGCTCGCTCGTAACCAGAGACTCACACTCGCGTGCGGTCTCTGGTCGGGATACCTGCAGGTGCAGGCAGCCACGGCGAACAGACTGCGGCCGAAAGGGTGCCTGCACATCGTTGTCGCCCCACTGCCCGGCGCCATCTCACACACGTACTGCTGAGCCGTGCACGAGATCCTCGAGTTCCTCCGCGTCCCCGTGGTCGTGACCGTGCTTGCGAACCTCGTCGGTGTGGGTACGGGTTTGGCCCTCGAGCTGCGAAGTTCCCGCGCCCTGTGGGGCAGCGTGAGCGCCGTGTGCTTCGCCGCTCTCAGCACCGCGGCGCTCGCGCCCGAAGCTGTCCTAGCGCCCTCAGGTATCTGTCTGGGGTACGCCGTGACCGCCATGATGAGAAACCGCACCCGACGGCAACTCAAGACGGCCGATAGCACAGAGAACTGACCCAGGGCACCCCGGAAAGGTGCCCGGGGTGCCCCTCCTTGTGCCTCGATGGGCGCCGTCAACTACTCACCTGCTGTCCCCGCCACGTCACGCACCCACCCCGAACGCCACCGCCTCCTCCTCCGTCAGCATCCGCGACCGGATGAGGAATCGCATCCCCGTCGGCCCCTCGACTGAGAAGCCCGCGCCGCGCCCCGGCACGACGTCGATCGTCAGGTGCGTGAACTTCCAGTACTCGAACTGCGACTCCGACATGAAGACCTCGATCGGCTCCTCTAGACCCACCTCGATGGTGCCCAGGCGCACGTCGCTCGGTCCGGTCAGGAACATCCCCACCGGGTAGCACATCGGCGAACTGCCGTCGCAGCACCCGCCGGACTGGTGGAACATCAGGGGGCCGTGCTGGGCCGTGAGGTCGCGCAGCAGCGCGGCCGCGGCATCCGTCACGTCCACGCGGGAGAGCTGCGTCGTCATGTCCCACTCCTTTCGGTTCATGTCCCAGAATGTGTCGGCTGGAGGTCCCGTAACCCGCCATAAGTGGGACGAGAGGCCGCGCGGCAGCCTCGGCCCGGCCGAGGCGAGTTGCGGCACCGAAGCGGCACCGACCGGGCGGTGCGACCCCCGGGCGCGAACCCGGGGGTCACGTCACGAGAGCCGAGGCCACCCGCCGCGGCCCCGGCTCCGCCGATCAGAAGAAGCCCATAACCCCGTCGGCATACGACACCAGCAGGTTCTTCGTCTGCTGGTAGTGATCGAGCATCTTGAGATGGTTCTCGCGGCCGATGCCCGACTGCTTGTACCCGCCGAACGCCGCGTGCGCGGGGTACTGGTGGTACGTGTTCGTCCAGACGCGTCCGGCCTCAATCGCCCGGCCCGCGCGGTACGCCGTGTCGCCGCTCCGGCTCCACACGCCGGCGCCGAGACCGTAAAGCGTGTCGTTGGCGATCGAGATGGCGTCGTCGAAGTCGTCGAACGACGTGACCGAGAGGACGGGCCCGAAGATCTCCTCCTGGAAGATGCGCATGTCGTTCGTGCCCTCGAACACGGTCGGCGCGACGTAGTAGCCGCCCGACAGGTCTCCGCCGAGGTCGACGCGCTCGCCGCCCGTGAGCAGCTTCGCTCCGCCCTGCTTGCCGATGTCGATGTACGACAGGATCTTCTCGAGCTGGTCGTTCGAGGCCTGTGCGCCGATCATCGTCTCGGGGTCGAGCGGGTTCCCCTGGCGCACCTTCTTCACGCGCTCGAGACCATCACCGAGGAACTGATCGTAAATCGACCGCTGGATGAGCGACCGCGAGGGGCACGTGCACACCTCGCCCTGGTTGAGCGCGAACATCGTGAAACCCTCGAGCGCCTTGTCGTAGTAAGCGTCGTCGCTGCGGAGCGCCACGTCCTCGAAGAACACGTTCGGGCTCTTGCCGCCGAGCTCGAGCGTCACGGGGATGAGGTTCTGCGACGCGTACTGCATGATCAGACGCCCGGTCGTGGTCTCTCCGGTGAAGGCGATCTTGCGGATGCGCTTGTGCTGCGCGAGCGGCGCCCCCGCCTCGATGCCGAAGCCGTTGACGATGTTGACGACGCCCGCCGGAAGCAGGTCGCCGATGATGTCGAACAGGAAGAGCAGGGATGCCGGGGTCTGCTCCGCGGGCTTGATCACGACGCAGTTGCCGGCGGCGAGCGCCGGGGCGAGCTTCCATGCCGCCATGAGAATGGGGAAGTTCCACGGGATGATCTGCCCGACCACACCGAGCGGCTCGTTGAAGTGGTAGGCCACGGTGTTCTCGTCGAGCTGGCTGAGCGAGCCTTCCTGCGCCCGCAGCACGCCCGCGAAGTAGCGGAAGTGGTCGACGGTCAGCGGAATGTCGGCGGCGAGCGTCTCGCGGACGGGCTTGCCGTTCTCCCACGTCTCGGCGACCGCGATCTTCTCGAGGTTCTCCTCGATCCGGTCGGCGATCTTGTTCAGGATGACGCTGCGCTCAGCGGGCGTGGTCTTCTTCCACGTCGCGAACGCCTTCCAGCCGGCATCCACTGCCCGGTCGATGTCGTGCGCGTCGCCGCGACCGACCTCGCAGAACGGCTTACCGGTGACGGGGGTGATGTTTTCGAAGTACTCGCCGCTGTGCGGTTCAACCCATTCGCCACCGATGTAGTGCCCGTACCGCTCGCGGTACTGGGCGACGGCCCCGCGCGTTCCGGGGGCGGCGTAGACGCTCGAGACGCCTTCTTCGACGATGGTCATGCGTGTCTCCTTCGACGGTCATGAGTCGCCGCGCAGGCTCCGGGCGGCGATGCGCCGACGCTACGCCGGGGGAGGTTGCATCGGGTTGCACGGGGTGGGCGGCGGCGCACGACGCCCGAGATCACACGTCCCGCGCGAGATCCCTCGCAATTTCGCTCGAAATACGTGCCATCTCGGCACGAAGGTGTGATCTCGGCGAACGACGCGCCGCTCGGCGCACAGCGCGACCACCCGGCGCACAGCGCGACCACCCGGCGCACAGCGCGACCATCCGGCGCATAGCGCGGCCATCCGGCGCATGGCGCGGCCACCCGGCGCATGGCACGACCACCCGGCGCACAGCGCAGCGCCGCCGCGCCCGGGGCGCAACCCCGACTCAGCGCAGGAACGACGGATGCCACGACCCCGAGGCCGTGGCATCCGTTCCGCGCGTGCCGTCAGGCGTCGGCGTCGGCCAGCACCGAGCGCAGCGGCGGGACGTTCACCTCGTGCAGGTCGACGTCGTCGAGACGCTCGATGCTGATGACGCGAGGGGCGATCGTGCGATCGTCGGCGACGATCCAGCTGCCGACGAGGAGGAAGCGGTCGTTGCCGGCGGTGATCGGACCGGTCAGCGCGAAAGTCTGGTTCGTGGGCGTGGAGAACGTCACGCGAACGGGGGTTCCGTGGGGGAGTGTCGACGGATCGACCACGTCGGCCCCGAGAGCCGGTTCGGGCGACTCGATGCCCACGTCGATCCGCTGGATCTCGGAGCTCGTGCCCAGGATGATGTCACCGACGAGAGGCTGACCGCCCACGCCGATGCGCACGGTGCCCTCGATCGCATACAGCCCGTACCGCGGCGAACGGACGATGACCCGAGCGACGTCGCCCGCCTTCACCTCGGCGAGAGCCTCGCGAATGCGCCCCACGTCGCGTCGAGCGCGAGCTGCCGAGAAGATGTCGAGCGCCTTTTCGTCCATATGTTCAGCGTAACGAGGGCCTCCGACATCGGGCACCCCTCCGGCGCGTCGCGAGCGCCCTCGCGTGCGACCTCACGCGCTGTCGAGTCGCTCCAGCCGTGCGACGAGCCCCGCCCGCTTCGGCGATCGGGCCGGGAGCATCGCGAGGCACAGCCGCAGCACGTCCTCGTCGTCGCGCGCATCCGCGGTCTCTGCGTACGCGAGCAGCACATCGACGCCCGCCTCGGCGAGGAGCGCCTCCCGCAGCGCCGAGCGCACCGACTCGCGCGCCTCGACGACGCCCGGAGCATCCGACTCGGGGAGCACGGGCCCCGCGTACGCGGCGAGCGCCACCCGGTGCGCCCCGCGATCCAGCAGAGACAGCACGTGCTGGGCGTCGGTCTCCAGTGCGTCGGGCAGCCGATACGGTCGGGATGCCGGGACCAGGCGAGGTGCAACGGGGGCGAGCACGCGCCGCAGACGGACCATCTCGGGCCGGAGCGTCTCGACCGCTGCGTGGCCGTAGACCGCCTCGCTCAGGGCCTCGGCCGACAGTCCCTCGCGATGGACGGCGAGCAGGAGCAGGATCTCGGCGTGTCGGGCACTGAGCTCGAGCGTCTCCCCACCGACCTCCAGCATCGCCCGGTCGCGGCCGAGGATGCGCAGGAGCGCACGCGACGGCGCGGATCTCTTCGGCGGTGGCGCCTGCTGCGCCCGCAGCCGCGCGACGAGGATCTCGCTCTCGATCGCCCGGGCCGTGGCATCCACCAGCAACTGCGCTTGCGGGGTCACCGCCTCGGGCCCTCCCGTGACGTCGATCACACCGATCAGGCGCCGCGACTCCGGGTCGTGCACGGGCGCCGCGGTGCACGACCACGGCTGCACGAGTCGATTGAAATGCTCGGCACCGCGGATCTGCACCGACTGATCCAGCGTCAGAGCTGTTCCGGGGGCCGAAGTGCCGACGGCATCCTCCGCCCAGTTGGCGCCCGCGACGAAGCCCATGTCGCCCGTCAGCGCGCGGATGTGCCGGTCGCCCTCGACCCACAGCAGGCGGCCCGCCGCGTCGCCCACCGCCACGACGACCCCCGACTCCTCGGCCGTTCCGGGGAGCAGGAGAGCGCGAACCATGTCCATCACCCCGGCGAGCGGGTGCGCGCGGCGGTACGCCTCGAGCTCGTCGCTCGCGAGGTCGAGAGAGGGGAGCCCTTCGGGTCCGACGAGGGACGCCAACGACCGGCGCCACGACTCCTGCACAAGCGGCCGCACGTCGTTCAGGCGCCGATCTTCCTCGTTTCCGGCGAGAAGCTCCTCGTGCGCTCGCGCGATCAGCAGCCCCGAGGTCTCGGGGGAGATCGGCGGTCGCGACCACGGAGAAGGCACGGGACTCCCATCGGCGGTGACGGTGGTCTTCGCCAGTCTAGGTCGGGCGTCGCTCTCGCGGGAGGGCGGTACCGTCACGCCCTGGCTGCCCGAGTCGTCGTCGAAGCCCTCGCACTCGGGCCCGACCGCTGCACGACGGCGCCCCGACGGACCGCGACCGCGGGCGGAGACGCCCGCCCGCCACCGCACCCGGTTGAGAACCGTTCCCGATCCCCCGAAAACGCCGTCAACCCCCGCGCCCGCGAAGCGACGGACCACGCACGGTGGAGGGGAACGAAAGGAAGGGATGCCATGAAGGCAGTGCAGTATCGCGAGATCGGCAAGGGCCCCGAGGTCGTCGACATCGAGGAGCCTCACGCGGGCCCGGGCCAGGTGCGTCTCAAGGTGACGGCGGCGGGTCTGTGCCACTCCGACTGGTTCGTGATGGACCTCCCCGAGGAGCAGTACACGTACGGGCTCCCCCTCACGCTCGGCCACGAGGGGGCCGGCGTCGTCGATGAGCTCGGCGAAGGCGTCAAGGGCGTGAACATCGGCGAGGCCTACGCCATCTACGGACCGTGGGGATGCGGGCGCTGCCACGCCTGCGCGAAAGGGGCGGAGAACTACTGCCCGCACGCGGCGGAGATGGGCATCACCCCTCCCGGCCTCGGCAGCCCGGGCGCCATGGCCGAGTACGTGATCGTCGACGATCCGCGCCACCTCGCGCCCCTCGGCGACCTCGACCCCGTCGAGACCGTCTCTCTCACCGACGCGGGCCTCACGCCGTACCACGCGATCGTCTCGGCGAAAGAGAAGCTGTACCCCGGTGCCACCGCTGTGGTGATCGGCGTGGGAGGTCTCGGACACGTCGGCGTCCAGATCCTGCGCGCGATCTCGCAGGCCACCGTCATCGCGGTCGACCTCGGCGAGGACAAGCTCGCGCTCGCTCGCGAGGTCGGCGCGCACCACACCGTGACCTCCGACGAGCACGCCGCCGCGCGCATCCGTGAGTTGACGGGCGGACTCGGAGCCGCAGCGGTCTTCGACTTCGTCGGCGTCCAGCCCACCATCGATCTCGCCCGAGAGGTCGCCGGGATCGACAGCTTCATCCACATCGTCGGAATCGGAGGCGGCATCCTCCCCGCCGGCTTCTTCTCCACACCCATGGGTGCGGCCGTGCGCGCGCCGTACTGGGGTACGCGCAGCGAGCTCATCGAGGTCCTCGATCTCGCGCGCAGCGGCGCCGTCGGCGTCCACGTCGAGCGGTACGGCTTCGACGGAGCGGTGGAGGCGTACGAGAAGCTCCACGCGGGCAAGGTGCGCGGGCGCGCGGTCGTCGTTCCCTGATCGTCGCCTCGAGGGGGTGGCATCCATTCGTCGGGATGGATGCCACCCCCTCGGCCTTCCTCCCGCACCGCCGTCGCGTCCGCAGGGCGCTGGGGCACCGGACCCTTCGACAAGCTCAGGGACCTCCGCGCACAGCACGCGGGGGTCCCGGAACCTTCGACAAGCGCAGGGACCTCCGAGCGCAGGTGGCTGAGCTCGTCGAAGCCACCGGGAGCCGCGACGCGCGACACGCCTTCGCACCGCGCACTACTGCGCACTGCGTGGTACTGTCCGAGGCAGAGAAGCGAAGGGAGCCGCGTGTGGATACGACGCAGCTGTTGAAGGGGGTGCTGGATGCCGCCGTGTTGGCGGTCGTGCAGCACGACGACGGGTACGGCTACGACATCGTGCGGCGCCTGCGCGAGGCGGGACTCGGCGAAGTGGGGGACGCCTCGGTGTACGGCACGCTGCGACGCCTGTACTCCGCGGGGGCGCTGTCGAGTTACGTCGTGCCATCCGAGGGGGGACCGCACCGCAAGTACTACGCGATCAACCCGCAGGGCAAAGAGCTGCTCGACGCCCAGCGCGAGAGCTGGACCCACTTCTCCACCGCCATGACCACCCTCCTCGACGACACGACCCCCACGAAGCTGCGCACGATCGGAGACGCCCGATGATCACCACACCCGTGCACGACGACATCCGTGCCTTCGCCGCGGCGGTCCGCCGACACCTCGACGACCTGCCCGTCGACGACGTCGACGATCTGCTCGACGGTCTCGAAGCCGACCTCTCGGATCAGGCCGCCGAGGCCGGTGACACCTTCACGCTTCCGGATGCCGCGACCTACGCCGCCGAACTCCGCGCGGCCGCGGGGCTCCCGGAGCGCAGCGACATGCCCGCGGCCGCGCGGGTACCGATCCGGCGGCGCATCGCCGACCTCCGGAAGTCGATCGACACGCAGATCCGGCGGAACCCCGCGGCCGAATGGTTGCTCGAGTTCGCGGCATCCCTCCGTCCGATCTGGTGGGTGCTCCGCGCGGTGGTGCTGTACCTCTTCATCGCGCCGCTCTTCTGGTCCGGGTACGGCTCGATGTCGGGCACCGTCGCGTACCTGGTCGGGGCGACGCAGTTCCCCGGCATGGTGCTCATGGCAGCCCTGCTGCTGCTGAGCGTGCAGTGGGGCCGCGGCCGGTGGGCGCCCACCTCGATCACGCGCGGGATCCGCACCGCCGTGACCGTGGTGACCCTGGTGCTGACCCCGTTCACTCTCGTGAGCATCGCCGGCAGCGTGCAGTCGCTCGTCTGGGACTCGTCGTACAACGATCACGCCGCGGCATCCATCACTCCGGGGCTTTCACTGGACGGGCAGCGCATCCGCAACATCTACGCCTTCGGATCCGACGGCAACGCCATTCCGATGGTGCAGCTCTTCGATCAGGACGGCAGGCCGCTCACAACCATCGGCAGCGACAACGGCTCGGCCCCCTTCGACAACTACTTCTACGGCGGAGGGGGACCCGTGCCGGTGCCCTACACGGCACCGGGGGCCGCGGATGCGTGGAACATCTACCCGCTGCGCGAGATCCCGGCCGGCGTGATGAGTTGGGATGAGGTGGAAGACGTCGCGAAAGCGAAGACGCCGACCTTCCCCTTCCTGCGCGTCCAGCCGGTGCCGACGGGCGCGGTGCCGAGCACCGAAGCCTCTCCGAACGCCACGCCGCAACCGACCCCGACGCCGGTGCAGGAAACGGTGGCGCCATGAGCGACGAGCCGCGCATCGTGAGCATCGACCTCACCCACCTCGTCATCGCGGCGCTGGAACAGTCCCGCGACGACGAAGACTAGGCACCCGAAACTCGGGGCGTGATTCGGCGAAAGGGGGCCCGAATCACGCCCCGTTCGTCGTTCGCGCCGCCCACCACTCCCGCAGACGTCGCTCGGCCTCTTCTTCGCCGACCACGCCCTCGTCGAGCCGCAGGTCGAGGAGGAAGCGATACGCTTCGCCGACCTCGCGACCGGGAGCGATCCCCAGGACCTCCTGGATGCGGTTCCCGTCGAGCTCGGGCCGGATCGCGTCGATCTCCTCCTGCTCGCGCAGCGTCGCGATGCGGGATTCGATGTCGTCATAGGCGGATGCCAAGCGCTGGGCCTTGCGCTTGTTCCGCGTGGTCACGTCGGCCCGCGTGAGGATGTGCAGGCGCTCGAGCTCGTCGCCCGCGTCGCGGACGTAACGCCGGACCGCGGCATCCGTCCACGCCCCCTCGGCGTAGCCGAAGAAGCGCAGGTGCAGCTCGATCAGGCGAGAGACCACCGTGGTGGTCGCCGCGTCGAAGCGCAGGGCCTGCAGGCGCTTGCGCGCCATCCGCGCGCCCTTGATGTCGTGGTGGTGGAACGTGACGCCGCCGCCCGGCTCGAGACGCCGGGTGGCGGGCTTACCGATGTCGTGCAGCAGCGCCGCGAGGCGGAGGGGCACGTCGGGCGCGGCATCCGGAGTCCGCTGCTTCTCGAGCGCGATCGCCTGCCGCAGCACCGTGAGCGAGTGCTCGTAGACGTCCTTGTGGTGGTGGTGCTCGTCGACCTCGAGCCGCAGCGCGGGAACCTCGGGGAGGAACTCGTCGATCAGCCGTGTCTCGACGAGGACCCGGATGCCACGCACCGGATCATCCGTCTGGAGAAGCCGCACCAGCTCCGACTGAACGCGCTCGGGACTGACGATCTGCAGGGTCTGACGCAGCTCGGCGATCGCATCGAGCGTGTCGGGGTCGATGTCGAACTCGAGCTGCGAGGCGAAACGCGCCCCGCGCAGCATGCGCAGCGGATCGTCGCCGAAGCTGACGGCCGGGTCGATCGGGGTCCGCAGGCGGCCGGCGATCAGGTCTTCGACGCCGCCGGTGGGGTCGACGAGCGTTCGCGCGGGGACGCGCAGGGCCATCGCGTTGACGGTGAAGTCCCGGCGGGTGAGGTCGGCCTCGAGAGTGTCCCCGAACTCGACGGTGGGCTTGCGCGTGACACCGTCGTAGCTGTCGGCGCGGTAGGTCGTGATCTCGACCTGCTCACCGTGGACGCGCGCACCGATCGTGCCGAAGTCCCGACCCACATCCCACTGGACCGACGAGACCGGCTTCACGAGCGCGAGGATCTCGTCGGGGCGAGCGTCGGTGGTGAAGTCGAAGTCGTGCGTGAGGCGCCCGAGCAGAGCATCGCGCACCGGACCGCCGACGATCGCGAGATCGCGCCCCGCGTCGGCGAAAACGCGGGCCAAGGTGGCGACCACGGGGTGCGCGGCGAGCTCTTCGAGGCGCGCGAGACCCTCGGCCATGTTCAGCATGCATCGAGCCTATCCGGGGCCACTGACAGCGCGCCGGAAGGGCGCCGGCCCCTCGTCGAGGGTCCCGGGCCCATGCCCGCCGCGGCGACTATGCGTCGAGGAAGCGCAAGAAGCCCGTCACGATGAGCTCGCGGACGCGGGGGAGGAGGTCCGCCCGCAGGTCATCGGCATCCACCTCGAGAAGCTCGGCGATCGCACCGATCAGCGGTCCGACGGGCAGATCACCGTCGCAGGCTCCGACGAGAGCGGCGAGCGCGGGGTCGACCTCGATCGTGCGGCCGAACCCGCCGCCCTGGCGCAGTTCGATCACCGACGGGGATTCTTCGCCGGGGCGGTGGTGTCGGGCTTCGGTGACGTCGGACGACACGCCGAGGGTCGCGGCCACCAGCCCGTCGTCGTCGAGGAGAGCGGCGCGATCATGCTCCTCGAGGCATGCGGCCAGGTGCGGACCGAATGCCGCCTCGCCGCCGCCCGCGACGCGCTCGTAACGCTCCAGAGTGGGAGCCCCGGCCAGCGGCCGCCGCAGCAGGACGTACCCGAAGCCGACCCCCGTGACCCCGCGCCGCTCGAAGTCCTCGAGCCACGCGTCGATCAGGCGGGCGTAAGCGGGAGTTCCGGGCACCGTTCCGCCGTCGCGTACCCACAGCTCGGCGTACGCGAGCGGATCCAGCACCTCGCGTTCGATCACCCACGCGTCCAGGGCGGGGTCCACCCACCCCTTCACCCGGTCCAGTCCGCTCTCACCGTCGCGATACTCCCAGTTGCCGAGGGACTGCGCCACCCCGCCCGGGGCGAGGTGCGCCCCCACCCCACGGATGACCGAGGCCACGAGCGCGTCCCCCTCGAGCCCGCCGTCGCGATACTCGTAGGCCGGCACGCCGGCCACCCGCGGGGTGATGACGAACGGGGGATTGGATGCCACCCGCTCGAACGTCTCCCCCGCGACGGGGTCGAAGAGCGAGCCGTGCCGCGTCTCGATCCCGTCGACGTCGTTCAGAAGGGCGTTCAAGCGGGTGAAACGCAGCGCCCGCTCCGAGATGTCCGTCGCGACGACCCGGGGTACCAAGCGACGCAGTCGGAGTGCCTGGATGCCGCACCCCGTGCCGATGTCGAGAGCCGAGGCGGCACGCCACGTGAGCTGCAGGCGTGCGAGCGTCTGCGAAGCCCCGCCGACGCCCAGCACGTGGTCTTCGGGAAGGGGTCCCCCCAGCGCCGCCTCGTCGAGGTCGCTGGCGATCCACCACTCCTCCTCACCGTCGGCGTCGGCGATCGCCTGCGGGCGTACGAGGACGGCGGGCGTCACGGTGTCGCCCTCGCTCGTGGCCAGGCCGAGCGCGACCACCCCGGAGATACCGACAGCGGGTAGAGCGGCGGCGAGGTCGTCACGGGGCACCGGGCGACCGAGCCCCCACAGGCGCCCGAGGACCGCGAGCGGATCCCGCCGGTCGCCCAGCGCCCGGATCGCCGGGTCCAGCAGGCCACGGGCGATGGCGTCGTCGGCTTGAGGGCCCCAGGCGGATCGCAGTGCCGCGCTGCCGTAGCCCGCCGCCCTCAGGTCATCGGCGAGCAGGTGACACAGCGTCGGATCGGGTTCGGGGAGCACCGCTCCATTCAACCGTCTCCGCGAGGCTATCGGGGGGCTCCGAGGTGCGCGGCCATAGACTCGTCGCGGTGCGAGGCCCCCTCGTTTCCACCGACGCTCGTATGACCGTGACCTCCCAGCCCTCTGGCTCACCCGTGCTGCGGCGCCCTCTCACGCGCCGGCTGCTGGCGACCCTCGCCGCAAGCGTCCTGGCGTTCGGTCTGGCCGCCCCGGCCGCGGCCGTCGCCGACCCGACGCCCACACCGTCGTCTTCCCCGGCAGCCGCGAACCCCGTCCTCTCCACGGCGCCCTCGGCCAACGGCATCCTCCGATCCGGAGACGCCCTCACCGCCACGGCGTCCCGCGCGAACCCCACCGGCAACAATCCCCTGCCCGCGGCATCCGTCACCCTCTCGATCGGCGCGCAGGCCCTCGCCGACGACGCCGCCCTCACGCGGTGGCTGGACGGCGACGCGTCGGGCGTGACGCTTCAGCAGGTCGCGGTCGGGACCCTGGATGCCACCCCCGCCGGCGCGCAGTCGACGGCGGCGTTCAGCGTGCCCGCGACCGACCCCGCGGTGGCCGGTCGAGCGGCCGGCGTCTACCCGCTCCTCGCCCGCACCGACGACGGACTCTCCGCCCTCAGCGTCGTCGTGGTCGTCGCCGACGGCGCGGCGCCCACTCCTCTCGGAATCGTGGTCCCCGTCACCGCCGCCCCGATGACGCGGGGCCTCCTGACGGCCAACGAGCTCGCCGACCTCACGGCGGTCGACGGCCCCCTCTCCGCCCAGCTCGACGCCGTCGACGGCACCCCGGCGACGCTCGCCGTCGATCCGGCGATTCCGGCGGCGATCCGCGCTCTCGGCTCTTCCGCACCGCCCACGGCCGTCGCGTGGCTGCAGCGCCTCCTGTCCCTGCCCAACGAGCGCTTCGCCCTGCAGTTCGGCGACGCCGACCTGGCGTCTCAATTGCGGTCCGGACTCGCGACGCCCCTCACCCCGACCTCGCTCGATTCGTACATGACCGCGAGCGACTTCGCGCAGCCGCCCGCGATCGCGAGCCCCTCACCGAACCCGTCCCCGACAGCCGGGCAGCCCACCCTGCCCGATATGAAGAGCCTCCTCGATATCGGCGCGGCCACCTCGTCGGTGTACTGGCCCGCGTCCGGCTCCGCGGGCGCGGACACGGTGGCGGCTCTCGGCGCCCTGGGCACGGCCGACGCCCCGGCGCGGGTCCTCGTCCCCTCGAGCACCGTCGCGGGCGCGGGGGAGTCCGTGCCCGCGAACGCGAGCGTCGGGGGAGTGTCGACGCCCGTGTACGACAGCGAGGTCTCGGCGGCCCTCACCCGCGCAGCCGGGGAGAACGACACGACCCGCCGCGGATCCGACCTCGCCTCGGCTCTCGGCTACCTCACGTTCGCTCGGACGGCGAGCGCCGACCGACCGATCCTCGCGGTCCTCGACCGCGGCACGGACCGCTCGCGCGGGAGCCTGCGCGCCACCATGACGGCCGTCACGACCGCCCCGGGTTTCAGCGGAACGACCCTCGACGCGATCGCGGGGCAGCCGGCATCCGAGATCTCCCTCGTCGACGCCTCGGTCGACACCGCGCGCGTCGACGACGTGAGCAACCTCACCGCCGACGAGCAGGTCATCGACCGTTTCGCGACGATCCTCGACCAACCGGAACTCCTCACCGGCCGCGAGCGCGCCGAGGTCCTGCAGGTCTTGAGCGTGTCGTGGACCGGGGATGCCGCCCGCACGGCCGTCTCCGACCACCGGGCCGCGACGCAGACGACCCTGAACTCCGTCGGCATCCTGTCGTCCGATTTCCGGCTCGTCAGCTCGAGCGCTCCGCTGCGGCCGTGGGTGCGCAACGACCTGCCCTGGCCGGTCTCCGTCGTGCTCGCGGTGCGACCCGACGACGCGCGGCTGAGGGTGCAGGATCGCACCCCGGTAGAGGCTCAGGCCTCGGCCAACACGCGCGTCGAGGTCCCCGTCGAAGCGCGACTGGCCAACGGCGAGGTCAGCGTCGGGCTTCAGCTCTACAGCCCCACCGGTGAGCCGGTCGGCGAGCCGCAGGTCGTCGACGTCGAGGTGCGCGCCGAGTGGGAGAGCATAGGCCTCGTCGTGGTCATCGCGCTCGTGATCGTGTTCCTGAGCGTGGGTGTCATCCGTACTCTGGCCCGCCGACGGCGCGTGGCCTCCGGCGCCGAGGAGCCGGAATCGCTCGCCGAGAACGAACCGGCCGACGGCCGCGCACCCGCCGAAGGCGATGACGTCGCACACGAGCCCGCCGCCACCATCCCCGAGGAGAACCGCCCGTGAGCAGTATCGGACGGGCCAGCGTGCTCATCGGGGCGGGTACCGTCGTCTCCCGCCTCAGCGGTCTCCTCCGCCAGGTCGTTCTGGTCGCGATCGTCGGATCCGTGCAGAGCTACGCGGGCGACGCGTTCGGTCTGGCCAACTCGCTGCCGAACGCCATCTACGCGATCATCTCGACGGGCGTGCTGACCGCGGTGATCGTGCCGCAGATCGTCAAAGCGGCTTCCCACTCCGACGGCGGCCGCGCGTTCATCTCGAAGCTCTTCACGCTCGGCACGGTCATCCTGCTCATCGCCACGGCCCTGGCGATGATCGCCGCTCCGTGGATCGTGGGGCTCTACACACCCGCGACGGCGGCTCCCGAACAGATCGCCCTCGCCACGGCTTTCGCGTACTGGTGCCTCCCGCAGATCTTCTTCTACGGTCTGTACTCGCTGCTCGGCGAGGTCCTGAACGCCCGGAAGGTCTTCGGACCGTACACCTGGGCTCCGATCGTGAACAACGTCGTCTCTCTCATCGGCTTCGGCGTGTTCCTGCTGATCTTCGGCGGCCCGAACACCGCTGTCGATCAGTGGACACCCGCCATGATCGCGCTCCTCGGGGGAGTCGCGACCGGCGGCATCGTGCTGCAGACCATCGTCCTGCTCGTGTTCTGGCGGCGCGCGGGACTGCAGTTGCGCCCCGACTTCCAGTGGCGCGGTGTGGGCCTTAGACACATCGGGCGGCTGGCCGGGTGGACATTCCTCATGGTGATCATCGGTCAGCTCGCCGGAATCGTGCAGAGCCGGGTGCTCTTCGAGGCATCCGGAAACGGTCCTGCCGTCCTCGCCTCGCAGAACGCGTGGCTGGTCTTCATGCTCCCGTACTCCCTGATCGTGCTGTCGATCGGCACCCCGTACTTCACGCAGCTGAGCGAGCACGCGGCGGCCGGCCGCGACGACCGCGTGCGCGACGACATCATCCGCAGCATCCGAGTGCTCGGCCTCTTCATCGTCGCCGCCACCGCGGCGCTCATCGCGGCGTCCGTACCCGCTTCGCGCATCTTCACGAACGACTCGCGTGAGGCCGTCGCCGCGGCCCCCGTCCTCCTGTGCTTCCTGGTGTGCCTCCTGCCGCTGGCGGTGCTGTTCGTCATTCAGCGCACGTTCTACGCCTACAACGACACGCGTACCCCGTTCTTCTTCACGCTCGTCCAGGGCATCCTCGTCGCGCTGACCGCTCTCGGCGCGGGCTGGGCTCTGGATGCCGGACTCCTCCCGATCACCGAGCTCGCGGCCGCGGTCGCCCTGGGCCAATCCCTGTCGAGCCTCGTGCAGGTGATCATCGCCACCGCGATCCTCAACCGTCGTCTCGGCGGGATCGGCATCCGCGAGTGGCTCCTGCCCCTGGGCCGCTTCGTCCTGGTCGGGATCCCGGCCGGAGCAGCGGGTTGGGGCGTCGTCCTGCTCTGCGGCGGCCCCGAGGGGTGGCTCTCCGCCGATCGCCTGACCGGTGTCCTCGGGTCGGCGCTCGTCGGGGGAAGCGTCCTCGCCGTCTATATCGGCATCCTGGCTCTGTTCCGCACTCCCGAACTCGCCCCGGCGCTCGCGCTCGGTCGGCGGTTCCTCCCCAAGCGCTAGCCCCCCCGGTCGCGGAATACCCCGCGGCTACCATGGGTTTCATCCGACGGTATCTACGAGAGGAAGGCGCAATCGTGCGTCACGTCATCATCATCGGGTCGGGTCCTGCCGGCTACACGGCCGCTATCTACGCCGCCCGAGCCAACCTCGAGCCCCTCGTCGTCGCGAGCTCCGTCGAAGCCGGCGGCGACCTCATGAACACGACCGAGGTCGAGAACTTCCCCGGGTTCCCGGAAGGCATCCAGGGCCCCGACCTCATGGCCAAGATGCAGGCCCAGGCCGAGCGTTTCGGCGCCCAGGTGCTGTACGACGACGTCGTCTCGCTCGAGCTGGACGGCCCCGTCAAGAAGGTCACGCTGGGCAGTGGCAAGGTCGAAGAAGCCGTCTCGGTCATCTACGCCACCGGCTCCGCCTACCGCAAGCTCGGCCTCGAGGGCGAGGACCGCCTCTCGGGTCACGGCGTCTCGTGGTGTGCCACGTGCGACGGATTCTTCTTCCGCGACCGCACGATCGCCGTCGTGGGCGGCGGTGACTCCGCGATGGAGGAGGCCAACTTCCTCACCAAGTTCGCGTCGAAGGTGTACATCATCCACCGCAAGGACACGCTCCGCGCCTCCAAGATCATGCAGGAGCGCGCGTTCGCGAACCCGAAGATCGAGTTCATCTGGAACAGCGCCGTCGACGAGATCCTCGGCGACGAAGCGGTCAGCGGTGTGCGTCTGCGCTCCACGGTCGACGACACCACGCGCGAGCTGCCGCTCGACGGACTGTTCGTCGCCATCGGAAACGACCCGCGCACCCACCTCGTCCACGACAAGCTGCAGCTCACCGACCAGGGCACGATCTGGGTCGACGGCCGCTCGTCGCGCACGTCGGTCGAGGGCGTCTTCGCCGCCGGCGATGTGATCGACCCCACCTACCGTCAGGCGATCACCGCCGCCGGCAGTGGCACCGTGGCGGCCCTCGACGTCGAGCACTTCCTCGCGGCGCGTGGCGAAGCCGGCGAACCCGCCGTCGCCGACAGCCTCATCGAGGGTCTCCCCGACGCGGCTGTGGTCTGAGGAACAAACTGACGCCCACCGGCGTTTCCCCTATCGACGCTCTCATTAAGGAGAAAAGCACATGACCGCCAAGGCGACGACCTCCGCGACCTTCGAGCAGGACGTCCTGCAGGCCGACGGACCCGTTCTCGTGGACTTCTGGGCTGAGTGGTGTGGACCGTGTCGCATGGTCGCCCCCGTGCTCGACGAGATCCAGTCCGAGAACGCGGACAAGATCACCGTTCTCAAGCTCAACGTGGACGAGAACCCCGACCTCGCGATGAAGTACCAGATCACCTCCATCCCCGCGATGAAGGTCTTCCAGGGTGGCGAGGTCAAGACGACCATCATCGGCGCGAAGCCGAAGTACGCGCTCGAGCAGGACCTCGCGCCGTTCATCGGCTGAGTCCCCTCTCTCACGCATCGAATCCCCGGCGCCTCGGCGTCGGGGATTCGTCGTTTCCGGGTGGGCTCTCGACTCGTCCCGAGGCGAAGGGATGCCGCCCCTCCGCGCCCGAGGAACGCGACCCCTGCGCGGCGGATAGACAGAGCTGCACCCGGCGGGCTCCTGGCTTGTCACCGTGTGCAAGGAGCGGTGTCTGACCGCTAGCGGTGTGTGGTGCCGGCGTGCGGCCCCGGCCGTGGCTCGTCGTGCAGGGGCGCGGTCCGTGCCGGGGCTCGTCGTGCGGGGGTGTAGGGCCGTACAGGGTGCGGGCCGGGCCGGTGGCCCACGCGCCCTTCTCCCCGCCGTCCGATCCGGCGCGTAAGGCGCTCAGGACGCGTCGAGGCGCACGCTGGCATCCCAGCGACGGTGAGGCTCTTCCTCACCCAGAATGCGCCACACAGCGCGTGTGAGCGGGGGATAGTCCAAAGCGATCTGACGGAGCACGCGATAGTTGCGCGCACGGTTGGGCCGCTGCCCACCGTTCTCGGCGATGTTGTCGGCGCGGAGGATCAGGACGACGAGTTCGTCCACGCTCGGCAGGTCTTCCATGAAGTCCCAGGGGTCTTCGCCGCCGCGCAGGCGCTCGTGGATCAGCACCGCCAGTTCATCGGATGCCTCTGCCCGCAGCAGTTCCAGACTCGCCCGCCGGGGCGGGTCTTGTTCGTTCGCGGTCACTCATCCAGGGTACGCGGGACCAACGACACCGGGGCCTCGACGTCAGCCTGTGTAGCCTTCTTCGCCCAGAGCGGAGAGGATGCGATTCAGGTCCTGAATCGTGGCGAAATCGATGCTGATCTGGCCTTTTTTAGCCGTCAACGATACGCGGACCTTGGTGTCGAGGCGGTCGCCCAGACGCTCGGCGACATCGTCGAGGCCAGAGCGGCGCGAGCCGGCCTTGGGTTTCTGACGCGCGGGGGAGACCCCGGGCATCTTGGCCGCGGCCTCCGCCGCGCGGACCGAGAGATCCTCGTTGACGATCTTGTCCGCGAGCTTCTGCATCTCTTTCGGGTCTTCGAGAGAGAGGATGGCGCGTGCGTGGCCCGCGCTCAGGACGCCGGCAGCGACGCGCTGCTGTACCGGCACGGGCAGCTTCAGAAGGCGGATGGTGTTGCTGATCTGAGGTCGGGAGCGTCCGATCCGCGTCGCAAGCTCCTCCTGGGTGATACCGAAATCCTCGAGGAGCTGCTGGTAAGCCGACGCCTCCTCAAGAGGGTTGAGCTGCGAACGGTGGAGGTTCTCGAGGAGAGCGTCGCGCAGGAGGTACTCGTCGTCCGTCTCGCGAACGACGGCGGGGATGGACTCGAGACCGGCCTCACGCGATGCGCGCGTGCGACGCTCGCCCATGATGAGCTCGTAGGTGCCATCACCCTTGTCGCGAACGACCACCGGCTGCAGAACACCGAACTCGCGCACGGAGTGCACCAGCTCCGCCAAGTCCTCGGGGTCGAAGTGTGTACGGGGCTGCCGAGGGTTCGGGACGATCGACTTCGGGTCGATGTGGACAAGGCGAGCACCCGGAACCGACACGAGATCGTCTGCGGGGGGCGTGGCACCCGTATCCGACTCCGCTGCGACCGGTGCCTTCGTCGGGGCACCAGGGAAGAACACGTCGACCGGACGCGCTTCGGACGCTTCAGCCGTGGGGATCAGGGCGCCGATACCGCGCCCGAGTCCGGTCCTCTTTGCCATCAGGAGCCCTTCGTCGTGGTGTCGCGGTTGACGATCTCGACCGCTGCCTCGCGGTAGGCAATGGCGCCCGCTGACTGGCCATCGTACGCGATCACGGTCTGGCCGAAGCTCGGTGCCTCAGAAACACGCACGGAGCGCGGGATCACCGTATTCAGTACTTCGTCGGTGAAGTGCGAGCGAACTTCGTCGGCGACCTGCTGCGCGAGACGCGTACGCCCGTCATACATCGTGAGAAGAATGGTGGAGACATGGAGCGTCGGGTTCAGGTGCTTCTGGATCATCTGCACGCTTCCCAGGAGCTGACTCAGACCCTCCAGCGCGTAGTACTCGCACTGGATGGGAATGAGAACCTCGTCGGCTGCGGTGAAGGCGTTGATCGTGAGGAGGCCCAGCGACGGGGGACAGTCGATGATGACGAAGTCGAGATGGTTACCCTCGATGGCGAGGTAGTCGCGTAGTGCACCGCGAAGCCGGTGCTCACGGGCGACTTGCGACACGAGTTCGATCTCAGCTCCCGCGAGGTGGATCGTGCTCGGCGCGCAGAGGAGGTCGGAGGATTCCGGGCTCGTCTGCACGATGTCCGCGAGGGGCACTTCGTTGATCAGGACGTCGTAGATGCTCGCCGTTTCCGCGTTGTGCGCGACACCGAGAGCGGTGGATGCATTGCCCTGCGGGTCGAGATCGATCACCAGAACGCGCGCGCCGACAGAGGCCAGCGCGGCGGCGATGTTCACGGCCGTCGTGGTCTTACCAACGCCGCCCTTCTGATTCGAAACGGTGAAGACCCGCGTTCGCCCAGATAGTTCGACCTTCACGGCTTCAAGCGCACGGCGTCGCGCGGAGAGGTCAGCGATCTCGCGCGCGATAGGGGAGTCGAAGAACGAGGATGACGATGGCGTCTCGTCGGACTGTTTCACGTGAAACGTTCTCCCTTGCCGTCGCCGAACTCGCCCAGTCTACCCGCGAGGTGGCGCGGACGTCCGACGCGTATGCCCTGTGGGGAGGGTAGGTGAGGGGAGGGTAGGTGAGGTGAGAATGCGCTACCCGATTGCGTGCTTCACCATCGCCGAGCCCGTGACGCCTCGCTCGTTGACGTCGCGCCGCAGGAGCGCGAGCCTGTCTCGTTCGACGGCCGGGGCGAGCCGTGGGATCGATTCTGAACTCATTGGAGGAATGCAACTCGGAACGCTCCTTCGTCGATCTGAACCTGAGGGGGGTTGGCCGCAGCCGGGCATCCCCGCATCCCCGCATCCCCGCACCGCCGCACCGCCGCACCGCCGCACCGCCGCACCGCCGCACCGCCGCACCGCCGCGGCAGCGGTCTACCGTGGTGCTGCTCCGGCTCCATTGATGGGAACGACGTACTGGATGGCGGCGATCGGGACACGCTGACCCACCCTCCGCGGAGCCATTCCCGTCGTGTGGATGTGTCGATGCGTTCTGGCTCGCGTCCGGATCATCATCGCGCCATCTCGTTGCGCCTCTTCGACGCTCCTGATCCGGTCCACCTTCGGCCCCTGCATGTCAGCGAACGAGCGGTCGGTCGCGCGATGCCGTGACGTGCCCGCTCCCGATCAGAACACCACCAGGGCCGCCCACAGTCGTTCCTACCTGCCCCGCGCTCGGCACATCTCTCTTCCGTTTCACGTGAAACATGTCCTGCTCGCTCACCCTCCGCTTTCCGTCACCAGACGGTGTTCCTTGGGCCCAGAGCGCCGTAGAGCTAGATGCGACCATTTGGGGCGGGGCACCCACGCTTGGTCCAAAGCCGGCACTACCCCAAGCGACACCCGTGTCCGAGTAGGCCGGTGCGTCGAGGATCTCTTGAGACCCCCGCGGACACTCCCCTCAGTCCACACCACGACTAGTGGACTCGACGACGCCGAGCGCACCGTGTCACCCCACCTCGCGCTCGGGTGAGGCGCCGCGGGTCAACGCCAGACCATTGCACGGAGACCGCGACGGCTAACTCGCGACGAGAGAGCGCCTGGCGGGCGGGTGCGCATTCCAAACGTGGGAGTGTGCAGCGGATCGCATGGAGCCACGGTTTCGGCACTCGGATGAGCCAGGCTCACACCCCGATGTTTCACGTGAAACGCCGGAGTCCGTTCCGTGCACGGCCAAGCCATCCCTGTCGATTGAGGCGGCCAGCGACGTTCTGCACTGTAGGGCAACCGAGCGAAAGGCTCACCGCGGCGTGATCATCATCAATTGGGTCAATATCCAATGTGCCATCGCAGGCGTGATCTCAGCGAAGTGCGATCGGCGCACTGGCCTCGCGCGCCCCAAGCCTCGGGTGCAGAATGTGTCGTCTATTCACCGAGCCAGTTCCGGCGTCCGGCATTCACACAAACGTTGCTGTCCCGTCCGCCGTGGGGCGGTGCTCGGCTCCCGTGCGAAGCGGGGTGTTTCTCCTCCACGCCACGTGGCGTCGCGACAGGGCACGTGCCGCGTCCAGGGCACACAGCCACGCGGACCCTGCGTCCTGAAGAAGCCGCACCCGTGGGGTTTCACGTGAAACACGGGCGCCCTGCCCATTCACAACCTGATCACTGCATCTGGTCCTGACAGCACCCCGGGAGCCTCCTTCTGGACCGCGGTGACCCGGTCCGAGTTGGGGCGGGCCTGTGCAAGGTGCCCCACCGCCTTGCCGCAACCTCATCGCAAGAACCGTCGAGCGTCGGTGCCAGATTCACGGCATCGCGGGGATGCTGACCGGATTCCGCGCGTCACGTCGAGAAGCGGTTTCGCTCAGGAGCCCCTGCACTACGTGATGTCGCGAGACAGCAGCCGACACGCCACACGTGCAGGCCGCACCCGCGTTGAGACGCGGAAGGGAGCCCAATACCGGGTCCAGCAAGACAAAGCTCGAAGGAGTCGCGCCAATGGGGGCGTCTTCGGAACTCATCTCCACGCCTCACACGCGTCGTAGCGGCGTCGCGAGCCGAGGAGGTCGGCCCGTGAGCCCGCCATCTCTGTCCACCTCGCTATGTCGGCCCCATCTTGCGATACCGGCCCACATCTCTCGGCGGCGCGGGTGTTCGTCGCACCGTCGACGCGGCCACGGCCGCAGAAGGCCCAGGGCCGGACTCGGTGCGGGCGGCCGCTGTCACGACAGCGCCCCACAGCGGAGCGCCGCGAGAGCGACAGCTGTCACGATAGACCCTCACAGCAGGGCGCGACGCGAGCCGCCCCTGTCACAACAGCGCCCCACAGCGGAGCGCCGCGAGAGCGACAGCTGTCACGATAGACCCTCACAGCAGGGCGCGACGCGAGCCGCCCCTGTCACAACAGCGCCCCACAGCGGAGCGCCGCGAGAGCGACAGCTGTCACGATAGACCCTCACAGCAGGGCGCGACGCGAGCCGCCACTGTCACAACAGCGCCCCACAGCGGAGCGCGACGCGAGCGATAGCTGTCACGGTAGACCCTCACAGCGGAGCGTGGCGCGAGCGGCCGTTGTCGCCGTAGCGGGCCAGCGCGGAAGACGCGGGGGGAGTTGGGCGCTGGCAGAATTGTGGGCCCGACCACCACCACCACACTCCGGAGAGCGCGCGAGGCGGCCCAGACCACCTCCCAATCGATGGCTGCGGTGACGCTCCGTACACGCGGAGAGCACTCCCCGGGCCACGCGGCGAAGCTGCAACAGTGCCGACTCTCATGACCGCCCGCGGATCGGCTCAGGGATGTAGGCGGCTGCGATGTTCAGCCCGCGGCTTCTTCCGACACCCGGACACTCGGCATGTTTCACGTCAAACACTTGGCCAGCGCAACACCCTCCCTCCGTCTTGCACGCGGCAACATGGCAGCGGGGGAGGGGCAGGGCAGATCGACAGCTCACCATCGTGGCCGCGGCGCACCCGCCGCCGCCGGCATCTGACCGCGTGATCGGTGCCTGTAGGCACATTTGACACTTTGCCGCAGACCTCGCGCGGCTCCCGTGTCCCCGTAAGGGGTGTGTGCGGGGACGCAGGATGCCCGACTTTGTGCTTCCCCATGGCGTCGGCGTGACGTACGCGGTGCCTGCGGACAGGTTCCTCGGCTCACGCAACCCCACGGTGTAGTTCCGTCCAATCCGCGGCCCAGCTGGACTGACGCCGAGGCAACGCGGCCCCGACACCCTCGATCCGCAACCGCCAGCTGCGTCCAGCGCCCTGGTGAGTTCCTAGCCGGGAGACCCGCCTGTCACACCCCATCTACGAACGTCTCCGTCTTGGGTGGATCGGGAGCACACACGGATATCAGCACGACCGTGTGCATTCCGAGTGAGCGAGAATTGGCCCGCAGCCAGCTCCAGGCTCGGAGTCGCGCACACCGACGCGAATGTGCTCCGGTCACTGCGGCACTCGAGACGGCAGAGACCGCTGCGATGCCACCTATGGCGATGCCGCCGGACCCGCACGACAACAGGCGCGAACCACACCGCCTCGAAGAAGAATCTCGGCGTACATGGCGCTCGCTCGTGGCTCCACAGTGATCGCTCACACCGGACGGCTGCCACGAAACACACCACACCGCGTGAAACTAGTGCCACAACTCGCCGGGGGTTGGCACCTCGGCGCGGCAACGTCCTTCGGCGGTCCGACGGATCCGACGCTCCGCTCGTCGGAAACCCATCTCGGTATACCACCGCGCTGTGAGGCACCCGCGTGCGCTCGCCTAAGCCCAGGTCAGGTTCAGCAAGTGGCGCCAGGCGAGATCGGAATCAGGTACAGAACGACGGCAGCGCCGGAACTGCACGCGAGGTCCACGCCGTGAGGTCGTGCCAGAACCTGCAATCGGGGCGTGGTCACTCACTCGAGCCGCCCGAGCGCCCGACTCAACATGCGAACCATTTGCATCACACGAGGGATGTTTCACGTGAAACTCCGAATGATCACGACACGCAATCCACCGCCAAGCCCCGGGGACGCCCTCCCGCAGCGGACGAAGACGTTCACCAACACCTGCATCATCCGCATCCTATGAGCTGTGGAACCAGGCGGGGGAGTGTTGGTTCGAAGCCGGCCAGCCTCCGCGGCGAAGCAGCAGTGACACGAGATAGCGCTGCTCACAGTGGAACAGCGACGTCTCCTCAAGCCGCCTCACGACGTCGGGAACACCGTCAACAGGAGCGCGGGCGATGTACCCGACCACAGCGGATCGTATGATCCCGTCCGCTGGGGAGCCCTCACCGGAACTTGGTTGAGCTCCGCCATCTGAGCGTCGCGACGAAGTCCGCACGAATCACCTGTCAGACACCAGCGTCCGACACACATCCCGAATAGGTCTCACGCTCACGGCCTTCGGATCGAGGCGTCGATCCTCGCCGCCGCGCGGAGGGTCCGCTCACGTGAAGAATCGCACTCGGACAGCATTGCAGTTCTCGCTCGCCCGGATGCCCGCGCAACGAGCTGAGCGAGTACCCCCTTTGGACGCGCCTCACCCAGCCCATTCCGTCATGGCGGCGGATACCCCCCTCGAGAGCACCCAACCACCCCTGACGCTCCGCACCCACCGAGCCAGCTCCGACAAAGGCCCGACTCCGGCGGACGGACGTCGTCACCGAGGGCGCCGAGACTCGCCGACGTCACCGCAGCCATTCCGCGACACGTGCACACCACCGGCCTTTCGCAGGCTCACGCACCCGAAGTTCATCTCGGCGCCGCATCATCGTCCGACCTGAAATGAAGGATCAGCAATACGCCGCCTGCTGCAACGTGCCAAGCCACGGGGGCACCCGAGCACCCCGAAGGCCAGCTCGAGCGGCGGCCGAGGAGACCTCCCAACCGCACGTCACGCCACGTCCGCCTGGCAGCTCGTTTCACGTGAAACGCCGGCCCTCCCGGCTCGTCTTCGAAAAGCCTGCGATGGTGTCCCACGTCGACCCGTGCGCACGGCACCCCCCACATCCGCACCGCCCTCGTCGTCCATCAGGTCAATCTCCTCGACGACGATGACCTCGCGGTCCGCTACGCCCGGGGCGACGCCAGCGTTCCACGGCAGGAAGATGCTCGCGCATTCAGAACGCCGACAGAGCCGTTCCCACACTCGGCATCAACGCGCGGATGCCGATAAGGACTTCATTTTACAACCAGTTAAGTAAAGGCCCGCGACTCGCACTGCCCCGAATCCTGGCCCTGCCACAGCGAGGGCGATCTGACTCCTCTCGCCCTCCGTCGGAGTTCGCAACGAACGGACCCAAGCCGTCGGATCGATGCGATCTTCCCGAGCTGGGATCACATCACGGGAGCGGACACTCACATCCACACGGCACGCAGGGACACACCCTCCCGTGAGGTCCGTCGCTGACGGGCTGTCGCCACCCCAGCTTCCGGCCTGACGCCCGCCACCCCGTCGACGCGCATCCCTCGCGGCGCGGACTGGGCAGGCGAGGTCTCCGCACCGGCAACGACGCGTGACGCCCGACGGCCCACGTGGCCCGTCATCGATGAGGGGCAGTGTCTTCTAAGACGGACGACGCGACGCGCGGTCAGCGCGAAACGGTCGCCACGAACACGCGCGTCGGTTCGTCCAACTGCCGCTCGCCGACGACCTCTACACGAACGTCCGTCAATCCGAAGCGACGCACCTGCTTCGCCGCGGCGTCGATCTCTGCCGCGACGTTCGCTCCCTTGAGGAGAACGAGCCTGCCTCCCGGGCGCACGAGCGGTGCGGTCGAAGGCAACAGGGTGCGCAGAGCACTGACGGCGCGAGCGGTGACGACATCGAAGGAACGTCCGCCGGTCCACTCCTCACCGCGCATCCGCGCGACCGTCACATTCGTGAGGCCGAGGCTCTCCGCCTGCTCCGTGAGCCAGACCGTTCGACGCTCCATGGGCTCGATGAGAGTCCACTGCACATCCGGCCGCGCGATCGCAAGGACGATACCGGGGAGTCCGGCACCTGAACCGATGTCCGCCGCCTGCCCCTCGAACAGGGGGGCGGCAACGGCACTGTTGAGGATGTGCCGCGTCCACAGACGCGGTACCTCGAGTGGGCCGATCAGCCCACGCTCCTCACCGTGGTCTGCCAGCGCCTGTGTGAAGCGCCGAGCGAGATCCAGACGATCGCCGAAGATCTCGGCGGCGACATCCGGCTCCGGCTCCAGCTCCATCGGCATCCGACGTCCTCAGCTGCGTCGCAGGACGGTGTGGCGATCCGCGCCCTCACCGAACGACTCGGACACGCAACCGCGCTCCGCGGCGATGTCGTGCACAAGCTTGCGCTCGTAGCTCGACATCGCGGGCAGAGACGCCTGCGATGCACCCTCGTCGAGGCGCTCGATCGCACGGTCGACCAGGTTCTCGAGCTGACGCTGACGCGCGTCGCGCGAACCGCCCACGTCGAGGATCAATCGGGAGAAACGACCGGTCGCGTTCTGCACGGCCAGCCGCGTGAGCTCCTGGAGCGCCTGGACCGTGTCCGAGTGCGACAGCGCCGACAGTGCGCTCGCGTCCTCCGCTTCCACCGACACGTAGGCGCGACCCGCGCGGACATCCAGGGCGAGGTCACCGTCGATGTCGGCGATGTCCAGCAGCCCCTCGAGGAAGTCGGCGGCGATGTCGCCCTCCTGCTCGAGCTGCTCTTCGGTGGCGGCGTTCTGGTCGGTCGAGATCTGCTCGGACGTCGTCATGATGGTCTCCGTGTCGTCAGGAGGAGGGATCGGATGCAGTGGAGCCGGGGGCCGGTCGCGCGGGGGAGCCCCCGGGCTTGCCGCCCTGCTGCTTCTTGGCGCGCTGCTTGCCGACCGGCTGCTGGCGCTTCGGCTGCGTGGCGCGGGCACGCTCCGCCTCTTCGAGCAGACGCTGCTGCTCGGCGCGGTACTTCTCGATGGGAACGACCTTGCCGCTGGAGTCGATCGCCTTCCCCTTGCGGGCCAGACGCTCTTCACGAGCCTTGGCGGCGTCCGAGCCCGGAGTCGGCATCTCACGGATGACGACGAACTGCTGGACCATCGTCCACAGGTTGCTGACGAACCAGTAGATGACCACACCGAGCGGGAAGAAGACACCCGAGAAGATGAAGGCCAGCGGAAGGATGTAGAGCATCACCTTCTGCATCTGGTAGGCCTGACCCGTCTTCGCCTCGGGGGAGAGGTTCTTCGAGATGATCTGCAGCTGCGTGAAGAACTGCGACGCGATCATGAGGACGACCAGCGTGAGCAGGATCGCCACGGTGACCTGACCGTCGGGCTGATTCCACGCGGTCACCAGGTTCACGTGCATGGATGCCACGTCGAACAGGCGTGCGTCGTAGAACTCGGTCGTGAGCTCCGGCGTGAGCAGACCCACACCACCGACACCACTCGCGGCGTGCTTCGAGACGTCGTTCAGCACGCTGAAGAGCGCGAAGAAGATCGGCATCTGCACCAGGAGCGGCAGGCAGCTCGAGACGGGCGTCGTACCGTGCTTCTTGTACAGCGCCATGGTCTCGCGGCTCATGGCCTCGCGAGACAGCTGGTCGCGCTTGCCCTTGTACTTCTCCTGCACCTTGCGCAGTTCCGGAGCGATCTCCATCATCTTGCGCTGGCTCTTGATCTGCTTCACGAAGAGCGGGATCAGGGCGGCTCGCACGATGAGAACGAGGCCCACGATCGACAGCACCCACGTGAGGCCGGCTGCCGGCGCCATGCCGAGCGCCGTGAAGAGCGCATGCCAGCCCACGAGGACGAGCTCGACCATCCATTTCAACGGCCAGAGGATGGTCCCAATGAGATCGAATTGCACGATCAGTCCTTCCGGGAGGGCACGACGAATCCGTGCGGAGTGAGTTCGTGACGGAAAGCGCGGTGAGGACGGACATCGTCGATGCCTCCCTGAGCCCAGGGATGACAGCGTGCGAGACGGGCCGCGGTCAGCGCGACACCCTTGACGAGTCCGTGCTGCTGCACGGCGCCCACCGAATAGGCGGAACAGGAGGGGTAGTACTTGCAGACGTCGCCATAGACGTGCGAGATCGTCGCGCGATACGCGTGCAACAGGGCGAGTCCCGCGTTCCGGGGGAGGAGCGGGACGGAGGCCACCACCGCGGACAGCTCGAAGTGAGCGGTGCCGGTGGAGGAGGTGGGGAGGGTCGACGCGCTCATACGAAGGCCTTCCGTTGGAGGCAACGAAGGACGTCGGACCGAAGCGACGCGTAGTCCGCTGTCGCCGAAGAGGGGAGTGCTCGGATGACGACCGAGGCGCCCCCGCGAACAGACGGGAGCGCCTCGGCGCACACCGCCTTGAGGCGGCGGCGAACGGTGTTGCGAGTGACCGCGGATCCGACCTGCTTGCTCACGATGAAGCCGAAACGGGCGGGGCCGTCTTCGTCCACACCGCCGACGTACGTCACGGCGTGCGTTCCGGCGCACCGAGAGCCCCGACGGACAGTGGCTTTATAGTCCGATCCGCGGGTGAGTCGGTTCGGCTTCGCGAGCACTAGGGGGATCAGGCCGAGAGTTCGGTGCGGCCCTTGGCACGACGGGCCGCGAGGATGCCGCGGCCGGCGCGCGTGCGCATGCGGGCGCGGAAGCCGTGCTTCTTGGCGCGGCGACGGTTGTTGGGCTGGAAGGTGCGCTTGCTCATGGGTCACTCCGGAGGTGGTGTCGCCCGATGCTCTTCTGCCGGGGACGTGGGGTCGGGACTGCCGTATAGGCATAAGTCAACCGACTAAGGCTACGTCGCGCGCGCCCTTAACTCAAACCGAGAAACCGACCGCCCATTATCCCCAGTCGTTGTCCACAGGCGTGGCAAAGACACGCGACAGCGTTCTACAGTGGATTTTGCTCCGGATGAGCCGCGAACTAGCGTGGCCCCGGAAGTTATCCACAGGTTCGACGCGACTCCGTCGGTCTGCCCGCGCGCCGAGATCCCGGAGGGGACATGTCATTGCACGAAGTACCGGATGTTCCTGTCTGGTCCGCCGTGCTCGACCACCTCTTGGAAGACGAGCGCGTCACTCCGCAACTCCACGGCTTCCTGAACCTCGCCGTTCCGCAGGGCGTCATGGGCGGGACCCTCTACCTCGACGTCCCCAACGATCTGACCGCGGCGCAGATGAACAAGCGCATGCGCGCCCCCATCCTCGAAGCGTTGACCCAGGTTCAGGGACCCGACCCCGAGGTGAACGCCTTCCGTGTCGTCGTGAACCCCGACCTCATCGACTCCCCGCGATCCGCGTCGAGCGATGACCGCCCGGCGCCGGCTCCCACCAGCCATTCGCTCATCCCGGAGCAGGCACCGGAACCGATCGTCCCGGCATCCCGGAGCGACACCCGACTGAACCCCAAGTACACGTTCGACAACTTCGTCATCGGTCAGTCCAACCGCTTCGCTCACGCCGCAGCCGTCGCCGTGGCCGAAGCACCGGCGAAGGCGTACAACCCCCTCTTCATCTACGGCGACTCCGGTCTCGGTAAGACACACCTGCTCCACGCGATCGGTGACTACGCGGCGAGCATGTACGCCGGCATCCGTGTCCGGTACGTCTCGAGCGAAGAGTTCACGAACGACTTCATCAACTCGATCGCCAACAACAGGGGCTCGGCGTTCCAGGCGAGGTATCGCGACGTCGACATCCTGTTGATCGACGACATCCAATTCCTCCAGGGCCGGGCCGAGACGCAGGAAGCTTTCTTCCACACGTTCAACACCCTTCACGATCACGACAAGCAGGTCGTGATCACGAGCGATCTGCCCCCGAAGCAGCTGACCGGCTTCGAGGACCGCATGCGAAGTCGATTCGAGTGGGGTCTGATCACCGACGTGCAGGCGCCCGACCTGGAAACACGCATCGCGATCCTCCGCAAGAAGGCGCAGAGCGAGAGACTTCTCATCCCGGACGACGTGCTCGAGTACATCGCCACGGTCGTCTCGTCGAACATCCGCGAACTGGAGGGCGCGCTCATCCGCGTTTCGGCGTTCGCGAGCTTGAATCGGTCGACGCTCGACATGTCGCTCGCGCAGACCGTGCTCCGCGACATCATCGACCAGGACGACGCCAACGTCGTCTCGCCGACGGACATCATCACCGCGACCGCGCAATACTTCAAGCTCTCCGTCGACGACCTCTACGGATCGAGCCGATCGCAAGCCGTCGCCACGGCTCGGCAGATCGCGATGTACCTCTGTCGTGAGCGCACGAGCCTGTCACTGCCGAAGATCGGGCAGCTGTTCGGCAACCGCGACCACACCACGGTCATGTACGCCTACAAGAAGATCAGCGACCTGATGAAGGAGCGCCGCTCGATCTTCAACCAGGTTTCCGAGATCACGAGCCAGCTCGGGCGTATGCGCTGAGCGCCTCTCTCCCGGCCCAGGGCCCGTCCGCATCCGCGGTCGGGTCCTTCGTCTTTTCGGCGGTCAGAGCTCCGCTTCACCCGCACCAGAGGGATGTTTCAGCGGGTTCTACACAGTGTGGAAAACCTGTGGATAACTCCGAATCTCTGCGGATGAACTGTGCACGACGCGCCTTAACTTGTGGACGGCGATCGGATCGACTTCCCTCCTCGCCGTGTTAACTGCGCAAGCTCTCCGCAGCCCGTCCACAAGTGACAGTCCTGTCGTTCCCTTCTGTTAACAGCGATCCGCGAAGTTATCCACACTCTCCACAGCTGTTAACAAGATGAAAGATCCCTATTGAGTTAAGAGAGATTCGATGACCTCGTGGTGCGCTCAGTCGTGGACCGGGGTCATCCCCGGCCGGGGGCTAGCATGGGTAAGCCATACCCGCCGTCAAGGGAGCGTCCGTGAAGTTCCACGTCAATCGCGATGTGTTCAGCGAAGCTGTGTCGTTCGTGGTCAAGCTCCTGCCTCAGCGCAACCCGCAGCCGATCCTGGCCGGTGTCCTGATCGAAGCGAACGAGCAGGGACTCACGCTCGCGGCTTTCGACTACGAGGCATCCGCTCGGACGACCATCGAGGCCACGGTCGACGAGCCCGGCACGATCCTCGTCCACGGCCGACTGCTCAGCGACATCGCGAGCCGACTGCCCAATGCGCCGATCCAGATCGCGGTCGATGAAGACGGCGGCATCCTGCTCACCTGTGGTTCGGCGCGCTTCACGCTCGCTTCGATGCCCGTCCAGGAATACCCCGCGATTCCCGAGGTCACCGGCGAGTCCGGTCTCGTGCCGGCGGACGAGTTCGCCACCGCCATCGCGCAGGTCGCCTTCGCCGCATCGCGTGACGATGTCACTCCGGTCCTCACCGGTGTGCAGCTCGAGGTCTCCGGAACACGGTTGAGCCTCGTGGCCACCGACCGTTATCGGGTCGCGCTCCGCGAGATCCCGTGGGACGGGGGGCAGGCGGCATCTGACGAGACGACGTCGGCGCTGGTTCCCGCTCGCACCCTGCAGGAGGTCGGCAAGACCTTCGCGCACGGTGGCGACATCTCCATCGCCTTCTCCGGGTCGGGTGACCGCGAGATCATCGCCTTCACCGCAGCCAACAAGACGGTGACCTCGCTCCTCATCAAGGGCAACTTCCCGCCCGTCCGTCGGCTCTTCCCCGAGCAGACCGAACACCACAGCGTGGTCAACACCGCCGAGCTCGCCGAGGCCGTTCGCCGTGTCGCCCTGGTCCTCGACCGTTCCGCGCCGCTCCGCTTCACTTTCGGGGCGGATGGCGTGTCGATGGACGCCTCCGGCACCGAGCAGGCTCGCGCCACCGAGACCGTGGATGCCACCCTCGTCGGCGACGAGGTCACCCTGGGGCTCAACCCCCAGTACCTCCTCGAGTCCCTCGGCGCGGTGCGCAGCGAGTTCACGCGCATCACCTTCACGTCGAGCGACAACGCGAACAAGCTCAGCCCCGTGCTGGTCACCCCGCAGACCTCGGTCGACAAGGGCGGCGAGGGGACCTTCAAGTACCTCCTCCAGCCCAACCTGCTGCTCCGCTGAGACCGGCGCCCCGCCGGGATGTCGGAGGCGGCGGGTAGTCTGACTCGGTGATCGTGGAGCAGTTGGGACTCAGGGATTTCCGCAATTACGCGGAAGTCGATGTCTCGCTCTCCACCGGTGCCAACGTCTTCGTCGGCCGGAACGGCCAGGGCAAGACGAACCTCGTCGAGGCCGTCGCCTATCTGGCGACTCTCGGTTCTCATCGGGTGTCCAGCGACGCGCCGATGGTGAAGGACGGGACGGATGCCGCGATCGTCCGCGCGCGTCTCGCCCACGGGGAACGCAGCGTGCTGCTCGAGCTGCAGCTGAATCGCCAGGGATCCAACCGCGCGCGGGTAAACGGGGTGAACGTGCGCACCGCGGAACTTCCCCGGTACGCCCAGGTGGTGCTCTTCGCCCCCGAAGACCTGCAGATCGTGCGGGGCGACCCATCTGCGCGGCGGCGGTTCGCCGATCAGCTGATCGTGCAGCGCACTCCGAGGATGGCCGCGGTCGTCGCCGATTACGACCGGGTCCTCCGCCAGCGGACCGCGCTGTTGAAGTCCGCTCGGGCGCGGGGCGTGCGCGGTGACGCCCTCGGAACCCTCGACGTCTGGGACGACAAGCTCGTCACCCTGGGGACCGAACTGATCGAGGCGCGCTTGGCGCTGGCATCCGATCTGTCCGAGCCGGTCGCGAGCGCCTACGCGGCGATCGCGGGCGCCGACCACGAGCCCCGTTTGGAGTGGGCACTGTCGGTCGGTGGCGGCGATCCCGAAGAGGGAGACGCGGCGACCTCCGCTCCGGGCGGGCCCCTCGCGGAGCAGTTCCGCGCCGCCCTCGCTGCGCGACGGTCCGCGGAACTCGAGCGCGGGCTGACCTTGGTCGGTCCCCATCGTGACGACCTGGTCCTGCGCGTCCGGGGCCTTCCGGTGAAGGGGTACGCCTCACACGGCGAGTCCTGGTCGGTCGCTCTTGCTCTGCGTCTGGCCTCGGCGGAGATTCTTCGCGCCGAGTCCCGCTTGGGAGACCCCGTGCTCATCCTCGATGACGTGTTCGCCGAGCTCGACGCGGGGAGGCGCGCTCGCCTCGCCGAGCTGGTCGGCGGGTACGAGCAGGTGATCGTCACCTCGGCCGTCGAGGAGGACGTTCCCGATGCCCTTCGCGCGCACGTCGTCCGTGTCGAGGCGGGCCAGATCGTGACGGTCGACGATGAGTGACGACGCCGAACTCCCCGAGACGATGGCGACCTACCTGCGTCTGCGCGGTCTCGAGCCGTCGCCGTACCGCAAGAGGAGGCGTCGCCGCCGCACCGACGACGACGAGAACGCCCCGTTCTCGCCGGGCCGAGACCCGCGAGGACTGGGAGACGTTCTCGCGACCCTCACGCAGTCGGCGGGCTGGGAGCCACAGCTGGCCCGCGAGGATCTCGTGCGCACCTGGCACGATGTCGCGGGCGCGGACACCGCCGCTCACACCCGCCCGGTGGCCCTGGATGCCGGCACCCTCACCGTGCAGGCGGACTCCACGGCGTGGGCGAAACAGCTGCAGCTCATGCGCGCGCAGATCCTGTCGGAGATCCTGAGACGGTTCCCGGAGGCCGGCGTCGAGGCGATCCGGTTCGTAGGGCCGGACGTCCCCTCTTGGAAATGGGGGCCCAGAGCCGTTCCAGGCCGCGGCCCGCGCGATACCTACGGCTAGGCCATGGTCGATCCCGCCTCGGCCCGATTTATCCCCGTGTAGGGGCGTACACGCCATTTCCCGGGGTCCCGCGCGATAGGATGGAAGCTCCGAGAACCGATCTGGAGCGCGCGCACCCATGACGTCCGAAAACCCCGACAGCGTTTCCGAGGAACCTGAAGCACCCTCCACGAAGGTTCCCAACGAGTACGGGGCCGACGCCATCCAGGTGCTCGAGGGTCTCGAAGCCGTTCGCAAGCGCCCCGGTATGTACATCGGCTCGACCGGTGAGCGCGGCCTCCACCACTTGGTGCAGGAGATCGTCGACAACTCCGTCGATGAGGCTCTCGCCGGCTACTGCGACACGATCGACGTCACGATCCTCAGCGACGGCGCCGTCCGCGTGGTCGACAACGGTCGCGGCATCCCGGTCGACATGCACCGCACCGAGGGGAAGTCGACGGTCGAGGTCGTCCTGACCGTGCTGCACGCCGGTGGAAAGTTCGGCGGTGGCGGATACGCCGTCTCCGGTGGTCTGCACGGCGTCGGTTCGTCGGTCGTGAACGCCCTGTCGACGCGGCTCGAGGTCGAGGTCAAGCGACAGGGTCACGTGTGGCGCCAGTCCTTCCGCGACGGCGGCCAGCCCCTCGCCCCTCTCGAGAAGGGCGAAGAGAGCGACCAGACGGGGACGACGATCACGTTCTGGCCCGATGCGACGATCTTCGACACCATCGACTTCGACTACGACACCCTCCGCACCCGCTTCCAGCAGATGGCGTTCCTGAACAAGGGGCTGCGCATCAGCCTCCGTGACGAGCGTCCCCAGTCGGTGGTCGTCGAGGGAGAGCCGGGCGAAGAAGTCACCGAGGCGCGCAACGACTCCTTCCTCTACGAGCGCGGTCTCGTGGACTACGTCGAGCACCTCAACCGCGTCCGCAAGGCCGACGTGGTCAACGACGAGATCATCGAGGTCGAGTCCGAAGACACCGACCGGCACATCGCGCTCGAGCTCGCGATGCAGTGGACGACCGCCTACACCGAGAACGTCTTCACTTACGCCAACACGATCAACACGCACGAGGGCGGCACCCACGAAGAGGGCTTCCGTGCCGCGCTGACCACGCTGGTCAACCGCTACGCCCGCGCGAACAACCTCCTCAAAGAGAAGGACGACAACCTCACCGGCGACGACATCCGCGAGGGCCTCACGGCCGTCATCTCGGTGAAGCTGTCGGAGCCGCAGTTCGAGGGGCAGACGAAGACCAAGCTCGGCAACACCGAAGCCCGCGCCTTCGTGCAGAAGGTCGTCGGCGACAAGCTCGGCGACTGGTTCGACCGCAATCCGGGCCAGGCCAAGAACATCATCCGCAAGGCGATCGACGCGGCCACCGCGCGCCTGGCGGCACGCAAGGCGCGCGAGACCGCTCGTCGCAAGAGCGTCTTCGAGTCGGCGGCCATGCCCGACAAGCTGAAGGACTGCACGTCGAAGGATCCCTCGATCAGCGAGATCTTCCTCGTCGAGGGTGACTCCGCCGGCGGCTCGGCCGTTCAGGGCCGCGACCCCCACACCCAGGCGATCCTCGCGCTGCGCGGCAAGATCCTCAACGTCGAGCGCGCCCGCCTCGACCGAGCTCTGGGCAACAAAGAGGTCCAGGCCATGATCCAGGCCTTCGGGACGGGGATCGGCGAAGACTTCGACATGGCCAAGGCGCGGTACCACAAGATCGTGCTGATGGCCGATGCCGACGTCGACGGCCAGCACATCACGACGCTGCTGCTCACGCTCCTCTTCCGCTACATGCGCGGACTCATCGAGGCCGGCTTCGTCTACCTCGCCCAGCCGCCGCTGTACCGCCTGAAGTGGTCGAACCACCCGCACGAGTACGCCTACAGCGACCGGGAGCGCGACGCGATGCTGGTCGACGGTCAGGCCGCCGGTCGCCGCATCCCCAAGGACAACGGCATCCAGCGCTACAAGGGTCTGGGCGAGATGAACGACCACGAGCTCTGGGAGACCACCATGGATCCCGAGACGCGCACCCTGAAGCAGGTCACGATCGACGATGCGGCCGCCGCCGACGAGATCTTCTCGGTCCTCATGGGCGAAGACGTCGAGTCGCGACGCAGCTTCATCCAGCGCAACGCCAAAGACGTCCGCTTCCTCGACATCTGAACCCGTCGCTCTGCGACCCCGCACGACGACGATCGACGACGCACTACGAAACTGAGAAGACATGGCTGACGACATCACGCCCGAGCCCGACGAGGTCCGGTCGGAACCCGCGCACAACCACGGCAGGATCGACCAGGTCGACCTCCAGCTCGAGATGCAGCGGAGCTACCTCGACTACGCGATGAGCGTCATCGTCGGTCGCGCACTGCCGCGCGTCGAGGACGGTCTCAAGCCCGTGCACCGCCGCGTGATCTACGGCATGTACGACGGCGGCTTCCGACCCGACAAGTCGTTCTCGAAGTGCGCCCGTGTCGTCGGCGAGGTCATGGGGCACTACCACCCCCACGGCGACGCCCCCATCTACGACGCCCTCGTGCGTCTCGTGCAGCCGTGGTCGCTGCGCTATCCCCTCGCGCTCGGCCAGGGCAACTTCGGCTCCCCGGGCAACCAGGGTGCGGCCGCCCCGCGCTACACCGAGACGAAGATGTCGCAACTCGCGCTCGAGATGGTCCGCGACATCGAAGAAGAGACCGTCGACTTCGAGGACAACTACGACGGCCAGACGCAGGAACCCGTCGTCCTGCCGTCGCGCTTCCCGAACCTCCTCGTCAACGGTTCGGTCGGCATCGCGGTCGGTATGGCGACGAACATCCCGCCGCACAACCTCCGCGAGGTCTCCGCCGGCGCGCTCTGGGCTCTCGAGAACCCGGATGCCACCCGCGAGGAGCTGCTCGAAGCGCTCATGGAGCGCATCCCCGGGCCCGACTTCCCGACCGCCGCGCAGATCCTCGGCACGCGCGGTATCAAGGACGCCTACCGCACCGGTCGCGGCTCGATCACGATGCGTGCCGTCGTGAACATCGAGGAGATCCAGGGCCGCACGTGCCTCGTGATCACCGAGCTGCCGTACCAGGTCAACCCCGACAATGTCGCGGTCAAGATCGGCGACCTCGCTCGCGAGGGCAAGATCACCGGTATCGCCGACATCCGCGACGAGACGTCCGGTCGCACCGGTCAGCGTCTCGTCGTCGTGCTCAAGCGCGACGCGGTGGCCAAGGTCGTGCTGAACAACCTCTACAAGCACACCCAGCTGCAGGAGAACTTCGGCGCCAACATGCTGGCGATCGTCGACGGTGTGCCGCGCACGCTCTCGCTCGACGGATTCGTCAGCCACTGGATCGACCACCAGGTCAACGTCATCGTCCGGCGCACGCGCTATCGCCTCCGCAAGGCCGAAGAGCGCATGCACATCCTGCGCGGCTACCTGAAGGCGCTCGACGCCCTCGACGAGGTCATCGCGCTCATCCGTCGCTCGCCGACGGCTCAGGATGCCAACGAGGGCCTGCAGAAGCTCCTCGACATCGACGACATCCAGGCGCAGGCGATCCTCGACATGCAGCTGCGTCGTCTGGCGGCCCTCGAGCGGCAGAAGATCGTCGACGAGGCGACCGAGCTCGAAGCTCGCATCGCCGACTTTAACGACATCCTGGCGTCCCCCGCGCGCCAGCGCACGATCATCCGTGACGAGCTGACCGGGATCGTCGACCGTTTCGGCGATGACCGTCGCACCCAGATCCTGCACGGCTTCGACGGCGACGTGTCGATCGAAGACCTGATCGCGGAAGAAGAGATGGTCATCACGGTCACCCGTGACGGCTACATCAAGCGCACCCGCAGCGACAACTACCGTTCGCAGCACCGCGGCGGTAAGGGCGTGAAGGGCGCGCAGCTGCGCGCCGACGACGTCGTCGAGCACTTCTTCGTCACGACGACCCACCACTGGCTGTTGTTCTTCACGAACAAGGGTCGCGTCTATCGCTCCAAGGCCTACGAGGTCCCCGAGGCGGGACGGGATGCCAAGGGCCAGCACGTGGCCAACCTCCTCGCGCTGCAGCCCGATGAAGAGATCGCCCAGATCCTCGACATCCGCGACTACAGCGTCGCGACCTACCTGGTGCTCGCCACCCGCAACGGTCTGGTCAAGAAGACTCGTCTCGACGAGTACGACACGAACCGTCAGGGCGGCGTGATCGCGATCAAGCTCCGCGGCCAGGTGTCGGACGAGGCGGACGAGACCGAGCAGGGCGGCGCCGACGAGCTCGTCAGCGCGCTCCTCGTCGACGAGGGCGACGACATCCTTCTGATCAGCCGCCTGGGAATGTCCCTCCGGTTCTCCGCGACCGACAACGCGCTGCGCCCCATGGGCCGGTCGACGTCGGGCGTGAAGGGCATGGACTTCCGCGAGGGCGACAGCCTGCTCTCGGCATCCGTCGCCAAGGACGACGAGTTCGTCTTCGTGGTGACCGAGGGCGGCTATGCCAAGCGCACCGCGGTGACCGAGTACCGCATGCAGAATCGCGGTGGTCTGGGCATCAAGGTGGCCCGTTTGACCGACGATCGAGGCGTCCTCGCGGGCGGAATGATGGTGTCGGAGGGCGACGAGGTCCTTGTGGTTCTTGCCAGCGGCAAGGTGGTACGCTCTGCCGTGGCCGAGGTGCCCGCCAAGGGACGCGACACGATGGGTGTCGTGTTCGCCCGCGCTGGAGGCGACGACCGCATCATCGCGATCGCGCGAAACGCGGAACGCAACTTGGCAGAGACGACGGAGACGACCACGGAGCCCGCCGCAGTTCCCGCGGATGAGGCCGACGCCTCCGCTCCCGAGACCCCTGAGGAAAGTACTGACGCATGAGCACGGTAGCCGACAAGCTCGCTAAGAAGTCGACTCACAAGACCCCCGCGAAGCAGGTGCGTCTGCGCCTCGTCTACATCGACTTCTGGTCGGCGGTGAAGCTGTCCTTCCTCGCGGCGGTGGCCGTCGCGATCGTGACGGTCGTCTCCTACTTCCTGATCTACCTGGTCGTCAGCGCGACGGGCCTCATCACGAAGCTCGACGAGTTCTTCACGAGCTTCACCGACGGCGGCACGACGCTTTCGCAGTACATCGGGCTTCCCCAGGTCATGGCGTTCGCGGCGATCGTCGCGATCCTCAACCTCGTCGTCATCACCGTGCTGGGCGCCGTGGTGGCCGGGATCTACAACCTCGCGGTCAAGGTGACCGGCGGTCTCCTGGTCGGCTTCACCTCGAACTGACGCCGATTCGGAAAAACCTCGGGATTCCGGTAAAGTCTTCGAGGTTGACGACATCACGTCGTCGCAACGGGGCTATAGCTCAGGCGGTTAGAGCGCTTCACTGATAATGAAGAGGTCCCAGGTTCAAGTCCTGGTAGCCCCACCCCATCCCCACGGGGCCTTAGCTCAGTTGGTAGAGCGCCTGCTTTGCAAGCAGGATGTCGGGAGTTCGAATCTCCCAGGCTCCACATCTTCTTCCTTCTCCCGAATGCCGGAAGCGGCATCGAGCGGAACCGCCGCACATCCGTCGTCGATCTCCCCGAGGCGTGAAACGGCACGACCTTTCGCGAGCATGTCGTCGGCCGCGCCGCTATGGTGTCGCAATGGACATGCGAGTCGCCGCGTACGCCGTCATCACCGGCTCCGACGATCGCCTGTTGCTCGCGCACTGGGTCGAGGGGCGTCGGGCGGCCTGGACGCTCCCGGGAGGCGGCCTGGAGGCCGGCGAGGACCCTGAACGCGCTGTTCGCCGCGAGGTGCGAGAGGAGACGGGGTATCGCGTCGACGTGGACTCGCTCCTCGGCATCCATTCCCGGGTGATCCCGGCCGCCTCCAGGCTCTCCACGGGCGCGGAGGGGCCTCTGCACACCCTCCGCATTGTTTATCGGGCGCGTATCGTCGGTGGCCGGCTGCGCCATGAGGTGGGCGGATCCACCGACCGAGCCGAGTGGTTCAGCTTTGCTGCGGTGCGGAAGCTGCGTCGGGTACAGCTCGTGGACATCGCGCTTCGCATGGCGAAGCTCCCTCCCCGTGGGGAGGGCGAGCAGTGACCGCTCAGGCTCGAGGAGACGTGATGTCGGCGACGGTCGCGTCGTAGGAGCGGATGAGGTCGTCGGCGTCGACGAACAGGCTGTACCCGTGCGCTCCGGCTCCCATCGCGATGCGCTGACCCACGATGCTCTCGTCGGCGTAGATCGGCCAGTCGTGAGTACTGCCGATCGGAACGATCGTGCCGCGCTCGTACCCGGTGGCGGCGAGGGCCAGTTCGGGCTCGGGCAGCCGGAGCTTGTTGACCCCGACCGCCGCTCGGAGCTTCGGCCACGAGATGGCCCGGTCACCGGGAACAAGGGCGAAGAGGTAGGTGTCGTCGGAACGTTTGACGACGAGGGTCTTCACGATCGACGCGGGAGGGATTCCGAGGAGTTCCGCGGCTTCATCGAGGCTGGAGGCCGCGGGTCTTTCGCGCACATCGACCGAGAGGCCGCGCTCACGCGCGGCCTCTCGGACTCTGATGGTGGGGTCGCTCACGCGTCCGGCGCGCGCAGCGGGTCGTCCGCGACCCACAGCTCGTCGTCGGCGCGAAGCGTCTGCCAGGCGGCGTAGGCCACGCCGGCCGCGGCGACCACCCCGAGGATGATCGCGATGACGCCACCGGCACCGATGCCGTCGTTCTGGTGAGGCAGCTTCTTGGCGAGGTTCTTGGACGCCTTCTTGCCGTACTTCTCGGCTCGCTTGGCGTACTTGTGGGCATCGAGGTCGAAGCCCTGACCCTTGGCGAGACGGTCGCGGGTGTCGCCCGCGGCGTCCCAGACCGACATCGCCCCGCCCACGACAGCACCGGCGGCCGGGATGACCTTGTTGCTGAGGAAGCGGTTGCTGTACTTCACGCTCTTGTCGACGTAGGGCGCGGCGTACTTGTTGTAGCCGTCCTGCACGACGGGAACGAGGTCTTCGCGGCTGAAGCGACCGAGCTGGTGGCCGGCTTCACGAGCCACCTTTCCGCTCTCGCCCAGCAGCACCTGCTGCGACTCCCACACCTTCGCGGCGTGCTTCTGGAGCTTGCGCAGTTCCTTCTTGCTCTTGCGGCTGAGGCCCACGGCTCATCCTCCCTATCGATGGGATGTACGTTGCTTCATCTTGCCAGACCGGGCGGTGCCCACCACGGACCCTTGCAGATAACTCTGAGAGAATGTACCCATGGCTACTCACACCGCCGTCGCGACCTTGCACACCAACCACGGCGACATCGTGGTCAACCTGTTCGGCGACCACGCTCCCCGTACCGTCCGCAACTTCATCGGTCTGTCCGATGGAACCCAGGAATGGACCAATCCCGCCACCGGCGCCAAGGGTGAAGGTCCGCTCTACAAGGACGTGATCTTCCACCGCATCATCCCCAACTTCATGATTCAGGGCGGAGACCCCCTCGGTCAGGGCATCGGGGGTCCCGGCTACAACTTCAACGACGAGATCCACCCCGAGCTGGACTTCACCGCGCCGTACAAGCTCGCGATGGCGAACGCCGGTCTGCGTCGCAACGCCATCACCGGCCAGCCGGAGGGCACGAACGGCTCGCAGTTCTTCATCACGACCGACCCCACCCCGTGGCTGCAGGGCAAGCACACGATCTTCGGCGAGGTGGCCGATGACGCGTCGAAGGCCGTCGTCGACGCCATCGCCGCGGTGCCCACCGGTGCCCAGGACCGCCCGAAGGCCGACGTCGTCCTGCACTCGGTCGACATCGTCTCGGTCTGACCTTCAAGGCGGCGGCGGGTGTCCACAACCGACGATTTCCGTCGAAACAGCGACAACTTCTGTTACCGGCATCCAGATCGGCAGAGCTTCGTCCTCTGCCAGCGGTGCCTGCGAACGGTCTGTTCGGAGTGTCGCACCCCCGCCGCCGTCGGCGTGATCTGCCCGGAGTGCATGGCGCAACAGCGCGCCACCGAGACCCCGGCGCAGAAGAAGGCCGAGCGCCGCTGGGCGTCGTCGCGGCCGGTCGTCGCGGTTTCGTCCGGACGCCCGGTCGCCACGCTGGCGATCATCGCGATCACCGGTCTGGTGTACATCATCGGCCTGGTCCCGGGTCTCGAACCCCTGCTGAGCAACGCGCTGCTGTTCTACGGCCCCTACCTGGTGCCGCAGTTCGGGGCGTTCGAACCGTGGCGCCTCCTCACGGTGTCGCTCGTGCACTCCGGCTTCTTCCATATCGGCCTGAACATGCTGGCCCTGTGGTTCATCGGTCGGAACCTCGAACCGCTGCTCGGTCGGTGGCGGTTCGTCGCCCTGTACGTTCTGGGGACGCTCGGCGGTTCGGTCGCGGTGGCATTGATCGCCCCGCTGACGCCGGTGGTCGGCGCCTCCGGCGCGATCTTCGCACTCTTCGGTGCTCTGCTCGTGATCGGGCGTCACATCGGAGCCGACATCCGCGTGATCGCGGTGCTGATCGGCATCAACTTCGCCTGGCCGTTCGTGGTGGCCCTGATCAGCTCGATCACCACGGGAGATTTCGTCGCGGCGCTGAACGACGTCGGCGTCTCCTGGCAGGCGCATCTGGGCGGTCTGGTCACCGGCGCGGCCGTGGGCTTCATCTACGCGCGGACGCGCCTCGCGCGCCAGAAGGCGCTGCAGATCGGATCGCTGGTCGCGGTGACCCTCGTTCTGCTCGGGCTGCTCGTGGTCCCGGTCGTCGTGTACTACTGAGAGTTATCCACAGGCTCATCCACAGGTGGGGATGAATTACACGGGTGTAAGTCGCGAGGAATTCAGCGCCAGCGCGTCGTCATCAGGAAGCCGACGAAGGCGATTCCGAAGCCGATGACGAGGTTCCACGGGCCGATGCCCGGGATGGGGAACTGCGAGTTGCTCAGGTAGAACACCAGGACCCAGACCAGGCCGATGAGCATGAGGCCGATCATGATGGGCAGGAACCACACAGGGTTCGGTGCCGATGCGCCTTCGTTGCGCTCCGCGATCGGGTCGTCGCCGTTACCAGTTCGAGCCATGCGGCCCAGTCTAATGCTCAGGTGCTGTGCGACCCACGGAACTAGAATCGCCTGGTGTCCACCGCCTCCTCGCCGCAGACCCGTCGCGATGCCCGTCGGCGTCCCGCGCGCCGGCGCGGCGTATCGGTGATCGGCGTCATCGGCGATCTCCTGCTGACCGCGGGAGTTCTCGTACTGCTGTTCGTGGCGTGGCAGCTGTGGATCGGCGACGCCATCATCGGCGCGCAGTACAAGAACGAGGCGAACTCCCTCACCGAGCAGTGGGCGACCGACCCGCCCCCGCCTCTCCCTTCTCCCTCCGGGTCACCCACGGCTTCGCCCGCTCCGACGGCGCCGGCGACCGCCGATCCGCCGGCGCTCCCGCAGCCGGGTAACGGCGAGGTGTTCGGGGTCATGCGCATCCCCCGTCTCGGTGCGGACTGGCAGTTCAAACTCGCCGGCGGAGTGAGTTCCTCGGTCACGCTCGACCCGATCGGCATCGGCCACTATCCCGACAACGCGATGCCGGGACAGGTGGGCAACTTCGCCGTCGCGGGGCACCGCGGCAGCCACGGAGCGCCGTTCGCCGACCTCCCGTCTCTGCGGATCGGAGACGCGATCGTGGTCGAGACCCCGGACGGCTGGTACACGTACCGTTACCGCAATCTCGAGTACGTGCAGCCCGACGGCGTCGGCGTGCTCCTGCCCGTGCCGCAGGCGGACCAGGTCGAGGCGACGGATCGCCTGATCACGATGACGACGTGCAGCCCCCGTTACGGGTTCTCGGAACGAGCCATCGGCTACGGGGTGTTCGAGTCGTTCACCCCTCGCGCCAACGGTGCCCCCGCCTCGCTGACCTCTGGAGCCGCCTGATGTACGGAGCCCTCTGGCGTGTGCTGCCCGGACCCTGGTGGGTGCGCGTGCTCATTCTCCTCGTCCTCGCGGCCGCGGTGCTCTACGGACTCTTCTTCTACGTCTTCCCCTGGGTGAGCGACATCGTGTACCCGCAGGAGGTCACGGTCGAGTGAGCCGATGGCGCGTGGTCGTCGTCGACAATCGCGACAGCTTCGTCCACACGCTCGCCGGGTACCTGAGCGATCTCGGCGCCACGGTGGAGACGGTGTCGGCCGACGATCCCACGGTGGCGGACTCGCTCGGGGATCGGGCGGATGCCGTGGTCATCTCGCCCGGCCCCGGGCATCCGGATGCCGCGGGTCGGTCGATCGAGGTGGTTCGTGCCGCGCACGCGGGCGGCATCCCGCTTCTCGGTGTGTGCCTCGGTCATCAGGCGATCGCGGTCGCTTTCGGTGCTCGGGTGGGCCACGCGCCCGAGCTCCTCCACGGCATCACGAGCCGGATCCGCCATTCCGGACGCGGGGTCTTCGCCGACCTGCCCGATGGGTTCGAGGCGACCCGATACCACTCCCTGGCCGTGTCGGAGGAAACCCTGCCGGCGGAGCTCGAGGTGACGGCCCGCACCGACAGCGGTGTCATCATGGGCCTTCGGCACCGCTCCTCACCCCTCGTCGGCGTGCAGTTCCACCCCGAGAGCGTGCTCACCGAGGGCGGGCATCAGCTGCTCGGACGGTGGATGCAGGATGCCGGGTGCGCGGGCGCCATCGAGAGAGCCGCCGCTCTTCACCCCCGGGGGATCAGGAGCCGGAGCAGGAGATCAGCGTGATCTCGCTGTGCACCGGCACCTCGCCGGGAGCCAGCGACTGCGTCTTGACCGTCGGCGACGGCTTCGACGCGGGGCAGCTGGGATCCTCCTGCGTCTTGACCGTCAACTGCATCGCGTCGGACTCGAGCTGGCGCTTCGCGGCATCCACGGTGTATCCCGTGTAGTCGACGATCACGACCTGGCCACTGGCGACCACGAGGTTGACCGTCGTGTTCTTCGCGAGCGGGGAGCCCGCCTCGACGTTGGCCGACGACCCGCCGTTCGTGACGTTGGCGGAGATGACGGTGTTGGCCGCGAGCGAGGGATCGTTCTGGCGCCGGATGGATCCGACGGAGAGTCCCGCCTGCTGCAGCGCCGTGCGCGCGGCTTCCTCGCTCATCCCCTCGAGGGTGGGCACCGTGGCCAGATCGGGCCCGCTGGAGACGTACAGGACGATCTCCTGGCCCTCGGCGACAGACGTGTCGGCGGTGGGCGTCGTCCGGGTCACGTTGCCGGCGGCGATCTTGTCACTCGGCTCGTCGACGCGCTTGGCGACGAGATCCTGCTCCTGGAGGGTCTCGACGGCGCGGTCGTAGGACATGTCCACGACGTTCGGCACCGCCCGGCCCGCGGACGGGACGTCGTTGGACGGCTGGATCTGCATCACCCAGAACAGGACGGCGACCAGAAGAACGGCGAGCACCGTGACCCCGGCCCAGATCCACGCGACGGGAGGACCGGGCTGCGTGCGACGCATGGTCGTATCGGTGCTCAGCTGGCGCAGCGAACGCGCCGTCTCCGCCGCCTGACGCGGGTTGGGGCCGTACAGCTCGTTCGACAGCGCCGACATCTGGCGCTTCGTGGGGCCCTTGCCGTCGACGGTGGCATCCAGAGCTTCGCGGAAGCTCGCGGCATCCTGCGGGCGCTGGAACGGATCCTTCGCGAGGGCGCGGAGCACGATGGCATCCAGAGCCGTCGACACCGTCTCGCTGACCTCGCTCGGCGGGACGGGGGCTTCGCTGACGTGCTGGTACGCCACCGCGACGGGGGTCTCGCCGCGGAAGGGCGGGCGGCCGGTGAGCAGCTCGTAGAGGACGACGCCTGTCGAGTACAGGTCGGCGCGAGCGTCGACCGACTCGCCCTTCGCCTGCTCGGGAGAGAAGTAGGCGGCGGTACCGACGATCGCCGTGGTCTCGGCGACGGTGGAGGAGGAGTCCGACACCGCGCGGGCGATGCCGAAGTCCATGACCTTCACCCCGCCGGCCTCGGTGATCATCACGTTGCCGGGCTTGATGTCGCGGTGCACGACACCGGCGCGGTGCGAGTACTCCAACGCCTCCAGGATGCCGTCGGCGTACCGCAGGGCGTCGTCGGTGGGCACCGGGCCAGCCGCGATGATGTCCTTCAGCAGCCGCCCGTGCACGAGCTCCATGACGATGTACGGAACGGGGCGTTCCTGCCCGTCCGGACCCGTCTCCACGTCTTCGCCGGCGTCGAACACCCGCACGATCGTGGGGTGCGCCATGCGCGACGCGGCCTGCGCCTCGAGACGGAAACGCGTGCGGAACGCCGCGTCGCCGGCGAGATCGGCCTTGAGGATCTTGATCGCCACGGTGCGCCCGAGGGTCTGGTCGTAGCCGCGGTAGACGCTCGCCATGCCGCCACGACCGATGAGGTCGTCAACGCGGTAGCGCCCCGACAGGACGCGCGTCTCAGTGGTCACGAAAAAACTCCAGGCGTGGTGCGTTGTGCGAGAGAGGTCAGTTCTTCGGGCTTGCGCTCGGGCTGGGCGTCGAGCCACCGGTGATCGTGGCGGATGCCTCGGCCGAGGGGCCGGCGGTGCGGTCGGTGCTCGAGCAGCTCACCGTGTAGGTCACCTTGAGGGTCGACCCGGGGGAGTTGCTCACCATCAGCTGGGCGTTGCGCTCGTCGGGGGAGAACGACGCGGTGGAGGAGCCGTTGGTGACGAAGGTTCCGCCGGTGGCCGTGAAGTTGTACGACGTGACGTTGCCCGTGCCCGCGGGGCAGGTGTACTGCTGCCACGAGACCTGCTCGGTGGCACCGGCCGGAACCGTCGTCGGGAGCGTGGGGGCGCCCGGCTGGGTCAGCGGCGTCTCTTCGCCGTACGTGGTCACCGTGATGTTGGTGCCGGCGGGGTTACGGCCGGTCGGGTCGACGGTGTACACCTTGCCGACCTCGTCGGCGGTGGTCGCCGCGTTTCCGGTGGCGCACGTCGCCGCGAGGTTGTTCTCGCGGAGGATCGCGCGCGCCTCGTCGCAGGTACGACCCACGAGCTCGAGCGCGTCGACATCGATGAGGCTCTGCGACGGCGTCGCGGACGGGGTCGGCGTCGACTGACTCGGAGCCGGCGTGGGCACCGTCGACGTGCTGCTCGAGGGAGCGGCATCCGGCTCGTTCTGGTTGGTGAGCAGGGCGGCGAGGGTCCCGCCGAGCACGAGCACGAGCAGGACGATGAGAGCGATGAGCGGCCACGTGAGGCGGCTCCGCTTCTTCTTCGGCGGCACGGTCTCTTCGGTGTGCTCCTCGGTGAGGAGCGACGTCGCGGCCGGCGTCGGCATCAGGCGCGTCGCCGCGCTCGTCTGCCCGGGCGAGAGGAGCTGGGTGACGTCGTCGGCGACGGCTGCGCCGGCGGCGATCGCGGGGACGGCCGCGGCTGCGGCCGCGAGGTCACCACGGCGCAGAGCCGTCGCGGCGCGCGAGACGGCGGCCGCGGAGGCGGGACGCTCGTCGGGCTTCTTCGCGATCATCGCCATCACGAGGTTCTGCACCGGTACCGCGACCGTGGGGGGAAGCGGGGCGGGCTGCTCGTTGATCTGCGCCATCGCGATGGCGACCTGCGACTCGCCCGTGAACGGACGCTTGCCGGCGAGGCATTCGTACGCGACGATGCCGAGCGAGTAGATGTCGGTCGCCGGGGACGCCGGGTGACCGGATGCCTGCTCGGGCGAGAGGTACTGCACGGTGCCCATGACCTGGCCGGTGGCCGTCAGGGGCACCTGGTCGGCGATACGGGCGATGCCGAAGTCGGTGATCTTGACGCGACCGTCGGGCGTGATGAGCAGGTTGCCCGGCTTGATATCGCGGTGGACGAGACCGGCCGCGTGCGCGGCCTGAAGGGCCGCCGCCGTCTGCGCCACGATGTCGAGCGTCTTGTCGGTCGAGAGCGAACCCTCGCGCTCGATGATCGTCGACAGGGCCTCGCCGGGGACGAGCTCCATCACGAGGAAGGCGCTCCCGTCTTCCTCGCCGTAGTCGAACACGCTGGCGATGCCCTCGTGGTTCACCAGGGCGGCGTGACGGGCCTCGGCGCGGAAGCGCTCGAGGAACCCGGGGTCGCCCATGTACTCGTCTTTGAGGATCTTGATGGCGACGGTGCGTCCGATGACGTGATCCGTCGCCTCCCACACCTCGCCCATGCCGCCGATCGCAATACGCGAATCGAGCTCGTAGCGTCCTCCGAAGGTCACTCCCTGCGTCGGTCTCATTTACCCAGCACCGCCTCCATGACCTTCTTCGCTATCGGGGCGGCGATGTCGTTGCCGCTCCCGCTCTGCCCCTGGCCCCCGCCGTTCTCGACCACCACGGCGACGGCGACCTTGGGGTCGTCGGCCGGAGCGAACCCCGTGAACCAGAGCGAGAACGGTCGGGACGCCCCGTTCTCGGCGGTCCCGGTCTTACCCGCGACCTGGACCCCGTCTATTCTTGCATTCGACGCGGCGCCGTCCTGGACGTTCGCCGTCATCATCGAAACCATCTGCGCGTCGAGATTCGCATCGAGTGCGCGGCCGAACTCGCTGTCGGAGCGCTCGTCGGTCACCGACAGGTCCGACTCGATGACCCGATCGATCATCCGCGGGTTCATGACCACGCCACCGTTGGCGATCCCGGCGGACACCATCGCCATCTGCAGCGGTGTCGCCGTGACCTGGCCCTGTCCGAAACCGCTGAGCGCGGTCTGCGCGGCGTCGAGACCCGACGGGTAGTTGGACGCGGTCGAGGTGAGCGGCATCGAGAACTGCTTGTTGAAGCCGTACTTCTCCGCCTCGGCGCGGATCGCGTCGTCGCCGAGCTCGACGGCCAGCTCGGCCATCGGGATGTTGCAGCTCAGCCGGAGCGCCGTGGCGATCGTCACGGTGTCGCCTCCGCCGCACGTTCCGCCGCCCGCGTTCTGCACGACGCTCGTCGACTGCGGAAGCGTGTACTGGGCCACGTTGGGGAAGGACGAGTCGGGCGTGTACTTCCCGGATGCCAGGGCCGCCGATGCCACGACGAGCTTGAACGTCGATCCCGGAGGGTTGAGGTTGCCCGCGATGGCGCGGTTGTCCATCGGCTGCGAGGGGTCCGACATCAGCTGGTCGTACGTGGAGTTGACGGCATCCGTGTCGTGCGAGGCGAGGGCGTTGGTGTCGAAGCTCGGGGTGGACACCATGGCCAGGATGCGACCGGTCGACGGCTCGATGGCGACGACGGCGCCCTGCAGGCCGCCGAGGGCGTCCCACGCGGCGCGCTGGACGTTCGCGTCGAGCGACAGCTCCACGTTCGCTCCGCGAGGAGCCTGACCCGTGATCGCGCGGTTGATGCGCGAGAAGAACTCGTTCTCGCCCGAGCCGCTCAAGACGGTGTTCTCGGCGTCTTCGATCTGCGTCCGCGAGTCGAGCACCGCGTTGACGTACCCGGTGACCGGAGCCCACATCTGCGCGTCCGTGTACTGGCGCTGCCAGCTGTAGACGTCGTCGGCGGGCACCGACTGGGCGATGGGAGTGCCGCTCGCGATGATCGAGCCGCGCTGGATCTCGTACGAGTCGTACAGGGCACGTGTGTTGCCCGGAGTGTTCGTGAGGTTCCCCGCTTGGGCGACCTGGATGACGCTCGTCGAGGCGAACAGGGCGACGAACATCGCCAGCATCACGATGCTGAGGCGTCGGAGTTCTTTGGTCACGGTGCCTCCTCCGGTCGGGGAGCGCGCGCGAGCGCGGTCGTCGGTGCGGTCGTGGGCGTCATCAACCGATCACCACCCGGGGGCGGCTGCGCACGGCATCCGAGATCCGCAGCAGGAACGCGACGATGATCCAGTTGGCCACGAGCGAGGAGCCGCCGGCGGCGAGGAACGGGGTCGTGAGGCCGGTCAGCGGAATGACGCGTGTGACACCGCCGACCATGATGAACACCTGCAGTGCGATGGTGAACGAGAAGCCGGTGGCGAGGAGCTTGCCGAAATCGTCCTGGCCGGCCAGACCGATGCGGATGCCGCGGCTCGCGAACACCATGTACAGCGCGAGGATCGCGAAGAGGCCGACGAGGCCCAGCTCTTCGCCGAGGCTGGGGACGATGTAGTCGCTCTGGGAGAGGGGCGTGATGTAGGGGCGCCCCTGGCCCAGACCGGTGCCGAACAGCCCGCCGTGCGAGAGGCCGAAGATGCCCTGCACGAGCTGGTAGCTGCCGCCGTCGCGGTTCACGATCTCCGGGTTGAAGGCGTCGAGCCAGTTGGCGAAGCGGCCGTTGACGTAGGGGAGGACCCGGGATGCCAGGAACGCCCCGGTCGCGGCCAGGACCACGCCGATCAGCACCCAGCTCGTCTTGCCGGTCGCGACGTAGAGCATCGCGACGAACATGCCGAAGATGAGCAGACCCGTACCGAGGTCGCGCTGGAGGACGATGATGCCGAGCGAGACGAGCCAGATGATCAGGAGAGGGCCGAGCTCGCGGGCACGCGGCCACGTCATGAAGAGGAAGCGCGTCCCGGTGGAGGTGAGGCTCTCGCGCGTGCGCACCAGGTATCCGGCGAAGAAGATCGCGAGGCAGATCTTCGCGAGCTCGCCCGGCTGGAACGACACGAAACCGAGCGAGACCCACACGTCGGCGTTCTGCTCCGTTCCCAGGCCCGGGACGAACGGCAGGAGGAGGAGCAGGATGCCGATGAGGCCCGAGAGATAGGTGTAGCGGAACAGCACGCGGTAGTTGCGCACGAAGATCACCACGGCGAGGGCGGCTACCAGAGCGATGGCCGCCCAGGCGATCTGGCGGTTGGAGGTGGCATCCCAGCCCTGGAGACGCACCGCGAGGTCGATCCGGTAGATCATCGCGATGCCGATGCCCGTGAGCACCGTGGCGATCGGGAGGACGAAGGGGTCCGCATCCCGCGCGCGCAGGCGCAGGACGATGTGCATGATCAACGCGAGGACGGCCGGGATGCTCGCGAGCGTGAGGAAGCCCGATTCGACGGTACCGTTCACGCCCAGCTGGACGAGCACGAGCGCGGCGCCGTAGACGACGATCGCGAAGAGCAGCAGGCCCAGCTCGCGATTGCGCTGCGTGGCGGGGACGCGGATCTTCTTCAGCGCGCGCATGACGGCCGTGTCGGTCGACACGGCGTTATCGCGGGTCAGCTTCTGATCGGTCATCCGCTGGCCTCCTGGGCGGGACGCAGGCGCTGCACGATCTGCTCGGCATCCGAGAGGGAGCGCGCGGAGATCGTGGCTTCGACGGTCTGGCGGTCGAAGTCGGTGAGGTCGGCGAGGACGATGTTCGTGTCTTCGTACACCGATGACAGGGAGATCGGTCCGATGGACTGCTGGATGCCGCGGTAGATGACGACCGAGTCGTCGTCGGCGCCGACGTAGTACCGCGTCTGCGTCCAGTTGTACCCGGCGAAGAGGCTGAGGCCGATGCCGGCGAGGACGAGCACCAGCGCCGCCAACCAGCCGAGACGACGACGGCGCGCCCGGCGACGGTCCTCCTCGATGAGCTCCTCGAGGAACTCCGCGGCGGGCTCGAAGTGCGTCGGCTCGTTCGCCGCCTGGCGGACGGGGTGCAGCCAGTTCGAGCGGGCCGGTCGACCCGCGGGGACGACCACGCCGGCCGGGTTCAGGGCGGAGCCGACGATCGTCGGGGTACCGGTGAACAGCGGGTGTTGACCGCCCACATCGACGATGACGACCGTGACGTTGTCGGGTGCTCCTCCGTCGAGCGCCTGCTTCAGGAGCGCGTCGGCGGTGCGCGCGGGCGGCATCCCGAGGGCCAGCGTGCGGTCGGTGTGCGTGTCGTCGACGACGCCCGAGAGCCCGTCCGAGCACAGCAGCCAGCGGTCGCCGTCCTGGGTCGGCATGATGAACGTGTCGATCTCGGGATCGGGATCCATGTCGCCGAGGACGCGCATGAGGACCGAGCGCCGCGGGTGATACCGCGCCTCTTCGGGGGTGATGCGGCCGGAGTCGACGAGCCGCTGCACGAACGTGTGGTCGGTCGTGATCTGCGTGAGCTCGCCGTCGCGGTACAGGTAGATGCGCGAGTCGCCGATGTGCCCGATGACCGCGTAGTCGTCGACCATGATGAGCGCGCTGACGGTGGTTCCCATGCCCGCGAGCTCGGGCCGGCGGGCGACCGTGTCGATCAGTTCGGCCGCGGTGTCGGAGAGCGCGTCGCGCAGAGCGTGCTCGGCGTCGGAGGGGGTCGGGAAGGGCTGGTCGAGCTCGGTCAGACGGTGGATCGCGAGGCTCGACGCGACATCACCGCCCGCGTGACCGCCCATGCCGTCGGCGACCACGAAGAGATTCGAGCCGGAATAGCCCGAATCCTGATTGTTGGAGCGCACCTTGCCCGTGTGGGAGATGGCGGCGCTCGAGCCCTGGAAGACCATGGAGGAGGGTTACTTCCTCAGCTCGAAGGTCGTCGCGCCCACCTTGATCGGGGCGCCGACCTTCACCTGCACGGGGGATGCCACGCGCACCCCGTCGTGCGTGGTGCCGTTGGTCGAGTCGAGGTCCTGCAGCATCCACTGGTTGCCCCACAGCACGAGGCGTGCGTGGTGGCTCGAGGTGTAGTCGTCGCGCACGACGAGACCGGACTCGCTCGAGCGACCGATCGTGAGCGGCTCGGTGCCCAGCGGGAGCTCGAGGCCGACCTTGGGGCCGCTCGTGATGACGATGCGCGACACGGTGTCGGTGGTCGCGAGGCCGCCCGCGGGAGCGGGCGCCGGGGGCGCCGGCCGCTTGACCTGCGTGGTCACCGCGTCGGGAGAGGCGACGGGCGCCGGAGCTACGGGGGCGGATGCCGCCGGCTCGGGCAGCTTGCGCACCTTCACGCCGAACAGGTCGGCGCGCAGGGAGTAGACCACTCCGAACACGAAGAACCACATGAGGACGAGGAAGCCGCCCTGCAGCAGCAGAAGAGTCAACGGACTCATGACAGGGGCCCCCGCTCCCGAACGTCGAACATACGTGTGGCGTCGGAAACCGCCGCGCGTCGGGCCGGCTGTGCCTGCGCCACCACACGGAACACGATCGTGGTGCGACCGATGGAGATGGTCGAGTCAGGCGGCAGTGCGGCTTCTGACACCTTACGGCCGTTGAGGGTGGTGCCGTTCGTCGACCCCAGGTCGCGGACCATGGCTCGCTCGCCGTCCCACAGGATCTCGACGTGCTTGCGGCTGGTGCCCGCGTCGGGGATCGTGATGTCGGCGTCGCTGCCGCGCCCGATGACCGTGCGGGCCCGCGTGAGTTCGTGACGGGTGCCGTCGATGTCGACGACGCCGCGCCAGGCCACCTGGCCTTCGCTCGTCTGCGAGTCGACGCGGAGCGTTCCGGTCGACAGGGACGGGTCCCGCTCGATCGAGATCGAGAGCGGACCGGCGAACGAGTAGCCCTGCGTACTCGCGTGCTTCTTGACGAGCGTGGTGAGTTCGGTCACCAGGGTCGACCCCAGCGCGCCCATCTTCTCGTCGTCGGCGGGCGAGAGGCGCACCGCGAACGTGTTGGGCGCGAGGATGCGGTCGCGGGTGACCACGACGGCCTTCTTGTCGAGCTCACTGCGCAGTGCCGAGGCGATCTCCACCGGCTGGATGCCACTGCGGAAGGTCTTCGCGAACGCACCATTGACGGCGCGTTCGAGACCCTTCTCGAAACTGTCGAGTAGTCCCACGAGACTCCTTCGGGCAGGCAGACCAGTAGGCACATCGTAGTCAGGGCGGCTGTGCAGGTCATGGATGCCGCTTCCGACGCCGCGTTTCGCTGCGCCGTCGCGGCCGTGATATTCTCGGGAAGTTGGTCGCGTGGCATCCTGGATGCCGCGCACGCGCGAGTGGCGGAATAGGTAGACGCGCTGGCTTCAGGTGCCAGTGCCTTCACGGGCGTGGGGGTTCAAGTCCCCCCTCGCGCACACAACGAAGAGGGCCCCGGGGTTTCCCGGGGCCCTCTTCGTTGTCTGCGGGAGTGGGAGAATTTGAGACCCGCGCGAGGGGGGCACCGGAATCGGACACGGCGAACAGAATCGGATGCCAAGCCCTCTGGCATCCGATCTCGTTGCACTCCTCCGGATCTGTCGGGTGCCGCTCGAGTCAGGAAGGTTTCGTCGTCAGGCGCGCCTGCATCCACACCACGAACAGCACGACTGCGGCACCGGCCGCGGCGAGCAGCACCGTGACGGCGATGTCCCCCGACGGGGCGAGGGACTGCCCGGCGTCGTCCTGCCAGGGCCAGAGGGCGCGGAGCGAGCCGAGCATCAACCCCGTCATCAGGGCGAGCATTCCGGCGTGGAACCGCGCGAGGAGCACGCGCAGGACGTTGACGAAGAGGCTCAGCCCGACGACCGCGCCGACGGCGAACGCCAGGATGTAGGGCAGGTCGCGCTCGTTCAGCGCGACCAGCGTCGTCTCGTAGAGGCCGAACACGAGCAGCAGGAATGCTCCCGAGAGCCCCGGCAGCACGAGGGCGCAGACCGCGACCGAGGCCGCCAGCGCGACGACGACGAGCGGTGGGTCTTCGATCGAGCCCGAGGGCAGGCCGGTGAGGATGAAGGCGGCCACGGCGGCGACGAGCGCGAGAAGGCCCAGCCGCCACGTCCACCCGCGGCCCAGCAGGCGGATGGGGATGAGCAGGGATGCCGCGATCATTCCTCCGAAGACCGCGCGCGTCTCGGTCGGGTACTCCTGCACCAGGGGAGCGAGGATGCGCGCACCCAGCACGACCGCGAGCACCATGCCGATGAGCACCGGCGCGACCACGCGCCACCGGACCGCCCGGAAGTGTCGGGCGCTGCGTGCGAGTCCGCGCCCGCGCACGACGTCTGTCGCCGCGACCGTGCCGCGCACGATGTGACTCGCCGCATCGATCAGCGTCGCGTACACCCCCACGATCAACGCGACCGTGCCCCCGCTGACCCCCGGGATGACTTCCACCGCCCCGATCAGGGCGCCGCGGACCACATCGAGAGCGGGGCGGAGGGGCGAACGTCGGTCGGCAAGGGTGTCGGCCATTCGGTCCACGTTAGGCGAGGGTCACGTGGTGGCCAAACCGCTCTCGGCATCGGCGCTCTCTGCTCCGCGCGGGCAGTCGGGTTTACTGGTCGGATGCCGAAGACCCGACGCACCGGCCTGATCGTGACGCTCGTCCTCGGCGGTGTCCTCGCCGTCGTGGCGGTGTGGCCGCAGGTGGTCGGCGCGCAGCGGCTGCAGGGCGTGGCGCAGCTGATCCCCTTCCGCGGCATCCTGGCCCTCGGTTTCGCCGCGCTCGCCGTGGTCGCGGGCGTCATCGCCCTGCTCCGGCGGCGGTGGGGTGTGGCGGCGGGGCTGGCGATGGTGCTCGCCGCGGCGTCGCTCGGAAACGGTGCCGTGCTCGTCGTGCGCGGTGGGGGCGGGTCGGCTCCCGGGGGCGAGCTGGTCGTGGTGGCGTGGAACACCTACGGGGGCGGAGCCTCACCCGAGAGCATCGCCCGACTCGTCCGCGAGACCGGGGCGGACGTCGTGAGCCTGCCCGAGACCGACGCGGACGCGGCGGCGGAGGTCGTCGGCATCCTGTCCCGCGAGGGGATCCGCATGACACCCTCGACGCTCGTCGCCGCCCCGGGGGACGACCCGGTGCCCACGACGCTTCTCGTCGCGGAGTCGATGGGGCCCTATGTTCTCGATCTCGCGGCCGGTTCGACACCCGGCGTGCCCAGCGGCGTCTTCCGACCGGCTCAGGGCGGGGGACCGACGCTCGTCGCCGCGCACCCGCTGCCCCCGTTGCCGCTGATCATGACCGACTGGACCGAGGGGATGGACTGGGTGGCGGCGCAGTGCTCGAGTCCCGACGTCATCCTCGCCGGCGACCTCAACTCCACGCTCGATCACCTCGCGGGTCTGGGGCGGAACGGCGGAACGGTGGGAGAGTGCCGGGATGCCGCCGCCGAGGCGGGAGCGGCCGCGGTGGGAACCTGGCCGGTGCGCCTTCCCCCGGGGCTTGCGGCGCCCATCGACCACGTGCTCGTCGGGTCGGCGTGGGAGGTGCGCGGGTTCGAGGTGCGCACCGACTTCGACGACGCCGGCAGCGACCACCGGCCGATCGTCGCGACCCTCTCGCGCCGCTGACCTTTACGCGCCCGTCGGCACGCGCCTAGGTTGGGCGTCATGTCGGAGAAGCGCAGAGAAGAAGAGGCGTACGCCCTCGCCGCCCAGCAGGCCGCGGCGGCGGAGGAGGACAGCGCCACGGACGACACGTCGGTCGACGCCGACGAGCCGCTCGAGGAGAGCGAAGAGCCGAACTAGGCCTCGTCGACGCGCCGGTTGTGGATCGCCACGGCGGCGAAGTACGGCACGAGCAGGACCACCGCGGCCACCGAGCCCGCCAGCAGGGGTCCGAGCCAGGACGGCCCGTCGAGCTGGCCCCAGGGCGCGATCCCGACGCCGAGGGTGAGCACGGCCGCTCCGAACGCGCGGGCGGCGATAGCCCGGCCCGGGGCCTTCGGCGGGTTGCGCCACACCGGGACGCGCTCGCCGCGGTACGCACGCACGGTCAGGGCGATCGACCACCACCACAGCGCTCCGCCGGCGATGATCAGGACCACGCTCGGAACGATGCCCTGCCACGTCATCTCACCCATGTCGATCTCACTCCAGCGTCGGGGGCAGCACGTAGACGATGTCGTCGCCGTCGCGCGAGTCCTCGACGAAGCCCAGACCGGCGAGCACGGCATGCGAGGGGTCGTCGTCGGCGGCGAGGCAGGCGTAGAGGGGGCGTTCCGGCTCGAGGAACGTGAGCAGGCGCAGAGCCTCGGTGGCCACGCCCTCGACCGCGTCGGGGGCCACGGCGAGGAGGATCTCGCGGTCGCCGTCGACGTCGAGCGTGGCGGCGAGGCCGACGACGGCATCGTCGGAGACCACTGCGCGGGCGGACACGCGGTCCTCGGCGACCCAGGCGTCGAACGCCTCGCGGGTGTCGACCGTGGCGCGGGGCCACGAGGAGGAACTGTCACGGACGACGGCGAAGGCGGCATCCCGATCGTCGTCGTTCAGCTCGCGCAGGTCGATGTGGGCCATGGCGCCACGCTACCGGGGGCGTGGTGCGGGATGCCGAGTGGTTGCGCGCTCAGGCGAAGCCGTGCAGGGCGAGGAACGTCCAGGTCGCGCCGTTCGCGTCGCGCGCGGCGAGCTGGGTGCGAAGGTGCGCGAAGAGCACGGGCCGCGTCTCGTCCGTGACGCTCTGCCATCCCTCGAGGTTGCGCCGGAGGACGAGGTCGGTCTGCTCGAGCGTCCTCTGGAAGGGGATGTTGTGCGAGCACGCCACGACGAGCGCGTACAGATCCAGGACGGCGGCGACGTAGTCCTTCGAGGACTCGGCGTCGCGCATCGCGTCGACGTGGCGCAGGGCGGTGTCGAGTTCTTCGGGTGTGCAGCGCGGGAGAGCGACGCGCATCGCCGAAGCGATCGTGTGCGCGGCGTACTCGCGCATGTCGTTGCGCGCGCGGTCCGTCAGCGCGGCGACCCGCGTGTAGCGGTTCGCGGCGACCTCGACCAGGCCGATGCGCTGCAGCTTCTGCAGCGCTTCGCGCACGGGGGTCCGCGAGATGCCCATGTGGGCGGCCAGCTCCACGTCGCGCAAGCGATCCCCGGGCCGGAGGCGGCCGTCGACGATCGCCTCGCCGAGGGCCGCGTAGGCCTCGTCGACGAGGGCGAACCGGGACGGGGGAGCGCTCATCACGCGGAGTTTACGTCGCGCGAGTATCACAGTCTTCGACTTTGCGTTACGTATTCACAGCTTTCGTGTCGCGCAGAGGCCTTCCGCGGCTGTAATGTCATCTCCGTCACGCCTCGCGTGACATATCCGGGGGGATCCGTCGACGCCCGGGCTTCGAGCTCTGCTCAGCCCGGGCGTCGTATGGGCTTCGGCCGTTTTCTCGACGTGCAACGTTTGTGTCACGGGTTCGTGCGCTGTTTCCACCCGGGCGTTACTTTGGGGGCAAGTCCGGCGCGCACGGTGCCGGCTCAAGCGGAAAACGGCATGTCGATGAGCACGCAGGGCACGGTCAAATGGTTCAACTCGGAGAAGGGCTTCGGCTTCATCGCCCCCGATGACGGCGGGCAGGACGTCTTCGCGCACTACAGCGCGATCCAGTCGGGCGGCTATCGCTCGCTCGAAGAGAACCAGCGCGTCGAGTTCGAGATCGCGCAGGGCCCGAAGGGCCTGCAGGCGGAAGACATCCGCCCCATCTGACCTCTCACCCCGGCAGCCCCGGGGTGACCTCGGCCGGGCACGACGGCATCCCTCGTGTCCGGCCGATCAGTGTTCGTGGCGCACGAGGTCGAGACCGGCGGCGGCGAACTGCCGGATCGTCGCGTGCGGCAGGAATGCTCGGGTCAGAGCGGTGCCGATGCGCGTGAGGTCGGCCTCGTCGCGGTAGAGCAGGTACATCGTCTCGTAGCGAGGCTGGAACTTCTGCTTGAACCGGTGCAGCGACGCGAAGCCGTAGACCGGCTCGAGCATCGTGGCCATGCGCTGCTGCAGGTCGGCGATGGGTCCGGCATCCGCGGGGTACTCGTGCGCGAGCGGGGCCCCGGAGAGCGACATGACCTCGGCTCCTTCGCTCGAGAACTGCAGCGCGGACGAGCCGATGAGGTACTCCATCACGGGGCCGAAGCCTCCGTCGCGTCGGCGCATGAGATCGAGGGTCCAGCCGCGTACGCGGCCCTCGCCGTACACGGGCAGCCACGACAGGAACCCGTCGACGTCGCCGGCGGGTGAGATCGCGAGGGCGACACGCACCTCGGGGTCGTTCGCCTCGTGGAGCGTTCCCAGGGTGAAGCCCATCTCGGGGAGGCCCTTCTCGCCGACCCAGCTGTCGGAGATGGCCCGCAGCTGCTGTCGTACGCCCCAGGTCTCGTCGGCGAGACGGGAGAGACGGAAGGTCATACCCTCGCGCTCGCCGCGGTTGAGCGAGGTGCGGACGGCGCCCCACGCCTTGCCGGTGAACGCGAGGCCGGGCAGGTCGACGATGGTGTCGTCGGCGACGACGATGCTGCGCCACCCCTCGGGCACGGCCGCGCGTGTCTCTTCTCCGGCGCTGAAGAAGCAGGGCGCGAGACCGGCTGCCTCGGCGCGGTCGATGAACGCGCGCACGGTCGCGGCGCGCACCTCCGCGGGACCGAGCGCGTCGCCCAGGGCGAGCGCCACACCCGTTCGACGCTGGAACGCGACGATGCCGCGACCGAAGCGCGCGTACGACATCCCCTCCCACGTGGTCATCCACGACAGGGTGCCGCCGCCGGAGCGGTGCAACTCCGCCTTCACCTCGTCGACGCTCGGCGCGGGAGTGTCGCCGAGCGCGGCCCGCGGACGGGCGCGGAATGCGGCGCGGACGAGCACCAGGTAGACGAACACGATGGTCCACAGCAGCGAGGAGGCCAGTGTGATCGTGAGGTCGGCCCCGAGCAGGGTCTCGAAACCGGCGGCTCCGCCGAGCAGCACGATCAGCGCGAGGAACAGCACGATCACGGCGTTCAGCGCGGCGTACGCGATGAGGAGCACCCATGCCCAGCGGCGGCCGCGTCGGATGCCGGTGGCCACGACGAGAACGAGCACCGTGTTCACCGCGACGTCGACCCACGAGCCCGAGACGGGTTCGGAGGTTCCGAAGGGACCCGTCGTGGGGCTGAGGAACGTGAGGATCTCGATGGCGCCGAGCGCGCAGACCACGACGAACGCGATGAGACGCTGCTCGCGCACGGACACGCGCTGCGGACGAAGAGAGCGGTCGAGCACGAGCACGAACGCCACCGCGAAGGCGTGCTCGAGATCGGGCAGCGTGCCCCAGTAGAGCAGGGTCACGGACAGGCCGGCGACCAGGACCGTCCAGGCGCGCAGGCGCCACGGCGAGGGGAGGAGCGAGACGGCTGCGGCGATCGTCGCGACGACGCCCCCGGAGGGACCGACGTCGAGGACGGTGGCCTGCTGCTGGGCCCACGGCCAGGGGAGCAGGGCGGCCGCCCAGAGGAAGAGCGCCGAGGCCAGTACCGAGACGAGCTGGCCCGCGGTGAAGTATCCCGCTGCCACGAGCGAACCGCGGCGGAACTCGACATAGCCCATGCCCACGAGACCGACCAGGATCGGCGCGTAGACCCACGGCGCGTCGAGGAAGAACGTGCCGGTGATCGGCGTCCACCAACGGCCCTCCTCAAGGGCCGGCAGACCGTACGCCACCGTCGGGAACAGGTCGGAGGTGGAGAAGGGATGCCACAGACCCGCCCCGACGACACCGACGACGATCAGGATGCCGGCCAGTGCGAGCGTGGCGGGCACGCGGCGCAGCACGTGAAGCGAGCGGCGGACCGTGGTGTTCTCCCCCATGCCGCTCACGATAGGGCACCGGGGCGGATGGCCGTCAGCGCGCGGAAGTCGCTCGCCAGGCGGTTCGGGCGTTCTCGAGGGCCACGCCCGCGTCCGTGGCGGCCCGCGCGGCCGCCAACTCCCGTCGCGCGCGGTCGCGTCGCAGGCGCGCCTCGATCGATCGGTCGTCGCGGGCCTCCGCGGCCGCGAGGGCAGCGCGCGCACACGCCAGCGTGCCGGGAAGGGCGGCGCGGGCTGCCTCGAGGCGTCGTCGCGGGCTCGGAGCGTCGAGGAGCACCTCGTCGCGCAGTTCGCGGATACGGGCCACCGTCTCGATCGCCGTGTGCGGACGTCGGTCGGCCTCGTCTGCGGCCGCATCGAGGTCGCGCCTCGCGGCGCGGAGCCGCTCGGCGGCGTCGGGTGCGCACTCCGCCGGTCGCGCCTCGGCGATCTCGACCGCCGCGACGAGCTCCTCCCGCGCGGCCGCGAGCTCGGTCCCGGCGTTGTCGGCGGCTTGGAGGGCGATGCGGTGGGCGTCCTCGACGGCTCGCAGGTGCCGGGCCGCGCGGCGCACGGCATCCGTCGCCCGGTGGACCAGAAGATCGGTCTCGCTCGTGTCGGGCGTGGCCTCGGCCGCGTCGAGGGCGGCGTCGGCCTCCGCGAGGGCAGCGGCCGCGGCGTCGGCGGAGTCGGCCGCGTTGCGCCAGTCGTCTTCGGCGAACCGGTCGCGCAGCGTGGCGATGAGGGGGGCCGGGTCGCCGGCGGTGCGGACGACCTCGTCGCGCCGCGCCCGCGCCGCCGTCACGCGACCCGCGGCGGTACCGTGCGTCCGCGTCCACTCGGCGAGGTCGATGCGCGTGCGGGCGATCGTCTCGAGCTGGGTCTCGAACTGCGCGCGCAGGGCCTCGGTCACCGCGCGTCGTCGGGCGGGGACCGCCGTCGAGACCGAGAGCGCGGCGAGCTCGGCGAAACCGCGATCGCGTGCGCGCAGGGCCGCCGCGCGGGCGCGACGCAGAGCGCTCGTCGAATCGCCGTCCGTCAGAGCCTCGGATGCCTCGAACGCGATGTCGAGGTCGGTTGCCGCGTCGTCCAGACGAAGGAGGGCTTCCGCGGCGGCGATCCGGGCCGCATCGGCGGCGGCGTGGGCGCGAGGGGAGCGGCGGCGCGCGCGCACCACCAGGACGATGACGAGGGCCACGACGAGGGCCGCCACGATGGCCAGCGCCGTCGGGACCGCCCACGAGACGTCAGACACGGGGCACGACGGCTTCCTCCTCGTCGGGGACGAGGAGCAGGGCGCGCAGCTGATCGATGTCGTCGACCGCGGCCTGGGCGCCGTCGGCCTCGTAGGGCCAGCTGAAGCCCCACCGGACGAAGATGACGGGCACTCCGGCATCCGCTCCGCCCTCGACGTCGTGGTGCCGATCGCCGATGAGGACGGGACGCGAGGTGTCGACCCCGTTGGCTTCGAGGCGACGCAGCGCCTCGCGCACGATGTCGGACTTCGCGCTCAGGCTGCGCTCATCGAGCGAGGCGCCGACGATCGCCTCGAGGTCGGGGGCGAGGCCGAAGTGGTCCATGAGGGCGACGACCTGCACCTCGGGCTTCGAGCTCGCGGTCGACTGCGGGACGCCCGCGGCGTGGAGGTCGTGCACGAGCTCGGCGACACCGGGGTAGAGCCGCGCGCTGACGGTGTATCCCTCGCTCTTGTTGAGGCCGCGGTAGAAGGCGACGGCCTCGGTCGACTGCTCGGGGGTCATGCCGACGTTCACCTGGAACGACTCGAACATGGGCGGACCGATCCAGCGCGAGAGCTCGCCGCGGGTCGGAGGAGTGCGCCCGAAGTGCTCGAGCGTGATGGTCAGTCGGCGGAGGATCCCCTCGGACGCGTCGACGAGAGTGCCGTCGACGTCCCACAGGACACACGAGAAGGGGGAACGCACAGGCATGTGTCCACGCTACCGGCGCGATCGAGCGTCGGTGTCAGGGCACGACGGTCACCACGGGGCGATCGGCCCCGTGGCGACCGCGGAGGTCCGGGAGGGAGCGGGCCGCATCGTCAGGTCGATGCGCTGCGTCTGTTTGCCTGCGGTGACGGTCACCCCGGAACGACAGGCTTCGACGAACGTCGCGGGCGACCCGACGGGGCGCGCGCAGACGGTGTAGCTGCCGGGAGGGGCCTCGATGGCGTAGCCACCGGGTGAGCCCCCATCCGACCTGCCGGTCGTGACGGTGCGACCGGCCCCGTCCTTCACCGTGACCAGAGTGGAGACCCACGTCGTGGCACCCTTCGTCGGCGCGGCAGCGACGCGACCGCTGATGATGCCCGCCCGCCCGAGTTCGGTGAGGGGAGCCGAGACGGTGGCGCCCGCGGCGACCTTGATCACGGCGGCCTCCTCGCGGGTGCGACCGGTCGATGCCCACCCGGGCGCGTAGGAGGACGCCGAGTCGAGGTCCGCTCGCGTGAACTGCACGCGATACGAGCCCGCGGGAAGACCCTCGAAGCGATACGAGCCGGTCTCGTCCGTCCATCGCCCGCCCATCGATTCGGTGTCACCGTCGCGCCACAGCACCACCGCGATCCCGCTCGACGCGTTGGCCACCTTCCCCTGGAGGACTCCCGTCCGCGGCGTCGTGAAAGTCATTGCCTGGGTACCCGCCTTCGCGGTGAAGGTCCGCGTCGCGAGGACCGCTCCGCTGGGGAGCCGCACGTCGATGCGATACGACGTGCCGGCGCGCAGGCTGGACGCGAAGGAGAACGCGCCGAGCGAGTCGGTGCGGATCGTCACAGCGCTCCCGCGGTCCTGCACGGCGGGGACACGATCGAGGGGAGTGAGCTGAATGATCGCCGAGGCGACCGCCGTTCGGTCGATGGCATCCAGGACCTTCCCCGTGACCGAGGCGTCGCCCACGGCGAGAGCGAACGACACGGAGGACGTCTCACCCGCGCGCACGGTGATCTTCTTCGCCGTCAGGTTCGAGGTGCCGCCGTACCAGGTGTCGACGACACCGGCGGAGGTCGATGATCCGAACACGCGATAGGTGCCGACGGGGACGGCGAACGAGCTCGTCATCGAGTTCGAACCGGTGCTGCTGCGTGAGGGGTCGTACACGCGCCCGCCGGAGCTCACGAGGACGATCCGCGCGGAGTAAGACGCGCCGGTCGCGGTGACGGTCAGCGCCCCCGCGGTGCCTCTCGGCGTGGCGTCGAAGGTGCCCAGGTCGATGACCTTGCCGCCGGCCACGGTGAACCGCTGAGCCGTGTCGGTCGTGACCGCGCCCCCGAGATAGACCCCGTCGACGGATGCCGTGTACGTCCCCGGTGCGAGCGCGTCGATCCGCACGGACGAACCCGGGGTGCCACCCGCGCTCGCCGTGTACTGCGCGGTTCCGTCGACCCAGCGATAGAGCTGAAGGCCGCGATACGTGGAGGAACCGGGTCCCGAGGGAAGGGCGGCGACGACCGTTCCCCCGGAGAGCGCCACGAGGTTCTTCGTGACCGCGGTCGAGGCCACATCGAACGCGACGGCTGTGCCTGAATCGGCGCCTCCACCCGACCAGGTCGACGTCAGTCCGCTGCCGTCGGCCGGGGTGAACTGCGCGGTGTAGGACCCCGCGATCACCCCGCGCAGGCGGTAGCGCCCGTCGGCTCCGACGGTCGCCGCTGCCGAGTACCCGCCCTGCGGCGAGCTGAGTCGAACTGTGCCCCCGGAGGCCGGTGCACGGGTCCCGTCCACGGTGACCGACCCCGAGACGGTCACCCCGGGAACCTTGACGTCGATCTTCGCGGTCTTGGCGACCGTGACGAACGTCGCTCCGGCGAGAATGCTCGTCGAACCCGCATAGATCATTCCGCCGCCCGCTCCCACGCCCGCCGTGACATCGCCCGAGACGCCCACGACGGTGTATCCACCTGCTGCGTCGGTCGTCGCCGAGCCGACACGGGTGGCGGTCCGCGAGTACAGCGTCACGGGTGCCCCGGCCATCGGGGAGCCGTCGGCGTACCGCACGGTTCCTGACACGGTGGCCCCGGCCGCCAGCGTCATGTTCGCCGTCACGTCGCGCCGGGAGCCGGAGTCGACGGTGAGGGCGCTCGCGGTGGCCAACGACGGCTTGTCGTTGTAGTACTCGGGCAGCAGGTCACCCGTGGGGGGCTTCGCGTGCAGCGTGTACGTTCCCGGGGACAGTCGCGGGAAAGAATAGGTGCCGGTCGACGCGGTGGTCGTCTGCTGCGTCCACTGCCACGACCCGTCGTCGCTGCGGCGGTAGACCTCGATCGTCACGCCGGCGACAGGTGCACCACCCGATCGCCCGATGGTGCCCGAGAGGGAGCTCGAGCGTGCGAGGCTCGCATCGATCCCGGATTGATCCTGCCCGCTCGCGAGTGTCACGGACTGGGCACGCGCGAAGTCGGTCGCGTCCTTCCACCACTCATCGAGGACGGGGGCTTGCCACGAGCTGAACCTGACCTTGAACGATCCAGCCGGAAGCCCGGTCACGATGTACCGTCCATCGGAGCCGACCTGCCCCTGGAACGACGTACCCCATTCGTTCGAGGTGGGCACCGCCGAGACGGCGATCTGATCCGCGCGCACTCCCTCCGGCACGGTGATCGTGCCCGAGATCGACGCGGACTTTCGCAGCTTCACGTCGACTCCGGTGATGTTCCGAGACCCGAGCACCATCGCCGTGGCGGAGTCGAAGTCGGGCTTTTCCTTCCACCACTGGGTGAGGACGTTGAGCCTGTCCGCCGAGAAGCGGAGCTTGTACGTGCCCGGCTCCAATCCATTCAGCACGTACGTACCGCCGGGCGATGCCATCGTGCTCGCTTTCGGCGACCATGGCTGATCCAGGGTGTACGCCGACACGGAGACGTCCATGCTGGACCCCGTGACCCCGGCGGGGAGAGTCACAGTGCCCGAGATCGTGTGCGACAGGGCAAGTGCCGCGTTCACGCCCGCCCGTTTCTCGCCCGCGGCGACCGTTACGGGCTTCGCGGATGCGGCATCCCTTGCGTCGTCCCACCATTCGGGAATCACCGGGAGGTCGAAGGACGTGAATTTCACGATGTACGAGCCGGCAGGAAGGCCGGTCAGCGTGTAAGCCCCGTTCTGGTCGGCCGCCGCGCTGGCAGCGTTGCGCCACGGCTCACTCGGAGTGGACGCGGTCACCCACACGTGTCCCTGACCCGCGGGCACTCCCTGGGGAAGGGTCACCGTGCCGGAGATGGTGGCCGAAGCGGCGAGACGCGCATCGACCCCGGTCCGAACCTCGCCGGCCTTCACCGTGAGCGGCGTCGCCGATGCGAAATCGGGGGCATCGTTCCACCACTCGCTCAACGCCGGGATGCCGTACGCGGAGAACTTGACCTTGTAGGTGCCGGCGGGGACGTTGGTCACGGAATACGTGCCGTCCGCCCCGAGTCGGACGGCGCCGACGGATGAATACTCCGACGTGGTCGGGGCGACCGTGACCATGAGGGAACCGAGGGGCGCGGCGACGCCGTCCGGGAGGCTGACGCGGCCCGAGATCGTCGCGCCGTTCGCCAGGGAGGCATTGACGCCGACCCGCTTCTCCCCCGCGGCGACGGTGACGACCGTCGCTGAGGAGTAGTCCGGCTTGTCGTTCCACCACTCCGGCACCAGCGTGCCCGACGGCGAGAAGTTGAGCTTGTAGCCGCCTGCCGCGAGGCCCGTCACGCTGTAGCTGCCGTCCGAGAGGACGACGGTCGATCCCACCATGGTGTAACCGGTCTCGGAGTAGACCTGCACGCCGATCGTGGACTGGTCGGGCGATGTTCCGGCGGGAAGGGAGACGCGGCCCGAGATGCTCGCGGTACCGGAGTCCGGAGCAGGAGCGGCAGGCGCCGTGGTGGGAGTCGCCGTCGGGCGGGTCGTGGGCGTCGGTTTGGGGGTGCGCGTCGGCGTCGCACTCGGGGCGGGTGTCGCTGTCCGCGTTGGTGTAGGTGTCGGCGTGGCTGTCGGCGTCGGCGTCGGCGTCGGCGTCGGCGTCGCGGAGCGGGTCGGGACCGGTGCCGAGCTGGCGGAGGGACTCGGCGTTCGCGTCGGCGCAGCGGACGGGACGCGAGTGGGCTCGACCGTCGGACTCGGGGAGGCGGACCTGGTGGGCGAAGGGGGCGCGGCCGTGGCCGTTGCTCCCGCCGAGTCGGGCGTCTCGGCGGAGGCCGCGGGCGCCGCGAGCATCGAGCCCACGAGAGTGAACCCGACCACGGTTGTGATCAAGGCACGCAGCAATGACCGCGCAGGTGCGCGCATGTTCCCCCCCGGGCGGCCTCGCGGCCGGCAGCGCGGGTTTCGGGACCCGCGGTTCAGCGCGGAAGCGCCTCCCGCTGGCTAAGTCATATCGCAACCTGGGAGTCGGCTGCAAGCTTGGCTGTCTGCGCGCCGCTCAGAACAGGCGCGGAGCCCCCGAATCGATGCCCTTCATCTCGTCGTAGTCGAGGGTGAGGCACCGGATGCCGCGGTCCGTCGCGAGCACGCGGGCTTGCGGCTTGATCTCCTGAGCGGCATACACACCGGTCACGGGGGCGAGCAGGGGGTCGCGGTTCAGCAGCTCGAGGTAGCGCGTGAGCTGCTCGACGCCGTCGATGTCGCCGCGGCGCTTGACCTCGATCGCGACGGTGCCGCCGTTGTCGTCGCGCAGCAGCAGGTCGACCGGGCCGATCGCGGTGGGGTACTCGCGTCGGACGAGGGTGAGCCCCTCGCCGACGACGGACACCTGCTCGGCGAGCAGGCGCTGGAGGTCCGCCTCGACGCCGTCCTTGATGAGGCCGGGGTCGATGCCCAGGTCGTGGGACGTGTCGTGGATGACCTCGTGGATCCGCACGAGGAGAGCGTCTCCGGTCTTCGCGTGCGTGACGCGCCAGCGCTCGATCACGCCGTCCTCGACGTCGGCCTCGTCGGGTTGCTCCAGGGTGAGCGAGCAGGGCGGGCTCATCCAGTTCAGCGGCTTGTACGAGCCGCCGTCGGAGTGGACCAGCAGCGATCCATCCCCCTTGTGCACGAGCAGACGGGTGGCGAGGGGGAGATGCGCGTTGAGACGGCCGGTGTAATCGACGGAGCAACGGGCGATGACGAGACGCACCCGTCGAGCCTAATCGCCCCGCGCGGGAGCCGCCGGGCTGTTCGGGATCGTTCGGGAATGCCGTTCGGCCCCAATCCGCGCCCGCGGACTGTCTAGCGTGACGAGCAGGGGGGCCCGGATCCGGCGGCTCCGGATCACAAGGATGCCCATGTCGCTCTTCTCGAGACTGTCGCGCGCCGGCGTGGCGGTCGGTCTCGGCGTTTCCGCCGTTCTCGTGGCGGGGGTCGTCGCCGCCGCTCCCGCGACGGCCGATGTCTCGACACCCCCTCCCTCGACGGCGACTCCCGTCCCCACCGCCACCGGTGCGGTGGCACCGGTGACCGTCGCGCCGTCCGCCACCCCCTCTTCGTCACCCGCCCCGACCTCCGAGCCTCTCCCGACCTCCGCCCCCCTCCCGACGGGCGATGCAGCGGCGGCGAAGACCGTCACGATCTCGGGCCGTGTGGTCTTCGACAAGCGCACGACGACGGCGCAGCGGGCGGCGGTCGTCGTCTCCGCCACCCCGGCCGGAGGCGTGCCGGTTCCGGATGCCAAGGTGAAGTACGACGCGAAGGCGGGCACGTTCCGCATCTCGGACGTTCCGCGCGGGACGTACAGCGTCTTCAGCCGAATGGAGCTGGCGGACGGGTGGTTCGCGCCCACGCCCTACGAGATCGTCGTGGACGCGACGACCAAGAACGTCTCGGACGTCACGATCGACTACAGCGCCGCGCGCGGGGGCCTCGCGACGGAGCTGCTCATGTTCGACGAGTCCGTGCTCGTGAGGAAGCTGCGCGTCGTGGCGACCGATGTCTCCACGAAGGCGGAGACCGAGCTCGACCTCATCGGGGGTGGACTCGGCGGGGTCTACAACGAGACCATCCTCCCCACCGGCACGAAGGTCACCGTGCGCGCTCAATACACCGACGGCCGTGTCGTCTACTACGACGGGACCGCGAAGGGGACGAGTGATCCCGCTCGTGCGGTCGCCGTCTCGATCGGCATGTGGTCGTTCACCCGTCTGACCTTCGACTGGGCCGCAGCCGCGGCTCCGAAACTCGCCTCGTCGACGCCGACCGTCTCGGGCACCGCCCGCGTCGGACGCGCGTTGACGGCCACCACGGGGGTGTGGGCGAGAGGCGCGACGCTGACGTATCAGTGGTCCGCCGACGGCGTGGCGGTGCGGGGGGCCACCGCCACGTCGTTCACCCCGGGTGCCGCACAGAAGGGCAAGGCCATCACCGTGACGGTCACCGGGAAGCTCGCGGGCTACACGTCGGTGTCGAGGACGTCGAAGCCGACGTCGGCGGTGGCCGCCGGCATCCTGACCGCTCCCACCCCGACGATCCGCGGGACCGCGCGGGTCGGGACGACGCTGACCGCGGTCCCCGGGACGTGGACGAGCGGGACGACCCTCAGCTATCAGTGGTTCGCGAACGGGACGAAGATCCGCGGGGCGACGTCCGTGTCGTTCACGCCGACCACCGCGCAGCGCGGCGCGAAGCTCACCGTCGCGGTGACCGGGACGAAGGCCGGATACGCCTCGAAGACCGCGACGTCGAAAGCCACGACCGCGGTCGCACGTTAGCCCCGCCGAGCCTTCTCCGGCTCGTCGCTGGTCGCGGGAAGCGGCTTGGCCGCCCCCGAGAAGAGCCCGGATGCCACGATCAGCCCGACCACGATGAACAGCGTCGGCAGCAGCCCGATGTGGTCTCCGATCCAGCCGAGGATCGGGGGACCGCAGAGGAAGGCGATGTAGCCGATCGTCGCCGCGGCCGCGACGCGTGAGGCGGCCTTCGCGGGGTCGTCGGCGGCGGCCGACATGCCGATCGGGAAGCCGAGCGACGCGCCGAGGCCCCAGAGGGCGGCGCCGATGAAGACGAGCGGGCCGAAGGGCGCGACGATGAACAGCAGGAGGCCCGCGGCGGCGGTCGCGGCGAGCACGCGCAGGACGACCACCCGGCCGAGCCGGTCGACCACCGGCCCTCCCGCGATGCGACCGACCGTCATGGCCACCGAGAAGACCGCGAGGACAGCGGGACCGGCCTCTTCGGGGGCGCCGTGGCCGAAGACCACGGCCGAGGGGAGCCAGTCGTTCGCGCTGCCCTCGGCGAAGGCCATGCCGAGCATGATGACGCCGAGCGTGTAGGTGCGCGGCTCCTTCCACGCCTGCAGCGAGGTGGCGAGACGCTCGCGCCAGTGGGCGCGCTCCTCCTCCACGGGCGCGTCCATCGCGACCTCGCGGCGGGGGACGTTCGCGATCGAGACGAAGGCCACCACGAGGATCACGACCGCCATGGCGACGCAGTGCGCCAGGACGGGGATCCCCATGCTCACGGCCACGAACCCGAGGCCGGCGCCGATGACGGTGCCGAAGCTGAAGAAGGCGTGCAGGAGTGGCATGATCGTGCGGCCGGTGGCCTTCTCGAGCGCGGCTCCCTCGACGTTCATCATCACGTCGACCGCGCCGTTGCCCAGACCGAACAGGGCGAGACCCACGAGGGCGACCCCGAACACCTGCAGCGCGTCGGCGCCGAAGCCGATGATCGCCAGACCCACGCCGACCAGCACGAGAGCCGTGAGCATGCCTGCGCGGGCGCCGAGGCGCGCGAGGACGGCGGGGGCGACCGAGAGTCCGATGATGGATGCCACCCCCATGCCGAGCAGCAGCAGACCCACGCCGGAGTTCTCGATGTCGAGCGAGGCGCGGATCGCGGGGACGCGTGACGCCCAGGTCGCGATGCTCAGTCCGCTCGCCAGGAAGATCGCGCAGATCGCGATGTGCCAGCGCACGAGCTGGGAGCGGGTGAGGGCGGTGTCCATGCGCATCACTGTACCGAATCGATTCGACGTGAATCGAATCGATTCGGAAACAGGGCGTGTCGCGGGTACGATCGCCCCGTGAGCACGCGCCGAGCGACCATCAGCGACGTCGCCCGGGCAGCGGGCGTCTCGGCGTCGACCGCGTCGGTCGTCTTCAGTGGCAAGACCCCCACGTCCGAGTCGACGCGCGCTCGCGTCCTCGCGGCGGCGGCGGAGCTGGGGTACACCGGCCCGGATCCTCGCGCCGCCTCCCTGCGTCGCGGGAGGTCCGGCATCGTCGGCGTGGTCTTCGACGAGCACCTCCGCACCGCGTTCCTCGACCCGGTCACCACCCACATGATGGACGGCCTCGCCGACGGCGTCTCCCGTCTGGGGGCGGCCCTGCTGCTGCTCCGAGATGACGGCGAGACGGTGAGCGAACCCTCCCTCCACACCGCACCGATCGACGCCGCCGTGCTGATCGGGTGCAGCCCGCGCATGCGCGACTCTCTCGAGATCGTGCGAGCCCGCGGCATCCCGGTCGTCGTGATCGAGGGCGACGCGGGAGACGGCGTCCCCCGCGTGCTCCTCGACAACGTCGAGGCCCAGCGCGAGGCCGCGCGCCACCTCGCCGATCTGGGGCACCGCGACGTCGCCATCGTCACGCTGCCGACGGATGCCGCCCGCCACCGCGGATGGATCACCGATGACGCGGAGGTCCGTGTCGACGTCACGGCCGATCGGCTCGCGGGGGCTCGGGAGATCTTCCCCGAGGCGCCCGCGCTCGCCGCGGCGATGAGCTCGATCGACGAGGGCATGATCGCGGGCCGGACCATCTTCTCCGACCCCGAGCATCGCCCGACCGCCGTGATCGCGCAGAGCGACATGATCGCCGCCGGGGTGATCCGCGCGGCCGAGGAAGCCGGATTGCGGGTGCCGCAGGACGTCAGCGTGACCGGCTTCGACGGTGTCGTGGTCGACGGGCTCGCCCCCCACGTGCTCACGACGCTCGTCCAGCCGGCGACCGCCAAGGGTCGTGCGGCGGGCGAGGCGGTGGCCGCGATGCTCGAGGACGAGCCGCCCTCGGGCCTCGATCTCGCCTGCACCTTCCGCGTCGGCACGACGACCGCCGCCCCGCCTACCACATGACCCTCGCCGGTACGCGGACTCTCATGCTCCGCATAGAATAAGAAGAGACACCCCGAGAGCCGAGGCCCTGCGCCCGTCGACCCCGAGGAGGCCCCACCTTGTTGGCACTCCTCAGCGCGTTCACTTTGGTCCCTCTCGTCCTCCCCTGGCTCGTGAGTCGCATCGGAGCCCGCGCGTTCTACGTCGCGGCGCTCCTGCCGGCGATCGCCTTCGCGCAGGCGATCGTGGCGGCTCCGGCCGTGTTCGCCGGCGACATTCCCTTCGAGGAATACCAGTGGATCCCCGCGCTCGGGGTCTCGCTGTCGATGCGGATGGACGTCCTGAGCTGGCTCCTCACGCTCGTGGTGACGGGTGTCGGTGCGCTGGTCATGCTCTATTGCCGCTGGTACTTCCGCGGCAAGACGCAGGGAGTGGGGCAGTTCTCTGCGGTGCTGCTCGCCTTCGCCGGGGCGATGTACGGCCTCGTGCTCACCGACGACATCGTCGTGCTGATCATGCTGTGGGAGGTCACGAGCGTCCTCTCGTACCTGCTCATCGGGTACTACCACGGCCGTGCGGCCAGTCGCCGAGCGGCACTGCAGGCCCTGCTCGTGACGACCCTCGGCGGGCTCGTCATGCTGATCGGCGTCGTCCTGATCGTCGTGCAGTCGGGCACCGCGAGCCTCTCGACGATCCTCGCCGATCCGCCCACCGGCACCGTCGTCGACATCGCCGTGCTCCTACTCCTCGTCGGCGCGCTGAGCAAGTCGGCGATCTTCCCCTTCCACTTCTGGCTCCCCGGCGCCATGGCCGCTCCCACCCCCGTGAGCGCGTACCTTCACGCCGCGGCGATGGTGAAGGCCGGCATCTACCTCATCGCGCGGCTCTCGCCCGCGTTCGCCGAGACGCCGTTCTGGCGCCCCACGCTCATCACCCTCGGCGTGTTCACCATGCTGCTGGGCGGGTTCCAGGCGCTGCGCGAACGCGACCTCAAGCGCATCCTCGCCTTCGGCACGGTCAGCCAGCTCGGCTTCCTCACCGTCATGCTCGGCTATGGAACGAGGGATGCCGCCCTCGCCGGCGTCGCGCTCCTGCTCAGCCACGCGCTGTTCAAGTCATGCCTCTTCCTCGTCGTCGGCGTGATCGACCGGCAGCTCTCCACGCGTGACATCGGCGAGCTCTCGGGCCTCGGCCGACAGGCGCCGGTCATGGCGACCGCGTCCTTCATCGCCATCGCGTCGATGGCCGGTGTCGTCCCGACGCTCGGATTCGTCGCGAAGGAGACGGCGCTCACCGCGCTGCTGCACGAGGCGGAGGCCGGGGCCGGATGGGGCATCGTCGCCCTGGCCGGGATCGTGCTGGGGTCGGCGTTGACGGCGGCGTACGGCATCCGTTTCCTCTGGGGGGCGTACTGGACCAAGCGCGACGTCGAGAAGACCGATTGGCCCGATCCCCCGATGGGCTTCCTCGCGGCACCCGTGCTGCTGGCCGCGGCGTCGCTCGTCCTCGGATTCCTCGCCCCGATCGTCGACCACTGGCTCGCGCCGTATGCCGACGGTCTGCCCGAGGCCACGCCCGGCATCGCCGCGCCGGACTACCCATATCACCTCGCGCTCTGGCACGGTCTCGAGCCCGCGCTGTTCATCTCGCTCGGCACGCTCGCCCTGGGCGCGGCGATCTTCTGGGTCGTCCGCAAGACGCAGCTGCACAAGCGGCGGCGGGTGCTTCCGTTCACCGCGAACGACCTCTACAACGGCGTGCTGCGGGGCATCGACCACTCGTCCGAGTGGGTCACGGCGCGATTCCAGCGGGGGTCGCTGCCGTTCTACGTCGGCACGATCTTCGTCGTGCTCGTCGTCGCCGAGGGAACAGCGCTGCTCGCCTCGAAAGAGTGGCGCGCACAGCTGGACGCGTGGCAGTCGCCCGCGCAGCTGATCGCGGCGCCGCTCATGATCGCCGCCGGCATCCTCGCCGTGCGGGCCCGCAAGCGCTTCACGGGCGTGGCGCTCGTGTCGGTGACCGGTCTCGGCATGGTCGTGCTGTTCGCGACGAGCGGCGCTCCCGACCTCGCCCTCACCCAGGTGCTCATCGAGACGGTGACCCTCGTGGTGTTCGCCCTCGTCCTGCGACGGCTCCCGGCTCGCATGGGCGAGCAGAACGCGTCCGTCGCCCCGATCGCCCGTGCCGTCCTCGGTGCCGGCGTCGGCCTCACGATGGCCCTCGTCGCGATCGTCGCGACCGGAGCCCGTCAGGACCTCCCCATCTCGCTCGAGTGGCCGCCGCTGGCGTACGAGATCGGCCACGGACGCAACGTCGTCAACGTCGCGCTGGTCGACCTGCGCGGGTGGGACACGATGGGGGAGCTGTCGGTGCTCGTCCTGGCCGCCACGGGTGTGGCATCCCTCGTCTTCATCACCGATCGCAGCGACAACCTCGCCCGTCGCTCGGGAACCGCTCGCGCTCGCGTGGGCTTCGGTCGCCGCCGCCCCCTGGTCGAGACCGAGGACGGCGTCCGGGCGCAGCGCGTCGGGGAGACGGGCGCGCCGCGCGCGTGGCTCATCTCGGGCGCGAAGGTGCAGCCCGAGAACCGGTCGATCCTGCTCGAGATCATCGTCCGAGTGCTCTTCCACTCGATCATGATCGTGTCGCTGTACCTGCTCTTCGCCGGGCACAACCTGCCCGGCGGTGGCTTCGCCGGTGGTCTCGTCGCGGGCATGGGCCTGGTCATGCGGTACATCGCGGGCGGCCGTTGGGAATTGGGGGCGGCAGCGCCCACCGACGCCGGGCGACTCCTGGGGGCGGGCATGGCGATCGCCGTGCTGTGCGCGCTCGTGCCGATGTTCTTCGGTTTCGCTCCGCTGCAGAGCTTCACGTTCGAGGGCGAGCTCCCGCTCATCGGGCACTGGGAGTTCGTCACCAGCACGATCTTCGACGTCGGGGTGTACCTCGTCGTGATCGGTCTCGTGCTCGACGTGCTGCGCAGCCTCGGGGCCGAGGTCGACCGGCAGTCGCTCCACCCCGAAGACGCGGAGGTGGTGCCCTCGTGACCATCTCGCTCGTCCTCGTCATCGTCATGGCGGTGCTCTTCGCGTGCGGCGTGTACGCGATGCTCGAGCGCAGTCTGACCCGCGTGCTCATCGGCTTCCTCCTTCTCGGCAACGCGGCGAATCTGCTGCTGCTCGTCGTCATGGGCGCGCCGGGCGTCGCCCCGTTCTACGACGGGGGAGAGACGGATGCCGCCGACATGTCGGACGCGCTCCCGCAGGCGCTCACGCTCACCGCGATCGTCATCACGTTCGGCATCTCCGCGTTCCTGCTCGCTCTGATCTACCGTTCGTGGCAGCTCGGACAGGCCGACACCGTCATCGACGATGCCGACGACGTGGCCCTGCGCACGCGCACGGCCGACGAGCCCGAAGACGCGATGGACGAGGAGTCCCGGTCCGACGACGAGGACGTCACCACCGACTTCGTGGGCGATGTGGCCTCGCCGATCCGCGTCCTGCACCAGGGGGATCTGTCGCAGCTCGTCGACGACGCCCCGGTCGATCGGGTGGCCGTGCGCCGTCCCGACGACGAAGACGACTCCCGCGATACCCAGGATGGTGATCGCCCGTGAGCGCCCTCGTCCCCTTGCTCGTCGGCATCCCGCTCATCGGGGCCGCGATCAACCTCATCTTCGGCCGTCGCAAGAAGACGCAGATCGTGGTGTCGGTCGCGGCGCTGACCGCGGTGCTCGTCCTCGGAGCGATCCTGCTCGTCGAGGTCGACACGAACGGCCCGCTCGCCGTCGCGATCGCCGGGTGGGACATCCCCTTCGGCATCGTGCTGTACGTCGACGTCCTCGCGGCGCTCCTCGTGGTCGTGACGAGCATCGTGCTGCTCGCGGTTCTGCTCTTCTCGATCGGCCAGGGCGCGGCCGACAACGACGAGGACACCCCGGTCTCGATCTTCTACCCGGCGTATCTGATCCTCGGCGCGGGCATCTTCAACGCGTTCATCGCGGGCGACCTGTTCAACCTCTACGTCGGCTTCGAGATCCTGCTCGTCGCCTCGTACGTGCTGATCACGCTCGGCGGCACGGAGTCGCGCATCCGCACGGGCGTGGTCTACATCGTCGTGTCGCTGGTGTCGTCGATCCTCTTCCTCGCCGCGATCGCGATGGTCTACGGCGCGCTCGGCACCGTCAACATGGTGCAGATCAGCGAGCGCATGGCGCTGCTGCCCCAGGACACGCAGACGATCCTGCACCTCATGCTGCTTCTCGCGTTCGCGATCAAGGCCGCGGTGTTCCCGCTGTCGTTCTGGCTGCCCGACTCGTACCCGACGGCTCCCGCTCCCGTGACGGCGGTGTTCGCGGGCCTGCTCACCAAGGTCGGCGTGTACGCGATCATCCGCACCGAGACGCAGCTGTTCGTCGACAACGACCTGAACTTCCTGCTGATGATGGTCGCGCTGTCGACGATGATCGTCGGCATCCTGGGCGCCGTCGCGCAGGCCGAGCTCAAGCGCATCCTGTCGTTCACGCTGGTCAGCCACATCGGCTACATGATCTTCGGACTGGCGATCAACACCCCGCTCGCGGTGGGAGCGACGATCTACTACATCGTCCACCACATCATCGTGCAGACGACCCTGTTCCTCGCCGTCGGCCTCATCGAGCGCCGCGCGGGAAGCACGTCGATCCTCAAGGTGAAGGGCCTCATGCGCGCGGCCCCCCTGCTCGCGGTGCTCTACTTCATCCCGGCGATCAACCTGGGCGGCCTGCCGCCGTTCTCGGGCTTCATCGGCAAGTACGCCCTCTTCGACGCCGCTGCGCAGGTGGGCACCCCCGTGATGATGGTGCTGATCGTGGGCGGCATTGCGACGTCGATCCTCACGCTGTACGCCCTCATGCGGGCGTGGAACCTCTCGTTCTGGCGCGAGAACGACGACTCCACCGAGACGCTCGAGCGCATCGCGTACCTCGGCAATGCGCCCGCCGCGGCGATCTCGACCGAGCGCCGCACCATCCCGCGGATCATGACGCTCGCGACGGTGGGAATGGTCGCCGTGACCGTCTCGCTGACCGTCTTCGCGGGTCCGCTGCTCGACATGTGCCTGCGGGCGGGCGTCACCATCACCGATGGCGTGAGTCTCGTGCAGCTGCAGGAACAGGCGGGGCAGCAATGAGCCCGTCGCGTCGGTCGCAGATATCCCTCTTCCTGCATCAGCTGCCGTTCCTGGTGTGGCTCGTCGCCCTCTGGATGATGCTGTGGGGGCAGTTCACCTGGCTCGCCTTCCTCACGGGTCTCGCCGCGGCGATCTTCGTGACGCGCGTCTTCCGTCTGCCGCCGGTGGAGCTGTCGGGGCGCATCAACCTCTGGTACGGCCTGATCTTCGTCGTCACCTTCCTCGGTGCCGTCATCCGTGGTTCGCTCATCGTCGCGTGGCAGGTGCTCGACGTCCGTCGGCAGCCGGGAGCGGCGATCATCGCCGTCCCGCTCCGCGTGGACGACGACGTGATCATGGCGCACACGGCGGTCACGGCATCCCTCATCCCGGGCTCCCTCATCGTCGATGTCGACCGCGAGAACCGCACGCTCTACCTGCACACCATCGGCGTGCGGAGCGATGAGGATGCCGAGCACCAGCGCCGTGTCGTGCTCGGGTGGGAGGCGCGCATCACGCGCGCCGTCGGTTCGAAGGAAGAGCTGCAGGAGCTGCGCGCGCGGATCGCGGACAGCTCCGCGCACCACGCGACCGATTCGCCCCGAGAGGGGAGGACCCCCCTGTGACCCCCGTGACCACCGTCCTCGTCGTCGTCATCCTTCTCGTCTTCGCCGTGGCGGCCGTTCTGGCGCTCATCCGCCTCGTGATCGGCCCATCGATCCTCGACCGCGCGGTCGCGGCCGACGTGCTGCTGACCGAGGTGGTCTGCATCCTGGGTGCCGACATGGTGATCAACCATCACACGCGGTCGCTGCCGGCGATGCTCATCATCGCTGCGGTGGGTGTGTTCGGGTCGATCGCCGTCGCCCGGTTCGTCGCGCGGAAGGAGAATCCGCGATGACCCTCGAGAACGTGCTCGACATCCTCGCGCTGATCCTCGTCCTCATCGGCGCGATCCTCTGCCTCACCGCGACCATCGGTCTGCTGCGGTGGAAGGACGTGCCGACCCGTCTGCACGCGGCGACGAAGCCGCAGGTGCTGGGCGTGCTGCTCATCGTCGTGGCGGTCGAGCTCGCTCTGCGCTCGTGGGAGGCGCTGGCCTTCGGCATCCCGATCGTGCTCATCCAGTTCGCCACGGCGCCGCTCGCGGCGCACATGGTCGGCCGGGCGGCGTACCGCAACCGCACGACCGATGAGGAGAACCTCTACGTCGACGAGCTGAACCACAGCACGGAGCAGCCGGGCGGCACGCACACGGAGTCACGGCCCGAGAGCTGAGCGGATCCGCCGCTCAGAGCGTCGCGGCGAGGGAGCGGCCGACCGTGCGGCCCGTGAAGAGGCAGCCGCCGAGGAAGGTCCCCTCGAGCGCGTTGTAGCCGTGTGCGCCGCCGCCGCCGAACCCGGCCGCCTCGCCCGCGGCGTAGAGGCCCTCGATCGGGCGGCCCTGGTCGTCGAGCGCGCGGCCCCGCAGATCGGTCTGGATGCCGCCGAGCGACTTGCGCGTGACCACCCACAACCGCACGGCGATCAGCGGACCGTGGTCGGGGTCGAGCAGCGCGTGGGGCTTGGCCGTCCGGAAGATGCGGTCGCCGAGGAAGCGTCGGCTGTTGCGGATCCCCATCGCCTGCACGTCCTTGGAATACGGGTTCACGAGCTCGCGGTCGCGTGCCACGACCTGTTCGCGCACGGCATCCGGATCCAGGAGGTCGTCGCCCGTCAGGTCGTTCATGCCGCGCACGAGGTCTTCGAGGGTGTCGGCGACGACGAAGTCGGCCCCCTTGCTCTTGAACGCCTCCACGGGTCCCGGGGCCGTCCGCCCGAGCCGGCTCCGCAGCAGCAGCGCGCGGTCGCGGTTCGTGATGTCGGGATTCTGCTCGGAGCCGGAGAGGGCGAACTCCTTCTTGATGATCGACTGGTCGAGGACGAACCACGAGTAGTCGTAATCCGCGATGTCGGGAGTCGTCCGCAGGAGCCGCAGGGTTCCGAGCGTGTCGTACCCCGGGAGTCCGGGCGCCGGAAGGCGACGGCCCCGCGCGTCGAGCCAGAGCGACGACGGCCCCGGCAGGATGCGGATCGCGTGCCCGGGCCAGATGGGATCCCAGTTCTGCACGCCCTCGGTGTAGTGCCACATGCGGTCGCGGTTCACGAGGCGCACGCCCTGGTCGGCGGCGATGTCGAGCATGCGCCCGTCGACGTGGGCCGGAACACCGGTGACCATCTTCTTCGGGGGCGTTCCCAGACGCTCCGGCCACCACCGGCGGACGCGTTCGTGATCCCCGCCGATGCCACCCGTCGCGATCACGACCGCCTGCGCCGACAGCTCGAACGTCGACACGACCTCGCGCGACGACGAGACACCCCGCGGAGAGTCGTCCGGCGCGAGGACCGACCCGTGGATGCCGGTGACCCGGCCGTCGGTGAAGGTCAGGCCGTCGACGCGATGACGGAAGCGGAAGACGACCTGTCCCGTTTCGGCGGCCGCCCGCGCCCGGTCGGCGAAGGGCTCCGAGATCCCCGTTCCGGTGCCCCACGGCACGTGGAACCGGGGGACGGAGTTGCCGTGGCCGCGCGCCGACAGCGATCCGCGTTCCGCCCAGCCGACCACCGGGGTGAATCGCACGCCGTGCTCCTGCAGCCAGGCGCGCTTCTCGTCGGCGGCGAACTCGACGTAGGCGCGGCCCCAGCGCTGCGCCCACTCGTCCTCCGGGTGCTCGCCGTCGAGGCGATCCCATCCGGCCGAGCCCTGCCAGTCCTGCCACGCGAGGTCGAACGAGTCCTTCACACCCAGTCGGCGCTGCATCGGGGAGTCGACCAGGAAGATGCCGCCGAACGACCAGAACGCCTGGCCACCGAGGTTGGCGGCGTTCTCCTGATCCACGATGACGACGCGCTTTCCCGCGCGCACGAGTTCGCTGCTCGCGACGAGACCGGCGAGCCCTCCGCCGATGACGATGACGTCGGCATCCATTCGATCCCCCTTCCCCGCGTCGTCGGCGACACGTCCGGGGAGATTCTCTCTCAGGCCGGGTGCATCCGGGTCAGATGTCGGCTTCCCGCACGTCCTCCTGGGCCTGGGGAGAAGGAGTGCCCTCCTCCGGATCGGGCGTCTCCGTGCGGTGGTCGAGCTCGCGCGCTTCGCGCTCCTCGCGCCGCCCCTCGGCCAGGAACGCCAGGCGGTTGAGGCACTCGTGATTGCGCGCGACGAGGAGGGGCTTCCACAGCACCCCGGGCAGGATCGACGCCGCACCCGTCACGGGCTCCTCGGCGATGGTGACCGCGATGCCCTCCTCGTGCGGCCGGACGTCGATGCGGATGACTCCGCGGCCCAGGATGCCGGCCTCCGGGCGCAGCCGCAGGCGTCGGGGCGGGTCCCACTCGACCATTTCCGTCTGGTCGTGGATCATCACGGGCCAGACTCCGAGCGAGTGGTGGATCCGCGTGCCCTCCTTCGGCCACTCCTCGTCGACGTCGCGCATCCGCGCCGCGCCGACGACCCACACGGGGTAGAGCCAGCCGTCGGACAGCACCGCGAAGAGGTCGTCGGGCGTGCAGCGCATGAGGCGGGTGTTGCGGGCGGCCATGGCATCCCTCCGGTCGGCGTGTTTCGACTGTAGGGGGAGGGTGCCGGGAAGGCGGCGGGACTTGACGGGCTGGGTGGGGGTCCGGTCCCTTCGACAGGCTCAGGGACCTCGACGGGCTCAGGGACCTACGAGGAGGTGGCTGAGCCCGTCGAAGCCACCGGGCGCCTCAGCCGCGCGTGATGTCGCTGACCCGGCCGCCCGCGAGGCGCAGGCGCCGGCGTGCGCGCCGCGCCACGGCGGAGTCGTGCGTCACGACCACGAGGGTCAGCCCCTCGAGGTTCAGCGTCTCGAGCACGTCGAGGATCTCGTCGCGCATGCTCTCGTCGAGGTTGCCGGTCGGCTCGTCGGCCAGGAGGACCCGGGGCTGCTTCGCGATCGCGCGGGCGATCGCCACGCGCTGCTGCTGCCCGCCCGACAGCTCGCCGGGGCGGTGGTCGTGGCGGTCGGCGAGGCCCACCCGGGTGAGGGCGTCGGCGATGCGGCGCAGCCGTTCGGGGCGGTCCAGCTTCAGGGGTTCCAGGCCCATGTCGACGTTCTCCGCGGCGGTGAGCGTGGGGATGAGGTTGAAGCCCTGGAAGACGAAGCCGATCTCCTCCGCGCGCAGGCGACTCAGCTGCGCGTTCGAGGCCTGCGCGATGTCGACGTCGCCGAGCATCACCGAGCCGTTCGAGGGGCGGTCGAGGGCGCCGAGCATCTGCAGCAGCGTCGACTTGCCGCCGCCGGTCGGCCCCTGGATGGTGACGAAGTCGCCCGCGTCGATCTCGAGATCGATTCCGGCGAGGGCCTGCACGGTCCGTTCGCGCTGACGATAGGTACGGGTGACGCCCTGCAGACGGTACGCGGTCGCTGTGGCGGTGAGGGTCATGATGTCTCCTTCGAGGGGATGCCGGTCACGCGACCGAGCGGAGGGCGGCGGCGGGGCTGAGGCGCGCAGCGCGCCATCCGCCGAAGGCACCGGCGAGGACGCCGCCGAGGACGGCGATCCCGACCGCGGCCACGATGATCACCGGGGTCACCGGTGCGTAAAGGACGATGTCGGTGGCCTGGGCGGCGGCCTGGCCGAATCCGCCCGGGCCGCCCATGCCACCCCCGCCGGGACCGCCGTCGCCACGGCCCGAGGCCTGGCTGCTGACCGAGATCGTCGGCGAGATGACGTTGACGAGCAGGATGCCGCCGAGCCCGAGGATCAGCCCCGCGACCCCGCCGAGAAGCCCCTGCGTCAGCGACTCGCCCGCGACCTGCCGCACGATGCGACCGTTCGACCAGCCGATGGCCTTGAGGGTGCCGAACTCGCGGGTGCGGCGTGCGACGCCCGAGATCGTGAAGAGGACGGCGAGCGAGAGGGCCACCAGCAGCACGACCGCCGAGAGCCAGGTCCCGAGGTTCGAGATCAACGCCGAGGCGCTCGAGAGCGAACCCGAGACGGTCGAGGCGAGCTCGGACTGCGAGCTGACGGTGGCGTCGGGAAGCGCGGCCGTGATCTCGCTCTGCACGGAGCCGATGGCATCCGCGGAATCGGCCTGCACGTAGACCGTGGAGACCACGCTGCCCACTCCCGCGAGGGCCTGAGCGGTATCGAGGGGGAGGTAGACGTTCGCGGCGGTGTCGGCGTCGGACGACGTCGAGGCGACGATCCCGACGATCTGCATCGCGGTGCCGCCCACGTCGAGCGTGCCCCCGACCGCGAGGGAGGCGCTCGTCGCGTAGGTCGCGTCGATGACGGCGACATCCGTGCCGGCGTCGGACGCGGTGAGGGCGCGGCCCTCGCTGACGGTGACGGACGAGAGGGGACCGACGGATGCCGAGGGGTCGACGCCGAGGACGGTGAACGAGTCGACGCCGAAGGCACTGCCGCCGTCTCCGCCGGGACCGCCGCCGGCCGGCGGCTCTCCCATCTGCCCGCCCTCGCCCGTGCCGGACTGAGCGCTGCGATCCGGGACCTCGCCCGAGAAGGTCGTGTTCGTCAGCGACAGCGCGCCGGTCGCGGCGGTCACCCCGTCGAGGCCCGCGACCGTCGAGACGGTCGACGCGTCGAGCGTGCCGCGTCGCATGTCGGTCATCAGGCGCGACTGGCTGAGCGAGGTCGTGCCGTCCTGGGTCGCTCCGTCTTCCGCGCCGAAGTCGAAGCGCGCGCCGCCGCCCTGTCCGGGTTCGGTCTGCGCGCCGGTCACGGTCAGGTCGGTGCCGACGCCGTAGACCGACGACAGGGCCTGGGACTGCGCGTCGCGCACCCCCGCCGACAGGGCGTTCACGACGATGACGAGCGCGATGGCGATCGCGAGCCCGACCGCGACGATCACGGTCTGTTTGACGCGGCCGGCGAGTTCGCGCCGCAGGTAGGTGCCGTACATGCTTCTCCTTTCGGACGCGGGATGCGGCCGTGCCCCGAAGGTAGGAACGGCACCCTCACCGCTCCCTCACCGTTCCTATGAAGCGCGTATGTCCGGTGACAGCGGGGTCGGAGAGCGGGCATGCTGGCTCTCGTGACCTTCCGCCCCGCCCCCCTCACCCGTCCCGACGGGTCGCCGATCCGAGTCCTCGTCGTCGACGACGAGGCCAACCTCAGCGACCTGTTGCGCATGGCGCTGCAGAACGAGGGCTGGGACGCGCGCACCGCCGCCAACGGGCAGGAGGCGCTGAACGTCATCCGCGAGTTCGGCCCCGACCTCCTCGTGCTCGACATCATGATGCCCGGGCTCGACGGCATGGAGCTGCTGACCCGCATCCGGGCGGCCGGAAACGACGCCCCCGTGCTCTTCCTCACGGCGAAGGATGCCGTGGAGGACCGCATCGCGGGCATCTCGGCCGGAGCCGACGACTACGTCACGAAGCCGTTCAACCTCGAGGAGGTCGTCGTCCGCCTGCGGGGGATGGCGCGCCGGCACGTCGCGGCCATCGCCGACGCCGACCCGCGACTGCGCGTGGGCGACCTGTCGCTCGACGAGGAGTCGTACGAGGTCGAGCGGGGCGGCATCCCGATCAAACTCACCGCGAAGGAGTTCGAGCTCCTCCGCTACCTCATGCAGAATCCGCGCCGGGTGCTGAGCAAGGCGCAGATCCTCGATCAGGTCTGGAGCTACGACTTCGGCGGCAACGGCAGCGTGGTCGAGATCTACATCTCTTACCTGCGGAAGAAGATCGACAGCCTCGGCGAGCCCCTCATCCACACCGTCCGCGGCGTCGGCTACACGATCAAGGCGTCATGACCCGTTCCCGGTGGACGCTGCGTCGCACCCTCGTCGTCGGGACGAGCGTGCTCGTGGCGATCGCGTTCGTCGTGATGAGCCTGGCCACGATCGTGGCGTTGCGTTCCTTCGCCCTCGACCGTCTCGACCAGCAGGTGGTCGAGGGACTGTCGTTCGCCGTCGGGCGCGGGTCGTCCGAGCCGCGCCCCGCCCCGGACCAGCGGGAGGGGCAGAACCAGGGCCAGGATGCCGAACGCCCGGCGCCGCGGATCGGATCGCTGCAGGCGGTGGTCACCTCCGACGGGACCGTGCGCACCTCGAGCTACACGCGCAGCGATGGCACCCAGGTGCAGCTCACCGAGGATCAGGTGGCCCGCTTGCGCGCGGACGTGTCCACCGACCGGACACCCACCTCGATCGACCTCGGCGGTGACCTGGGGTCCTTCCGGGTCGCGGCCGCCGACGTCGACGGGACGACGGTGTTCGCCGGCAGCTCGCAGGCCGACGTGTCGGCGACGACGAGCGCGCTCACGGTGATCCTGCTGGCGGTGAGCGCGGCGACCCTGCTGATCGCCGTGTTCGGGCTCTCGTTCTTCGTCCGCCGGAGCCTGCGCCCGCTCGACAGGGTGGCCGACGTCGCCCAGCGCGTGTCCACGCTGTCGCTCAGCCAGGGAAGCGTCGACATCCCCGACCGGGTGGCCCCGACCGACACCGACCCGTCGACCGAGGTGGGTCGCGTGGGCTCCTCGCTCAACGACCTCCTCGGGCACGTGCAGTCCTCCCTCGCCGCGCGGCACCACAGCGAGGAACAGCTCCGGCGCTTCATCGCGGACGCCAGCCACGAGCTGCGCACGCCGCTCGCGAGCATCCGCGGCTACGCGCAGCTGTCGCTGGGCGAGGACGCCCCGATGACGCCGACCCAGGCGCGCTCGTTCGACCGGATCGAGTCGGAGGCCCAGCGCATGGCATCCCTCGTCGACGATCTGCTGTTGCTGGCCCGATTGGATGCCGGACAACCGTTGCGTCGCGACGAGGTCGAGCTCACGCTGCTCGCCGTCGACGCCGTGAGCGACGCGCACGCGGCGGATGCCACGCACGAGTGGCGTCTCGACGTGACCGACGACCTCATCTCGGTCACCGGGGACGAGAACCGCCTGCGGCAGGTGGTGGCGAACCTGCTCCGCAACGCCTCCACGCACACGCCGGCGGGAACGACGGTCACGCTGTCGCTCGGTCGCGAGGGGAGCGAGGCCGTGCTGCGCGTGACCGACACCGGCCCGGGAATCGACCCGGGGGTGGCGGGCCGGCTCTTCGACCGCTTCGCCCGCGCCGACGACGCGCGGAATCGGGATGCCGGGAGCACGGGGTTGGGGCTCTCGATCGCCGAGGCGATCACGGCGGCGCACGGGGGCACGATCTCGGTGGAGAGTGCGCCGGGGCGGACGGTGTTCGAGGTGCGGCTGCCGGTCTGAGGGGGTTCCGGTCCCTTCGACGGGCTCAGGGACCTGGGCCAGGAGGCGGCTGAGCCATCGGCTGAGGGCGGCGGAGGTGGCTGAGCCTGTCGAAGCCGCCGGAACGTGACACATGTCATGCCACCTCGTGACACCGCGACCCTGGCCGAGAACGGCGCCGCGCCCGAGGCTGGAACCATGACACGACGACGACTGCTCACGACCGCGGCGATGGTGGCGGCGCCCGCGATGACGCTCGCGATCGGTCTTCTCGCGATGCCGCGTCCGCCCGCGCTCTCCGAGCAGGTCACCGGCGATGCCGCGCTCGCCGCGGCCGTGCGCGGCGACCTCCTCGCCGCGGGCCAACGTCACGAAGCGGTCGTCGTGTCCATCGACGGCGATCGCACGCGGTTCGCAGGCTTCGGGGCCGACGAGCACACGCCGTTCGAGATCGGATCGGCGACCAAGACCATGACCGGGCTCCTGTTCCAGGACGCCATCGAGCGCGGCGAGCTGGCCGCCGAGGACCGCCTCGAGGGGTGTCTGCCCGAGCTGGCCGGCACTGCGGCGGGAGCGGTCCGTCTCGACGATCTCGCCACGCACACATCCGGGATGCCGCGTCTCCTCAGCGATCCGGGCTTTCAGGCCGACACGCTCGGCCGCAGTCTCCTCGGGCAGAATCCCTACACGCTCACCGTCGACGAGATGCTCGCCCTCACCCGCGCCGAGCGGGTCGGAGAGCCGGGGACGTTCGAGTACTCGAACCTCGGCACGGCCCTTCTCGGGCAGGCGATCGCGCGGTGCGCCGGGATGGACTATCCGACCCTCCTCTCGACCCGCCTGTTCGAGCCGCTCGGGATGACCGAGTCGACGGTGCCCGTGACCGCCGCCGACTTGCGTCCGATCGACACGCGCGGTTACAACGCGCAGGGCGTCGCGCAGGACCAGTGGGCCATCGGCGGGCACGCCCCCGCGGGCGGCGTGCGCTCCACCGCGCACGACATGACGCTCTTCGTCCGGGCGCTCCTGGACGGCACCGCTCCGGGCGCCTCCGCGATGGATCCGCGCCGGGAGACGGCATCCGGTCCGATCGGGTGGTTCTGGTTCACGCTCGACGTCGACGGCACCGCGATCACCTTCCACAACGGGCAGACCGGCGGATTCACCTCCGCGATCATGCTCGATCGGGCGGCCGGGCGAGCCGGGTTCGTGCTGGACGACACCGCGACGAACGTCGACGAGGTCGCCTACGCCATTCTGACGAAGGGAGCGGCACGATGAGCGCCGTCGTCCTCGCCGCGCTCCTCGTGGCCGTCGCCGTCCTCTTCGCCGTCCGGGCCTGGCTCGGCGGAAGGTTCTCGCACCGCGACCGCGTGATGGTCCTGGCCGAGGCCTTCGGGGTCGTGGTCGCGTTCGCGGCCGCGTCGCTGCTCGTGGACTGGACGCAGGCATCGCCCGCCCTCTGGGTCGTGGCGGTCGTCGTCGCGGCCGCGGGATCCGTCGGAGCCGTTCGCCGCTTCGCGGCCCTGCCGTGGCGGCGCACGCGGCGCCGCTGGCCGCTGCGGGTCGTGCGGCTGGGGCTCAGCGGCATCCTGGGCTCGGGTGTCGTGGCGCTCGCTGCGGTGATCGCGGCGTAGCCGGGAAGGGTCCTGGGGCGGCGGCGGACGAGGTCGGCCCGTTCAAGGGGATGCGGGGCCGGGGGCCGCGGTGAAGAGCGGAGGGGCGGGGGCGAGCGGAGGACGGATGCCGCGGGTTCCCCCTCCGGTTGTCCCTCATCCTCCGCTCTTCACGCGGAACCCGGCCCGGAGCGCGTCCTCAGCCGATCAGGCTCGGCTGCAGGTCGCGCAGGGTGCGGTGGTGCGTCATGCGCGTCACTCCCAGCGCTGCCAGGGCCACTCCGCCGAGCATCCACGCGCCCAGCACCAGCAGATCGGGCCCGACGCGTGAGACGTCTCCGCCGTACATGACCTGGCGCATGGCATCCACCACGTATCCCATCGGCAGCACGTGGTGCAGTGCCGCGAGAGGTGCGGGGAGCGTCTGCCAGGGGAAGGTTCCGCCGGCCGTCACGAGCTGCAGCACCATGAGGACGAGTCCGAGGAACTGCCCCACCGATCCGAGCCAGACGTTCAGGGCCAGCACGATCGCCGCGTAGGTCGCGGAGGCGAACAACAGGATGCCGAGGGCAGCCCACGGATTCGCGAACGAGAACTGCAGGGCGATGGCGAGGACGGTGAAGAGCCCGACCATCTGCAGAGCACCGAGGCCCGCGGGCGTGAGCCAGCCCGCGAGGGTCACGCGGACGGGGGAGCGCAGCGCCGTGATCGCGCGCTTCGACACGGGCTTCACGATCAGGAACAGCGCGTAGATGCCGATCCAGCCCGCGAGCGCCGCGAAGAACGGGGCGAGGCCCGCGCCGTAGTTCTGCGCTTTGGTGACCGCGCTCGTGCCGACGCTCACCGGGTCGGAGATGGCCTGGGCCTGAGCCTTGCGGGTCGCGTCGTCGGAGTCGGGGATCTGCTGCACGCCCGAGGCCAGCCCGTCGCGCAGCTGTGTCGCGCCGGTCGAGAGCTGGCCGATGCCGCTGTCGAGCTGGCTCGCGCCGTCGCGGAGCTGGGCCGCGCCGTCGCGCAGTTGGGCGGCTCCGGATGCCGCGGTCCCGGCGCCATCGGCCAGGGTCGAGGCTCCGTCGGCCGCGGAGGCGGCTCCGGTGGCCAGGGAGGCGCTGCCGTCGGCGACCTGGTTCGCACCATCGTCGAGCTGGTTGATCTGGTCGACCGTGCTCTGCACCTTGGCGTTCGCGGCGCTGAGGCGCTCGCCGACGGGGTCCAGCCGCGACAGGATCTCGTCGATCTTGGCCTGGCTCAGCCCCGCGTCGGCGAGGGCCTTGGCGATGTCCGTCCGCGCTTCGGGCAGTCGTGCCGCCGCCTCCTGGGCGATCGTGCCGACCTGGCGGGCCGCGTCGTCGATGCGGTCCACGCCCCCGGCGACCTGACGTGCACCATCGGCGACCTGCGCCGACCCGTCGCGCAGCTGCGCCGTCCCGTCGCGCAGCTGGTTCGCGCCGCTCGACAGCAGCGCCGTGCCGTCCGCCAGCTGCGACGACCCGTCGGCGAGGGTCGCCGACCCGGTAGCGAGCTGCGACGAGCCGTTCTTCGCCGTGTCGAGGCCGTCGACGAGCTGCGTCGCCCCGTTCGTGGCATCCACGAGACTCACCCGGATCGTGTGAAGGGCGTCGAGCAGCGAGAGTCCCGCTTCATCGACGACCTTCTTCGCGACGGAGGCCTGGATACGCGCGACCGCCTGCGTGCCGATCGTCGAGGCGAGGTAGTTGTTCGCATCGTTCGTGCGCAGCTCGATGTCGGCCTGTCGCGGGAACGAACTCGACAGGGATGCCACGGACTCGGTGAAGTCCGCCGGGAGCGTCACGATGAAGTCGAAGTCGCCGCGCTCGAGTCCGGCATCCGCGGCGTCGGAGGAGACGCGGTGCCACTCGAACGTGTCGCTGTCGAGCAACTGCTCGGCGGCTTCGTCGCCGAGGTTGCGCTGCTGGCCGTTGACATCGGCACCCGTGTCGTCGACGACGAGGGCGACCGGCACGTTGGAGAGGTTTCCGTACGGATCCTGGTTCGCCCAGAGGTAGAGACCTCCGTACAGGATCGGAACCGCGAGGAGGGCGATCAGGGCGATCACCGACATGCGCGTCGAGGTGAGGCGGCGGAGCTCCGCGGTGATCATCTGCGGGACCTTCATCGCGCGTCCTCCTCGGCAGGTGTGGTGTTGAGCGCACCGGCGGCGTCCAGGGCCGTCTGCGACGCCTGGCCCGCGATCACGAGCACGGCGTACCCGCGCTCCGCGAACTCGCCGGCGATGCGCCACCAGGCGGCGGGCTCGCCGCCGTGGCGGTCGGGCGCGACGAGGACGAGTCCCTCGACGTCTTTGCGCAGCGCCGCGAGCTCGAGGAGCAGGCGGACCCGGGCGGCCGGATCGACGTTGCCGATCGGCAGACTCGCGAGCGCGTCGAGGCCGATGTCCTCGAGCCAGCGCGCGGCGGCGAAGGGCGTGGGCGCGTGCCCGGCGAACATCAGTTCCTCGGCGACGACGCCCGTGACGGTGACGTTCGGCTCGGGCTCCGACACGACGGGGGCGTCGACCAGGGCGACCCGGCGGCGGATGGCCTTGGCATCCGTTCGTCCGTCGATCGTGACCTCGCCGCTGTCGATCTTCATGCGACCGGATGCCACCAGGCCCAGCACCGTGGGACGCTGCTCCGTCTCGGCGAGGGCCAGGGTGGCCCGGCCCGTCTCGAACGCGGCGGAGGTCGGGGGGAGGGCGCGCTCAGCGCGGCCCTTCGCGACCTCGGAGAGGACGATTCTCACTGCTTCTCCAGTTCGGGGTACTCCGCGAGGAGGGTCTGGGCCTCGGTCCACGACAGGCCGGCGATGCCCAGGACGGCGCGGACGGCGATCGAGCGCGCCGTCGACGCGCCGGCGTCGACGCGGCTGACGACCGTGCGGCCCGTCTCTTCGAGCAGGCGCGACAGGGTCGGGGCGGGCAGGTCGGTGCGCAGCTCGCCGGCTTCCTGCCCGCGGCGGACGATCGCGTCGATCCGGCGACGCAGCGGGGCGAGCGCGGCGGAGGTCTCGGGCAGGTGCGCGTCGTCGAGGGCGAGCGCGGCGGCGGCCTGCACGTGAGCGGCTTCCGCCCAGAGCTCGGATGCCAGGCGCGCGAGCGCCACGCGCGAGTCGGCGTCGTCGACGCGGTCGGCGATGGCGTTGAAGCGGACCGCCCCCGCGGCGATGACCTCGCGGATGATGGCGTTGCGGTCGTCGAAGTGGCCGTACAGGGCGCGGCGTGAGAGTCCGGCGCGGCGGGCGATCGCGTCGATCGACGCGCGCGGGTCGTGGCCGATCGCGGCGGTCGCTGCGTCGAGGATGCCGGCGCGGTTCTCGACGGCGTCGCGGCGGGTGGGAATGCTCACGAGGGATCAGTGTACGCCGAAAGTGCACGGGTGTGTGCAACTTATTCTTGAGGTGTCGCGGGAGGATGGGATCGTGCGCCGTCATCCCTCCCTGTCCCTGCTGGCCGTTCCCCTCCTCGCGATGGGCTTTGCGGGGTGCACGGCGGACGCGCCGACCGACGTGCCGACGCGGACCTTCACGAAGTCGATGAACGAGGTGCGCTCCGACGCGCGCGCGGTGAGCGACGCCCTGGTCGCGGCGTTCGGAGAGGTGAAGTTCGACCAGCCCCACAACGACGATGTGGAGGCCTGCGCGGACGAGGACCCGGGGATCGCGCGGTGGAACTGGATCCGGGTCTTCGGCGCCACCGATCCCGCCTCGACGATCGCCGAGATCCGCGAGACCTACGCGAGTGACGTCACGACCTCCGACACCCCGGGCGATGTCGAGGTCGCCCCCGGCCGGAGCGTGATCGCGACCTCCCCCTACACGCTGATCCGGAATGACACCGGGTCGTATCTCCTGCAGTCGCAGACGGGTGCGGAGGGGATCGTCACGATCACCGTTTTCAGCGCGTGCGGTGTGCTGAGCTAGCGACCGGCGCTCCCGGAGGGGCCCGCGATGCGCGAGAGCCCGCGATGCTCGGGGGCCAGCCGCGCGCGGGAGCCGGCGATGCGCGGGAGCTGGCGATGCGCGGGAGCCTGCGATGCGCGGGAGCCAGCGCTGCGCGTGGGCCCGCAACGCGCGAGAGCCCGCGACGCCGGGCGCCGCGGGCTCTCGTCGAGGTCGTCTCGTCAGTCGGTGCCGGAGTCGAACGCGGCGGACTCACCCGCGGCATCCGTCGCCTCGGCCAGGCGCTCGCCCTCGGCAGACAGGGGGGCCGCCGACTCGATGATCTCCTGCGCGCCGCCCGCGGCGACGTCGCCGACGAGCTCGCCGGTCGGGCCGCCGATGAGACCGAGGCTCGCGTACTGCTCGAGACGCGCGCGCGAGTCGGCGATGTCGAGGTTGCGCATGGTGAGCTGCCCGATGCGGTCGACGGGGCCGAACGCGGCGTCGCCGACGCGCTCCATCGAGAGCTTCTCGGGCGAGTACGACATTCCGGATGCCACGGTGTCGAGGATCGTGTAGTCCTCACCGCGGCGCAGGCGCACGGTGACCGACCCGGTGATGGTCGACCCGACCCACTTCTGGATCGACTCGCGCAGCATGAGCGACTGCGGCTCGAGCCAGCGGCCCTCGTACATCAGGCGACCGAGGCGGCGACCCTGCTCGTGGTACGTGGCGAGGGTGTCTTCGTTCAGGATGCTGTTGACCAGGCGCTCGTAGGTCAGGAACAGCAGCGCCATGCCCGGGGCCTCGTAGATGCCGCGCGACTTGGCCTCGATGATGCGGTTCTCGATCTGGTCGCTCATGCCGAGGCCGTGGCGTCCGCCGATCGTGTTGGCCTCGCGCACCAGGGCGACCGGGTCGTCGAAGCGCGTGCCGTTGATCGCGACGGGGCGGCCGCCCTCGAATTCGACCGTGACGTCCTCGGTCTCGATCTCGACCGCGGGGTCCCAGAAGCGCACGCCCATGATCGGCTCGACGATCTCGAGCGACACGTCGAGGTGCTCGAGGGTCTTGGCTTCGTGTGTCGCGCCCCAGATGTTGGCATCCGTCGAGTACGCCTTCTCGGCGCTGTCGCGGTAGGGGAAGTCGTGGGCGACGAGCCACTCGCTCATCTCTTTGCGGCCGCCGAGCTCGGTGACGAAGTCGGCGTCGAGCCACGGCTTGTAGATGCGCAGGGCGGGGTTGGCGAGCAGGCCGTAGCGGTAGAACCGCTCGATGTCGTTGCCCTTGTAGGTCGAGCCGTCGCCCCAGATGTCGACGCCGTCTTCTTTCATCGCGCGCACGAGCAGCGTGCCGGTGACGGCGCGGCCGAGCGGTGTGGTGTTGAAGTACGTGCGTCCGCCCGAGCGGATGTGGAACGCGCCGCACGCCAGCGCCACGAAGCCCTCTTCGACGAGCGCCGTCTTGCAGTCGACGAGGCGCGAGACCTCGGCGCCGTACTGCGTCGCGCGGCCGGGGATCGACGCGATGTCGTCTTCGTCGTACTGCCCGAGGTCACCGGTGTAGGTGCAGGGGATCGCCCCCTTGTCGCGCATCCACGCGACGGCCACCGAGGTGTCGAGACCACCCGAGAAGGCGATGCCGACGCGCTCGCCGACGGGAAGGGACTGCAGGACCTTGGACATACGCCGATTCTATCGGGGGCGGATGCCGCTCCCCGACTCGTGTGGAGGGGTTCCGTCCCCCCTCCGCGTTGGGGAGGAGGAGTGTCAGCCGACCGTGACGGCGGTGATCTCCACCGGAGTCGCGGGCGCGCCGTCGGCACCCCCGCCGGCGACGCCGGCCTGGCCGATCTTCTCGACCACCGCGAGGCCCTCCGGTGAGAGAGTGCCGAAGACCGTGTAGCTCGGGGGCAGCTTCGAGTCGGCGTAGACGAGGAAGAACTGCGAGCCGTTCGTCCCGGGCTGGCCGGTGTTGGCCATCGCGACCGTCCCGGCCGGGTAGGTCTCGCTACCGTCGAGCTCGTCGGCGAACGTGTAGCCCGGCCCGCCGCGACCCGTCCCGGTGGGATCGCCGCACTGCAGCACGAAGATGCCCTGCGTCGTGAGGCGGTGGCACTGCGTGTTGGTGAAGTACTGCTGCTGTGCGAGCGACACGAAGCTCTCGACCGTGCACGGCGTGCGCGCGCCGGTGAGGGTCATCGAGATCTGCCCGGCGGAAGTATCGAGCGTCACCGGGACGTCCCCGGCCGGCCGCTCCGTCCCCTCCGCGGGAGGGGTGACGTCGACCGACGGCTTCCCCGACGTCGGGTAGGCGCACGCGCCGGCCGCGCTCGGTTCGCTCGCGGGCGGGGTGGCGGGGGTGGGCCCCGCGCATCCGGCGATCAGGAGCAGGGCGGAGGCGGCGAGAACCGCCGAGATCAGTCGCGTGCGCACGCGCTCCAGGGTAGAGCGCCCGGGGCGTGGCATCCGTCCCCCGCTCGGAGAAAGGCGTCGAACTCGGAGAGTTCGCGCCGATTTCCGCGAGGACGACGAGATTCTGCGAGCGGCGCCTCAGGACGAACGGATGCCGCGCACCCGCCCGATCGCGACGGCCCCGCACGCCAGACCCACGACCGCCACCGCGATGACGACGATGTAGACCGCGACGCTGCCCCAGCCGTTCGTGTGCGGGTCGAAGAACGGATACGGATACCAGTACGGCGCGCCCGTCGTCTGGTTCGTGATGAAGGGGGCGCGCGCGAGGGTGTAGACGATCCAGACGATCGGGAAGATCGCCGCGCCGAGGGCCGCCTTCCACGGGAGCCGACGTCGACCCGGACCGACGAGGAGATCGAGCAGGAAGAACAGCGGGGCCCACACGTGCACGATCTCGTTCGACCAGCCCACCGACTCGGGCTGCGGCGGGAGCCCTCGCAACAGCAGGTTGTAGACGATGCCGGTGATGATCATGTAGGTCGACACCCACGCCAGAGCGGTGGCCAGGGCGGGGGGATCGGCCTCGAGACGGCGGCCGCGGACGAAGAACCTCGCTCCCGCGAGAGCGAGCACGACGACCGCCGAGAGGTTGGACAGATTCGTGAAGAAGCTGAAGAAGTTCGCCACGACGGTGAGGAGGTCGCGGCCCATCGCGGCGGAGAAGCTCACCGTCGAGACGAACTGGGCGGCCACCGCCACCGCGACGAGCACCGCCATCGCCACCCGCGCGAGGTTCCACCCCGCCGCCCACCCCGGGGCGCGCCCCGCGGTCTGCGCCGTCGTCGACGCCGAGAATCGTGCCATGGGGGCACGCTAGCGAGCCGGCCTCCGCCGAGGCGGGGCTTGCGGGGGCGGTGTCGGACCCTCTCGATAGGATGGGGTGTACCGCCGGACAACATGCGAGGAGCACTCATGCCCGGAATCGTGATCGTCGGCGTCCAGTGGGGCGACGAGGGCAAGGGCAAGGCCACCGATCTGCTCGGTGAGCGCACCGACTGGGTGGTGAAGTTCAACGGCGGCAACAACGCCGGCCACACCGTCGTCATCGGCGACGAGAAGTACGCGCTGCACCTCCTGCCCAGCGGCATCCTCTCGCCCGGGGTGACTCCCGTGATCGGCAACGGCGTCGTCGTCGACCTCGAGGTGCTGTTCGCCGAGCTCGAGGCGCTGAACGCGCGCGGCCTCGACACGAGCCGCTTGAAGATCAGCGCCAACGCGCACATCATCACGCAGTACCACCGCACGCTCGACAAGGTCACGGAGCGCTTCCTCGGCAAGCGTCAGATCGGCACGACCGGCCGTGGGATCGGCCCCGCGTACGCCGACAAGATCAACCGCGTCGGCATCCGCGTGCAAGACCTCTTCGACGAGAACATCCTGCGCCAGAAGGTCGAGGGAGCCCTCGACCAGAAGAACCACCTGCTGGTCAAGGTCTTCAACCGCCGCTCCATCACCGTCGACGAGGTCGTCGAAGACCTGCTCGCCTACGCCGAGCGCGTGCGGCCGATGGTCGCCGACACCTCGCTGCTGCTGAACGAGGCTCTGGATGCCGGCGACGTCGTCGTCTTCGAGGGCGGCCAGGCCACGATGCTCGACGTCGACCACGGCACCTACCCCTTCGTCACGTCGTCGTCCGCGACGGCCGGCGGCGCCTCGACCGGCTCGGGCGTGGGCCCGAACCGCCTCGACCGCATCGTGGGCATCGTGAAGGCGTACACGACGCGCGTCGGCTCGGGCCCGTTCCCGACCGAGCTGTTCGATGAGAGCGGCGACTGGCTGCGCTCGCGCGGTTTCGAGTTCGGCACCACCACGGGCCGCCCCCGCCGGGTCGGCTGGTACGACGCCCCCATCACGCGCTACGCGACGCGCATCAACGGCATCACCGACCTCGTGCTGACCAAGCTCGACATCCTCGGCGGTCTCGAGCAGATCCCGGTCTGCGTCGCGTACGACGTCGACGGCGTGCGTTTCGAAGACCTCCCGGTGAACCAGACCGACTTCCACCACGCGAAGCCGATCCTCGAGTACTACCCCGGCTGGAGCGAAGACATCTCCACCGCCCGCACGTTCGACGACCTGCCGCAGAACGCGCAGGACTACGTCCTCGCACTCGAGAAGATGAGCGGAACGCGCATCTCGGTCATCGGCGTCGGCCCGGCGCGCGACCAGGTGATCGTGCGACACAACCTGATCGACTGACATGCGCTTCTGGGTGGGGGCCTACGCGGGGGACGCGGGATCGGCCGAAGGCATCGGCATCCTGCAAGCCGGAGACGCCGATTCGGTCTGGGCCTCGGGCCCGCTCGGAATGGTCGGCACGGCCGTGGCCGCCCCCGGTTCGGCATCGTGGCTCGCCGCCCACCCGACGCACGATCTGCTCTACGCGGCGCTCGAATCCGACGGGACGGTGCAGGCCTACCGCCGCACGAGCGAGACGCGCCTGACCCCGGTCGGCCCCGCGATCGAGGCGGGCGAGTCGGTCTGCCATGTCGCGGTGTCGCCGGACGCGACCTTCCTCGTGGCGAGCTGCTGGAGCGACGGACGAGTCGTCCGGATCGACCTGGATGCCGCGGGCCGCCCGTCGCGTCCCGTGATCGCCGCGGAGGCCACCGATCCCTGGGGCTCCGACTCCGCGGAGAGCGGCGTCTCGACCGGCGCTCGCGTCTCGGGCGCCGTCGTCCCCGATCTCGCCGCGGCCGCGCGGGCCCTGCGCGAAGCCGCGGGCGATGAGTACGGCGACCTCGTTCCCGCGTACGACGTTCCCGCGTACGACGTTCCCGCGTACGACGCCGTGCCCGAGACCGACGCCGAGTCGGAGGAGGCCGCGATCGGCCCCCGCGTCTCGCGCTCGCACCAGGCGATATTCCTCCCCAGCGGTCTCGTCGCCACCACCGACATGGGCCTCGATCTGGTGCGCTTCTGGCGCCCCGGCCAGAGCGGGCTGCGTTTCGTGCAGCAGGTCGTGCTGCCGAAGGGCAGCGGTCCGCGGCACGGGTTGTGGCATCCGTCCGGCCACCTCTACGTCGTGACCGAGCTCAGTCGCGAGGTGTTCGTCCTGGCTCCGGATGCCGAGGGCCGGTGGCACATCATCTCCGGGCAGCCGCTCGTCGGCAGTCTCGACACCGACACCGCGGCCGAGCTGTGCGCGAGCCGCGACGGCTCCACGCTCTACGCGGGAGTGCGCGGCAGCGACACGATCGGCGTGCTCGCGGTACGCGGGGCGGGCGAGGCGCTGCAGTTCACCGCTCTCGCGGACGCCGGCACGCACTGGCCGCGGCACCACGTCGTGGTCAACGACACGCTGCTCGTCGCGGGCCAGCTGGCCGACGAGATCGTCTCGCTCCCGCTCGATGCCCGCACGGGCGTGCCGGGTCGCGTGCGTCACCGCACGGCGTCGCCCTCGCCGACGCGGTTGCTGCCGATGCGCTGAGACCCCCGAACGCGAAGACGGAGCCCGCTCCTCGGGGAGCGAGCTCCGTCCCGTGGTCACGCGGTCGGGATCCAGACCCTCATCGTGGACGGGCCGCGGTTGCCCCAGTCGTGGTAGGGCACGAGGGCCACTGCTTCCGCGTCGCCGGTGGCCGCGGGGGTCGGGGGCGCGTACGGCCAGCCCTCGTCGACGGGCGCGCGGTGCGCGAGCTGCACCCACACGCGGCCGTCCTTCTCGACCACGGACGCGTCGGAGGCGAGGGCGACGTCGCCGACGTCGGCCCCCTCGGCGAGGTCGACCGACTCCAGCGCCCACACCTCCGGCCCCCGCTCGACGGCGACGCAGCCGCGGACCGCGTCGATGCGCGGGTCGGGAACGACGACGCGCGGCGCCATCGGCAGGTCGAGCTGCACCACGTCTCCCGTACGGAAGGCCCGGCGCACCCGCGCCCAGCCGGGCTCGGCGGGCAGCGACTCGCTGCGCCCGTCCGCGCCGTCGACCCGTAGGAGCGCGCCCGTCGCCCATCCCGGCACGCGCAGGGACAGGGTCCAGGCCTCGTCGGCGTCGGCGGCGATCCGGACGCGAACGACGCCGTCGGCGGGGTAGTGCGTCGCCACGTCGAACGCGATCTCGCGGCCGTCCTCGAGAGTCGTCCGGATCTCGGCCGGGGCGTACTGATGGATCTGGATGCCGTCGGCGTCGGCCGTGGCGACGTAGGCGTCGAGACTGGCGAGCGTGCGGGCCACGTTCGGCGGACAGCACGACACCTCGAACCACGGCGCCCGGAGCGAGGACGACGCGCGCGGGGAGGTCGCGTCAGGATCCGGAACCACGCCGGGGACCCGCTGGTGCAGCGTGTTGGCGTAGAAGAAGCTGCGCCCGTCCGCGGCGGGGGAGGTGGCGACGACGTTGAAGAGCGTGCGCTCGATCAGGTCGGCGTACGTGGCATCCCCTTCCGACAGGAGAAGGCGCCACGAGAACATCACCGACGCGATGCCCGCGCACGTCTCGGAGTAGGCGCGGTCCGGCGGGAGCTCCCAGTCGTCGCCGAACGCCTCGTCCTGGTGGTGCGAGCCCTGGCCGCCGGTGATGTACGTGCGGCGTCCCCGCGTGCGGGCCCACTGGCCACGGAGGGCGGCGAGCAGCGCGTCGTCGTCGTTCTCCACGGCGACATCGACCGCGCCCGCGGCGAGGTAGTTGGCACGCACGGCGTGCCCGCCGAGGGCTCGCGTTTCGCGCACCGGAATGTCGTCCTGGAAGTACCGGCGACCCCACTCGATGTCGGCGAGCGTGTCGTGCCCGCGTCGCTCGACGAAGAGCGCGGCCTGGGCGGCGTAGCGCGTGTCACCCGTGACCCGGGCGAGCTCGACGAGGGCCGCCTCGATCTCGGGATGGCCGCAGAAAGCGGGGATGCCGTCGGGTCCGAAGACGTCGCAGACGAGATCCGCCGCGCGTCGTGCGATCGCGAGCAGCCCGTCGTCGGCACCCGGTCTCGTCCGCTCGCGGGCGACGGCCGCCTGGAAGAGATGGCCGAGGCAGTAGAGCTCGTGCCCCCACTCCAGGTCGGACCACCGCGGCTGCTGCCCGGGGCGCCCGAACTCGGTGTTGAGGTAGCCGTCGGTCTCCTGCGCCGCCGCCACCCGCGCCACGATGTCGCGGAAGGTGCGTTCGAGCGCGGGATCGTCGCTGCGACCGATCTCCCACGCGGTGGCTTCGAGGTACTTGTACACCTCGGAGTCGCTGAACTCGCGTCCCCGGCGACCCGCCGGGAGGGTTCCTGCGGCGGCGCGATCGAAGTTCGGCAGCCATCCCTCGGACTCGAGACGACCGAGGATGTGGTCGAGCGTGTGGGCGGCGTTGACGCCCTGTCGCTCGCCCCAGAACCCGCCGGTGATGCGGACGTCACCGAGGCCGAGGGGGCGCAGACGAGAGCGGGTCGGGAGGACGGGAGCGGCGACGGTACGCGCCGTGTCCGGGTCGAGCGGACGAGAGGGGAGGGTGGTCGACATGGTCATCCCTTGAAGGCGCCGGACATGAAGCCGCGCACGTAGTGACGTTGGAGGATCAGGAACAGGACGATGCACGGCAGCGCGAGCACGACGACGCCCGCCTCAGTGACGCCGTAGTCGATGACGCCCATGGTCTGGCCGCGCAGGTTCGCGACCGCGAGGGGCAGCGTGATGCGCGATTGGTCGTTGATGAGGATCAGCGGGGCGATGAAGTCGTTCCAGGCGGTGAGGAACGCGAACAGGCCCACCGTGATGAGGCCCGGCTTGACCGCCGGGAGCAGCACGCGCCACAGGGCGCCGAAGCTCGTGCACCCGTCGACGAGGGCCGCCTCGTCGAGCTCGCGGGGCACCGACTCGAACGAGATGCGCATCATGAACATCGAGAACGGCAGCTGGAACATCGTCAGCACGAGAGCCACACCGACGAGCGAGTTCTGGAGTCCGACGGCGTTGAGGATGACGTAGAGCGGGATCAGCAGCGTGGCGTAGGGCACCATCAGGATCGCCAGCACCAGGAGGAACAGCAGGTTCTTCCCCGGGAAGGAGAAGCGGGCGAAGGCGTAGCCCCCGAGGAACGACACGAGCAGCGTCAGGGTGACGGTGAGCAACGACACGAACAGCGAGTTGCCCAGGTATACCCAGATCCCGGACTGGAAGGAGGCGAGGGTGGCGTAGTTGCCGAAGCCCCAGCCGTCGGACTGGCTCGTGCCGGCCTGCGGGCTCACCGAGGCGACCCCGGTCCACACCAGGGGGTACAGGAAGATGATCGCCAGTCCCCCCATGAACACGGTCGAGGGGATGCCTCCGAGCAGGCGACCGTTCGGACGGCGGCGCGCGCGCGAGCCGGGGGCGACGATTGTGCGGGTGCTCGTGGTGGCGGCGGGTGAGGGAGCGGCGGTCAGGGCCATCTCAGGACTCCTCGGGGCGACGGAACGCGCGCAGCTGCACGACGTTGATGACGACCAGGGCGAGCAGGATGATGACCGACAGCGCGGCGGCGATGCCGAGGCTGTTCTGCCCCTGGAAGGCGATGTTGTAGATGAGCTGCACGACGGTCATCGTGCTGTTGTCCGGCCCGCCCTTGGTGAGGATGTAGAACTGGTCGAAGGCCAGGAGCGACCCCGTCACGCACATGACGGTGGTGAGGGCGAAGGTGGGCCGGAGCAGCGGGACGGTGATGTCCCGGAAGATCTGCCAGCGGGAGCCGCCGTCGATCCGCGCGGCCTCGTAGATGTCCTCCGGGATCCCCTGCAGCCCGACGAGCAGCAGGAGCATGTAGAACCCCGCGAAGCGCCAGACGATGAGGAACACCGTCGACCAGAGCGCCCCGTCGGGCGATCCCAGGAAGGTGATGCCCCACGACTGCATGAGCCCGGCGAACGGACCGGCGATGGGGGAGTAGAGCACGTAGAACAGCAGCGACGCCGAGGCGAGTCCGAGTGCGCTGGGCAGGAGGAATGCCGTGCGGAGGAAGCCCTTCCACCGGGTCGACTCCTGCACGAGGAGCGCGAGCCCGAGGCCCAGGCCGATCAGCAGGACGGTGGTGATCACCGTGTACAGCAGCGTGAAGCGCACCGACTCCCAGAAGAGGCGGTGGTTCAGGGCATCGGCGAAGTTCTCGGGGAAGTTCGGGCCCATGTTGCCCCGGAGCAGGGGCCACTCCGAGCCCGACATCTGCAGGACGAGGAGGAGGGGGATGACGAAGAGCGCGACGACGAACAGGGCCGTCGGTGCGGCGTACAGCCAGCCCTGGACGGGTCCGCCGAGCGCCGAGCGCGCGTAGCGTGAGCGCCGAGTGGGGGAGGAGAGAGCCACGGGTGTTCCTTCCGGGGAGGGGGGTGCCGGGTGAGCCGCCCGGCACCCCCGCGGGGTTACTGCGACAGGACCGCGGTGATCTCGTCGTTGTCGGCGTCGACGGTGTTGGTTCCCTGGAGGACGGCGTTGCGCACGAGAGTGAGCCAGGGGCTTCCCGGGGCGTTGAACGCCTGCTGGAAGTTCAGTGCGACCGGCGTCTTGCCCTTGCCGGCGACCTCGTTGATGGCGACCTGGCGCGGGTCCTTCGCCGCGTACTCGTTGTCGGCGAGGTCCGACCGCGAGACGGTGCTCCCGCCCTTGGCGAGAACACCGACCTGCGCGTCCTCGGACGTCAGCCACGACAGGAAGTTCCACGCCTGCGGCGACTGCTTCGAGTCCTTGGAGATACCGATTCCGTCACCACCCACGAACGTGGACTCGCCCCCCTTGACACCGGGGATGCCCGAGACGCCCGCGTCGAAGGTCAGGCTCGGCAGCAGGGTGGCCGGGAAGGGCATGATGCCGACCTTGCCCTCCTGGAAGCCCGCGACCCACGTCGCGCCGGTCTCGTCGGCCGAGCCGGGAGCGACGGCACCCGACGCGTTCAGGTCCTTCCACGTGGAGTAGACCTTCTTGGCGGCGTCGTTGTCGAGCAGGGACTGCGTGCCGTCGGCGTTCAGCACCTCTTCGCCCGATGCCCAGACGGAGGGGAACCAGGTGAACAGCAGGCATCCACCGCAGTTGAGTCCGGTGGACGTTCCCGAGACACCGGGCTTGTTGAGCGCCTGCACGGCCTTGGCCGTCTTGGCGAAGTCGTCGATCGTGGCGGGGGCCTTCTCGGGGTCGAGACCGGCCTCCTTGACGAGGTCCTTGTTCCACATCATGACCGAGAGGTCGAGCACGAACGGGAGCACGTACTCCTTGCCGTCGAGCGTGCCCGCGTCGAGGTGTCCCTGGTTGATGGAGGACTTGTACGACAGGCCGTCGATCTGCGCCGAGACATCCTGGAACAGACCCTGCTGCACCCAGTTGGGCACGTACACGATGTCCGCCGCGAACAGGTCGGGCAATCCGCCCGAGCCCGCCGCCGCCCCGACCTTCGCGACGTAGTCGTCGTTCGGGACCACGGTCAGCTCGACCTGGTTCTTGTGGCTCGCGTTGTACGCGGCCACGAGGTCCTTGGCCTGCTTCTCGAGGGGAGCGCGCGTCCAGAGGGTCAGGGTCGCGCCGTCGTCGGTGCCCTCCGCCGGGATGTCGGCGGGAGCGGCGGTGCTGGAACCGCCGGAACACGCGGCCAGGCCGCCGACGAGAGCGCTTGCGGCCAGGATGGCCGTCGCTGCCCGAAGGGCGAAGCGGCGCCGGGATGGGGTCATTGCAATCTCCTCTAGCTGTGCTGCCCAGGGACGTTGGTTGAGGTGTGACGCGATGGACGGGTGAGGACCTCCCGGTCGAGAGTGGAGCTGTCTAGTTCCCGCACTCGATGACCAAGGAGGTCCTCGTGACCCACGCTAACGCTGCTCTGACACCGCGCCAACGCCTTCGACTCGCCCGGCAGGTCGTCGATGACGGCTGGTCTGTCGCTGCGGCGGCGGCCCATTTCCGGGTGTCGTGGCGCACCGCGGAGCGGTGGGCTCGCCGGTACGTCGAAATGGGCGAACAGGGTATGCACGATCGTTCCTCGAGGCCTCATCGCAGTCCGAGCAAGACCCCGCGGCAGCTGGTTCGCAAGGTCGTGCACCTGCGATGGAAGCAGCGGCTGGGGCCGGTCGGGATCGGCGCCCGGCTCGGGATGCCCGCGTCGACTGTTCACGCCGTTCTCACCCGTTGCCACATCAATCGGCTCAGCCACGTCGATGTCCGCACCGGCGAACCCGCCCGCCGTTACGAACACGAACACCCCGGTCGGCTCAGCCACGTCGATGTCCGCACCGGCGAACCCGCCCGCCGTTACGAACACGAACACCCCGGTTCGATGATCCACGTCGACGTCAAAAAGCTCGGCAACATCCCCGACGGCGGCGGCTGGCGATACGTCGGCCGCTTCCAGGGCGACCGCAACCGCGCCATCACAGCCAAACACACCGGCAAACGCGGCATCGCCGGCGACATGATCACGGGCACCGCGTTCGTCCACACCGTCATCGACGACCACTCCCGCGTCGCTTACGCCGAGATCCACGACGACGAAACCGCCGCCACCGCCATCGCCGTTCTACGCCGAGCCGTCGGCTGGTTCGCTGCACGCGGCGTCACCGTCGAACGTGTCCTCTCCGACAACGGCTCGGCCTACCGGTCCTTCGCCTGGCGCGACGCCTGCGCCGAGCTCAGCATCCACCCCAAACGCACCCGCCCCTACCGGCCGCAGACCAACGGCAAGATCGAACGCTTCCACCGCACCCTCGCCGAGGGCTGGGCCTACTCCCGGCACTACAACTCCGAATCAGCCCGCCGAAACGCGCTCCCGGCCTGGCTGCACTCCTACAATCACCACAGGCCCCACACCGCAATCGGAAGCCACCCACCCATCAGCAGATTGACCAACCTGCCTGGGCAGCACATCTAGCTCTTCATTGAGCGGATGCGACATTCGGGGTCGGCACCGCTGTACAGGGCGGGATATCGAAAGTACCGAAATCCCTTTCGGGACGGTAACGTGAGTACCGCCGATTCGTCAAGACGGCAAATGGTTACGAACGAGAAACGGATTCCGATGACCGCCGATGCCACGCGCGCCGCCACCCTGAGCGACGTCGCGCGTCGCGCCGGCGTCTCGATCGCCACCGCCTCCAAGGCCCTCAACGGTCGCGGCGATGTCGCCGCGGGAACGCGCAAGCGTGTGATGGAGGCCGCTGCCGAACTCGCGTTCACCCCCAACGCGATGGCGAGGGGGCTGCTCGCGGGTCGCACCGGCACGGTGGGCCTGCTGACGAACGACCTCGAGGGTCGCTTCGTGATCCCCATCCTCATGGGCGCGGAGGATGCCTTCGGTGCCGGGCAGATCAACGTCTTCCTGTGCGATGCGCGGGGCGACGCCATCCGCGAGCAGCATCACCTGCGGGCCCTGCTGAGTCGTCGTGTGGACGGCATCATCGTCGTGGGGCGGCAGACCGACCCGCGGCCGTCCCTCGGACAGGAGCTGCCGGTCCCCGTCGTCTACGCGTATTCGCCGTCGGACGATCCCCGCGACCTCTCGCTGACGCCGGACAACTACTCCGGCGGTCGTCTCGCCGTGGAGCATCTCCTCGCGTGCGGGCGACGGCGTATCGCCCACATCTCGGGAGACCCGTCCTATGCGGCCGCGCAGGATCGTCTGGCCGGGGCGCGTGCGGCCCTGGCCGCCGCCGGGCTCGACTTCGTCGGCGAGCCGATGTTCGCCGCGTGGAATGAGCACTGGGGCCGTGACGCCGCCGCGATGCTGCTGGAGCGGCATCCGGAGGTCGACGCCGTGTTCTGCGGATCGGACCAGATCGCTCGGGGCGTGCTGGACACGGCTCGCGACCTCGGGCGCGACGTGCCGGGTGATCTCGCGGTCATCGGTTACGACGATTGGGAGCTGCTGACGCAGAACGCCCGGCCGCCGCTGACGAGCATCAACGCCAACCTGCAGCAGCTCGGTCGTCAGGCCGCGCAGCGCGTGTTCGACGCCATCGACGGCGTCGACGTCGGCTCGGGGACGCATCAGATGCCCGTGAAGCTCATCATCCGCGGGTCGACGATCGCGCACCGCTGAGCGGTCTTCCACGCCGTTTTCGTTGATCTTTCGAAATTGCCGAAAACCATTGCGAAACTCTCCCGGCTCTCGCTAGCGTGCCAGCCACGCACACGCTGCTCATCGACGAGCAGCGCCGAGAGGAACAGACACCGTGGACTGCACACCGACGATCCCCCATCGCGTCGGGCGCTCCGTGATCGCCGCGACGGCGATCGCGACGCTGCTGGCGACGGCCTTCGTGGCCGCGCCGGCGCACGCCGCCAACACCGACATCGGGTACCCGACCTTCTCGGGGAGCCCGAACCCCGTCCCCGACACCGGCGTCACGTACACCCCGGGAAACGAACTGCGGAGGATCTTCGACGCCGATGTGGCGGCCGGCGCGGGCACGAGCCCCGCGAAGGACTTCTGGATGGACGAGATGCTCGCGCGCACCGGCGACGCGGGCAGCTTCGGCGACAACAACCAGTGGCTGTTCACGCGCGGTCGTGCGGCCTTCATGAAGGAGCACGACCCGTCCGCTCTCGGTTTCGGCGGGCAGCTCGCGTACTGGGAGGCGATCGACGGCCGCTCCGGGTACACGATCACCGCCCGCGTCGGCGGTGCGGAGGTCGCTCTCACCGAAGACGTCGCGCAGCGCAAGCAGACGCCCAGCTACTGGCGGAGCGTCCACCGAGGCGGCGGCCTCGAGGTCGTGCAGACGAAGTTCATCACCGACGCGAACGTCCTGGTGACGAACCTCGAGGTGCACGCGACGGGCGACGCGGTCGACGTCGAGCTCGTGGCATCCTCCCCCTATGCCGCGACCGTCGACGGCGACGAGCTCGTCGGCCATGTCGAGGCGCTCAACGACCTCACGAGGATCTCGCCCCGCTTCTCGGGTGACGGCTTCGTGCCCGCCGGCGAGACTCTGACGCGGACGCTCTCGGTACCGGCGGACGGCTCGGCCACCGCGAAGCTGCAGCTCGGCCTCGTCACCGATGAGATCGAGGCCTCGCGCACGGAGTACGACGCCACGCGCGCGCAGTCGGCCGGCGAGGCGTACACCGCGCACGTCACCGCCTACAACCGGTGGTGGGCCGAGAACGTCCCGTACCTCGACACCCCCGAGGACAACATCGACACGACGCTCTTCTACCGCTGGTGGCTGATGCGCTACAACTTCCTCGACGCCGACATGCCCGGCAACACGTATCAGTTCCCCGTCGCCGTGGAGGGCGCTCTCGGGTACAACAACTCGATCGTGCTCACCACGGGCATGTTCATCGACGACCTGAAGTACTTCCGCGATCCGATCTACTCGTACGGCCCCTGGGTCTCCACCGGCGAGACGAGCAAGAGCGACAAGTTCGTCGACAACCCGGGCGACCCCGCCAACTGGTCGAACAGCTACACGCAGTACATCTCCGAGGCCGCGTGGCGCTCGTACGAGCTGCACGGCGGTCCGACGGCGATCGCGAAGAACCTCGCGACGTACGCGGAGGACGACGTGAAGGGGCTCGTCAACGCGTACGACTTCAACAAGAACGGCCTCATCGAATACAACTGGGGCGCGATGACCGGGAACGACGCGGATGCCGTGTCGTTCCACTGGAAGCCCGGCTACCAGGACCGCGCCGAGAACGCGTACCTCTACTCCAACGCCCTCGCGTCCGCCCAGGCGTACCGCACGGCCGGCGACACCGCGAAGGCCGACGAGATGGAGGCATTCGCGCAGAACATCAAGACGCAGGTCATGAAGGTGCTCTGGAACCCCGACACCAAGCTCCTCGAGCACGCGATGGCCAGTGACGGTGAGCACGTGCCGTGGAAGGAGATCAACAACTACTACCCGTTCACCGTCGGTCTCGTACCGAAGCCGGGCGACGCCGACTACAACGACGACTACGTCCAGGCGCTCCGCCTCTTCGCCGACGACAAGCAGTACCCGATCTTCCCCTTCTACACCGCGAACCAGGCCGATCAGGCGGCCTACAACGCCACCGGCGGGCAGGGCAGCAACAATTTCTCGGTCATCAACTCCACCGTGATGTTCCGGATGATGTCGAAGGTCCTGCGCGACTACCCGACGGACGCGATCACGGCGGAGTCCTACAAGAAGCTCCTCTACTGGAACGCCTGGGCGCATTACCAGAACGGCGGTGACAACCGCCTGCCCGACCAGAACGAGTTCTGGGCGAACGGCTCGGCGGACCCGCAGAAGATCGACTACCGCTCATGGATCCACCACACGATCCTCGGTGCGACGAACTTCACGATGATCGAGGATGCCATGGGCGTGCGCACCCGCGACGACGCCAAGATCGAGCTCGACCCGATCGACATCGGCTGGGACCACTTCACCGCGAACAACATCCGTTACCGCGATCGCGATCTCACGGTCACGTGGGACGCGCCCGGCGGTACGCGGTACTACGGCGACGACGTCCCCGAGGGCTACTCCGTGTTCCTCGACGGCAAGCTGGCCTTCACGGTCGACAAGCTCTCGCACGTCGTCTACGACCCGGCGACGGGTACGGTCCAGGTCGTCACGGGCGACGCGAAGGTGACGACCGCCACGGCATCCTCCGTCCAGGCGCCGCAGGACGTGCGTTTCTCGGACGACGCCCGCGTCGTCGACCTGTTCGCCAAGGCGGGTGCCGACGTGCGCAGCGCGAGCACGGGCAGCGCGAACCTCGCCGCATCGGCCACCGCGACCTTCTCGGCGCCCGGCCGCGAACCGACGGGCGCCGTCGACGGCACGACCGTCAACGAGCCGTTCTGGGGAACCGCGGGGTCGCCGAACGCGAAGGACTCCCTCACCGTCGAGCTCGGCGGGGAGAAGACCTTCGACGACATCCGCACCTACTTCTACGCCAGCTCCTCGTCGGCCACCGCTCCCGGCTACGCCGAGCCCGCGGTCTACACCCTCGAGGTCCGTCGGAACGGGCAGTGGTCCACTATCCCGTCGCAGGCTCGCACCCCCGCGTACCCGCGGGCGAACTACAACCTCGTGCAGTTCCCGGAGGTCACGGGCGACGCCGTGCGCCTCACCGCGACGCATGCGTCGGGCGCGCGGACCGGGGTCAAGGAGCTGCAGGTGTTCCACACGGGCGTCGCCGCTCCGGCATCCACGAATCAGGCTCCGCTCGTGACCGCATGGCAGGATCGCCAGGCCTCCGTGGGGGGTGCGGCCGCGCTGGTCGGCACCGTGAAGGACGACGGGCTGCCCTCCGGCGAGGTGTCGTCGCGCTGGAGCGTCGTGAGCGCGCCGGAGGGGGCGACGGTGCTGTTCGACGACGCCGCCGCGGCGTCGACGACCGCGCGCTTCTCGGACAAGGGCGAGTACGTTCTGCGCCTGACGGCGGATGACGGCGAGAAGACGTCGCAGACCGACGTGACGGTGCAGGGGGAGCCGGTCACGGCCGGCACGAACGTCGCTCCCGAGGCGACGCCCACCGCGGAGTACACCGCGGGCTGGAACAACGTGAACGCCGTCAACGACGGGAAGGTGCTGTTCACGGGTGGTAGCCAGAGCGACATCTGGGGCACCTGGTCGGGCAACCACCCCGCCACCCGGTGGTTGCAGTACGAGTGGAAGACGCCGCAGCGCGTCGCCGGGGCGGAGATCGCGTTCTGGAGCGATCAGACCGACCCGTCCTCTCCGAACGGCGTCAACGTCCCGAAGGGCTGGAAGGCGCAGTACTGGACCGGTTCGGACTGGGCCGACGTGTCGAACCCGTCCGAGTACACCGTGCAGCGCGACGCCGCGAACGCCGTGACCTTCGACGCCGTCACCACGACCCGCCTGCGCGTCGTGCTCGAGGCGGCCGGCACGGGCCCGTACGCCGCGGTCGCCGTGAGCGAGCTCAAGGTGTTCGCCGACGCCCCGACCGCGATCGAGCCGATCGATGTCCGCACCGGGGTGGGCACGAAGCCGGAGCTGCCGGCGACGGTGGATGCCACCTACTCGGACGGCAGTCACGCCGACCTTCCCGTGACATGGGCCGAGGTCACCGACGCCCAGGTCGCCGGTGAGGGCAGCTTCCCGGTGTCGGGCATCGTGCCCGGTTCCCCCGTGTCGGCGAAGGCGACGGTGTGGGTGCGGGCGACCGCCCCCGGTCAGATCAACCAGGTGGATGCCGTGACCAGCCGCACCCGGCCGGGTGTCGCGCCGGCGCTGCCCAAGACCGTGGGCGTGCTGTTCAACGACGGCTCGCGGGAGGACCTGCCGGTCACGTGGGACGCGGTCGACGCCTCGTCGTACGCGGCTCCCGGGCAGTTCACGGTCGCCGGGACCGTGCAGAGCGATCTGCCCGGAACCAAGGCCGCGTCGGCCGTGGTGACGGTGGGCGGCGGCGGGGACGACACGAAGGCGCCCACGGTCGCCTTCCAGGTGTCGCCCGCGGCCCCCGGCTCGGGCTGGTACACGCAGGCGGTCGCCGTCGACGTGACGGCCCGCGACGATCAGGACGCCTCTCCGCGCATCGAGGTTCGCCTGGATGCCGGCGCCTGGGCCGCCTACACGGGTACCGTCTCGGTGACCGGCGACGGAGCGCACGTCGTGCAGGCTCGGGCCACGGACGCGGCGGGCAACACCTCGCCGGTGGCCGAGCAGACCGTGCGTATCGACACCACGGCCCCGGCCGTCGAGGTCGTGACCGACGCGGTCGCCCGCACGGTCAAGGCGTCGGCGACGGATGCCGGATCGGGCGTCGCGTCGATCGAGTACCGCCTGGGCGACTCCGGCGACTGGAAGGCGCTGACGGGCTCGGTCCTCATCGGCCTCGACGAGACGAGGGTCCAGGTGCGCTCGACCGATGCGGCGGGCAACGTCTCGTCGGTCGTCGAGCGGACGATCCCGAAAGCGAACGGCTCGCAGAAGCGCAACGTCGCGCTGCTCGCCTCGCCCACGGCATCCGGAACCGCCGGATGGAACAAGGTCACGGGGCTGAACGACAACGTCCAGCCGACGTCGTCGGGCGACGTCACCCCGAACGACAACGCGAACGTGTGGGGTGTCTGGCCCGCCGTGACCGACCAGTGGGTGCAGTACGACTGGACCGAGCCGGTGAGGATCGGCGAGCTGGGGGTGTACTTCGTCTCGAACCTCGACGCGCAGGGCCTCGGCATCGACGTCCCCGCGACGTGGAGCGCGGAGTACTGGGACGCGTCGACCGAGGCGTGGGTGCCGGTCAAGAACGCCGGCGCGTACGGAACGGCGAAGAACACCTACAACACGGTGACCTTCGACCCCGTCTCCACCACGCGTCTGCGTCTGAAGCTCGACCCTGTCGGGACGGTCGAGGGCAAGGGCAGCGTCGGCATCAAGGAATGGCAGGTGTGGGAGCAGCCGGAGACCCCGGTTCCCGACACGCAGGCGCCCGTCGTGACCACCGCGGTCGACCCGATCGTTCCCGCGAGCGGCTGGTACACCGGCACGGTGGCCGTCTCGGCATCCGCCATCGACGACCGTGACGACGCCCCTGTCGTCGAGGTGCGTGTCGGCGACGGGGACTGGGCGGGGTACACGGCGCCCGTGGAGATCGCGGCCGACGGTGTCACCGCCGTCTCCTTCCGTGCGAGGGATGCCGCCGGCAACACCTCCGACCCTGTCGGCGTGGAGGTGAAACGGGATGCCACCAAGCCCACCGCCGACGTCGGATGGAACGCGCCGTCGCGCACGGTGGCCCCCACGGGTTCCGACGCAGGATCGGGAGTCGCCGTCGTCGAGTACCGACTGGGCGAGGGGCCGTGGACGGCCGCGACCGGCAGCGTCTCCGTCGGGGATGCCGCGACGACGGTGCGCGTGCGGGTGACGGACGTCGCCGGGAACGTGTCCGACGTCGCCGAGGTCGCCGTGCCCGCGAAGCCGACGGATCCCGGGACCGATCCAGGTACGGACCCTGGAACCGACCCGACGGGGACGCTCACCGGATCCGAGGTGGTGCACATCGGCGTCGCGCAGGTCGCTCCGGGCGGACAGCTGCCGGTCTCGGTGACGGGCGCGAACCCGGGAACGGTCTTCGCGGTGGAGTTCCGCTCGACGCCGGCGCGTCTCGGGACGCTCACGGTCGGAGCCGACGGCACGGCCTCGGGGGTGTTCACGGTCCCGGCATACGCCGAAGCCGGAGTGCACACCGTCGCGCTGATGGTCCCGGGCGGAGAGGTCACCGCGCAGGTGACGGTGGCCGTACCCGGGGTGTCGTCTCCGCAGACCCCGCCCCTGGCGGTGACGGGTCAGGACGACCGGGCGACCCGCGTGGCGCTCGGCCTCGGGGTGAGCGTGCTCGTCCTGGGGCTCGTCGCGATGGTCATCGCCCGTCGGCGCCACCGGCGCTCGATCTGACCGACGCGAGAGGGCCGGGAGCGCATGCGCCCCGGTCCTCCCGCGCGTTGGTCGTCGACGTCAGAACCCCTGCGCGGCGGGCTTGAGCGCCCACGCCTCGCGATAGGCATCCGCCAGCGTCAGTTGCTGCGCGGCGTCCTCGTCGGCCAGCACCGTGACGTGCGCGTGCAGCTGGATCGCGGAGCCGGGCAGGCTCGCCGAGACGGGGCCTTCCACCGCACCGGCCAGCGCGGTGCTCTTGTCGGCGCCGAACGCCAGCAGGAGGAGGTGCCGGGCCTCGCGGATGGTGCCGATGCCCTGCGTGATGCAGTGCACGGGGACGTCGGCAGGGTCGGCGAAGAAGCGCGCGTTGGCCTCGCGGGTCGAGGCGGCCAGCGTCTTCACGCGCGTGCGGGAACCGAGCGAGGACCCGGGCTCGTTGAAGCCGATGTGGCCGTTGCGCCCGATGCCGAGTATCTGGATGTCGACTCCGCCCGCTTCGTCGATCGCGCGATCGTACGCGGCGGCGGCGGCGAACGGATCGGCCGCGCGGCCGTCGGGCACGTGCACGTGCGCCGGGTCGAGACCGAGCGGCGTGGTCACGGTCCGCTCGATGACGGCGGCGTACGACTCCGGGTGGTCGGCGGGAAGGCCCACGTACTCGTCGAGCGCGAACGCCCTCACCCCCGAGGTGTCGAGGCCGTCCTCCGCGATGCGCCGGGCCAGGTGCCGGTAGAACCTCTCGGGGGTCGAGCCCGTCGCCACGCCCAGGACGAGACGCGGCTGCGCCGCGATCGCCCGCGCGACATGGTCGGCGGCCAGCGCAGACGCCTCGTCCGCGCTCCGGGTGATCACCACTTCGGCCATCAGACCAGCTCCATTCTGTGCCCCGCCGTCAGCACGGCGCCCCACGCCCCGGCCCACGACCCGAGCTGCGCGCGGATGATGGGGGGAACCGCGTGGAAGGTCGCGCGGCGATGGGCCTTCTCGATCGCGGGGTCGATGATCCAGGCGGGGGAGTTCGACAGCCCGCCGCCGATGACGATCACCCCGGGGTCGATCATCGCCATCACGCTCAGCAGCCCGTTGGCGAGAGCCGTGGTGGCCTCGTCCAGGATCGCGCGCGCGGTGCCGTCCCCGCGCTCGGCGGCGAGGACCACGTCGAGGGCGGTCGACTGCGTGTCGACCCCGCGCGCGCGATCCCAGCGGGCGCCGAGGCGCGTGCCGCCCAGCACCGACTCGAGGCATCCCGACTGCCCGCAGGTGCACATCTCGTCTCCGCCCGTGGCGATGTGGCCGATCTCTCCCGCGCCGCCGTGGGCGCCCTTGCGCACCGATCCGTCGACGACGTGAGCGCCGGCGATGCCGGTGCCGAGGGCCAGCACGAACACGTCCTCGGCTCCCCGTCCGGCGCCGAGAACCGCCTCCGCGATCGCCGTGGCGACGCCGTCCTGGACGGCCTCTCCGGGGATGCCGAGTCGATCCGACAGCTCGCGAGCGGGCGCGAGCCCCTCGAGCCAGCGCATGTTCGCGCTCGTGGAGACGACGCCGGATGCCTCGTCGAGGATTCCCGCGACGGTGAGACCGAACGCGTCGGCTCGGTCGTCGGCGAGGAACGCCCGCGTCAGGGTGGCCAGCTCGTCCATCGCCGCGGGTCCGCGCGGGGTCGGCGCGTCGCTCGTGCGCACGTGCTCGAGCCGTCCGTCGGTCTCGCGCGCGAGCAGCAGCTTGACCCGCGTGCCCCCGTTGTCCACTCCCAGAAGAAGCGTCATCTCGCCTCCTCGGTCGAACGCAGGATGCCGAGCAGGCGGCGCGCCTCGTCGGCATCGACGGTCTCGTACCCACCGCCGTCGGTCGCCGCCGAGCCGAGCGCGACCCCCGGCCGGCCGGTGACGGTGCGCTTGGCGGAGGCGTGAACGGCGTCGACGCCGGTCGCGGCGATCCGCTCGACGTTGTCGGAGCGTACGCCGCTGCCCGCCATGATCTCGATGTCGTGATCCGCGCGGCTCACCAGGCGCGCGAGGACCGGCAGCGCCTCCTCGGCGCGAGCCGCCCCGCCCGAGGTGAGCACGCGGGTGACACCGAGCGCGGTCAGGCGGTCGAGGCCGGCGTCGAGGTCGGACAGGTTGTCGAACGCTCGGTGGAAGGTGACCGGAGCGCCGTCGGCCGCGGCCACGATGCGCGACATCAGCGCCTCGTCGACGCGCCCGTCGCGGAGCCCCCCGACGACCACCCCGGTCGCGCCGTGCAGGCACGCCCGGCGGACGTCGTCCACGATCACGGCGCGCTCGGCGTCGTCGTACTCGAAGTCCCCCGCGCGCGGTCGCACGAGCACGTGGGTCGGGATGCCGGAGTCCGCCGCCGCGGCGATGAGACCCGCCGAGGGGGTCAGGCCGCCGAGAGACAGGGCGGAGCACAGCTCGATCCGGTCGACACCGAGTTCGGCCGCGACGCGGATGCCCGCGGCATCCTGTACCGCCAGCTCGAGGGCCGTCATCGCAGCACCGTCACCGTGAGGTCGGGGTCGGTGTCGAACGCGTCGAAGGGGAACATCGGCCGCCCGATGCGGTGGTGCCCGAGACGCACGAGGTCCTGGTCCACCGGGCCGGGCGTGAGGGCCAGCGTCCAGCCCGCGGCGACGTTGTACAGCGTGGGCTCCAGGTAGCCGATCTTCGTCACGAGGATGTCGGTGGCGAGCGGGTCGATCCCGATCGCGCGGAAGTCGTCGACCGCGTGGAACGCTTTGCGGCGCTCGGTCACGATCACCCGCAGGGCGCCGACCCGGATGACGACGACGCGGCCGGCGACCGGGTCGTCGTATCGACCGACCAGGACGCCGGCGATACGGGCCGGTCCGCTGACACGGTCGTCGACGCGGGCTCCCGCCTCGACGTCCACCGGCGCTCCCACGTCGGTGTCGTCGAGGGTGGCCACCGCAGCCGGGTCGAAGATCGAGGCGACGGCGACGGTGAGGTCATCCGTGGCGCCCGTGAGACGCTCGTCGGCCAGCAGCTGGTGCAGCGTCCAGGTCACGTCGCCCGAGCCGCCGGCACCCGGATTGTCGCCGGAGTCGCTCACGAGGTACGGCCGCGCCCCGCCGGTGGCGCGGTGCGCGAGTCCCGCGGCGATCCCCTCGGCGAGCGAGCCGGGCGGCCCGACGAACGAGAAGTCCTCGCGGGCGTCCCACAGCGCGCGGGCGAGCGTCTCGGCCTCGGTCGTGAGGGTCGCCGGGTCGGCGCCGCTGACGATCACCGTCGCATGGCAGCGGGGTTCGTCCGCCCACGCGTAGCCGATCCAGATGGACGCGTCCGTGACGCCCGGCATCCGCTCCACCTCGTCGAGGCGGGCATAGAGGCTCTTCGCGGGCTCGACGCGCGTGGACGTCTTCTCCCCCGGCAGCAGGATCGGCACTCGCACCCAGGCGCGCGCCGGGCGCTCGTCGCGGCCCACCCACTCGAGCAGGGTCCGCGCCGCGCGCTCGCGGGTGTCGTCGGCGTCTTCGTGCGGGGCGAGGCGGAAGCACGTCGGCAGGTCGACGGCGCGGGCGAAGCGTTCCGAGACGTTGCCGTGCAGGTCCATCGGGGCGGCGATCAACGGCCGCGCTCCGACGACCGTGCGGACGGCCTCGACGAGGTCGCCCTCGGCGTCGTCCATGCCCTCGACGCCCATCGCCCCGTGGACGTCGAGGTACACGGCATCCACGTCGCCGACCGCGGCGAGGCCGTCGACGATCCGTGAGCGGAAGTCGTCGTAGACCTCGCGACGCACCTGTCCGCCGGGGATGGAGCGGGCGTAGAAGACGCCGATCCACTCGGCGGCGTCGCCCAGAGGCGTACCGGGAGCGAGGAACGGGTACCGCGTGAGCACCTCGCTCCCGCGCAGCACCACGAAGTCGTCGTGACCGGCGCGGTGGGCGGCGTACGCGCTGGACTCGATCGCCATCCCGGCGATGACGATGCGGGGCGGTCGCGCGGTCATCGCCCGCCCAGACCCGACGTCGCGATGCCCTTGACGAGGTGCTTCTGCAGGGCGATCACGAGGATCGTGGTGGGGATCATCGAGATGATCGTCGCCGCCATCTGCAGGTCCCACCGAGTTCCGGTCTGCGTCGCGAAACTCGCGAGACCGATGGGCAGGGTTCCGAGGGCGTTGTAGTCGTTGACGGTCACGAGGGGCCAGAGGTAGCTGTTCCAGTAGTTGAGGAAGGTGAACACGGCCAGCACCGCGAGCGCCGAGCCAGCCAGCGGGAGGATCACCTGCAGGAAGGTGCGGACGGGACCGGCGCCGTCCATGCGCGCGGCCTCCTCGAGTTCGAACGGGATGCCGCGGAAGAACTGCCGCATGAGGAAGGTGCCGAAGGCGGTGAAGGCCCAGGGGAAGATGAGCGACTGGTACGTGTCGACCCACCCGAACCACTGCATGACGACGAACATCGGGATGACCAGCACTTCCTGCGGAACCATCAGGGTGCCCAGGAACAGCACGAACACGATGTCGCGCCCGGGCCAGCGCAGACGCCCGAAGGCGTAGCCGGCCGTCGACGAGACGACGAGGACGACGAGGACCCCGGCGATCGAGACGAGGAACGAGTTCGCGATGTAGGTCGGGAACGGGGCGAAGCTGAACACCTCGAGGAAGTTCTGCCAGCGCACCTCGCTGCCGATCAGCGTGGGAGGCGCGAGCAGCACCTCGTTCGACGGCTTCAGGGCCGAGAAGAACGCGTAGATCAGCGGAGCGGCGAAGATGACCGCCGCGACGATCACGGCGATGTACGCGCCGATCAGCCCGAGGCGCTCGCCGCGGGAGGCCGGCTGGCCGCGCCGCCGGCCGCGTCGGCCGCCGCGCGGGCCGTCGACGGCGGTCGCGGGCGACAGCGGAGTCGGGCGGTGGGTCTGTCGCAGGGTCTCAGTGCTCATAGTGCACCCACCTCTTCTGCGCCCGGAACTGCAGCGCCGTGATGCCGATGATGATGACGAACAGGATCCACGCGCCCGCGGCGGCGAGACCGAGGTCCTGGAACTTGAAGCCGGTGTTGTAGATGAACATCACCAGCGGCACGGTGGACGTGCCGGGCCCGCCGCCGGTGAGCAGCTGCGGCTGGGCGAAGACCTGCATCGAGGAGATGATCGTCATCACCGCGGCGAAGAAGATCGCGGGCGAGATGAGCGGGATGATCACCTGCCAGATGAGACGGATGCCACGGGCCCCGTCGATCTGCGCGGCCTCGACGACGGAGGTGGGCACCTGTTCGAGGGCCGCGGTGAGGACGAGCATGTTGTAGCCCATGCCCGCCCACACGCTCATCGCGACGACGGCGAGCATCGCCCAGTTCTGGTCGACGAGGAAGTTCGGCAGTTCCCAGCCGAAGAGCGAGACGGTCATGCCGTTGAGCAGACCATCCGGCTGCAGGACGAGACGCCAGATGAGCGCGCTCGCCACGATCGGCGTCACCACGGGGATGAAGAACAGCACCCGGAAGACGGCGCGACCGCGGATGCGGGGGCCGAGCAGCAGCGACAGTCCCAGCGCCACGATGAGGTTCAGCGGCACGTAGAGCAGCGTGAACACCGCGGAGTTGCGCAGCGCCGGCCAGAAGTCGGGCGATGAGGTGAGGAGCGTCACGTAGTTGTCGAAACCGACGAACGCCCGCTTGCCGAAGATCGGCCAGTCGAACAGGCTCATCACGATCGCGAGTCCCACGGGCAGCACGGTGAAGACCGCGAGACCGAGCACGGCCGGGGTGATGAAGCCGAGTGCCTGACGGCGTTCCCTCCGCTCGATCGTGTTGCGTCGCCGCGGGGCGATGGAGGATTCGGTGACCATCCGGTGACCTTTCGTCATGAGGAGGCCCGCAGGAACAGCTCGATCACCGGCAGCGCGACCGACGGAGGCTGGACGGGGAGCTTGAGCGTCAGGGTCCCCGGCTCGGGGGCCGCGGGCTGGAGGTTGAACGCCTCTTGGCCTGCGGGGATCTCTTCGAGCAGCACCTCGGAGCCGTCGTCGAGGAAGCGCGCGAAGGCGACGCGGTCGGCGAGGTCGGGGAGGTGGAGTAGGCCGAAGGGCCAGTCGAACAGGTGCGCGTAGAGGCGGTCGCCGCGCTGGGTGTAGACCACTCCCGACGGGGCCGTGAAGCTCGACGCGGCGGCGCCGCGGATGGCATCCGCGTGCCGGGTCATCCAGTCGCCGACCTCGGACAGCAGTACGGCGTCGCGCGGGGCGATCTCGCCGCGTCCGGTCGGGCCGACGTTCAGGAGAAGGTTTCCGCCCAGGGCCACCGAGCGGGCGAGCATCCGCACCAGCAGGGCCGCGCTCTTGCTGTCGTGGTTGTCACGGTGGTAGCCCCAGCTGCCGTTGATCGTCTGGCACGCCTCCCACACCAGGGGGACGCCGTCGCGCTCGAAGGGGCGCACGGGCTGGTACTGCTCGGGGGTGACGAGATCGGCGGGGATGCCGAGGCGATCGTTCACGATCATGTCGGGCTGCAGCTCCCGGCACATCGCCAGGAGGGTCTCGGCATCCCAGTCCTCGGGGGACTTGCCGGGGAGGCCGTCCTCCTCCGCGGGTTCGGTGAAGTCGAAGAAGAGGTAGTCGAGAGGGCCGTATCCGGTCAGCAGCTCACGCACCTGGGCATGCAGGTACTCCCGGTACACGGCCATGTCGCGCGCGGCGTTGCGCTCGGCGACGTCGGCGGCACCGCGCTGGGGGTGGTGCCGGTCGATCGTGTAGTGCGGGTGCGACCAGTCGAGCAGCGAGAAGTAGAGGCCGACGCGCAGTCCCTCGGCGCGCAGGGCGTCGACGTACTCGCGCACGAGGTCGCGGCCGCAGGCTTCGACGGCGTTGAACGGGGTCGTCGCCGTGTTCCACAGGCAGAAGCCCTCGTGGTGCTTGGCGGTGAGCACGACGTAGCGGGCGCCGGCCTCACGGGCCTGACGCGCGAGGGCGCGTGCGTCGAAGAGGTCGGGGTCGAAGAAACGGGCGTACCGCGCGTAGTCGGCGGCTTCGATGCGCTCGTAGTTCTGGACCCACTCGTGCCGGGCGGCGACGCTGTAGAGCCCGAAGTGGACGAACATCCCGAAGCGGTCGTGGACGAACCAGTCGGTGCGGCTCGCGTTCATGGCGGTGTACCTCGAAGGAGAAGGGGGGAGGCGGCGCCGAGCGGCGCCGCCTCCCCGAGGGGCTTACTTACCGAAACGCTGTTCGAGACCGTCGAGCACCGACGACATGGTCGCCTGGCCCGTGTAGACGCTGACGAGCTCGTTCGGCATCGCGGTCGCGACCTGCGTCCACTGATCGGTCACGCGCTGCGACACCGCACCCTCGAATGCGGCGGTGAAGGCCTGGGTGAGGTTGTCGCGCGTGGCATCCGGGAGCGCGGTGAAGAACTCCGGCTGGCTGGCGAGCTGCGCGGGGTAGCCGCCCTGCTGAGCGATCACGGACTGCACGTCGGGGCTCGAGAGGGCACCGAGCACCTTGAGGGCGGCTTCCTTGTTCTCGCAGTTCGCGGCGATGCCGTACCCCGAGCCGAGCGCGACGCCGTACGCGCCGTCGGAACCGCGCGGGATGCGCACCGCGCCCGCCGAGAAGCCGAGGTCGGGTGCGGTGAGAGTGGATGCCATCCACGTCCCCTCGATGATCATCGCGGCCTTGCCGTTCTCGAACTGGGTGGTGGTCCACGCCGAGTCGGAGGCGGAGGGGACGGCGTCCGAGACGCCGAGCTTGGTGACGAGGTCGCCGTAGCGGGTGGCCGCCTCGACGAAGCTCGGGTTGGTCAGGTCGAGCTTGCCCGAGTCGTCGACCGGCTGCAGGCCCGTCTCGGCCATCGGCAGCGAGAGCCACTGGAACTCGTCGACCGAGACGGCGAAGCCCTTCGCGCCGGCCTTGGCGGTGATCTCGCTCGCGGCCTTCTCGAAGTCGTCGATCGTCCAGTCGTTGGTCGGCAGCGGGGCGCCGGCCTTGGCGAAGAGGTCGGCGTTGTAGAAGAGGAGCATCGCAGCGGTGTCGTAGGGGAGGCCGTACAGCTTGCCGCCGTTCTCCATGACGCTCAGCGCACCCGGGTTGTAGGCGTCGCGCGAGATCCCCATCGTGGACAGGTCGTCGTCGGTGAGCTCGTCGAACACCTCGGTGTAGCCGGCGAGGCGCTGGCCGTTCATGCCGGTGACGCAGGCGACCTTGCCCGACGCCATGTTCGTGTTGAGCTTCGTGAAGTAGTCGGCCCACGGCGCGGTCTGGAGCTCGATGGTGATGTCGTCGCCGACGAGCTTCTGGGCGACGGCCATCTGGTCCTTGAGCTTCTGCTCGGACGCGGTGTCACCGGCCCACATGTTCCAGACGATGGTCGTCTTGCCGCCGTCGGCTGCGCTGCCTCCGGAGGCGCAGGCGGTGAAGCCCATCGCCGTGACGGCGACGAGGCCCGCGAAGGCGATCCGTTTCTTGTGCATGAGGTTTCCTCTCGGGTGCGGGCTGCGGAGGTCGGGTCCGGCGTATCAGCCCTGGAGACATCGGATGAATGGGTCTTGGGGAGAAGCTAACGGCGCCGAGGAGCTTGGCTTCATTCCGTAACTGACCTGTTACACAGATCGGATGAAGTCACCTTTTTGGTTTCAAACGGTGAAAGAAGTCACGACCGTGCGCGCGTCAGCGCATCGATGGATGCCGCGGACAACAGCTCGTCGCGCACGAGGAGAGCCGCCCCTCGGGCCCCGATGTCCCAGCCCTCGACCGAGGCCGCGACGTCGAGCGACGAGGTCGAGAGCGGCAGGCACAGGTCGTAGATGCTCGAGCGCACCCCCGCGACGAATGCGTCTGTCGTGGCGATGATCCCGCCGAGGACGAGACGTTCGGGATTGAAGAACCCGACGACGGTCGCCAACACGCTGCCCGTGCGCAGCCCGGCTTCGCGCAGCAGGCGCGTCGCGAGCGGATGGCCGTCCCGGGCCAGGTCGGCCAGCTGCGCCACGTCGTCCACGCGGATTCCGCCCGCTGTCATCGCCTCGCCGATCGCGCGGCCGCCGGCGATGGCATCCAGGCACCCGACCCGCCCGCACACGCAGGCCACGGTCGACCCGGCGACCGCGATGTGGGTGATGTCGCCGGCCACTCCGGTGGCCCCGCGGTAGAGGGTGCCGTCGACGATGATGCCGACGCCGATGCTCGATCCGGCTTTGACGACGAGCATGTTCGCCGAGCGGCGCCCGTCGGCGATGTGCTCTCCCAGGGCCATCGCATTGGCGTCGTTCTCGCAGCGCACCGGAACGCCCGCGATGCCGCCGAGGATCGCGGAGGCGTCGATGCCGTTCCACCCCGGCATGCGCGAAGGCGAGATGATCCGCCCGTCCGGGACGCCCACCGGCCCGGGGACGGCGAGGCCGATGCCCGCGAGAGTGACCGGCTCCGCGGCGGCCTCCACCAGGGCGAGCACTTCTCGATGGATGCCGCGCAGCACCACTTCGGGAGCTCGGGCGATGTCGAGACTCATCCGATGACGGGCCACCCGCCCACCCCGGAGATCCTCGAGGATGATCGTCGCGTGCGCGGCGCCGAGGTCGATTCCGGCGATGACCCGCCCGTCGCGGGCGAGGGCGAGTTTGCGCGGACGACGGCCACCTCGGGATGCCGTTTCTCCGGCCTCCTCGACGACGCCCAGGCCGAGAAGCTCGTCGACGCGCAGCGTGATCGTGGAGGGGGCGAGGCCGGTCAGGCGGGAGAGGTCTGAACGCGATCGCGCGAGGCCGTCGCGGATGAGCGAGAAGACGCCGCCCGTCGACGTGAGGTGGGGGTAGGGCGCGCTCATTCCGCTGCTTTCGATGGGGGACGCGGTGACGAGATCATTGCACGTCTCGCCGCGGCGGGCGGAGCCGCCGTCGCGGTTGCGAACGGTCGATAGATCAGATCTCTGCACTACGGTGGGCGCCATGCCCTCGCGCAACCACCCGCCCGTCAGCACCCTCTCCGGACCGCCTGCCGCGCCCGCGTTCGTCGACCTCCACTGCCACGGAGCGCTCGGACACGGCTTCGACGACGCGGACATCGACGGCGTGCGTGCCGCCGTCGAGCACCACCGCGCGCACGGCACGGAGACCCTTCTCCTGAGCCTCGTCAGCGCCCCCGTCGACCGCATGGCGCGCCGACTGGGCGAGTTGGCGGGGGTGCTCCCTCGGGTGCCCGGAGTCGCGGGCGTGCATCTCGAGGGACCGTTCCTCGCTCACGGCCGTCGCGGCGCGCACGACCCCGAGGCCTTGACCGTGCCGTCGGCGGAGGCTGCCGAGCGTCTGATCGAGGCGGGGAACGGGATCGTGCGCGCGGTGACGATCGCTCCTGAGCTCCCCGGCGCGACGGAGGCGATCGATCGGTTCGTCGCGGCGGGGGTCGCCGTCGCGGTGGGCCACACGGAGGCCGACTACGACACCGCCGCCGCCGCGTTCGACCGCGGAGCGAGCCTCCTCACGCACGCGTTCAACGCCATGCCGGGACTCGGGCACCGCGCACCCGGGCCCGTGGGTGCCGCGCTCGCGCGCGACCATGTCGTCCTCGAGGTCATCGCCGACGGCGTCCACGTGCACCCGGTGGTGATGCGGACGCTCTTCGACGCGGCTCCGCACCGCGTCGCGCTCGTCACGGACGCGATGTCGGCGACGGGGCTCGGGGACGGTGTCTACCGGCTGGGCGGGCTGGACGTCGAGGTGCGCGATGCGCGACCCGTGCTGGTGGGGACCGACACCCTCGCCGGCTCGACGCTCACGATGGACCGGGCCGTCGCGACGGCGATCGCCGCGGGCGTGCCGGAGCCGTTGGCGTGGGCTGCGGCCTCGACGGTCCCGGCCCGAGTGCTGGCGTGAGCGCTACTTCTTGGCATCCTGTCGCGGGATGACGATCTGCTTGATGATCAGCAGGACCGAGGCCGTGACGGGGATCGCGACGAGGGCGCCGAGAAGGCCGAGTAGCGTTCCGCCGACGAGCGCGCCGATCACGACGAGAGAGCCCGGGACCGAGATCGTCCGGTTCATGACGCGCGGCGTGAGGAGATATGCCTCGATCTGCATGTAGACGAGGTAGGCGATCGCGAAGATGAGTCCCGAGGTCGGGCTCACGATCAATGTGAAGACCGTCGCGACCGCCCAGAACAGCACCGAACCGACGAGCGGGATGAGCGTGATGCCGAACGCGAGCGCGGCGAGCAGGGCCGCGAAGGGCTGCTGGAGGATCGTCAGCACGATGAACGCGAACACGGCGTTGCACAGGGCGAGGACGACCATGCCGGCGAGATAGCCACCGACCGAATCGGTGATCTGGCCCGTCATGTCGGAGACCGTCGCGCGGCTGCGCGCCGGGGTCAGGCGAACGAGGCTGTTCTTCATCTTCGGGAGGGCGGCGAGGAAGTACAGGCTCAGCACGAGGACGATGATCGCGCCGGAGATGAAGGTGCCGATCGTGATCCCGACCTGCAGGAGGCCGCCGCCGATGGCCGCGATGTTCGTCGGGTTGGTGACGAAGCTCTGCACCTCCTTGAGCACGCCGGCCAGGCTGTCGCCGAAGTTCGACTCGACCCAGCGCACGGCGTCGCTGTCGATGAGGTCGTTGACGAAGGTGGGGATGTCGCCGACGAACTGCTCCACCTGCCGCACCACCGGCGGGATCAGCAGCCAGAGCGCCGCGGCGAGGATCACCGCGAGTCCGCCGAACACGATGACGATGGACCACGCGCGAGAGATCCCGCGGCGCACGAGCATGCGCACCAGGGGGTCGAGGGCGAGGGCCACGAACAGCGCGATCGCGATGTAGATGAGCACGGTCGACAGGCTCGAGAGCGCGAGTCCGAGAAGGATCGCGGTGAGCCCGCCGAGGGTCAAGAAGAAGCCCGCGGCATAGGGGCGTGAGATCGCCGACCAGACGGGGCGGTCACGCGAGGTGGGCTCACCGGCGTCGGCGCCCTCGGCGGTCGGGTCGGGGCGCGTCGATCGGCTCATGGTCACACTGTAGGGGTCCGCTGAGAGGACGTGTCCGCTCTTGCCCCGCCGCGATAGTCTCGGAGCGATTCCGGGAGGACACATGACGGACGCCGACCCCACGACGATCCTGCAGAACCTGCGGGGCAGCATCGACAACATCGACGCTGCGCTCATCTTCCTGCTCGCGGAGCGCTTCCGGTGCACCAAGCAGGTGGGCGTGCTGAAAGCGAAGCACGGGATGCCGGCATCCGACCCCGCTCGTGAGGAACAGCAGATCGCCCGGCTCATGCGTCTGGCGGAGGACGCGGATCTCGACCCGGCCTTCGCCGAGAAGTGGTTCAACTTCGTCGTGGCCGAGGTCATCCGCCACCACCGCTCGGCTGCCGCGCACCCCATCGACTGACGTTCGGCGCCCCGGCGCCCCGGCGCCCCGGCGCCCCGGCGCCCCACCGCCCGTCACCCAGGCCCCCGGGTGGCGGAAGCGCCGCGCGACACGCCCGGGCTGACACGCGACATCGGTGTCGCGGGCACCCGTTGAGAGGGTGACGCACGCGCGCGCGTGTGCCACGCGGCATCCTGGATCGCAAGCCGGTAGGCGAACTTGCCAGTCGATCCATCAGCGTGAAAACGTAGTGACGGCCCGGTTTTGGGCCGCCCACTCGACCAGTCCGCGGTCGTGGTGACGACTCGGGGGAGTCGACGCCGCGAGCGTACGGTCGGCAGTCGGGGCACGGGATCCGACATTCCGCGCCAACGCGTTCCACCCCCCGGAGCGCCGGCGACTGCCACCCGGGCGTGACCGATGCGGCCACCCGAGGCCGCCGAGGTGCACCAGTGACACATCCGCCTGCCCTCGCGCCGCGCACCCCCGCGACGCCAGCCCTGGCCGCGAAGAACCTGTTCAAGGTGTTCGGCCGCTCTCCACAGGCCGCCGTACAGAAGCTCCGCTCCGGCGCGCGCCGCGACGAGATCGCCGAGCACGGGACCGCCGCCGTCATCGACGCGAGTTTCGAGGTCCAGCCCGGCGAGATCTTCGTCATCATGGGTCTCTCCGGTTCCGGCAAGTCCACGATCATCCGCATGCTGAACGGTCTGCACGAGGCGACCGCGGGAACCGTCGAGGTGAAGGGGGACGCCCTCACCGGTGTCGGGCCCGCGCGCCTGCGCTCCCTGCGGCGCGAACGCCTCGCGATGGTGTTCCAGCACTTCGCGCTCCTCCCGCACCGCACGGTGGCGGCCAATGTCGCGTATCCCCTCGAGCTCCGCGGCGTCGGCAAGGCCGAGCGCCTCGCCAAGGCCGACGAGATCCTCGCCCTGGTGGGTCTCGAGGGGTGGGGCGACAAGCTCCCCTCCGCCCTGTCCGGCGGTATGCAGCAGCGCGTCGGCATCGCCCGCGCGCTCGCCGCCGACACCGACATCCTGCTCATGGACGAGGCGTTCAGCGCCCTCGACCCGCTCATCCGCCGCGAGATGCAGGAGCAGCTCATCGAGCTGCAGCGGACCCTGAAGAAGACGATCGTCTTCATCACCCACGATCTCAACGAGGCGATGTTCCTCGGCGACCGCATCGCGGTCATGCGCGACGGGCGCATCGTCCAGATCGGCACCCCGGAAGACATCCTCACCGATCCCGCCAACGACTACGTCGAGCAGTTCGTGCAGGATGTCGACCGCGCCCGCGTGCTCACCGCCGGCAACGTCATGGAGCGTCCGCGTCCGCGCGTCGACGCCTCCGCCGGTCCGCGCGTCGCGCTCCGCCAGATGCGCGACGCGTACATGTCGGCCGTCTACGTGACCGACCGCGACCGCAAGCCGCTCGGCATCATCACGGACCGGGATGCCATGAAGCTCGTCCGCGCGGGAGAGAACTCGCTGCGCAGCAAGCTCAAGCCGATGCCGCAGAGCGTCCATGAGGACGACGTCCTCATGAACCTCTTCGTCCCCTCGGTCGAATCGCCCCTGCCCCTGGCCGTGCTCGACACCGAGGGGCGCCTGACCGGCGTCATCCCCCGCGTCACCCTGCTCGCGGCCCTCGGCCCCGGCCCCACCGCCACGGAGGAGATCACCGTGCTTCCGCAGCCCCTGCCCTCCGCCGAGATCGACGCGGTGCTCGCCGACGCGGGTCCGGCCGGCGAGAGCGAGGCGGTGCGCTGATGGACGGCTTCCGTATCCCCGTCGGCTCCTGGGTCGACGCCGGCGTGGACTGGCTCCGCGACAACCTCTCCGGGTTCTTCGACGTCATCGCCGTGACCGTCCGCTTCCTCGTCGGCGGGCTCAGCGACGTGCTGCTGGCAGCTCCCATCATCGTCGTCATCGTCGTCGCCGCGCTGCTGGCGTGGCTGCTGCGCTCGTGGAAGCTCGCGCTCGGCACCGTCGTCGGCTTCGCCCTCATCCTCGCGATGGGGCAGTGGGTCACCGCGATGCAGACGCTCGCCCTCGTTCTGGTGGCGACCGTCGTCGCGGTGGCGATCTCGGTGCCGCTCGGCATCTGGTCGGCCCGCAACCCGACCGTTCGTGCGGTCCTGAAGCCGATCCTCGACTTCATGCAGACAATGCCCGCGTTCGTCTACCTGATCCCCGCCATCACCTTCTTCAGCATCGGCGTCGTGCCCGGTGTCGTCTCGACCGTCATCTTCGCGCTGCCTCCGGGCGTGCGTCTGACCGAGCTCGGCATCCGCGGAGTCGACTCCGAGACCGTCGAGGCCGGTCACGCGTTCGGCGCGACCCCGGGGCAGATCCTCCGCGGCATCCAATTGCCCCTGGCGATGCCGACGATCATGGCCGGCGTCAACCAGGTCATCATGCTCGCGCTGTCGATGGCGGTCGTGGCCGGCATCGTCGGGGCCGACGGCCTCGGCAAGGAGGTCGTGCAGTCGATCTCGACCGTCAACCTGCCCAAGGGCGTCGAAGCGGGCCTCAGCGTGGTCATCCTCGCGGTCTACCTCGACCGGCTCACCGCGGCTCTCGGCAACCGCGCCGACAACGGCTCGTCGCTGCTCGCGATCCTGGGTCGTCGTCGCGCCGGATCCACGGATGCCACGCCCTCACGCCCGGCCCCGGCGACGGATGCCGCCGCCCAGGCCGAGCGGGAAGAGGCGTCGCCGCGCCGAGCGCCGATCTCGACGGGCGCCTGACTCCTCGGCATCCCTCTCTCCGCACGAGGGGTCGGCTGCACCGACCCTTCATGCGCGAAGAAACCCACGGAAATCACATACGAAAAGGAAGAGAACACAGCAATGAACAAGCGACACCTCACCAGTGCCCTCGCCCTCGGCGCCGTCAGCGCCCTCGCTCTGGCCGGCTGCGCCAGCGGCAATCAGGCCGAAGGCGGCTCGGGCGGCGATGACAGCAAGGGCACCATCACGCTCGGCTTCCTGCCCTCGTGGACCGACGGACTGAGCACCGCGTACCTGCTCGAAGACCAGCTCGGCAAGCTCGGCTACACCGTCGAGATGCAGACCCTCACCGAGGCGGGCCCGCTGTACGCCGGCCTCGCGCAGGGCGACGTCGACATCTACCCGTCGGCCTGGCCCGAGCTCACGCACGCCGACTACATGGACAAGTACGGCGACAACATCGAGGACCTCGGCGCGTACTACGACAACGCCAAGCTGACGATCGCGGTGCCGAGCTACGTCGACATCACCTCCATCGACCAGCTCAAGGACAACGCCGCTCGCTTCGACGGCAAGATCTACGGCATCGAGCCGGGCGCGGGCCTCACGAAGCAGACGCAGGAAGTCGCGATGCCCGGCTACGGCCTCGACGGCCTCGAGCTCGTGACCTCGTCGACCGCGGCGATGCTCACCGAGCTCGACAACGCCATCGCCGCGCAGAAGGACATCGCGGTGACGCTGTGGCGTCCCTTCTGGGCGAACGACGCCTACGACGTGAAGGACCTCGAGGACCCGCAGGGTCTGATGGGCAAGCCCGAGGCCCTGCACTTCCTCGGCACCTCCGGCTTCGCCGAGAAGTACCCGGATGCCGCCGAGCTCATCGCCGGCATCCAGCTCGACGACGAGCAGTACGGCTCGCTCGAAGACCTCGTCGTCAACGAGTACGGCGAGGGCAAGGAGCCCGAGGCCGTGCAGGCGTGGCTCGAGCAGAACCCGAGCGCGTTCTCGACGCAGCGCTGATCTGACGGACGGCGGCGGCTCCTCTGGTGGGAGCCGCCGCCGTCCGCGTTCGGCGGTCGCTGCTCGCAGAATCGCCGCTTTCTCGCACTTTCGTCGAGGAAATCTCCGAGAGAGCCGTGATTCTGCGAAGGTCGCACGGCCGCTTCCGCCGCCGCGGCGCGTTCTCGCCCCTGCTCAGCCGATGATGACGGCGTCTTCGGTGAACGACTGCTCGTACAGCAGAGTGGTGATGTCGGCGATGATCTGAACGCACACGACGGTACCGATGACGATCACAGCAGCCGCCGCGATCGAACGGGCCGCGCGCCCCCGCACGAGGCACAACGCCACGATCGCGAAGGCAAGGGTCGCGAGCTGGAAGCCGAAGATCCATCCCTCGGGCACGGGTGCGATCAGCGCGACGGCGACGGCGGCAACCGCCCACCAGTGAAGGGTGGAGGTCCCTGGTGCGGTGTGGACACTCATCAGTGTGCTTCCCGGGGCTGGCGGCGGAGGGGAAACCGGACGGCTTCCCCCGGCCAACCTAGGCGGGAGCACGTCTACATGTGAAGATGAAGTCTGGCGGTGCGCGGGTGAAGCGGTACGCCACCCGGGACTCAGCGGATCGCGCGTGCGGCCGTGAACCGCGTGACGAAGCCCGGGTGTCCGGCGGGCATCGCGAGCACGGAGTCGGGGGCACGGCCGGCGAGGTGGGGGAACCCCGCATCCGCGACGAGGTCGTCGTCGAGGGTGTCGAGCCGGGCCTCGACGAGCGGCCACGGCTCGTGGGCGTTCGCCGCCCAGATGGTGCGGCCGAGGTGCTGCTCGTGGAAGCCCCAGCGCGCGGTGAGGAAGCGCGACAGCGGAGTGTCGACCGGTTCGGTGCCGAGCGTGGCTCGCACGCGGGTCCCCGGATGCCGACCCCCGTGGCGCCGCGACCGGAACTCGATTCGCGCGCCGTCGGTGCGTACCCCGGCACGCGCCCAGCGATACGGCAGACCGAACAGCGCGCGGGCGGCGAGGACCGGGGCGAGATGCTCGGCCTCGAGCGTGCGGAACACGACGCCACGGCGTCCCTCATCGTCGACCGCGTAGGTGCGGACGTTGATCTCGGTGAACGTTCCCAGCAGGGGGACCGGAGGCAACGGGAGGAAACGGAACTCGCTCAGCACGAACGGCACGAGCCCCACCCACGCGGATCCGTCGTGCACGTCCGGACGGGTTCCGGGCGGCAGCAGCGGGGCGACCTCGGCCGGGTCGATCCGCCAGTGCACGAACACCGCGCGATTCCACCGCTGCGAGATGACGGCGCGGCCGGGCAGGTCGGGGGCGTGTCGCTCGGTGATCACCGGCTCATTCTGACCCCGGCCCCTTGGGACGGAGGGAGACTGGACAGATGGCCCCGTCATCTGGTGCGGACCCCCGGCTCGTGGCATCCATTCGCGAACTGCTCGCGGCGCGGGATGCCGATAAGACGATCTGTCCGTCGGAGGCCGCCCGCGCGGTGGGCGGCGACGACTGGCGCGAGCTCATGCAGCCCGCGCGCGATGCCGCGCACGAGCTGGTCGGTCTCGGCGAGGTCGAGGTGACGCAGAGGGGCGAGGTCGTGGACGTGACGACGGCGCGGGGGCCGGTCCGCATTCGGCGGAAGCGCTGAGCGACACGGAGGTCGCCGCAGAATCGGATACGCGGATCAGAATCGGATGCCGACGGGCTTGGCATCCGATTCTGGTGCTGTGGGCCGATTCCCGCGTTGCGGGCGCCGCGGCAGCCGCGGCGTCAGACCGCGGGCTCGGGCGCCGCGGAATCGGATCGGCGCACCGGAATCGGATGCCGATGAGGCTGGGGTCCGATTCTGGTGGGGTGCGCCGATTCCATTGGGGGCGTGGCCCGCGGCTTGGGGTGGCGTCAGACCGCCGGCTCGGGCGGTGTCCGCGGGGCGGGATCGGTGCCGCGCGGCAGCTCGAGCGCGACCCTCTTCTCGAGCTCGTCGACCGCGTCGTCGGACAACCAGATCAGGCCGTCGAGCTCTTCGCGCACGCGCTTGTACGCGAGCTGGCGTTCGTTGGGGGTGGCGGCCTGGTCGGTCGCGACGGTGAGCAACTGCTTCGCCGTGTCGAGTCGCTTGCGCTCGGCGGGGGAGAATCCCGCATCCTTGACCCGCCGCGCGTCACGCTCGGCGACCTCGAACGCGACCTCGTAGTCGGTGACGGCGTCGCGGAACTCCCTGAGCCGCTCGGGGGAGAGCGTCTCCCCGTCGCGGGGCCGGAGATTGTCGGCGACCTTCTTCGCGCGGAGGAACGCGGCGGTCAGCGGCTGCCGACCGTCGCTCATCGCGGGGTAACTGATGAGCTTCTCGGCGTCGAGCTCGTACTCCAGCCAGCGATGCGTCACGGCATCCTGGGCAGCGATGATGCGCTGCTGCTCGTCGGCGTCGACGGGGGGTGCCAGGGGAGCCGGAACGGCGCCTCCCTGAGCGCGGATCAGCTCGATCTGCTCGCGGTGGCGACGACGGGCTTGCACCTCACGGCGCCTGTTCACGCCGTTGATCGCCCCCATCGTCATACCGAAGAGGGGGAAGGCGAGCCACCAGTAGCTGCCCGCGAAGGTCCAGAAGTCGTGCACGCCGTCATGCTACGCCGATCGGCGGTGACGACCTCGCGGGGTCACTCGGGGTCGGGACTCTTCCGGCCGCGCTTCGACCCGCGCTCGTTCCAGTTGCGCGCGGCGGCACGGCCCATCGACTCCATCGATCGGGCGAGCGCCCGTTGCGCCGTCTCGGCGAGGTCGGAGGCCATGCGGCCCCACGCCTCGGACCCCTCGAACGTCAGCGGCGGCGTCTTGTCGCCGTGCCGGGCGACGCGTTCGGCGTGCTCGAAGGCGTTGACGGTGCGGCGTACCGCGTCTCGGTAGGCCAGGAACTCCGCGGGCTCGATGCGCGTCTGAGCCGAGGCGGGGCGGAGCCACTGCGCGCGTTCGTGCGCACGGAGGAACTCGGCGAGCAGCGGAGAGCGCGGATCGGACATCGCCGGGAAGTCGATCGCCAGCGCGGGGTCGGTCTCGTACGCCATCCAGCGGGCCAGAACGGCGTCGTGCTCGGCGAGGAGCCGCTCCACCGGGAGCGGCGCGCTCCCGGAACGGATCGCCGGGAGCAGCGCCTGCGCGGCCTTGACCGCGGCGCGGCGGGCCCGCATCTCGGCCGAGGCGGCGCGCAGCGCGTGCTGCGCGGCGACGAGTCGCGAGCGAGCCGCGGACACAGCCTCGGAGGAGCCTCGGGATGCCGCCCGCTCGGCCTGCGCGCGGACCACTTCGGCGTCGGCGATCTTGACGTCGGCGCGACCACGCGTGATGGCCTGACGGGCGGTGAGGAGGTCGAGCTGCGCGGCGTCGAGCTCCAGTCGACGGGCGGCGTTCTTGCTCATCGGCCGGGACGCCCACGCGCGCGCCGCGCGATCGCCCGTGGTCGTCGTCCCGGCGGGAAGTGCCCTCTGCCGGCGGGTGCGGCGCACGCCGACCCAGCCGAGTGTGCCGGCACCGGCCGCCGCGGGCCCGATCCACCACCACTCGGCCAACAAGACCATCAGCGGCTCCACGTTCCCATGCTACGTCGGGCATGCGACACGGCGCTTGTCGTCCGGCCGGATTCCGCAGTGCGGTCGGCCTCGGGCTGGCCGTAACCGTGCGAGCGCGATGGCTCGATCTCGCCGCGCGCCCGTGCCCGTGCCCGTGCCAGGGTGGGCGCATGATCACCCGGCTGCAGCCCCGCACCGCTCCCGACGAGATCGCCGACCTTCGCCGGCGCATCGCAGCGACACGGTGGCCCGACGACGTCGGGGACGACTGGTCGCGCGGAACGCGCCCCACGGCATTGCGCCGCGTCCTCCACGCTTGGGCCACCTTCGACTGGCCCGCGGCCGAGGCGCGTCTCCGCGCGGAGGAGCACCTGCTCGTGGGCGACCCGGGGTCGCGCGTGCACCTCTGGCGCACGGGGACGCCCGGCGCGCCGGCGGTCGTGCTCGTCCACGGATGGCCCGACAGTTTCCTGCGCTTCCGTGGGGTCGCGACTCACCTCGCGGACCTCGACGTCATCGTCCCCAGCATCCCGGGATTCGGCTACAGCGACGCACCCGGCCCTGACGAGGGCGGACCGCGCTGGAATGCCGAACGCTTACTGACGGCGCTGACCGAGATCGGCGTTGAGCGGTTCGCGGTCCACGGCGGCGACCTCGGCGCGGCCATCGTCGATCAGTTGGCGCTTCTCGCCCCGGACCGCGTCACGGGCCTGCACCTCACGGACGTGCCGCTCTGGCGCGTCGCCGACGATGACCACCTCTCCGCGGAGGAGCAGGCCTGGGCCGATGCCGCCGAAGCCTGGGAGAGAAGCGAGGGCGCCTACGGCGCGCAGCAGCGCACGAAGCCGCAAACCCTGGCCGCGGGGCTCACCGACTCACCGGCGGGACTCGCGAGCTGGTACCTGGAGAAGTTCCAGGCGTGGGGCGAAGGGGATGTGTTCGACCGCATCCCCCTCGACCTGATTCTCGAGAACCTGTCGCTGCACTGGTTCACGCGGACTGCGGGGCGCGCCGTGCGCGTGTACTTCGACCGTCGGCGCTTCCCGCCCGTCGGCGGACGGGTCACCGTGCCCACGGCGTTCGGGCTCTTTCCGTATGACATCGACCACGGCGTCGAGTCGTTCGCGCGCCGCTGGTATCCCACGGTTCGGTTCACGAGGTTCCCGTCCGGCGGGCACTTCGGCGCGATGGAGCATCCCGCCCTGCTCGCCGACGATCTCCGCGCGTTCCTCGCCGACGTGTAGGAGGTCGCTCTCCCCCGAGTGGTGCCCTCGGAAGCTCCCCGTCGGCGGCCGGTGTCAGCCGAGGAGCAGCGTGATGACCGTCGCCCCGCCGCCGGTGAGGACGAGAGCAGCGATGACCACCCACGCGGTGACCTTCACGCGGCGCTGCCGCTTCTCATCGAACACGGACATGTCGTCGTCGTTCGTCACCGCGTCTCCTCTCTGTTGCGGGCGGGCGGGGTGCGTCAGGCCACGGGCTCCGCGACGGTCGGGCCGAAGACCGCGGGCAGCGTCTCGGTCGACAGGCGGCGCAGCTCGGACACGGGAACGGTGAACACGTCCTGGATCTCGAGGGATGCTTCGGTGCCCGGCTCGACGTCGGTCACGCCGATGCGCAGCACCGGGTAGCCGCGCCCGTCGCAGAGGCCGCGGAACTTCACGTCCTCCTCGCGGGGGACACTGACCAGCACGCGGCCCGTCGACTCGCTGAACAGGGCGGCGGTGGCATCCACGCCGTCGCGCTCCATGAGCTCGGTGAGCCAGACGCGGGCGCCGACGCCGAAGCGCATCACGCCTTCGGCCAGGGCCTGAGCGAGACCGCCCGACGACAGGTCGTGCGCGCTCGAGACGAGCGACTGCGAGCCCGCGGCCTGCAGCAGTTCGGCGAGCTTGCGCTCCTGCGCGAGGTCGACCTTCGGCGGGCGACCGCCGAGGTGGTCGTGGATGGTGCCGGCCCACTGCGAGCCGTCGAGCTCGTCGGCGGTGGTGCCCAGCAGGTAGAGGTTCTCGCCGGCGTCCTGCCAGCCGCTCGGGATGCGCGCGGCGACGTCGTCGATGATGCCGAGCACACCGACCACCGGGGTGGGGTGGATCGGCTGATCGCCGGTCTGGTTGTAGAACGACACGTTGCCGCCCGTGACCGGGATGCCGAGCTCGAGACAGCCGTCGGAGAGGCCCTCGACGGCCTGGCTGAACTGCCACATGACCTCGGGGTTCTCGGGGCTGCCGAAGTTGAGGCAGTCGGTGACCGCGGTGGGCACGGCACCGGTCACGGCGACGTTGCGGTACGCCTCGGCGAGGGCGAGCTTCGCGCCGTTGTACGGGTCGAGCTGGTTGTAGCGGCCGTTGCAGTCGGTCGCGATGGCGAAGCCGAGGCCCGTTTCCTCGTCGACGCGGATCATGCCGGCGTCGTCGGGGAAGCTCAGGGCGGTGTTACCGAGAACGTAGTAGTCGTACTGGTTGGTGATCCACGAGGTGTCGGCGAGGTTGGGGCTCGCGACCAGGGTCGTGAACTGCTCGCGGAGGGTGCCGGCATCCGTCGCACGGGGAAGCTTCGCGGCGGAGTCGGCCTGCAGGGCGTCGATCCAGGTGGGGTACGCGACGGGGCGCTCGTAGACGGGGCCGTCGACCGCGACGGTCGAGGGGTCGACGTCGACGATGCGCTCGCCGTACCAGTCGATGACGAGGCGGCCGTCTCCGGTGACTTCGCCGAGGACGCTCGTCTCGACGTCCCACTTGCCGACGACGGCGAGGAACGCGTCGAGCTTCTCGGGGGCGACGATCGCCATCATGCGCTCCTGCGACTCCGACATGAGGATTTCCTCGGGAGTCAGCGACGGGTCGCGCAGCAGAACCTTGGAGAGCTCGACCTTCATGCCGCTGTTGCCGTTGGCGGCGAGCTCGCTCGTGGCGCACGAGATTCCCGCGGCCCCGAGGTCCTGAATCGCTTCGACGAGATCGTCCTTGTAGAGCTCGAGGCAGCACTCGATGAGTACCTTCTCGGCGAACGGGTCGCCCACCTGCACCGCGGGACGCTTGGTGGGGCCGCCGTCGGCGAAGGTGTCGGATGCCAGGATGCTGGCGCCGCCGATGCCGTCGCCGCCCGTGCGGGCTCCGAACAGCACGACCTTGTTGCCCACGCCCGTGGCGTTCGCGAGCTTGATGTCTTCGTGGCGCATGACGCCGACCGCGAGGGCGTTGACGAGCGGGTTGCCCTGGTAGACGGCGTCGAACACGGTCTCGCCGCCGATGTTGGGCAGACCCAAGCAGTTGCCGTAGAACGAGATTCCACTCGTGACGCCGTGCACGACGCGCGGGGTGTCGGGGTGGTCGATCGCGCCGAAACGCAGCTGGTCCATGACGGCGACGGGGCGCGCGCCCATCGAGATGATGTCGCGGACGATGCCGCCGACGCCGGTCGCTGCGCCCTGGAAGGGCTCGATGTAGCTGGGGTGGTTGTGCGACTCGACCTTGAAGGTGACCGCCCAGCCGTCGCCCACGTCGACGACGCCGGCGTTCTGACCCATGCCGACCATCAGACGCGTCTTCATCTCGTCGCTGACCTTCTGGCCGAACTGACGGAGGTAGATCTTGCTCGACTTGTAGGAGCAGTGCTCGCTCCACATGACCGAGTACATCGCCAGTTCTCCGCTGGTGGGGCGGCGGCCCAGGATCTCGCGGATCTGCGCGTACTCGTCGCTCTTGAGGCCGAGGGCGCCGTACGGCTGATCCTTCTCGGGCGTGGCGATCGCGTTCTCGACCGTGTCGGCTGCAGCGGCCGCTCGCGCGGCGGCGGAGTCGGCGGAGGGCGTAGGGGCGGCGGGGTTCGGGGTGGTCACGCGGCTGAGCTCCAAGAATCGCAGGGGCCGGACGGGAGTCAGTCTAGTTGGGGCAGCCGATCGCGAGCCGCCGACCGGGACAGGTCGCGGCCCCGGCCCCGCTGGGGAGGAAGGGTGGGGCGCGGCATCCGTTCTCCAGGGTGTGCCGTCGCGCGGAGACGAGCGGCGACACACCGGTTCGGGATGCCGCGGGGCGGCGTGGTTGGTGGGAGGTCCGCGCGACGGTTCGGCCGGGCTCCAGCCGCCGGGTTGTGCCGAACCGGGGAAGACGACAGGCTGAGCGGCACCGGACCGAAAGGCGTGCCATGGCCCTCTTCAACTTCTCGTTCGTCGTGAGCGGCGACCTCTCTGCCGCTCAGGAGGCCACACGAGCATCCCTCGAGGCCGCGGGTTTCACCGTCGAGCAGGAGCGGGACCACTGGAAGGCGACGCACGGCAATCTCGTCAAGACGATGTTCCTCGGCGTCCGTGCCCCCAATGACGACCTCCGGGAAGTGCTCGACGTGAAATTCTCCGATCTCGGCGGCACCGTGGAGGTCGATCTGCACCGGCCGATCTTTCAGCCGGCCGGGGGGAGCGACGACGGCATGGAGCAGCTGAAGCTGCACAACGCGTACAAGAGCGCCATCGCGGAGGTCGAGGCGGGTCTGCAGCAGCGAGGCGTGCTGGTTTCCGCCAAGGTCTGAGCTTCCGCCCCGAGGCACCCGTGCTTCCGGGGCCGGGCTCCCGACCGCTGTCCACAGGCGGCGAGACGGTGTCGGAGGCCAGGAGTAGGTTCGAGCGCAGCGCCGATGGAGCGGCGCCCTTCGAAGCGAGGAGGACGACATGGGGCAGCGACGATCTCGGCTTCCGGAGAGCGTCCGGAGGCACCTTCCCTGGCTGCTTCCGCTCGTCATCGGTGTCGGCGGTTTCTTCGGGCTGGGCCTCACGGGATCCGCCATGATCAACGCGACGCGGGGAGACGAGTCCGCCGTCGGAATCGGTGTGGCAGGCCTCGCCCTGATGGGCTTGGCCTACCTGGTAGCCGCGGTGGCCGTGGTGTTCCTCGTCGTGGGGGTGGTCCGCGTGCTTGCTGCGGCGCACCGTCGACGGCGCTGGGCCAAGGGCAGATTCACGCGGACAGAACAGCAGGCGCAGGCGGTCGACGCCGCGTACGCGCAAGCCTGGCACCGTGCCGGCCAACTCCGGCTCACCCTCGAGCGCCGTCAGGTGCCGCCGTCGATCGACGTGTGGGACGTCGTCCCGCAGCCCGGGGAGACGTTCTTCTTCGACACCACGGCCCAGTACGCCCGCTATTACGGTCAAGACACGACGTACACGACCTCCGGCGGGTTCTTCTTCGGCCACCCGCTCTTCGTCGCGGCCGGGGTGGCCATGACGGCCGCCGGGAACGCCTCTCGCCGCTCGGCCGCCGAAGCCGCAGCGCAGACGCAGTGGCGCGAGCAGCAGAGCGTGCGTCTCCTCGTGTCGAACCAGCGCCTCGTCTGCAACGTCAACGGGCAGTGGCTCAGTTTCTTCTACTCCGCGATGACGGCGGTGTTCCCCGAGGTCGACCGGTGGTCGCTCGTGTGCCAGTTCGATTCGACCTCGCCGATGTTGCTGAGCGGACCGGCGATCCCCGAAACGGCCCTGATGACCGTGCTGATGACACACGGCCCCGAGGCCGTCACTCGTCATCCGAGCCTCCAGGCCCTCGCCCCGGTCGCGTCGCACGGCTGAGCACCGCCATGGCACCTGGGGCGGAGAGCGGTGCGGATGCCACGACCTGCGCCATCGTCGGCGGCGGCCCCGCGGGGCTGGTGCTCGGGCTTCTGCTCGCGCGGGGTGGCATCCGGGTCACCGTTCTCGAGAAGCACGCGGATTTCCTGCGCGACTTCCGGGGCGACACCGTCCACCCCTCGACCCTCGGGCTGCTCGACGACCTCGGACTCTTCGAGCTCTTCGACGCCCTTCCTCAGTCCCGCGTGCGGCAGTTCCGGGTGCCCATGGCAGACGGCTCCGACGTGGTGCTGGCCGACCTCGATCGGCTGCCGGTGCGGCATCCGTACATCGCGATGGTGCCGCAATGGGACCTCCTCGACCTGCTCGCCGCGGCCGCCGAGGCGGAGCCGACCTTCACCCTGCTGCGCGAGCACGAGGTGACCGGGGTGCTCCGCGGGGGCGGGCGCGTCCGCGGCGTGATGTACCGATCCCCGCACGGCGAGGGCGAGGTGCGCGCCGACCTCACCGTCGCGTGCGACGGGCGGTGGTCCGTCGTCCGCCGGGCGGTCGGCTTCCCGGTGCGCGAGTTCCGCGTCCCGTTCGACGTGTGGTGGTTCCGCATCACGACCGTGCGACACCTCCCCGAGGCGCTGCTCCCGCGTATTCGGCGGGGCCGTATCGGCATCGCGATTCCGCGTCGCGGGTACGTGCAGGTCGCCTGGATCGGGCGGAAGGGGACGGATGCCGCGCTCCGCGCCGCCGGAATCGACGCGTTCCGCGCCGAGGTGGCCGAGCTTCTCCCCGACCTGGCCGATGACGTGCACACGATCTCTTCGATGGACGACGTGAAGCACCTCGATGTGCACCTCAACCGCCTCCGCCGGTGGCACGCGAACAGTGTGCTCTGCATCGGCGACGCCGCGCACGCGATGTCGCCCGCGGGAGGGGTGGGGATCAACCTCGCGGTTCAGGATGCCGTCGCCACCGCGCGCCTGCTCGCGGGACCGCTCCGCGACGGGGCGCTCGCGGGCGTCGGGTCCGGTCGCATCCTCGCCCGAGTCCAGCGCCGCCGTCGGTTCCCGACCATCGTGATCCAGACTCTGCAGCGCGTCGTGCACGCGCGGGTCATCGCGCCCGTGATCACGGGCCGGAAGGAGGTCGTCGTGCCCCGAGCCGCTGGCATCCTGTTGCGCCGGATGCGCGGGCTGAGCGTGGTCCCGGCGTTCGTGATCGGGGTGGGGCCGCGCCCGGAGCGGGTGCCGGGGTGGGCGCGGCGGGGTGGGGGATAGGAAAGGACCAGCCTCACGTCGAGGTGAGGAGTGCGGTGCGCCCGGGTGGCGTTGCTCGGCGTCACCCATCCAGTGTGGTCAGAAGGCGTCGTAATTCAGGACGGGGTGCAGCGGTCAGCTTTCCGAGGCGTCGGGCAGGCTGTTCCAAAGAGCCGAGCCTGCAATTGGGCTCGGGATGCTCGCGCAGTCGTCGAATCGGAGATCGTGCGCAGGATCCGAGAATCGCTTGAGCGCCGTCGTACGTGAACCCCCGCCGCGGAAGAACAGTAGAGCTCCCGCCAACGTGATGCGGTAAACAATCACGGGTTCCGCGGGGATTTGTTTAATGTTGGCGAGTCGACCGCTCTGGGTATCGACATCAAACCTGGGGGAGAGGAGGCCTTCCCTCTCGAGATTGGCCATAGCGTCGTTGAACGCGTCTACGCCCCCCGGCAGGAGCGCGATGATCGGTAGCAGTGGAGCGAAGATCGGGAGGTCGTCCAGATCATTTGTTGCGTCGATCGTCCGCCCGAGCAGATGATGACGCGCGGTTGAGTAGAGGATGTAATGCAGCCGCAACTGTGCCGACGACAATCGTCCTACGAGAGCAGTCCAGCTAATGGCGCTGTCGTCTGCGGCGTCAGTTGTACGGGCCGACGCCAGCACACCAGACAGATACTCGGCGACGAACTCATCCTCCGCCCACTGTGCCTTATCGAAGATGTCCGATGCGACGCGAGGGGGTACAGAGCCTTCCGCGCTCGGATCTACTTTGTCAGCAGCCTTGCGCAGAACTCGGTTGGCAAGCGCATCCTCCGACCAAAGCTCGACTCTGCGCTGCAAGTGACGCCCCATAGCCTCCACAGGCGGACCGAGGAATTTCATCCATAAAGATGCGCCGGCTTTTGCGGCCTCTGAGTTGTAGGCATCAGAAGCCTTCGCGAGGTGTGCCGCGGCAGCACCAACCATCGGATCAACCATATTTGGAGCCTAGATCGCAACGACGCTGCGTGGGCATTGCTTCAAGAAGTCATCACGCCAGAGTTTCCGCTACGCCGTCTTCGCGATCCGCACGCGGATGTCCTTCATCAGCGGCTGGTCGCTCTGGCGGCTGTAGTCGTCGGGGCCGAGGAGCACGTTCAGCTCGGGGAAGTAGCCCGCGGCGCTGCCGCGAGGGGTGTCGTACTCGAGCGCGCGGAAGCCCGTGACGCTACGCACCGAGCCGTCTCGCGAGGTCGCGACGATGTCGACCAGGTCACCCTCGGCGATGCCGCGCTCCTTCATGTCGCGGCGGTGCATGAACACCAGCTCGCGGATGTTGCGGACGCCGCGGTAGCGGTCGTCGGCCGAGTAGATCGTGGTGTTCCACTGGTCGTGCGAGCGCATGGTCTGCAGCACCAGCACGTCGGCTTCTTCGGGGATGACGTTCGGCAGCTCGGCATCCGAGAACTCCGCCTTGCCCGACGGCGTCTGGAAGTCGCGCTCGCGCGCGGGCTGGGGGATGCGGAAGCCGTAGTGCTGACGCACGAGCTCGTTGAAGCCCTCGAACCCGGGGAGCACCTTCGCCATCGTGTCGCGGATGCGGTCGTAGTCGCCCACGTACCACTCCCACGGGGTCGCCGAGTCGGGCATGGTGGCGCGGGCGATTCGCGCGATGATCTCCGGCTCGCTGAGCAGGTGCGGCGACGCGGGCTTGCGTGAGCCGAGTGAGAGCATGACCGAGCTCATGGCATCCTCGGTCGAGATCGACTGGGGGCCGGCCTCCTGGATGTCGCGCTCGGTGCGGCCGAGGCAGGGGAGGATCAGCGCTCGCTTGCCGTGGGTGAGGTGGCTGCGATTGAGCTTGGTGCTGACGTGGACGGTCAGCTCGCAGCGGCTCATGCCTTCGGCGGTGAGCTTCGTGTCGGGAGCAGCCCGGACGAAGTTGCCGCCCATGCCGAGGAACACCTTGAGGTCGCCGCGATGCAGGGCCGCCACCGTGTGCACGGTGTCGAGGCCGGGCTCTCGCGGTGAGGTGATGCCGCACACCTCGTCGAGCTTCGCGAGCCACTTCTCGGTGGGCTTGTGGTTGATGCCGCAGGTGCGGTTGCCCTGCACGTTGCTGTGGCCGCGCACGGGTGACGGGCCGGTGCCCTTGCGTCCGACATTGCCACGCAGCAGAAGAAGGTTCACGATCTCGCGGACCGTGTCGACGCCGTGCTGGTGCTGGCTGACGCCGAGGCACCAGCTGATCACGGTGCGGTCGGCGCTCAGGTAGACGTCGGCGGCGCCGCGGATCTCGGCTTCGGTCAGCCCGGCCTGCTCGACGAGCTGGTCCCACGGCGTGGACTCGACCAGGGCGCGATACTCGTCGAGGCCGGTCGTGTACTCGTCGAGGAAGGCCTGGTCGAGGGCGGTCGGATCGGTCTCGGACGCCTCGAACACGACCTTCGCCATGCCGCGGACGAGGGCGAGATCGCCGCCGGGACGCACCTGGAGGTTCATCGTGCTGGTGGGCGTCGAGTGGAAGGTCGCCATGTCGACGATCTCGTGCGGCACGATCGTGCGCGTGCCGGCGACCTCGCGCAGCGTGTTGACGTGCACGACCTGGGCCCCGCGATCGATCGCCTCGGCGAGGCTCGTCAGCATGCGGGGGGCATTGGAGGCCGCGTTCACACCGAGGACGAAGAGCGCGTCGCAGGTCTCCCAGTCCTCGAGGTCGGCGGTGCCCTTGGGGGTGGCGAGGGATGCCGTCAGCCCGCGCCCCGAACCTTCGTGGCACATGTTCGAGCAGTCGGGCAGGTTGTTCGTGCCGAGCTCGCGCGCGAACAGCTGGTAGAGGAACGACGCCTCGTTGCTGAGGCGGCCGGAGGTGTAGAACGCGGCCTGGTCGGGGGAATCGAGGGCCGTGATCTGCTCGGCGATGAGGCGGAACGCGTCGTTCCACGAGATCGGCACGTAGTGGTCGCCGGCGGCGTCGTAGACCATCGGGCCGACCAGTCGACCGGCATCTTCGAGCGCGAAATCGCTCCACTGCGACAGCTCGGTCACCGAGTGCTCGGCGAAGAACTCCTTGCCGACGCGCTTGTGCGTCATCTCCCACGTGACGTGTTTGATGCCGTTCTCGCAGATGTCGAGGGTGACGCCCTTGTCGTCGGGCCACGCGCACCCGGGGCAGTCGAAACCGCTCTTCGGGTGATTCATCGTGAACATCGCCCGTGTGCCTGCCACGGGCTGCCGTTGCTCGAGGAGCACCTTGCCGACCGTGAGGGCGGCTCCCCACCCGGCGGCGGGGTGCTCGTACTCGCCCGTGCTCGACCACTCGCCCGTCACGGCCGGTCCGAGGCCTCCCTGACGCGGCTCCTCGGTCATCAGCCCGAACGATTCACCCATGCTCACCCTCCGTGGATTTCGGTGCCGGGCCGGTGGCATCCACACGTCCCGCGCTCTTCGTCAGCGTACGCTCGACGCTTCTGCGGCAGAGGGGGTTGTGGGCGCGTCCGTGGAGGGAACCGCGATTCGGTCGGCGCGGGAGTACAGGTTCATGCTGCCCCCGCGTACGAAGGCGGCGAGGCTGAGCCCCGCGCGCTCGGCCAGCTCGATCGCGAGCGACGACGGCGCGGAAACGGCCGACAGCACCGGGATGCCGGCCATCACGGCCTTCTGCACGAGCTCGAAGCTCACGCGGCCCGACACCTGGAGCACCGTGCCGCGCAGCGGGAGTCGGTCGTTCAGCAGCGCCCACCCGACCACCTTGTCGACCGCGTTGTGCCGACCGACGTCTTCGCGCACGACGAGCATCTCGCCGGAGAAGATGTCGAAGAGCGCGGCACCGTGCAGGCCGCCCGTCTTGTCGAACACCTTCTGCCCCTCGCGCAGGCGGTCCGGGAACGCCGCGAGGTCCCGGGCGTCGACGCGCACGTCGTCGGCTGACACGTCGTACGTCGACACCTTCTCCACCGCCTCGATCGAGGCCGTTCCGCACACACCGCATGAACTCGTCGTATAGAAGGAGCGCGCGATGTCGGGGGAGGGGAGTGCGACCCCGGGCGCGAGCGTCAGGTCGAGCACGTTGTAGGTGTTGCCATCGGCCCCGCCGGTCCCCGGTCCGCCGCAGTGGATCGCGCGGGCGAACTGATCTCCGCGGCTGAGGACGCCCTCCGACACGAGGAATCCCGCCGCCAGTTCGACATCGTGCCCGGGGGTGCGCATCGTGACGGCCAACGGCGAGCCCGCGACGCGGATCTCGAGCGGCTCCTCGACGGCGATGGCATCCGGTCTCTGCCGATTCATCCCGTCGAGGGTGATGCGGGTGACCCGGCGGGAGGCGGTGAGGCGACCCACGTCAGGGCCGTGTCGAGGAGGGGGAGGGGGACATGGGTCGAGCGTACGCCGCGGCTGCGGGGGCAGGCCGCGATGCGTCCGCGGCGGGCGGCCGGGCCGGCGGCGAGGGGAGGAGATCCGGCGTCGGGAGGACCGCTCGAGCCCGCGGCATCCTCCTTTCCCCGAATCTCCTCCCCTCAGTGCACGCCCCGCACCGTGACCCCTTGGGAGCGCGTCCAGCCCCGGAATCCCGCGGAAATCGACCATCTGCATTCGTCTGCATGCAGATTTCGAGAGATATTTCCATCCCCCGCGTGACGTTTCTTGCCCTGGGTACGTCTTATCCACGTAGGCCAAAGCGCCCACCCCGGCACCGCCGGGAAGCACACGTGAAAGGCACACCGACATGGCTACCGACGCCCCCACCACCCCCGCCGCGCAGAACGTCCCCCAGACGGCATCGCGCGTGAACCGTCCCCTGAGCGCCCGTGGCGCGGAGACCCCGACCGAGGGCAAGACCACGATCGCCGAGGGCGTCGTCGCGAAGGTCGCCGGTATCGCGGCCCGTGAGGTCGCCGGCGTGTACGCCCTGGGTGGCGGCGGAGCCCGCGCGCTCGGTGCCATCCGCGACGCGATCAACGCCACCGACCTGACGCAGGGCGTCAAGGTCGAGGTCGGCGAGACCCAGGCCGCCGCCGACATCACGATCGTCGTGGAATACGGCGCCCCCATCCAGGAGGTCGCCGACCAGGTCCGCGGCCGCGTCGCCGGGGCCATCAACCGCCTCGTCGGTCTCGAGGTCGTCGAGGTCAACGTCGACGTGAACGACGTCCACATCCCGGGCGACGACAACAACGACGACGACAGCAACGAAAAGCGCGTCCAGTGAGCGCCACCACGAAGGGCGCTCTCGCCGGGCTCGTCCTCGCCCTCAGCGCCCTGATCTTCGGCTTCTGGGGATTCATCCTCGTCGCCCTGTTCATGGCCATCGGAATCGTCGTCGCACGCATCACCGCGGGCGAGATCGATTTCGGGAACATCGTCAACGCCTTCAAGGGTCGGAGCACATCGTGACCACCGTCACCGCTTCCCCCGGGGTCGGCAGCCGCACCACGGTTGCCGGCCCCGGCCTCCCCGCGGGTCGCGTGAACGTCGCCGACCGCGTTCTGCAGAAGACGGCGGAGCGTGCCGCGGCCGACATCATCGGGGTGGATGCCAAGAACGTCCGCGTCGACATCGTCTCGGCGCGCGACACCGCCGTGGTGCGGGTCACCACGCCGTTCCCCGTCCCGCGCCTCGACGACACGGCCGCGGTCGGCGCGGCCGTCCCCGTCCTCGAGGCGGCCCGCTCGGCGCAGTCCGCGCTGCGGTCGCGACTGTCGCACCTGTTCGGCCGCGACGTCTCGCGGGTCGACCTGACCATCTCGGGCGCCACCGTCCCCCAGCGAAAGCGAGTGCTGTGATGACCGATACCGTGCTCCGCACCGTCGTGCGTCGCGAGACGCACTCGCCGCGCACCGTGGCCATGCTCGTCGTGGTCCTGCTGACGCTGCTCGTCCTGGCGTACGCCGTGGTCGAGATCGTCCTGGCCCTTCTCGGCCGGCAGCCGCTGCTCGTCTCCCCGGGCGCCGCGCTCAACGCCGTCGTCGAGGCTCCGACCGCGCTCCAGCCCGTCGCCTTCATCGTCGGCGGCATCGTCCTCGCGCTCGTGGGCCTGATCGTTCTGATCCTCGCCCTCAAGCCCGGGCGCCTGTCGCGCCACGAGATGGCGTGGGGCGACCGAGCCGTCGTCGTCGACAACGGCGTCGTGGCATCCGCCCTCGCTCAGCACCTGAGCAACGAGTCGGGCATCGCCCGGGACGACATCGTCGTCGGCGTCGCCCACCGCACCGTCGACGTCACGGTGCGCCCCCCTGTCGGCATCCCGGTCGACGAGGCGCAGCTGCGCCGCATCGTCGACGAGGAGATCTCGACCTACAAGCTCTCGCCCGCCGTGCGCACCCAGCTGCGCGTGCAGCGCCCCGACACCAAGGAGTCCTGATGAACGCCACGCGCCGCGGTCTGAACCGCTTCGTCCTCTTCCTCGTCGGTGTCGTGCTGCTGGCTGCGGGCGCCCTGGCGCTCGCCGTGGCGCTGCTCCCCGGCGGCGCCGACACCTGGACGTCCGTCATGGGCGGCTTCCAGGGCTGGCTCGAGTCGCTCGGGCGTGAATCCGCGGGCTGGGGTGCCGTCGCCGCCCTCGTCGTGCTGGCACTTCTCCTCGTCGTGATCGCGTCCGCCGCGGTCCGTGGTCGCCGTCAGGCACCTCTCCAGTCCACGGGCAGCGACAGCGCCGAGGGGCGCATCACGGTCACCGACGGTTTCGCCGCCGAGGCGCTGAAGAACGCGCTCGCCGAGCGCGACGAGATCCTGTCGTCGCGCATCAGCGCGGGCGAGATCCAGCGCGAGTCGGTGCTGCACGTCTCGGTGACCCCGCGACAGAACACCTCGCCGCGCCAGGTGGCCGAGCACATCGACACGCTCGTCACCAACCTCGCCGCCCTCACCGGGCAGAACCTGCGCGCCTACATCTCCATCCACTCGGGTCTGCGCGCCAAGCTCGCGCGCGACAACACCCGCGTGCACTGATCCCACCAGGAGACGTCATGACCAGCATCGACACACCCACCCTCGACGCGGCGGCGGAACTCGCGGCCACGGCCGCGGGGACCGTCAACGGGGTGCACGCCCTCGGCAGCCTCCTGGGGCGGGCCTCGGATGCCGTCCGCGAACGCGTCGGCCTCGCGAGCACGGTTCCGGGGGTCAAGATCGACACCGACCGCGCCGATTCGGTGACGGCGACCATCTCGCTCGTCGTGGACTACCCGCACAAGCTGCACGAGGTCTCGCACGCCGTGCGCTCGGCGGTGAAGACGGCGCTCGAGCCTCTCGGGCGCGGCACGGTCGACGTCGATGTGGTGGTCACCGGGGTCTTCGGCCCCTTCGACCGCGACGTCGTCGACCAGGCGGAGGAGAAAGCGGATGCCATCGCCGCCGGCGCCCGTGACGCGGCGGACCGGGTGAAGGAGCGGACGGATGCCACGGTGGCCCGCGCCTCCGAAACGGTCGACGACGTGCGAGCCCGGGCCTCGGCGGCTGTCGACGACGGGGTGACCGCTTCGAGGGACATCGCCGCCCGTGCCGCGCAGACGGTCGATGCGGCCGTCGCCAGGAGCAAGGACGTCGCCGCCGGTGCGGCCGCCGCCGTGGACGAGACGGTGAAGGCGGCGCGCGAGCGGGTGGTCGCGGCGGACGCCGACGCGGACGTTGCCGACGCGGACGTTGTCGACGCGGACATCGACGCTGCGGATCGCCTCACCGACGGGCTCGAGCCCCAGCGCGCCGCCTCGGACGCGCCCTCCGCTGATGCGTCGACCGCTCACGGCGTCGACGCGCCGAGCGGGGACAGCGCGGGTGCGTCCACCGCCCACCGTGCCGACGTGAGCGACGTGGTCGCCGACGCCCTCGAAGACGCTGCGATCGACATCGCGATCGCCGCCGACGAGGTGCGCGCCGACGACAAGACGCCGGCCACCGACAGCGTGCAGTCGCTCGTGGAGGACGAGCGTCCGAAGAACTGACGCAGAAAGCGAGAACGGGCGCCCCGGGCATTGCCGAGGCGCCCTTCTTCGTGCGCGGTGGGCTACAGCGCGCGGAGATACCGTCGCGTCATCCACGCCTGCACGAATCGGCCGAGGGGAGCGCCCACGCGGGTGAACCAGCGACCCGGGGCCGAGAACGCGGCGATCTCGAACACGACCTCACCCGAGGGAAGGAGCGTGAGCGTGAAGCGTTCCTCGCCGCGCTCGGGGTGTCCGGGCAGCGTGCCGTAGGCGAACCCCGCGGTCGTCGCGGTGCGCTCGGCCCACACGATGAGGCACGGAATCCGGAAGCTCAGGATGCCGAGCCCCAACCGCATCGTGACACGGTCGCCCTCGCGCAGCGGGGTGTGGGGCATCTCGACCCGCGCCCCGGCCCGCCGCTGGGCCTCGCCCGCGAGGAGGGCGTCGGCGGCGCGCGCGAACACCTCAGGACCCTGGCCGATCACGCGGCGGGCGCGCACGTGGTGGTAACCCGGCGGCATTTCTCCGGCGGTCGCGCCGACCTCGTCGTAGGTCAGGTCGTCCATGAGGGCCACGGTAGTCGGGCGGGGGTGTGGGTCGCGCGGGATTGCGGCGGGTCCGGCGTGGGTTGCGGCCGGGGCACGCCGCGGGGGCGGCTGGGGGTGTGGCGGGGTCGCGGGCGGGGTTCCGCGCGGCTGCGGCGGTGGCGGCCGGGGTTCCCCGCGGCTGCGGCGGTGGCGAGAGGAGGAGATCTGGGGGAGGGAGGAGGTGGGATCGCTCCCGGGCCCTCCGCCCGCCGAATCTCCTCCGCTCGCCACAGTTCGCGGCGCGGCGCAGGCTCCGCACGCACCAGAGGCGCACGCGGGCGCCGCCGATGTCGGAGGCGGCTGCGAGGATGGGCGCATGATCGAGTTCCGCGAAGCGCGACCCGCCGACGTCGAGGCGATGGTCGAGGTGCAGAACGCGATCCATCGCGCGGGGCTCCGGCCGTCGCCGGTCGACGCAGCCCTCGTCGAGGAGCGCTACTTCGACGCCGAGCACGGCATCTCCTGCACCGTCGCCGACCGCGACAGAGGGGTGGTGGGCTTCCAGTCGCTCAAGCGCGCATGGCCGGGCAACCCGTACGGGGTCGAGGAGGGCTGGGGCATCATCGGCACCCACATCCATCCCGAGGTGGGCCGCAGCGGCATCGGCCGCAGCCTGTTCGCGCGATCTCTCGCCGCAGCCGAGGCCGCGGGCCTGCGGCACATCGACGCGACCATCGGCGCCGACAATGCGCCGGGGCTCGCCTACTACCGGGCCATGGGGTTCGTGCCCTACCGCGACGGCGACGGCGCGATCCCGCACCGGTTCGACCTCTGACCCCGGCCTACGCTGCTTTCATGGCCTCGCCCCGTACCGGAACGACCGCATGATCGACGTCGCCGAGCACCTCGCCGCCGTCCTCGAGCGGGTCGTCCCTCTCGTCCCCGAGACGCGCGCGGTGGGGTCCGCGCGCGGCCGGGTGCTGCGGCATCCTGTTCTCGCGAGAGTCGACGTGCCGGGATTCGACAGTTCCGCGATGGACGGCTTCGCGGTCCGCGAGTTCGGCGCCCTCCCGGCCACGCTGCGGGTCATCGCCGATCTGCCCGCCGGGACCCGGGATGATCCGAGAATGGATGCCGGCGAAGCCGCCCGCATCATGACGGGCGCGCCCGTGCCGACCGACGCCACCGCGGTCGTCCCGTTCGAAGACACCGAGCGCGGGCTCGACGGGGGCCTCGGCGACGTCACCGTCCTCGCCGCCCCGCGCGGTCCGGGAGCCCATATTCGCCGCCGCGGTTCGGATGTGCGGGAGGGCGACCTCGTCGTCGCGGAGGGCGTTCGGCTGACCGCCGCTCGACTCGGCGCCATCGCGGCAGCGGGTGTCGGGACGGTTTCGGTGTCGCGCGCGCCGCGCGTGGCCGTGGTGTCGACGGGCTCGGAGTTGCAGCCCGCCGGCGAACCGCTGCGCCGCGGGCAGATCCCCGAGTCGAACAGCGTGCTCCTCGCCGGTCTCGCGGAAGAGGCCGGAGCCGAGATCGTGCTGCGCACGAGCGTCGGCGACGAGGGTGACGGTCCGCGCGAGGCCATCGCCGCCGCCGAAGCCGCCGGCGCGGACGTCGTCGTGTTCTCGGGAGGGGTCAGCGCGGGCGCGTATGAGGTCGTCAAGAACACCCTGGGCGATCTCATGCGCTTCGACCGCGTGCGCATGCAACCGGGCAAGCCCCAGGGCTTCGGGAGCACCCCCTCGGGCACCCTGTTGTTCGGGCTGCCCGGCAACCCCGTGAGCGCCGCGGTGTCGTTCGAGCTGTTCGTTCGACCGGCTCTCCGTGCCCTCGAGGGTGACGCCGATCTCGGCCGTGAGACCGTGCGGGTCGCGCTCGCCGCCGACCGTCGGGCCCGACCCGAGCGCGTGCAGTATGTGCCGGTGCGCCTGGACCGCTCCGATCCCGCTCGCTGGACGGCCTCGCCGACCGCCCATGGAACCCGGGGCCTGGGGGATGCCGACGGTCTCGCGATCATCCCGCCGAGCGACCGCGACGTCGAAGCCGGCGACCTCGTGACGGTGACGCGGTGGTGAGGGCGTCACGGGACGCGGTGGTGGCGGCGTCGGGTGGCCCGGTGGTGACGGGTGACGCGGCGGTGACGGGAGCGCGGCGGTGTCGGGTGACGCGGCGGTGACGGGAGCGCGGTGGTGTCGGGTGGCGCGGTGGTGACGGAAGACGGGGCGGTGACGGAAGACGCGGCGGTGACCGTCGACGCGATCCTGCTCGCCGGGGGCCGCGCGTCGCGCGTGGACGGCGCCGCCAAACCGCTCTTCGAGGTCAACGGTCGAACACTGCTGCGCGCGGGATTCGACGCGGTCCGCGCGGGCGGCGCGCGGAAGATCGTGGTCGTCGGTCCGAGACTCGACGACGACCTCGCCGTCACGTGGACCCGCGAGGACCCGCCCTTCGGCGGCCCGGTCGCCGCCCTCATCGCGGCTCTCGCCGACGTGGACGCCGCCGAGGTCTTCGTCCTCGCCTGCGACCTGCCGACAGCCGGCCCGGCCGTGGCGGCCCTGCCCGACCCGCTCCCGACGGGCGTCGACGGGGCGTGCCTCGACGATGGTCGGCGTCAGTGGCTCATCGGGCGGTACCGGACTGCGGCGCTGAGGGCGGCGGCATCCGGTCTCCCCGATCGAGGACGGGATGCCGCGATGCGTGCGCTGCTCGGCGGGCTGCGCATCGAGCCGGTCGCCGTCAACCCGGCCCTGACGCGCGACGTCGACACGTGGGACGATCTTCGAACAGCCCGAGGAGGAGCCATGACCGAGTCCCGCACCCTGCCGCCCGAGGCCCTGAACGAGTGGAGCGCCGCCCTCGCCGAGCGCTTCGGCCTGAGCGAGGGCGACATCCCCATCTCGCTGATCCTCGATCTCGCGCGCGACGTCGCGAACGGCGTGGCCCGCCCGGCCGCTCCGCTGAGCGCGTTCGTCGCGGGGCTCGTCGCCGGTCGCGCCGGCGGCTCGCCCTCCGACACCCAGGCCGCGGTGGCGGCGGTGGTCGAGATGGCCCGTGGGTGGGAGAACCGCTGAGTCGTTAGCTCCGGCCGATCACGTCGACCGCGAGACCGCCGGATGCCGCGTGCAGCCGCGCGTCGTTCGTCCAGAACGCCGTGCATCCCGCCTGGCGTGCGATCCCGAGATGAAGAGCATCCGCTGTTCGCAGACCCCGATACCGGGCACGCAGCAGCGCCGCGTCGAGGTAGGCATCCGGTTCCACCGGGAGCAGCTCGAACGCGTCGAAGGCGGTCCACATGCGCAGCTGTGCCTCGGCATCGGCATCTCGCATCGGCCCGACGAGCGATTCGAGAACAGCCAACGGGCTGGTCGCAATCGGTTCCTCCGCTTCGGCGAGGGCCGAGCGCGCACGCTCGCCGACGTGGTCGTCGCGCTCGACGGCGTAGATCACCAGGCAACTGTCGACGTAGATCACGCCCCGGAGGCTCGGTTCTCCGCGACGATCGCCTCGATCTCGTTGACGGGCCTGGCTTGTTCGGGCGTCAGAGGATGTTCCTGAAGCCACTTCGCGAAGGCGTTTCGCGGACGCGGCCGTGCGTCATCGATCGGCACCAGCCGCGCAACCGGGACGCCGCGCCGCGCGATCGTCACCTCGGCCCCCGACTCGGCATCGGCGATGAGCTTCGACAGGTTGTTCCGCGCTTCGAGGACGTTGTACATCATGCCGGCAACCTAGCCAGGCAGCTGGCTAGATCGAGGGCTGCGGGTGCCGATTTCACCTCTCGGCCGCTGGAAGCTCGTCCGAAGGGCGCGCCTCACCGCCCCACGTACTCGCCCCGGGGGCGCAGGCGCATCGGCCGCTCCGCGTACTCGGCCCGGATGTGCGCGATCCAGCCCGCGAGGCGTCCCACGACGAAGATCGTGCTCGCGGCCTCGTCGGGAAGCCGGGCTCCGGATGCCAGTGCCGCCAGCGCGAGATCCACGTTCGGCCGCAGGCGCGTGCGGTCGGCGACGACGTCGCTGAGGCGGCGCACGGCATCCATCGTCGGCTCCCCGTCGGGAAGACGCGCGACGAACGAGAACAGGGCGTCGGCCCGGTCGTCGATCCCGGGGTAGAGCGGGTGACCGAAGCCCGGGATGCCGTTGCCGTCCTGCAGCGCTTCGGTCAGGGCCCGCTCGGGTTCGAGGCCCCGTCGTACGCGCGCGAACAGGCGTGCCGTCCGCGCCGCCGCCGAGATGTGCAGCGGGGAGTCCGCCGCGCCGAGGGCGGCGCTCACCGCCGCGTACCCGTCGGCCCGCGCCGAGGCGGCCACGCGCGCGGCGAAGGTCGACACCGCCAGGTCGTGGTCGATGAGCAGGATGAGGGCGGCGTTGACGGCGGCGACGGTGGCGTCGTCGACGGGCGCGCGCCAGGCGCTGACGAGCGATCGGGCGATGTCGTGATGGGGGTCGCCGCCGAGAGCGACGGGCAGGCCCGTGAGCAGGGTCCACCCGATGCGGTGCAGGGTGGCCGGGGAGGCGTCGTGGCGGAGGGGATCGTCGGCGGCGAAGCCGGTCAGGGCCGCGCGCAGTCGATCCATGGCGCCCGCGTGCGGAGGGAGCGCCGCGACCATCTCCCTCGCGCTGCCGATCGCGGGATCGGGGGCGTTCTCGCGCTCGGACTCCCAGAGCCACTCCACGATCTCGGCGAACGGGCGCTCGGTGAGATCACGGGCGCGGCGGCCGCGGTACAGCAGCTCGCCGTCCTCGATGTCGGCGATATCGGTGTGCACGACGGCGAGAGGCATCCCCGTGGTCGGGTGGACGACCGCCGGCGCGGCGCGGCGGCGCGCCCCGGCGAACGTCTCGACCTCGAGCGCGTCGAATGTCGAGCCGTGCGCGTCGCGCTCGCGGCGGAGGAGGCCGCGCGAGACGTACGCGTACACCGTCTGCGGCTTGACGCCGAGGCGGGCGGCGACCTGGGCGGCCGTGAGGCGGGGGAGCGGGGATGCCATATTGATCCGATCAACGTTGACGCTGTTGCGGTCATGTTCGCACACTGAGCGCATGAGCGACCTGATCGATGTGCCCCGCGGACTCAACGGCGTCGTCGCCGCCGAGACCGCCATCAGCGATGTCAACGGCGACGCCGGCTTCTACCACTACCGCGGTCACTCGGCCACCGACCTGGCCCGCGAGCGATCGTTCGAGGACGTCTGGCACCTGCTCGTCGTGCGCGAGCTCCCCGACGCCGCCGCATCGGCCGCCTTCGCCGAACGCCTCGCGAACGTTCGGACGGACCCCCGGATGCCGGACCTCCTCGCCGCGGTCGCGGACCACACCGCGCAGCCGCTCGCGCGCCTCCGCGCGGTGTGGACGCTCGCGGCATCCGTCCGCCGGTCGTCGCCGCTCTACGACCTCGGCGAGGAGGAGCGGCTCGGCGAGGCGATCGCCTTCGCCGCGATGGCGCCGGCCGCTCTCGCCGGCGGAGGATCCGGGGCCGGGGGTGGCGTCGTCGCCGACTACCTCGAACGGGTCACCGGGGTCGCGCCCGACGCCGCGCACGAGCGCGCGCTGTCGGCCTACCTCATCGCGGCGATGGACCACGGCTTCAACGCCTCGACGTTCACGGCCCGGGTCATCGCGTCGACGGGGGCCGACATGGCATCCTGTCTCACCGGCGCCGTCGGCGCTCTGTCCGGACCTCTGCACGGGGGAGCTCCCGCGCGGGCGCTCGACAGCCTCGATCGCGCCGGGGCCGACCCGGAGAGCTGGATCGCCGGGGAACTCGCGGCGGGACGCCGGCTGATGGGGTTCGGACACGCGGTGTATCGGACGGCCGATCCGCGTTCAGAGCTCCTGCGCGAGGTTGCGCGCGGCCTGGGCGGAGACCGCGTCGCGCAGGCGCTGGCCTTCCAGGAGGAGGCCGAGCGGCAACTGGCGGAGTACCGCCCCGACCGCCCCCTGCACGCGAACGTCGAGTTCTACGCGGCCGTCGTCATGGAGCAGTGCGGAATCCCGCGTCACCTGTTCACGCCCACCTTCGCGCTCGCGCGCACGATCGGCTGGACGGCCCACGTGCTGGAGCAGGCGCGCGACCCGAAGATCATCCGCCCGTCGGCGCGGTACGTCGGGCCTGCGCCGGCTCCGCGGACGGGCCTCTGAGCCGACTCATCGCGTTCTCTGATCGAACTCCTCAGCGTCGGTTCCGTCCCGGGGTCGAACCGTTCTCGGACCCTTCACCTCGGGGTGGGACCGTCACGTTCGGAGCGCCTCCGGGCGTCGCCGCACATCCGAACCCCCACCCCTGAGGACGACCGTGAACTCCCGCCCCCGCCGCGCGCCATCCGCGCGCTTGCTCTCCGCCGCTCTCGTCGCCACCGCGACCCTCGGCACCCTCGGTTTCGGCGCCAGCGCCGCGAACGCCGCCGCCGATCCCGCGCTGCAGCCCGCGCTCACCGCGCAGGACCACGCGATCACCGACGTGCCCGGGCTCGTCAACGGCCGCGAGCTCGGCTCGTTCACCGGAGCCGCGGGGCAGACCGTGAACGCGTCGCGACTGCTGCGCACCGAGTCGCTCGACAAGATCACCTCCGCCGGGGCCCAGACCCTCGCCAGCGAATACCACGTCGACCTCGTCATCGACCTACGCACTCCCGCCCAGGTCGCCGCCAAGCCCGACGTCGCGATCCCCGGAGCGCAGACGGTGAACATCTCGATGTTCGGCAGCGACGGCAACTACAACGACGACACGGCGATGTACCACGACCTCGTCGACAAGGGGTACGAGAGCCCGTCGTCGCCCGGTGTCATGGTCAGCGCCTACGCGCAGATCCTCGAGCTGCTCTCGACGCACACCTCGGGCACCGTCCTCATCCATTGCTCGCACGGCATGGACCGCACGGGCACCGTGCTGGACCTGCTGTACCGCATCCTCGGCGTAAGCAGCCCCGACATCCTGCACGACTACCTGCTGTCGAACACGCAGCTCGGGGTCACCTGGGCGACGCCCGACCTGCTGCAGGGCACCTTCGAGGGGGACGTCGCGAAGAAGTACGGCGGCCTCGACGCCTACATCGCGAAGACCATCGGGGTGTCCGCCGACGAAGCGGCCGCTCTCCGCACCCGGTTCCTCGTCTCGAACGACGCCACCGCCTCCGCGATCCGCGTCGGCGGAGTCGACGTTCCCCTCGATACGGCGGCCACCGCCGGGGGTGCGACCGTGACGGTGCCGATCGCCGCGCTCGCGGCATCCGATGTCCAGGTGACGACCTCGAGCGCCGCCGCCACCTCGGCGGTCACCGTCTCGGGACAGACCGCCACGATCACCATCACGGCGCAGGACGGCACCACGACGAAGGTCTACACGGTCGCCGTGTCCGCCCCCGCGCTCACCCTCGCCGGGGGGACCGACCTCGTGGTCGGCTCGAGCGTGCACCTCAGCGGGGCGGGCTTCGCCGCCGGGGCGTCGTACGACGTCGTTGTGCACTCCACCCCGACGGTCATCGGTCGGGTGACCGCCGCGGCCGACGGATCGGTCGCGGCCGACCTCACCCTGCCGGCTTCTCTCGCGACCGGCGCGCACACGCTGTTCCTGGCGGACGCGCAGGGGAACGCCGTCAGCGCGGCGCTGCCGATCACCGTGAGCGCCGCGACCGTCGGCACGACCGCGGCGGCCGGCCCCTCGGTCGCGACGGGCGGAACGCTGCTCGCGCAGCCCGCGCAGCCCGCGCCCTGGCCGGGAATCGCCCTCGGCGCTCTCGGGGTCATGCTGCTGGCGGCGGTGGTCGTCCTGCGTGTGGCCCGGGCACGTCGGGCTCGCTGAATGCGGATTCTGCGGCGGTGGCGGCGAGGGGACATCCTCGCCGCCACCGCGGTGGTCGTGGCGCTCGGCCTGATCACCGGCGGCGTCATCCTGTCGCAGACGCCCGGGATGCCGTCCGTCGAGGCTGAGGCCTCGTTCGCGCCGCTCGACCTGGCGGGGCGCCCCGTGCAGGTCGACGGTTCGACGCCGGCGCCGAGCGCATCCGCGACGCCCGACGGCGTCGGCCGTGTCTCGGCTCCGTCGGTGGGACTCGACGTCCCCCTCGGGGCGGTGAACGTGGTGGATGACGTGCTGGAACCGCCGGGGTTCACCTCGGCGTACTGGGTGCGCAATCTCGGCGTCGCGCCCGCCGACGCGGCATCCGGAACCGTGTTCGTCGTGATGCACTCCCTGCGGGGAGGAGGTGTCGGTCCGGGGAACGCGCTCATCGACGTGGACCGGGGTCGTGCGCGCATCGCGGTCGGCGCCGACATCACCGTCGCGGGCGTCGACTACCGCGTCGACCGGACCGAGGCCCTCGACAAGTCCGCCATCGGGGGCGACGCCGACGTGTGGGCCGACACCCCGGGCCGTCTCGTCGTCATCACGTGCCTGCAGCGACCGGACGGGAAGCCGTCAACGGAGAACATGGTGATCGAGGCGTCGCGGGTGGTGTGAGGCGCGGGGATCCTGGTGCAGGTCGGCAGGCGGGTGCCGTGCTGCGACGCGCGGCGTCCGGCCGGGGTGGGCGGAGCGGGCCGAGCCGTCCTGCGGAGTCGGTGCGCGCCGTCGCGCGGAGTCGGCGGATGCCTCGCCGGTTCGGGCGGGCCGCGGGCGGCGTGTCGGGGCCGGAATCCGCGAGACGGCTCGGCCATGATCGCGCCGGGCCTCGTATGCCCACGCGCTGCTCAGTGTCGAGCGCTCGGCATCCTCTTCTCGAAGCGGAACATCCGGTCGGGACCGCCGTCGTGCTCGCCACCGGGCTTCCCGCCGCGGTCGTCGCCGTGCTCCCGGCGGTGCCCCGGGTGGAAGAACTCGACGGCGTGGAAACCGCAGCGGTTGATGTAGAAGTGGATGTTGCGCTGGTCGAAGTACGGGGTGTCGGTCTCCCACACCTCCGTGTCGGGATAGCGGGCCTCGATGGCCTCCCACGCGCGCGAGCCGGCGCCGCCCCCGTGGTGGCCCGCGTCGATGAAGAGCAGCTCCAGGCTGCGGCGTCCCTGATCCAGCGCGCCGATCGCCGCGCCGCCGATGACCTCCCCGTCGCGGACGATCTGCAGCACCTCGGTGCCGGGCGCGTCGAGTTCCTCCTGCATCTCGGCGGCCTTCGGGATCGGCTGCTCGCCGGGTTGCAGTCCGGCATCGCGCACGCCCGCGGCGAAGGCGGCCTCCATGCGGGCGAGCCAGGCGGCGCGGTCGGCGCTCGCGAGCGGAACGAGGTCGATGCGCGGGGCAGGGGCGGGCGACGTCATGGTCGGTCACCTTTCGTCTGGGTGCGGGAGGTCCCAGCAGGATGCCAGAGCGGTGATCTGCGTGGGGTGTGAAGCCGGCGCCCACCTCGGCGACAATGGAGTGATGCGATCCCCCCACGCACTGGTCGTCACTCTGCTCGCCGCCGGTCTCGCCCTCACCGGGTGCACCGGTTCCACGCCTCCCGACGAGACGTCGGATGCCGCGCCGTCGGCCTCGGGAAGCCCCGTCGCCACCGCCACCCCGGTGCCCGCGGACGGTCCGGTCGCGGCCTTCCAGGCATGGTGGACGGCGGTGCGCTCCGCCGACACCGTCGCCGCGTGCGGAGCCCTGACCGAGCCCCTGCAACAGCGCATGATGGCCGAGTACGCCGCCGCGACCGGCACCGAGGTCGGCGATTGCGCGACCCTCATCCGTCAGAGTTCGGCTCTCTACACCGCGGCTGGCCTGCCCGCAGACGTCTCGATCGCCCTCGAGTCCGAGACCGCCACCGACGCGACGCTGCAGGTCACCTACGCGAACGGCGACTGCGGAACGGTCCACCTCGAACGCACGGCCACCGCGTGGTCTCTGACCGAGCTCAGCGAGGAGTGCGCGGGCTGACGCCCCGGGGCAGGACGCCCGTCAGGGCAGGAAGTCGGCACCGCTGAAGACGCCGATGCCCAGCGACAGCAGCGCCGCCGCGACGCCCGCGATGAACCCGGCCGCGGCGAGTTCGCGCGCCATGCGGGCGTTCAGGCTCAGGATGCCGGTGACCAACGACACGAGCGCGAGCGCCCAGATGCCGAGCTGGATCCAGACGAACTGATCGAAGTCCGCGATCGCGCTGACCGAGACCAGGAAGATGTGCCACGCGATGACGATGCTCCCCGTGGCGATCGCGATGATCGAGGCCACCCGGAGGTCGCCCTTCGGAACGGGCGGGGCGGGCGGATGCGGTCGCGGAGGCACGCGAAGGCCCGGCTCGAAGGAGTCGGGGAGGTCGTCGTCTGCCATGGGGTGATCCTCGCAGGTCCGAGCGGGTGAGGGCGAACGGTTGCGTCCGGGGTTGCGTCCCGCGGTCGCGGACGAACGGTCGGATGCCGCGGACGATCGGTCGGGCGGGCGCGGTTCCCCGTTGCGAGCATCGAGACATGACCATGACCGCCCCCGTTCCCGTCGCCCCCGTCTCCCGCATGCGATACGGCGGTCTCATCGTCCTGATGCTGATGAGCTTCCTGCTCGTGACCGCCGAGTTCCTGCCCAACGGCGTGCTCACCGAGATGGCCGCGGGACTCGGCATCACCCCCGGCCAGGCCGGTCAGACCGTGACGGTCACGGCTCTCGCCGGGCTGCTCATGGCGCCCACGGTCGGGCTGATCTTCCCGCGCCTGGACCGCCGCACGCTCCTGGTGCTCGCCGCGGCGGCGGCCGCGGTGTCGAGCGTCGCGGTGGCGGTCGCTCCCCACTTCCTCACGATCCTCGTCGCGCGCTTCCTGCTCGGTGCGGCGATCTCCACGTTCTGGTCGATGTCGATCACGGTGGCCGCGTCGCTGTCCGCACCCGACCGCATCGGTCGCGCCGTCATGTTCACCTCGGCCGGGCTCTCGCTGGCGACGGTCGCCGGTGTCCCTCTCGGCGTCCTGCTGAGCGAGGCGCTCGACTGGCGCCTGGCGTTCCTCATCGTCGGTCTCGCTTCGGCCCTCGTCGGGGTCGCCGTCCGCCTCGTGCTCCCTCCGGTGCCGGCGGCCGCGGCATCCAGCATCCGACTCCTCGTCGACACGTTCCGTCGGCCCGGCGCGTCGCTCGGACTCATCGGCCACGTCTTCATCGTCCTCGGACACTTCCTCGCCTACACCTACGTCCGTCTCGCGCTGGAGCGTCTGCCGGAGGTCGATGCGGGAACGGTGGTCCTGCTGCTGACGCTCTTCGGTGCCGGCGGGCTCATCGGCAACATCGTCATCGGGATCGTGGTCGACCGGGCGTTCGGCATCCTGGCCGTGGTCGGTCCGCTGGCGATCGCGGCGTCGATCGTCGTCGTCCTGGCGCTCCCCGGTTTCGTGGCGGTCGCCGCGGCGGTGTTCGCGTGGGGCTTCCTCTTCGCGTCGTGGCTGATCATCGTGAACACCTGGGTCGGACACCGGATGCCGGACCGGCTCGAGGCGGGTGGCAGCCTCGTGGTCACGGGCTTCCAGCTCGCGATCGTCGCGGCCGCCGGCGTCGGCGGGCTGCTCGTCGACGGGGTGGGTGTCGTCGTCACGGATGCCGTGGGCGCGGCGCTCCTCGTCGTCGGCGCCGTGCTGTTCGGTGTGTCGCTGCGGGTTCCGCGCTCGCGCTGAGCGCGCTCGGCGAGCTCAGCCCCGGGTGATCGGGACGGGCCCCGCGGACGCGCGCCATCGCGAGGGAGCCACGCCGGTGACACGGCGGAAGGCGCGGCGGAACCCCTCATCGGAGGCGTAGCCCAAAGCACGCGAGACCTCGGACACGGACTCGCCCGCCTCGAGGAGCTCCTTCGCGCGGCGGACGCGGGCGTCGGTGACGTAGCCGCCGGGGGAGCGGCCGAAGGTCTCGCGGAACCTCTCGGCGAAGACCGAGCGCGACATCGCGGCGACCGCCGCGAGTTCATCGGTGGTCCAGGCGTGCCCGGGATCCGCGACGATGGCGGCGGCGGCACGATCGAGGAACGGGTCCTCCGAGCGCGGCGGCCAGGCGGCGTTCGCATCGGCGAACGCCCAGGCGCGAATCGCCGCGAGCACCACCGTGCGCACCATGATGTGGCAGATCGTCGCGTCACCGGGGCGTGGGGACTGGCCGAGGTGGGCGGCGAGGGCCGCCGCGGCGGGCTCGGCCCGCGTGAAGTCGTTGACGAAGACGACGCCCGGGAGAGCGCCGGAGATGAGGGTGCGGGCCACGTTCACGGAGATGACGGTGACCTCCGCCCCGGACTGCGAGGTGAGCGCCAGCTGCTCGCACCCGAGCGAGACGAGAGCGTCCCCCGCGAGGAGCGTGCGACGGCCGCGCAGTGTCGCCGCCTGACCCGATCCGGCGTCGATCGTGCAGCCGGGGTTCTCTCCGATGTCGCCGGTGATCTCGCCGGAGCGCACGAAGAGCAGGGTCGCCGCGCCGCGGGGCACCGACAGGCGTTCGCCCGCGCTGAGCGTTGAGCGTTGCGCTTGCTCGGGGCGGATCTCGAGCGAGGCGAGCGCGCGATCGAGGGCGGCGGCGTGGGAGGTCACGAGGCGAAAAACCGCGTGGCGGTCGACGGTATTCCGAGGCAGCCGGTGATCCGGCGGGGGATTCTCGCCGCGGACGTCCGCTCACCCCGTTCAGGACGTAGGCTGCGCCGGTGAGAACGATCGGGGTCGACCTGGCCGCCGGGCTGCCCGGCACCGCCCTCGCCGAGATCGTGTGGGCGGAGGGTGGCGCGCGGCTCACGCGGCTCGAGACCGGGGTCGACGACGCCACGATCGTGGCATCCGTCTCCGGCGAAGCGGTGTGGCTCGGTGTCGACTGTCCGCTCGGGTGGCCCGACGCGTTCGTCGACTTCCTGAGCGACCACCACATGGGCTCCGCCCAGCGGCCCGTGGACGGAGGCGCGGAGTGGCGTCGTCCGCTCGTCTACCGCCACACCGACCACGTGGTGCGCGAGCGCATCGGGCGCTGGCCGCTCAGCGTCTCCACCGATCGCCTCGGCGTCACCGCGCTCCGCTGCGCCGGGCTGCTCCAGCGGCTCGCGGCGGACGGTTTCCCCGTCGACCGCGCGGCCGAGGGGCGCCTCTTCGAGGTGTATCCCGGCGGATCGCTGCGCCTCTGGGGCTTCGACACGACCGGATACCGGGTGGATGCCGAGCGCCGGGCCGTCCTGCTCGACGCGCTGTCCGCGCGCACACCGTGGCTCGATCTCGGCGGCTTCGCCCCGCTCGCGATCGCGAACGCGGACGCCTTCGACGCCGTGGTGGCCGCTCTGGCGACGCGCGCCGGTGCGCTCGGGGCGTTCGCGCCTCCGGCATCCGAGGTTCTGGAGGTCGCCCGGCGGGAAGGGTGGGTCGTGCTGCCGGAGGGACCGGTGGAGGGGCTGGCGGGGCCGTAGGCCTTCGAGGCCCTGCGAACGTGCTGAACCAGGTGAGCCCGGTTGCCCTCGCGGGGGGATTTGCCGCAGCGTATCGACGTCATGCTGATGCTCCCCGTTTCGCGGGTCCCGCGTGGGACGGGGCCTTTCCGGTGTGAGTGTAGGGCGAACCGTCCTGGCGTCGGATTTACCCCCTCTTAAGGGATGTGTTCAGGGGGGCTACAGTGCGACCAGGGTCAAGCCGATGAAGTACCGAGACCTGGTCGCGTTGCTTCGAGATGCCGGGTTCGACTCGGAACAGGGCAAGGGTGATCATGAGAAGTGGTCGGCGCCCGTGCTGTCGCGCCCCGTCATCATCACGCAGACGCGGGAGGTGTCGCCGGGACTGACCCGAAAGGCGCTGGCGGCGATCGAGGAAGTGAAGGGACAGCGTCAATGACAAGAATTGATGTCATCGCCACCCGGTGGGACGGCGGTTGGGAACTCGCGATCGACGGCGATCCCGTGACGCAGGTGCGCACCCTTGACCGCGCGGAGCAGCAGGTCCGCGATTACCTCGACACGCTCGCCCCCGACGTCGACCACGGCGATGTGCTCGTGAACCTCATCCCCGACCTCGGGGCCGACGTGTCGGTGCGTGTGAGGGAGGCGCGGGAGGCCACCGCGGCCGCGCAGGAGCGTCAAGTCGCCGCAGCACGCCAGGCCCGGACGGTCGTGCGCGAACTCCGCGCGCATGGCGTCACGGTCTCCGACGCCGCGGTGCTTCTCGGCGTCAGTCCCGCCCGCATCAGCCAACTCAGCAGAGACAGGACCGACTCATCGGTCGCGTCCTGACCCTCGGGCCGCCGCCGGTGCGTCGGCGCAGGTGTCCGGCCACGGCCCCGCGCGTTGCTCGCAGATTCGTGCGTTTCTCGCAGAATCTCGCCCGCGATCTGCGAGAAACGTCGCACTCTGCGAGGAGGTGGAGGATGCCACGACCCCGAGGCCGCGGCATCCGCAGGCCGGACGACGACCGCGCACGCCGTCCGCCCCGCGTTCATCTCTGAGCTGAGACCGCTCGGCTCACGGATTGCACGCATCGCACGTGGCCGGGTCGGCGACCTTCGCCGGGCGGCGACGCTTCCGCTGCTCCGGGCACTGGGGGCAGCCGTCCACGTCGAAGCGCACCTGCGACGTGGCGTTCCCGCACGCGCCGCACGGGAGGCCGCGCACGACGCCGACCGGTCCGAATCCCGGACACGCGCACCCCGGGCACGCGCAGCTGAGCCGTGCCGCGAGCAGCCACGAGAGCCGGCGCAGCGTGCGTCGCCGTTCCGGGTTCATGTGCGCGCGCAGATCCGGCTCGAGTTCGACAGGGCCCCGAGCGACGAGAGTGAGGACGGCCGCGGCATCCTGAATCCCCTTCGTCATTGCCTCGTCGGTGCGTGCGACGACGGCCTGCGCGGGGAAGCCGACGCGATGCAGGTACCGGCGCGCTTCGCTCTCGGTCCGCACGACGCGGGGTGGTGCGACATGGACGAACTGACGGATGCCATGACGCACGCGGACATCGCGTTCGAGGTCGACGAACACGGCGAGCTCCTCGTGCACCATGGGCCCGAATCCGCCCAGGGCGGGGGAGTACGACGCCTCGGTCGCGACGGCCGTCGCCGTGCCGAGCTCGGCCGCCGCACCGCGCGCCTTGGCCGTGGCCGCTTCCTCGGGCGTGAGGACCCTCGGCACGTCCCGCGTGAACGTGCCGAGGGCGTCGGTGTCGAGGGCCACCGTGGCGACGACCTGCGCGCCGAGCCACCGTCGGAAGGCGGGCGCGAACGCCGCCTCCTTCCCGTGGACGGTGCCGATCGCCACCGTGGTCCCGTGGAAGGGCGAGGGGGCGCCCATCACACGAAGTAGTCGGCCCGGCTCACCGCGGTCGGCGAGACGAACATCACGCCGACCGTGCGGTCGAGCAGGGGACGGATACCGGCGACGATCCCGTCCGCGTGCTCGGGGGCGACGACCGTCACGAGCAGCGTCAGGGCGTCGTGGTCGTTGAACAGCAGGCGCCCGCCGCGCGGGCCGTGGTGGCCCACCCCGGCGACGCCGGTGATCGCGGTGTACCCGCGGGCGCCGAGCGACTGCATCAGCGCGGACACCTCGGCGACGTCGTCGCTCGCGACGACCACCTCGATCTTGGTCATCGGGGTCAGTTCGGACGTGCTCATGAGTGGGACTCCTTCGTGGTGGTTTCGGGGTGGAGGGCGGGGATGCCGGGGGCCGCGGCCGCGTCGAGATCGTCGAGCTGCCAGCCGTAGGCCGCCCAGCGCATCCACGGGGCGGTCTCGTGATCGCGCACCCGGAGGGTGATCCAGCGGTTCGCGACGAGGGTGCGGACGACCTCGGAGGAGTCGACGATGTCGTTGACGCGCGCGAGGGGCGCCTGCACGAACACCTGGAGGCGCACCGGCTCGTGCCGTGCCTCCTGACCGACTCCCACGGACTGCCAGGGCAGGCCGAGCCGCACGTCGCCGCCGTAGCCCGAGAGCACGCCGACGGTCCCGACGACGTTGTGCAGGGGCTTCGGGCCCGCGCCGAACCGGTCGGGCGCGACCGTCGACGCCGCGTACTGCGAGTTGATCCACTGCGCCACGATCATCGGCGCGGTGAGGATCGTCTCGAGCCCCGATCCGTCGGGGTCGGCGGCGGCCTCGTAACTGTGCAGGAACGCCCGCCGGCCCAGGTCGTGCCCGGCCGTGATCGCCCGGGGTCCGACGATGAAGGCCGCGTTGCCCGCGAGCCCCCACTCGGCGTACGACTCCGCCCAGTCGGCGGCCCGCCGCTCGGTGTCGCGCACCGCTCCGGCCGCGTCGCTTCCCCCGGGGAGGCTCGCGCTCCGATCGGCGGCGTCGGCCGCGCGCGCCGCCTCGAGGTACTGCCCGAGTTCGAGCACGGCCGTCTCGTGCGTGGCGGGCACAGCCCACGGTTCGAGGAGCGTGACCTCGTCGGTGACGGTGTCCATCTGCGCCGCCAGGAAGAGCGTGTCGGCGGGGATCCGGATGCCGCGCGCGGCCAGGGCCCGGCGCGTCTCGGGGTCGTTGAAGATCATCGCCGCGGCGCGGGCGTTGGGCTCGCCCTCGTGTCCGCCGCACGCTCCGCATTGCAGGCTCGAGGCGAAGGGGTTGTTCGTCACGGTCGCGCCGTGGCCGCACAGCAGCACGATGGGGGCGAAGTCGTCGACCAGGCCCATCATCCGCAGCGCCGTCTCGGCGTACAGGACCCGTTCGTCGAGCGAGAAGACGACGTCGGCGTCCACGTGCGTGGAGGGCTTGGTCGGCCGGACCCGCTCGACCAGCGCGCGCCAGCCTTCCGGGGCGAGCGTGCGGATCGCCGAGGCCGCGCCGATCACCCAGCCCGCCGTCTCCGCGAAGGCGAACGGCGTGACCGGCGACTCCTTGAGCGCGTCGAGTGTGGCATCCCGTTCTCCGTCCGCGATGCGATGCCGTCGCCACCGCGCGAGGGCATCGCGCTCGACGGACGACTCGGTGATCGCGACGCGCGGGGTCAGCAGGACGGGGCAGGAGGCGATCTCGCCGGAACCGTCCGCGGGGCGGAACGAGATCGGCACCGCGAAGAATCCGGCGAACCCGAGCGTCTCGACGGGACCTGCCGCCTCGAGGTGGCGCCGGAAGCTCTCGGACCGCGTGTCGATGCAGAACACCGCCTGCGCGAGAGGACGAGAGACCGTGGGCGACGCCGGCACCGGGCGCGGGGCGAGTTCCCGCGCGGCGCCGCGCTCGAACGCCTCCTGCCAGACGGTGAGCCGCGTCGCGGGGGTGACGAGCGCGAGGGTGCGCCCCACGGCCGCGCGGGTGGCGGGGTCGGAGGGGTCGGCGCCCAGCGCGAGCGCGACCGCGCCGATCCGCGCCTTCTCATCCGGTGCGATCTGCGCCGGGGCGGGGAGAGAGGCGTCGGCCGGGAGGAGGAGGCGTTCCAGGGTGACCCGGATCGCGACGAGCGAGGTGAGGTCGATCTCGCGCGAGCCGTCGGTCAGGTGCCGGACGAGCGCCGACCAGCCCGGCTGCGCGAGCACGTGCGCCCGCAGGAAGTCCTCGGCCGCCGAGCCCTCGAGCTGCCAGCGTTCGAGGGCCACCGCGATCGCGCTCGCCGCGTTGGCGGGAGTGCTCCGGATGCCGCTGCGCACCCGCCGCGACAGCGTCGGGTCGACCGCCGCGAGGCGCCGCCAGCCGGTCCACATGCCGTCGCGCCGGACGGGCCCCGCCCAGGCGCCGGTTCCGAGGGTGGCCGTCAGCCACCGCGCGGTCAGGTCGTCGACCCGCGCGTGGACGCGCGGGGAGAGCGCGCTCGCCGGGGTGGGGAGCGAGGAGCCGGGGGACATCGGCGGCGAGACGAGGAGGTCCTGCCGCAGCACGTCGCCGACCGTGGCCATGACCCGCCCCAGCGACAGGACGGTGGTCGCCCGGGCATCCGCCACCGTGACGTGCAGGGCGGCCAGCAGGTCGTCGGACGAGATCCGACCCTGCGCGTGCAACTCGCGGAAGCGCTCTTCCGGGAGGGAGAGCAGGATGCCGTGGTCGCGGGCGACCTCTGCGAGGGCGTCCTCCCAGTCGAGGTCCTCGTAACCGGCGACCGGGTTGCGGGCGATGAAGGTCTCGAGGGGGAAGTGCGGGGCGATCGCGCGGCCGGCGGCGGCGACCCAGCCCCGGATCGTGGCCGGTGAAGGGGGAGCGGTGGTGGTCATGAGACTCTCCGGTACTCGAGGGGACCGCCGGCGGATGCCGAAGCCCAGGACGGGGTGGTGGGGGCGCCGAGCGGCGGTCGTCCCCACGCGAGAGCGAAGGCGAAGATCCGATCGGAGAGCGGCCTCGCGGAGCGGATGGCAAGGAGGGATGCCGCGGCGATGAGGAAGACCGCGACCGTGACGCCCCACGGCAGGACCGCCGCCCCCGCGACGGGAACGAGTGCCTCGGCTCCCGGGAAGACCACGGCCACGTAGCCGACGACCGCGAGCGCCAGCGTGAGGAGCAGTCCCGCGCGGGTGGAGACGCGCGCCGAGGAGGCGCCGATCCGTGCTCCGGCGACCGTCGCGGTCGTGATCGCGAAGAGGAGGAGGGCCGCGGGCGGGTGGGCGAATGCGTCGCTTGCGGCGACGGCGATCGCGGCCGCCGCGAGGACCACGGCGGTCCCGACGACGCCACCGACCCGCGAGGGCGTCGGGCGGGGGAGCGCGCGCTCGCGCAGGGCGTGTTCGACCGCGGAACCGGCGCCGAGGAACAGGCTCGCCTTGAAGAGGGCGTGGCCGATCACGTGGACGAACGCGAGCCCGTAGGCCCCGAGCGCGCACGCGAGGAGGAGGAAGCCCATCTGCGCCGCGGTGGAGTGCACCAGTCGGCCCTTGACGTCGGCGCGGGTGAGCATCGCGAGCGTCGCGACGACCAGCGTGATCGCGCCGGCGATCCCCGCGATCCAGGGGCCGAGGTCCGAGGGAACGGCGGAGAAGCGCAGCAGCAGCAGGGCCCCGGCGTTCACGAACCCCGCGTGCAGGAGGGCCGAGACGGGAGTGGTCGTCGCGGCGGTGGCCGGAAGCCAGCCGTGCAGGGGGAAGGACCCCGCGCGGGCGATCGCGGCGATCGCGACCAGGGCGCCGACGAGGGCCGCCGAGGTTCCCTCGAGGCTGCCGAGGGCGGCGAGCGAGATCGACCCGGTCGACGCGGTGGCGACGACCACGGCCGCCCACAGCGCGGCATCCCCGATCAGGAGCGCCACCGCGCTCCGCCGGACCGCGATCCGCGTCTGCGGTCCCGAACCCCCCGAGGCGATCAGGGCGATCACGCTGAGCGTCGAGAGGGTCCATCCGACGGCGAGCAGCACGACGTCGTCCGCGGCGATGGCGGTCGTCGACCCGAGTGCCGCGAGCAACGACAGCGCGAAGAAGCTGCGCGCGCGCGGGTCGCCGCGGAGGTTGCGGCTCGCGTACACCTGCACGACGACGGTGAGGGCGACGATGAGCAGTGCGAGCGCGGCACCGGCCACGTCGGTGCGTTCGGCGAGGGCGCCCGCGAGACCGAGCGTGGCGAGAGCCGCTGCGGCGACTCCGGGCCAGACGGCGAGCGAGCCCGGAGTGCGGTGGCGCGTGGCATCCGGCAGGAGGGCGGCGATGACCGCGGCGAGGAGCGCGGCCGTCAAGAGCGGAGCGAGCGGTGACATGCGCAGCACGTTACATGCAATAAATTACGTGTGTCAAAACACAGGCAACAAATAACACGTTCTTGGATTCCGGTAGCGCCGGTCACTATGCTGTCCTGATGAACACCTGGACGTTCCTGACGAACCACGCCCATGTGTTCATCTACGTCGCCCGCGATCCCGGTGCGCGCGTCCGAGAGATCGCGGATGCCGTCGGCATCACCGAGCGCACGGCGCACGGCATCCTGGCCGACCTCGTCGAAGCCGGCTACCTCAAGCGCGAGAAGGAGGGCCGACGCAATCGCTACGAGTGCGTCGAGGACCTCCCGATGCGCCACCCGGTCGAGAGTGACCACCCCGTGGGGGCGTTGCTGGAGGCGTTGAAGGGCTGAGCCCTCCTGCGCCTCCTCGGGCGTGAAGAACGGGAGAGGGAGGGGGCGCCCTGCATCCGAAGCCGTTTCGGCGCCCCCCCCGGATCCGACGACGGTCAGCTCGTCGGGACGACGTCCCAGTGCTCGCGGATCAGGCCGCCGTCGACGCGGAACAGGTCGGCGGCCAGCAGGGGGTCACCGGGCTTCGCCCCGACGGCCTGCGAGAAGGTCCAGACGATGTCCCCGTCGGACAGGGAGATGACCGACTGCTGAGCGGGGAAGGGGATGCCGCTGAGGAAGAACTGCTTCAGGGCGGCGGTGCCGTTCGGGGCGACCGAGTTGTGCTGAAGGTAAGCGGGGTCGAACGCGCGGTCCAGGATCGACACGTCCTTGTCGCGGAACAGTGTCTCGTAGGCCGAGACGGCGAAGACGCGGTTCTGCTCTTCCTGCTCCTCCGTCGGCGTCGGGGTGGGCTCCGATGGGTGGTACAGGTCGCTGAACATCGTGTTCGTGTTCCCGCTTGCCGGGGTGCCGGTCGGGATCGCCTGCTCGAGCGACCAGCGCTCGACGACCCGGCCGCCCCGGAGGCGGAACAGGTCGACGGCCGCGTCCCCACGGCGCTCGTCGCTCGGGTCGGGCGCGATCTGCCAGTGCACGGCGACGAGGTCTCCGTCGGCGGCGATGTGCTTGATGACCGCCCGCGCACCGGGGACACGGTCGCGGTCCGCGGCGAACTGCGCGAGCAGGCCCTGGGGACCGGACGCCGCGCCGGCACCGTGCGCGACGGCGTCGGGCGCGACGAACCACTTGGCGAGTTTCTGGGAGAACTCGCTCCGGGGATCGTCGAAGGTCGCGGCGAACAGGGTGCGGATGACGCAGGTGTTCCGGTGCTCGGTTCCGGCGTCCAGCCGGTTGCCCGCGTCGGTCACCTGTGCCGTCGATCCGGTTGCGGGAGTGGCCGCGGTGGCCGGGGCGGCAAGAGCCAGCCCGGCGACGACCACGGCTCCCGCCACGAGGGCGGCGGTGCGGGTGAGGTGGCGGGAGTCGATCAGGGGCATCTTGTTCTCCTCAGGGTGATCCGGAGACACGGGCGCGCGTTCTGCGGCTCGTGGAGTACCGGCAGAATCGCAGGCTTCTTCCCAAGGCGCAGGTACGCACTTTGTCGTTAGGTACTGACGTCGAGGTCGGATTCGTGGATTCGTCTCGTGGGCGCGCGGAAACATTTGCAGCGCATATGGAACGGGTCATGGGCTGCGAAACGCCGGGGTAGCGCAGGTGTGCGGGAGATGGGCCGCGCGCTCGCTATGAAGGCGTCTCTACGGGGTGCGTGGCGGACATCGTCGACCTTCTGGTGAATGGCGCGTATGCCCATGCGACAATGAGCCATGCCGCTCACCTCCGAGTCGTTCTGGCCGTGGAGGCTTCGGTCCCGAGGCAAGGCGACGGTAGCCGCACAGATTCCCGCCCAAGATCTGTATGCCGCCATGATCAAGGACACGATTTCGCCAGCCCTCCGCGCAGAGGGGCTCATCGGGTCCGGCGGCCGCTACTCCGTGAAATCGGACACCCACTGGGCGCTCGTCGGGTTCCAGAAATCCGCGTACAGCGATCGCCGTGAGATCCAGTTCACCGTGAATCTTATGGTTGTCCGGCGGGACGAATGGCTTGCCCAGGCAGCCGAGAATTCCTACTTTCCGGTGAAGCCCTCTGCCTCCATGGGTTATGGCTCTGTGATGCCGAAGCGCATTGGCTCGCTCGTGGGTGACGGTGCCGACAAGTGGTGGCGCCTCTTCGGCGGGCAGGATGTCGATCTCCTCGCCGCGGATGTGTTGACAGACCTGCGTGACGCGGGTCTCCCGTGGCTTCGCGAGCGCGTGGCTGCGACGAGCTGACCCGCTCCGTGAGCCTGACGGCGGCGTCGCCGCCTTCCTCCCGCCGCAGGCGTGACGGCGACCGTGGCCGCGCCCCCGTGCGATGAGAACAGGGGATGCCGCGGCAACAGGCCGCCGCGCGGAGCATCGCCCTGTTTTGGTGGCATCCCCTGTTCTCGTGATAGCGCGGCCGGGCGCGAGAGTGCGGCCAATCTGTTGTTGTGCCCCCGCGCGAACAGCGCTAACGTGCAACCAAATGGTTAAACAACAGCCGCTCGCCGACGCCGACATCGACCGCGTGTTCCACGCGCTCGCCGACGCGACGCGGCGCGACATCGTGCGGCGGACGCTCGTCGCTGAGCAGTCGGTGTCGGACCTCGCCGCGGGGTACGCCATGTCGTTCGCCGCCGTGTCCAAGCACATCTCCGTGCTGGCCGAGGCGCGGCTCATCACCAAGCGCGCGGAGGGACGGGTGCGGCTCGTGCGCGCCGATCCCGCCGCGCTCGCGCGGGCGCAGAACCTGCTCCGCTCGTACGAAGACCTGTGGCGCGGCCGGATCGATCGACTCGACGCCCTGCTGGCCGAACCCGCGCCCGCGGGGCCGCGCCGCGAAGACGCCGGGGTCCCGGCATCCGTCCCTCCATCCGTGAACTGAACCGACCAAGGAGTTCGTCATGCCCGTCACATCCGTCGAGAGCGACACCGAGGCGCTCACCATGACCCTGGTCGCCGACTTCCCCGTCGACCCGGAGCGGCTGTGGGCCGTGTTCACCGATCCGCGTCAGCTCGAGCGGTTCTGGGGGCCTCCGGGGTGGCCGGCCACCTTCGCCTCGTTCGCCTTCGAACGCGGCGGACGCGCCCGCTACTCGATGGCCAGCGCGACCGGCGAGATCGCGCGGGGGAGCTGGGAGTTCCTCGACATCGACGCCCCGCGCGGTTTCGAGGTCGTCGACTCGTTCGTCGACGAGACCGGTGAGGCGATCCCCGGCATGCCCGCGATGCGCATGACCTTCGCGTTCGACGAGACCGAGGGTGGCTCGCGGCTCACGAACGTGACGTACTTCGATTCCGCCGAAGCGCTTGAGCAGCTCATCGCGATGGGCGCCGTCGAGGGCTCGACCCTCGCGATGAACCAGCTCGACGTGGTGCTGGCGGGGCTGCGGGAGTTCGCCCAGGGCAAGGGCACGCAGCTCGAGATCCTCGACGACCAGCACGTGCGCATCACGCGGCTCATCGAGGGTCCGCGCGAGCTCGTCTGGCGCGCCCACGTCGAGCCCGACCTCATGCGTCAGTGGATGCTCGGCCCCGACGGCTGGCGCATGAGCGTCAGCGACGTCGACCTGTCGGTCGGCGGAAAGTACCGCATCGCCTGGGAACCCGAGCCGGGCACGGAAGGCGAGGGGTTCGGCTTCGACGGCGAGACCCTGCTCCTCGACGAGCCGCGCCGTATCGTGCAGACCGAGCACATGACCGGCACGGACTGGCCTTCCACCACGAACGACCTGTCGTTCTACGAGGAGGACGGCGCGACGCTCGTGACACTGCTGATCGAGTATCCGGATGCCGCCACCCGCGACGCGGTCCTCGCCACGGGCATGGTCGACGGCATGGAGAAGAGCTTCGAGCGGATGGAGCGCGTGGTCATCGGCTGATCTCGGGATGCCGCGGCCTCGGGGTCGCGGCATCCGTTCAGCCGGGCACGCAGAATCGGACCGAAGTAGCGGATTCGGATGCCGCGGCCTCGCTGCTCCGATTCTGTTGCCGCGCTCCGATTCCGGTGCCGCGCTTCAGGCCGCCGGCGCCGCCCGCCGCACCAGCTCGCGGATCCTCTGCTCCACCTCGGCCGTGACGTCGAGCACCGCGAACGACACCGGCCACATCGGGCCGTCGTCGAGCTGCGCGGTCTCGTCGAAGCTGACCGTTCCGTACCGCGTCTTGAACTTCGAGGCCGGCTGGTAGAACACCACGACCTTGCCGTCCTTCGCGTAGGCCGGGAAGCCGTAGTACGTCTTCGGGTTCAGGTGCGGAGCCTCTTCGAGCACGATCACGTGCACGCGCTCCGCGATCGAGCGGTCGGCTCCCTCGAGCTTCTCGATCGCCTCGAGGCACGCCTCGTTCTCCTTCTGGAGCTTCGCGAGGCCCTTCAAGCCCTTCATGGCCTGGAGCTCCTCGGCGCGCTGCTTCATCGCCGCGCGCTCTTCTGCGCTGAATCCGTTGCCCATGGCATCCGTCCTCTCACCGGTATGGACGCAGGATATCGCCGCGGCGACGGTTCGGTCAGCGCTGTGCGCGGCTCCGGCGCTGCCCGGCACGGTGGGCCGTTGAGTGTCCAAAACACCCGGACGTCTCGAAAAATCGTCCGGGTGTTCTGGACACTCAGTGGGCGTGGGCGTGGGCGTGGGCGTGGCGCGGCCGACGACCGGATGCCGCGGGCTCAGGCCTGCCGCAGCCCTTCCTCGAGCGCGACCCAGGCGAGCATCGCGCACTTCACGCGCGCGGTGTACTTCGAGACGCCGGAGAGCGCGGCGGCGTCGGCGAAGGTCTCCTCGTCGAGCGGGGTCTTGCCGCGCGAGCGCAGCGCCTCGCGGAATGCCGCGATCAGGGCCTCGACGTCGGCGCGTGGCATCCCCTCGTCTCCGCCGTCCTCCTGCAGGAGCGCGACGAGCATCGAGGCCGACGCCTGCGAGATCGAGCAGCCGGCGCCCTCCCACGTGACGGAGACGACGCGGTCGCCCTCGACGTCGACGCGGAGGGTGATCTCGTCACCGCAGACGGGGTTGCGCTGGTGAACGGTCGCGCTGTGCGCGCCCGGCTCGGCCAGACCGAAGCCGCGGCGGTTCTTGGCGTGGTCGAGGATGAGCTCCTGGTACAGCGACTCCAGCCCGCTCATGCGCCGACCCCGAAGAAGCCGCGCACGCCCGACACCGCGTCGAGGAACGTGTCGATCTCGGCCGCCGTGGTGTGGATCGCGGCGCTCGCCCGCACGGTGGCGGTGAGGCCGAAGCGCCGGTGCAGGGGCTGCGCGCAGTGGTGGCCGACGCGGGCGGCGACACCGCGGGAATCGAGGAACTGCCCGACGTCGTGCGCATGGACACCCTCGACGGCGAAGGCCTGCAGGGCGACGCGGTCGGCGGCATCCGTGTCTCCGAGGAGGCGGACGCCGGGAATCGAGCGAAGCCCCTCGCGCATGCGCTTCTCAAGGGTCGCCTCGTGCGCGTGTGCGGCGGCGAGGTCGTGCTCGCCGAGCCACCGGACCGCCGCGGCGAGGCCGACGGCCTGCGACACCGGCTGCGTGCCGGGCTCGAAGCGCTGCGGCGGCGGAAGGTACTCGGCCTTCTCGAGAGTGACGGTGGTGATCATGGAGCCGCCCGTGGTGAACGGCGGCAGCGACTCCAGCACCTCGTCGCGGCCCCACAGGGCGCCGATGCCGTACGGTCCGTAGACCTTGTGCCCCGAGAAGACGGCGAGATCGACTCCGGATGCCGGGAGGTCGAGCGCGAGGTGCGGCGCCGACTGGCACGCGTCGAGCACGGTCAGCGCGCCGACGCCGCGGGCGAGGGTCACGAGCTTCGCGACGGGGTTCACGATGCCGAGCACGTTCGAGACGTGCGGGAAGGCGACGACTCTCGTGCGCTCGCCGATGAGGTCGGCCGCGGCGCGCATGTCGAGGGTGCCGTCCTCGAGAACGGGGATGTGCCTCAGGCGCGCGCCGGTGCGGGCGGCGAGCTCCTGCCACGGGATGAGGTTCGCGTGGTGCTCGGCCTCGGTGACGACGATCTCGTCGCCCTCGCGGAGGCGCCCCGCGTACCCGAGTGAACCCGCCACGAGGTTGAGGCCGGCGGTGGCACCGGACGTCCAGACCAGCTGCTCGGGCTGAGCCCCGACGAACTCGGCGACGGTGGCGCGGGCGTCTTCGAACAGCTCGGTCGCCTCGGCGGCGAGGGTGTGCGCGCCGCGGTGCACGGCGGAGTTCGCGTGCTCGAGGAAGTCGCGCTCGGCGTCCAGCACGGCGCGCGGCTTCTGGCTCGTCGCGCCGGAGTCGAGGTAGACGAGCGGATGGCCGTCGACCTCGGTCTCGAGGATCGGGAAGTCGGCGCGCACGGCGTCGACGTCGAAGGGGAGGGTCACCTCTCCAGGCTACGCGGCGTGGGGTGGGTGGTCGCCGGTGGGCGGGCCGGTCCGGCCGGTGTCGAGGGGCGGTCTGGACGGCGGGGCGAGTGAAACCGCTGACAACGCGGAGGCCGTGCCCCGTGGCCAGGGTTCGGGCGCCGAGGGGGCTGAATCTCACGAGTTTCGCGTGCTGGCGCGTGCCGCGCTCCGGAGAAAACTGCCCGACTGCCGCACAGAGCGGCCGAACCGGGAGCATCCGGGGCCGTTCTCCGGAGCGCGGCACGCGCCGCACAGAGAGGAATTCGTACGGATCGCCTCGCGCGCCGTGTGGAAGTCGTGAGAGCTCCCGACCCCGACGGCGGAGCCGCGTAGACCGGATGCCATGACCCTCACCGCTCTCCTCCCCACTCTCCGCGCCAGCATCCCGGCGCCCTTCGACGCCGCGGCGTGGCCCGCGGGCTCGGCGCCCACACTCGACGACGTGACCGTCCGCGCGGTGTCCGTCGGACGGTACGCCGAAATCTGCGGCACGCCCTGCGTCTGCACGGGGCCGGCGGTGATCCCGGCGTCGGGAGGAGTGGCATCCGCGAGCCTGTCGACCACCGTGGTGGTGGCGACGGTGACGGATGCCACGCCCGCGACGCTCCGCCTCGACGCGTGCGTCGCGGGGCTCGAGGTCGTCTGGCGCGAGGCGCGGTTGATCGGTCGTGTCTCGCACGCCTACGACGAGCCCTTCGTGGTGCTCGACGCCCACGGCTCGGCCGCGTGCGGAACGGTCGTGCTGCCGGGCGATGTGCGCGTCGGGGATCGCGTCGCCTTCCCGTGCCCCGGATGCCACACGGTCGGCGAGGTCCGCTGATGCTGCTGCACTCGATCGTCTTCGCCTGCCGCTGCGCTCGGGTTCAGGCGGAGTTCGAGGCGTGCTCGTCCGACAGCGAGGTCGAGGCCGAGCGGAACTCCTGAGCTCTCGCTCGGTCGAGTGTGCGGGCGCGACCCGGGGGCGTGCGAAACTCCTGAGTTTTCGCTCGGCTGAGGCCGGAACCGGGGCGTACGACGGCCGGCGGCTCGGTTTCTCAGGAGTTCGGCCCGGTGGGCGGATGGCCCGAGTGCCCGCGGCGTCGGCGGGGTTGGTGGCCGGCGCGGTTTCTCGGGAGTTCGGCCCGGCGGGCGGTCGGACCCGGCCGGCCGTGGCCCGAACCCGCCGCCTCACACCACCAGCCGGTACCCCATCCCCTGCTCCGTGAGCAGGTGCACGGGGTTCGAGGGATCGGCCTCGAGCTTCTTGCGCAGCTGCGACATGTAGAGCCGCAGGTAGCCGCTGTCGGCGACCTGCTCGCTCGCCCAGATCTCCTTGAGCAGCGTCTGGCGCGTGACGAGCGAGCCGGGGTTGCGGGCGAGGAACTCCAGCATCCGCCACTCCGTCGGCGTGAGGTGCACGCGGGTGCCGTCGCGCAGCACGGCCTTCGCGGCGAGGTCGACCTCGACGGAGCCGAAGCGCACCACCGCCTCGCCGCTCGCCGGAGCCGAACGGCGCGCGTGCACCCGGAGGCGCGCGAGCAGCTCGTCGATCTGGAACGGCTTGGTCACGTAGTCGTCGGCCCCCGCGTCGAGCGCGTCGACCTTGTCGGCCGAGCCCGTGCGCCCCGAGACGACGATGATCGGCACGCTCGTCCACCCGCGCAGCGCCTGGATGACCTGCACGCCGTCGAGGTGCGGCATCCCGAGATCCAACAGCACGATGTCGGGGTGGGACCCGGCGGCGAGCGTGATCGCCGCGGCGCCGTCGGCCGCCGCCACGACGTCGTAGCCGTGGGCGGCGAGCGTGATCCGCAGCGCGCGCACGAGCTGCGGATCGTCGTCGGCGATCAGTACCTTCACGGTGCGTCCTCTCGGATTCCGGATGCCACGGCCTCGGCGCCGCCCTCGGCGACGGGCAGCGTCACCACCATTGTCAGGCCGCCGCCCGGGGTGTCTTCGGGGACGAGGGTGCCGCCCATCCCCTCGGCGAAGCCGCGCGAGAGGGCGAGACCGAGGCCGAGGCCGGCGGTGTTGTCGGTGTCGCCGAGGCGCTGGAACGGCGAGAACATGTCGTCGCGGCGTTCGACGGCGATGCCCGGCCCGTGGTCGATCACGCGGATCTCCGCGATGCCGCCGAGACGGCTCGTCGCGATGCGCACGCGCACGCCCTCGGGCGTGTACCGCTGGGCGTTGGCGAGGACGTTGACGAGTACGCGCTGCAGCAGCACCGCGTCGGCGCGCAGCGACGGGAGGTCCGGATCGAGGGCGAGCTCGACCTCGTCGGGGCCCAGGTCGAGCTCGTCGAGGGCGGCGATCACGACGTCGGCGGCATCCACCGGCGCGAGCGACACCGCGAGCACGCCGGCCTGCACGCGACTGACGTCGAGCAGGTCGGTGACGAGCACCGACAGCGTGGCGAGGCTCTCGTCGGCGGTCTCGATGAGTTCGCGACGGTCGTCCTCCGACAGGTGGTCGCCGGCTGCGCGCAGCCCCCCGAGAGCGGCGACGGCGGATGCCAGGGGCCGACGCAGATCGTGGCTCACGGCCGAGAGCAGGGCGCTGCGGACCTGGTCCGTCTCGGCCAGCGCCCCCGCTTCGGCGGCGGTCTCCGCCAGGTCGGCGCGTTCGAGGGCGGCGGCGAGCTGCGCGACGACGACGTCGAGGAGGCGGCGGGCGCCGGCATCCAGGTCCCCGCCGTGGAGTTCGAGGGTCGCGCGACCGTCGCCGACCGGCACCGTGGTGCGCCGGTCGTCCCGGACCGGCTCGCCGTCGGTGGCGAGCACGCGTCCGTCGGCGGCGATCAGCCGAACGCCGGCGAGACCGAACGCCTCGCGCGCGCGGCTGACGAGCGCGGGGACGGCGACCTCGCCGCGGAGCACGCTTCCCGCGACCGTGGCGAGCAGTTCGGCTTCGGCGGAGGCGCGTCGCGCGGCGCGCGCGCGGCGAGCGGCCTGATCGACGACGACGCTGACGAGCATCGCGATCACGACGTAGAGCACGAGGGCGATCGCGTGGACCGGGTCGCTGATCGTCACCGTGTGCAGCGGGGCGATGAAGAGGAAGTCGAGGGTGAGCCCCGACAGGACGGCCGCGAAGACCGCGGGCCAGATGCCGCCGATCAGGGCGACGATCACGACGAGCAGCTGGTAACTGAGCACGTCGGTGGTGATCGAGTCGTCGGAGCCGGTCGCCAGCAGGAGCAGCGAGATGATCGGGCCGCCCACGAGCGCCGTGACGAAACCGAGGATCCGGCGCTTCATGCTCAGCGCCGGGCCGGTGAGCCGCGGGAGCGCGAAGCGACCGCCCGCCCGGGCGTGGTTGACGATGTGCACGTCGATGTCACCCGACTCGCGGATGACGGTGTTGCCGATGCCGGGGCCGGTCAGGGCCGCCCCGAGGCGTCCGCGTCGGCTCACGCCGATGACGAGCTGCGACGCGTTGACCGAGCGGGCGAAGTCGACGAGCGCGGTGGCGACGTCGTCGCCGACGACCTGGTGGTATGTGCCGCCGAGCTGCTCGACGAGGGCGCGTTGGGTCTCCAGAGCCGCCGGGTTGCTCGTGCGCAGCCCATCCTGCGTGGACACGTGCACGGCGAGGAGTTCGCCGCCGGCCGAGCGCGCGGCGATGCGGGCTCCGCGGCGGAGGAGCGTCTCGCCCTCGGACCCGCCCGTCAGCGCGACGACGACGCGCTCGCGGGCCTGCCACGATCCCTCGATACCGTGCTCGGTGCGATACCGCTGGAGAGCCGAGTCGACCTCGTCGGCGAGCCACAGCAGGGCGAGTTCGCGCAGCGCGGTGAGGTTGCCGAGGCGGAAGTAGTTCGACAGGGCGGCGTCGATCCGCTCTGCGGGGTAGACGAACCCGGCGGACAGGCGGTCCCGCAGTGACTGCGGCGCGAGGTCGACGACCTCGATCTGGTCGGCCGCGCGGACGACGGCATCCGGTACCGTCTCCCTCTGCGTCACGCCGGTGATCTTCTCGACGACGTCGTTGAGCGAGGCGATGTGCTGCACGTTGACCGTCGTGATGACATCGATCCCGGCGTCGAGGAGCTCTTCGACGTCGGTCCAGCGCTTGTCGTTCGCGGAGCCGGGCGCGTTGGTGTGGGCGAGCTCGTCGACGAGGGCGAGATCCGGATGCCGCGCGATCACCGCCGCGAGATCCATCTCGTCGAGCGCGACCCCGCGGTGGGCGACCGGCCGACGAGGGACGACCTCGAGACCCTCGGCCTGCGCCGCGGTGGCGGCCCGTCCGTGGGTCTCGACGACCGCGATGACGACGTCGCGGCCTTCGGCGGCGAGTCGGCGGCCCTCCTCGAGCATCTCGTACGTCTTGCCGACGCCCGGGGCCATACCGAGCAGGACGCGCAGCGTGCCGCGCCTCACGACGCGCCTCCGGTGGATGCCCGCGAGCATGTCGGAGGGGGAGGCGTCGAGCGTGTCTCGGTGGCTTCGACGAGCTCAGCCACCTTCGCTGTCGCGGCAGAGGTCCCTGAGCCTGTCGAAGGGACCGGAACCTTCGCTGTCGCGGCAGAGGTCCCTGAGCCTGTCGAAGGGACCGGAACCGCGCGATCCCGCCGCCGCGCGAGGGGCGCGACGGCGGGTGCGAAGGACACGACGGCGGTCATGTCAGCGATTCTCGTCGCTCAGCGGGCATCGAGAGCGCGATTCAGCTCGAACACGTTCACGCGCGGTTCGCCCAGGTAGCCGAGGTCGCGCGGCAGCGTGTGCTCCGCGACCAGCGCCGAGACTTCCGACGCGGGGATGCCGCGGGCCTCCGCGACCCGCGCCACCTGGCGCTCGGCGTTCTCGACCGAGATGTCCGGGTCGAGACCCGAACCGGACGCGGTCACCGCGTCGGCCGGGACCGAGCCGTCGTCGTTCAGGGCGCGGAAGTCCGACTGCCCCTGCTGGATCGACGCGATGAGGTCGGGGTTCTCGGGGCCGAGGTTCGACCCGGTCGAGGCGGCGCCGTCGTAGCTCGCGGCGGAGGGACGCGACTGGAAGTACTGCGGCAGCGCCTGGCCGTCGGCATCCTGGAACGACTGGCCGATGAGCTGGGAGCCCGTGACCGTGCCGTCGGCCGAACGGACGAGCGATCCATTGGCCTGGAAGGGCAGGGCGACCTGCCCGATCGCCGTGATGAACAGCATGTAGCCGACGCCGAGGACGACGGTGAAGACGAGCATCGCGCGGACGGCGACGCCGGCGGTACGCAGGGTGGTGCGCATGACGGGGCCTTTCAGAAGCCGGGGAGCAGGCTCACGACGAGGTCGATGAGCTTGATGCCGATGAAGGGGACGAGGACGCCGCCGAGCCCGTAGACGAGCAGGTTGCGGCTGAGGATGCTCGACGCGCTCGCCGCGCGGTACTTCACGCCGCGCAGGGCCAGCGGGATGAGCGCGATGATGACGATCGCGTTGAAGATGATCGCGCTGAGCACCGCGGATGCCGGAGACGACAGCTGCATGATGTTCAGCACCGCGAGGCCCGGGAACACCCCCATGAACATCGCCGGGATGATCGCGAAGTACTTCGCGATGTCGTTGGCGAGCGAGAACGTGGTCAGGGCGCCGCGCGTGATGAGCAGCTGCTTGCCGATGCGGACGATGTCGATGAGCTTGGTCGGATCGGAATCGAGGTCGACCATGTTGCCGGCCTCTTTCGCGGCCGAGGTGCCTGTGTTCATCGCGACGCCCACGTCGGCCTGCGCGAGCGCTGGAGCGTCGTTCGTGCCGTCACCGGTCATCGCGACGAGGTTGCCGCCCTCCTGCTCGCGCTGGATGAGGGCGAGCTTGTCCTCGGGCGTGGCCTCGGCGAGGTAGTCGTCGACGCCCGCCTCGGCGGCGATCGCCTTGGCGGTGAGAGGGTTGTCGCCCGTGATCATCACGGTGCGGATGCCCATCGCCCGCAGCTCCTGGAAGCGCTCGCGCAGACCGTCCTTGACGACGTCCTTGAGGTGGATGACGCCGAGCACCTGAGCGGGCACGTGCGAAACTCCTGACGTACTGGGGGTCAGGGTCGCGACCACCAGCGGAGTTCCGCCGGACTCGGCGATCGCGTTCGCGGAATTCAGGAGTTCTGCACGGGTGGCCTCGGGCACCTCGGCGTGGGAGCCGTCGAGCCAGGCCAGCACGGCGGACGCAGCGCCCTTGCGGATCTGCGTGCCGTCCGGCAGGTCGAGCCCCGACATACGGGTCTGGGCCGTGAACGGCACGGACTCGGCACCTCGGGGCATCTCGGCGACGATGCCCTGGGCCGACGCGAGCTCGACGACCGAGACGCCCTCGGGCGTGGGGTCGGCCTGCGACGACATCGAGGCGTACTCGGCGAGCATCGGCCCGCCGACGCCGTTGAGAGGCACGAAGGCCGAGGCGCGGCGATTGCCGTACGTGATCGTGCCGGTCTTATCCAGCAGCAGGGTCGTGACGTCTCCCGCGGCCTCGACCGCGCGGCCCGACATGGCCAGGACGTTCCGCTGCACGAGACGGTCCATGCCCGCGATGCCGATGGCGCTCAGCAATGCACCGATCGTCGTGGGGATCAGACACACCAGCAGCGCCACGAGCACGGGGATCGAGACGGGGGATGCGGCGTACGAGGCGATCGGATTCAGCACGAGAACCACGACGACGAACACGATCGACAGGCTCGCGAGCAGGATGTTCAGCGCGATCTCGTTGGGCGTGCGCTGGCGAGAGGCGCCCTCGACGAGGGTGATCATGCGGTCGACGAAGGTCTCGCCGGGCTTCGACGTGATTCTCACGACGATCCGGTCGCTGAGCACCCGGGTGCCACCGGTGACGGCGCTGCGGTCGCCGCCCGACTCGCGCACGACCGGGGCGGACTCGCCCGTGATCGCCGACTCGTCGACGGTCGCGATGCCGTGGACGATGTCGCCGTCGCCGGGGATGAGCTCGCCGGTCTCGACCAGCACGATGTCGCCGACGCGGAGGTCGCCCGAGGGCACGTCCTCGGTCGCCGCTCCGGATGCCGCCGGGTCGGCGGGGGAGTACGACACCACCCGGCGGGCCGAGGTCGTCGTGCGCGTCTTGCGCAGGGTCGCGGCCTGCGCCTTGCCGCGGCCCTCGGCGACCGACTCGGCGATGTTCGCGAAGAACACCGTGAGCCAGAGCCACACGGCGATGCCCCACGTGAAGCCGAAGGGGAGGCTTTCGGACGCTGAGCCTGTCGAAGCGTCGCCGAGGAACGGCTCCGCGAGGGCGATCAGCGTCGTCAGCGCCGCACCGACCCACACGAGGAACATCACGGGGTTGCGCCACTGCGCGGCGGGGTTGAGCTTCTTGGCCGCGCCCGGGAGGGCGGCGACGATCTGCGCGGCGCTGAAGGCGCGGCGCGGGGGGTCGGTCGGGGCGCCGGACCCTTCGACAGGCTCAGGGGCCGGCTGCGACGCAGGAGAGGAGATCAACGTGGACATCAGCGAACAAGTCCTTCAGCGAGGGGTCCGAGGGTGAGGACCGGGAAGTAGGTCAGGGCCGTCACGATGACGGACACGCCGGCGAGCAGACCGGCGAACTGCGGGCGGTGCGTCGGGAGGGTTCCCGCGGTGGCGGGCACGGCATCCTGAGCTGCCAGAGAACCGGCGAGGGCCAGCACGAAGACGATCGGCAGGAAGCGTCCGAGGAGCATCGCCACGGCCAGCGCCGTGTTGAACCACGGGGTGTTGGCGGTGAGCCCGGCGAAGGCGGAGCCGTTATTGTTCGCGGCCGAGGTGAAGGCGTAGAGCACCTCGCTCAGACCGTGCACGCCCGGGTTGAGGATCGACGTGCTCTCGACATCGGATCGGATGCCGGGAATCCCGAAGCTCAGCGCGGTCCCCGCCAGCACGAGGGTGGGCGTCACCAGGATGTACAGGCTCGCGAGCTTGATCTCGCGCGGTCCGATCTTCTTGCCGAGGTACTCGGGCGTCCGACCGATCAGCAGACCGCCCACGAACACCGCGATCACGGCGAGGATCAGCATCCCGTAGAGGCCCGAGCCGACACCGCCGGGGGCAATCTCACCGAGCATCATGTTGACCATCGGCATCATGCCGCCGAGCGCCGTGTAGCTGTCGTGCATCGAGTTGACGGCGCCGGTCGAGGTCAGCGTGCTGGTGGTGCCGAAGAGCGTCGAGCCGAAGATGCCGAACCGCACCTCCTTGCCCTCCATCGCGCCGCCCGCGAGCATCGGGGCGGTTCCGGCGCCCGCCATCTCGGCCCAGGTGAGAAGAGCCGTGGATGCCACGAAGATCGCGCCCATCACGCCGAGGATCGTGTAGCCCTGGCGATCATCGCCCACGATCCGGCCGAACGCGCGGGGGAGCGAGAAGGGGATCACGAGCATCAGGAAGATCTCGAAGAGGTTGGTCCACGGGGTGGGGTTCTCGAACGGGTGCGCCGAGTTGGCGTTGAAGATCCCGCCGCCGTTGGTGCCGAGGAGCTTGATCGCCTCCTGGGATGCCACCGGCCCGCCGGGGATCGACTGCGCGGCGCCGGTGAGGGTCGTGGCATCCGTGAATCCGTTGAGGTTCTGGATCACCCCGCCCGCGAGGAGCACGACGGCGGCGACCACGGAGAACGGCAGCAGCAGACGGAAGGTGCCGCGAACGAGGTCGACCCAGAAGTTGCCGATCACACCGCTCCGGCGATACGCGAAGCCGCGCACGAGGGCCACGGCCACGGCGATGCCGACGGCGGCGCTGACGAAGTTCTGGACCGTCAGCGCGGCGAACTGCACGGTGTAGCCGAGCGTCGACTCGCCGCCGTACGACTGCCAGTTGGTGTTCGTGACGAACGAGACGGCGGTGTTGAACGAGAGCGCCTCGCTCGGGGCACCGAGGCCCAGCGAGAAGGGCAGCACCGCTTGAAGGCGCATGAGCGCGTAGACGAGCACGACGCCGACGAACGAGAACAGCAGGACCGACCGCAGGTAGGCCGCCCAGGTCTGGGCGCTCCGCGGGTCGACGCCGATCAGGCGGTAGGTGCCGCGTTCGACCGCGAGGTCGCGTCGGCCGGTGTAGATGCGGGCGATGTAGTCGCCGAGGGGGCGGTACGCCAGGCCCAGGGCGACGAGGAGGGTGAGGCTGGTCAGGACGATCGACATCGGTCAGAACTTCTCGGGGCGGACGAGGGCGACCACGAGGTACACCACGGCGGCGACCGCGAGCACGGCGGCGAGGATCGAGAAGAAGATCACGAGCGGTCGCCTCCGCGTCCGGCGGGGCGGGCGGACGAGGGGCGGGCCTCGGGGCCCAGCTTCTCGACCCCCTTGGCGACGAGGGCGACCAGCGCGAACAGCGCGACGGTCGCGGCGAGGAAGACGGCATCGAGCACGACGACTCCAGGATCGAGACAGAACCGCGGGCGGGCCGCGGGCGCCGCGGGGCGGCACGTGTGTCGATCCAACGCGCCGGGGGCGTGGCATCCGGACGTCCTAACGCTTTCCCTACGGGTCGTCGACGGACGCATACGGGGTGCTTACGCGGGTGTGCGATTTTCGCGGTGGGCGACCGCACGGCTCGGGCCGCTGTCGCAAGATGGAGGCATGAGCGCCTCCGACGATCCCGGCATCCGGGTCACGGGTTCGCTCGTGATCCCCGCGTCGGAGCTGTCTTGGCGCTTCTCACGATCGTCCGGTCCGGGCGGGCAAGGCGTGAACACCACCGATTCGCGCGTGGAGTTGATGTGGGATGCCGGAGCCTCGACGGTCCTGTCGCCCGTCCAGCGCGAGCGGCTCATCGATCGCCTCGGGAACCGGCTCGTCGGTGGGGTGCTGACGATCGCGGCGTCGGAGCACCGCCATCAGGTGCGCAATCGCGACGCCGCGCGCGAGCGGCTCGCCGCGCTCGTGGCTGATGCCGTGCGCGCTCCGGCGCCGCCGCGCCGCGCGACGAAACCGACGCGCGGCTCGACAGAGCGCCGCCTGCAGGCCAAGCAGCGTCGCACCGACGTCAAGCGGATGCGCCGGCGCCCGACGGACTGACGCCCGCGGGGTCGCCCGCGCTCCTGCGCGCCCGCGCGCCCGCGCCCGCGCACCCGCGCCCGCGCGCCCGCGCCCGTGCACCCGCGCCCCCGCGCGCCCGTCCGCCCTGTTGAGTGTCCAAAACACCCGGACGCCTCAGAAAAGTGTCCGGGTGTTTTGGACACTCAACAGCGGTTGGGGGCGGTCCGGATCGAACCCGTGGAACGACGGCGGCCACTCCACCGGTACGGCGCCCCGGGTCAGCTCCCCGCGCCCGCGCCCGATCCGGCTCCGCCGCCCTCCGCGCGGCGCCGCCGCACCTGCTCCTCGAGGTCGGCGAGGTGCATCTCGCGCTCGAGGTCGGCGATCTGCTGCTCGGTGCTTCGCGAGTCGTACGTGCGCGGGGCCGGTGCCGGGTCGGCATCCTTCTGCCACCGCCGCGGGTCGCCGAACGACATCGGCGCCGAACGCTGCTCGTACTCGCGACCGATCGTGAACCACAGGATCGACCCGATCAGCGGCAGCAGCACGATGAAGAAGACCCACACGAACTTCGGCATGTGCTTGACCTGGTCGTCGCGACGCGTGATGGCGTCGATCAGCGCGATCACCATGACGGCGAGGGTCAAGAGGGCGAGGAGGGGCATGGCCCCACCCTGCCCGAGGTCGCTCGCCACGTCTACCGCCCGGCGGCGCGATGCGGCGTGCCGAAACTCCTGAGACTCTGCGTCCGCAGTCCCGTTGAGGGGTCCGCGCGTCGACTCGACCGCGATTTCTCAGGAGTTTCGCCCGCTCGCGCACCCGCGCCAACCCGCACCCGACCCCGCGACAGCGGCACGCCCCGCGGGCGGACGGATTCAGGAAGCCGAGTCCCCCGGCGTCTTCCGCGCGGGCCGCGCCGGCACCTGGGCGACGGGCTGGCCACCGCGCTGCTGGCCGGGGAGGGGCCGCGAGCGGCGGCCGTAGATGACTTCCGACGAGTCGAGCAGCCACGGGACGAGGGTGATCGAGACGCCGTGCACGAGCATGAGCTGCTGCGCGAGGCGGCGGGAGCGGCGGTTGTGCAGGATCGACTCCCACCAGTGCCCCACGATGAACTGCGGGAGGTACACCGTCACGACCGAGGAGCCGTGCTTCTCGCGGTACGACTTGATGAAGCTCGACACCGGCGAGGTGTAGGTGCGGTACGGCGACTCGATGATCACGAGCGGGATCGGCATGTCGTGCTCGTCCCACTCCTTCTGAAGCTTCGCCGACTCCTCGTCGGTGATGGCGACGTGCACCGCGAGCGTCTTGTCGTGCTTGGCGGCGAGGGCGTAGTCGATCGCCTTCATCACCGGCTTCTGCAGGCGGTTGACGAGGACGATCGCGACGTCGCCCGACGCGCCGAAGTGCACCGTGTCATCCATCTGGATCTCGTGCTCGACGTCGCGGTAGTACCGGTTCACGCCGAGCATGAGCACCGCGAGGATCGGGATCGCGATGAAGACCAGCCACGCGCCGTGCGTGAATTTCGTGATGGTCACGATCAGCAGGACCAGCACGGTCATGCCGGCGCCGATCGAGTTGATCCACAGGCCCGAGATCGCCGACCGGCGCTCGATCGCGGCGGACTGCTGCTTGGCGGCCTCGGGCGGCAGGTCTTTCAGCCCCCGCAGCGCGCGGCGCCAGTGCTTGACCATGCCGATCTGCCCGAGCGAGAACGAGACGAACACCCCGATGATGTAGAGCTGGATCAGCGTCGTGAGGTTCGCCTGGTACACGATCAGCACGCCGATGGCGACGATGCCGAGGATGATCATGCCGTTCGAGTACACGAGCCGGTCGCCGCGGGTGTTGAGGGCCTTCGGGGCGTAGCCGTCGCGGGCGAGCACGGCGCCGAGCAGCGGGAAGCCGTTGAACGCGGTGTTGGCCGCGAGCAGGAGCACGCACGCGGTGGCGGCCTGGATGATGAAGAACGGGATGCTGCCCATGCCGAAGGTCGCGGCGGCGACCTGCGCCATGAGGCTCGGCTGCGGGTTGTTCGCGCAGTCGAAGCCGATGAGGTGGCACGGGTTCTCGGCGTAGTGCACGCCCGAGATGAGGGCGAGGATCGTGAGCCCCGCGAACAGCACGATGGCGATGCCGCCCATCATGGTCAGCGTCGTCTGGGCGTTGCGGATCTTCGGCATCCGGAAGGCCGGCACACCGTTCGACACGGCTTCGACGCCGGTCAGCGCCGAGCAGCCGCTCGAGAACGCCCGCAGGACCAGCAGGATCAACGCCGCTTGCGTGAGCGATTCCGCCTGCACGGCGTACTGCGCGCTCTCGGCGACCGGGGCGTTGCCCAGCAGGGTGCGGCCGAGACCGACGACGATCATGATGCCGACCGAGCCGATGAACAGGTAGGTGGGGATCGCGAAGACGCTCGAGGCTTCGCGCACGCCGCGGAGGTTCACGATGACGATCAGGATCACGAAGCCGACGGCGATCTCGACGCGGAACGGATTGAGTTCCGGCAGCGCCGAGATGATGTTGTCGACTCCGGATGCCACCGACACGGCGACCGTGAGCACGTAATCCACCAGGAGAGCTGCGGCGACGATCACGCCGGGGACCTCACCGAGGTTCTTGCTCGCGACCTCGTAGTCGCCGCCGCCCGAGGGGTAGGCCTTGATGAGCTGCCGATAGCTCAGGACGACCACCACGAGCAGCGTCACGACGGCCACGGCGACCCACGGGCTGAGCGTCAGCAGGGCCGTTCCGCCGATGAGGAGGATCATCAGCAGCTCCTGCGGGGCGTAGGCCACGGAGGACAGGGCGTCGGAGGCGAAGATCGGCAGCGCCATCTTCTTGGGCAGGAGCTGCTCGTCGAGTTTTTCCGACGTCAGAGGCTCGCCGATGAGGATGCGCTTGGCCATCGGCGTCTCCACGCCGGGCTCGCGACTTTCTTCAGTCACGGCGCGCGACATTACGCGCACTGGGCACTATGCGCAATCTGACGCGCACCCGTTCACGGCATGGTCGCCAGACCGTGATGATGGGAGGTTCCGGATGCCGCGCCTCCGGGGACCCGCCGAGGGGCGCTCAGCGGCTGGTCGCGGCCTCGGCGACGAACGCCGCGATCGCGTCGGCGCCGGAGTGGTCGTCGGCGCTGATGGTCACGACCGCGTCGCCCGCGAACACGATCAACTGGCCGTCCGCGCCGTGCAGTCGCCACGCCGCCCCCGGCCCGTCCCACCCGGCCAGCGCGTACCGGCGATACCCGTCACCGGCGCTGCCCGTGTCGACCCAGCCCGCGTGCATGGCATCCACGATCCCGGCCGAGACCAGACGCTGCCCGCGCCAGACGCCCCGGTCGCGCAGGAGCAGGCCGAGACGCGCCATCTCCTCGGTGCGCAGCGAGAGGCCCTCGCCGCCGAGCACGCGACCGTTCGGGCAGCGGGCCCACGCGATGTCGTCGAGGCCGAGCGGAGCGAAGAGGCGCGGCCGGAGGTACTCCTCGACGTCGCCGATTCGCTGGGAGAGCACGTGCATCGCGGTGTATGTGCTGGCGTTGGAGTACTGGAACACGCGTCCGCGGGAGGGTCGCGAGAGGAACTCGGCCGCGAGATCGGGCCAGTCGGTCATGAGAGTCGGTGACCACGGGAAGTCGATGCCGCTGGTCATCGTGAGCAGGTGTCGAAGGGTGAGATCCCGTTCCCGCGCGGCCCCGATCGGCGCGTCTAGCGACACCACGCCTTCGTCCGCCGCGATGCCGACGGCCAGCACGCCCACGGCTTTGGCGACCGAGTGGATCTCTTCGCGCACGTCGGGCGTCCAGCGGTGCTCCGCGACGCCGTCGCCGACGCGGACGTGCAGGCCGTGTGCGCCGAAGCCGGTCTCGTCCACACGGCGGACGATGGTGTCGCGGAGGGCATCGGGGCGGGTCATCCCCCCAGGCTACGAGCGGGCGCGGGCTCACGGTCTGGACAGGGCGGCGGCGTCTGGTCGACGAGCGGGCGGGCGACGAAGACGCCATCCGAGTGCACCGGGTCCTCCGCGATCGCCGTGACCGGGGAACCGCGCTCACACCGTGGGGAGGGTCGCCGCTACCGTAGGCCCATGGGGGAGCCACTGTCGGCCGCGGATGCGCGCATCCTGGCGCTGGAGTCCGACGTCGTGCGCGGTCACGCGCTCAAGCTGCTCGTGCTTGAGCCGGGCGAGGCGCTGGATCTCGAGACCGTTCGGACGAACGTCGCCGCGCGGCTTCCGGCCTTCCCCCGCGGCCGGCACGTCGTGGTCGACGAGGACGACGGCCCCGCGTGGATCGACGGCGGCGAGGTCGATTTCGCCCACCACGTGCGTCAGCGCCCCGCCGCCGACCCCGCGGCGCTGCGCGCGACCGTGGGACAGCTCATGTCGGAGCCCCTCGACCGCGCTCGGCCGCTCTGGACGATCGACCTCATCGGCCCGCTCGCCGACGGGCGCGAGGCCCTCGCAATCCGCCTCCACCACGCGGTGGCCGACGGGCTCACGGCCGTCCGGTTCCTCGAGTCGGTCGTCCTCGAGCCGCACGACGCCCCCGCGCACGAGGTCGGCATCCGCGATCCGGACGCCCGGCCCTCCCGGTGGAGCGAATGGGAACGGATGCCACTGACCCTGGCCCGCGAGCTTGGTCACCCGGGCTCCCACTCGCCGTTCGACCGCCCGATCACGGCGCATCGCGCTCTCGCGTTCGTCGACGTCCCCCTCGCCGAAGCTCGCGCGGTCGGGGCAGCGCGCGCGGAGCACGCGACCGTCAACGACGTGCTCCTCGCCGTCATCGCGGGAGCCCTGCGGCGCCGTCTCCTGCACCACGGTCACGTGCCACGCCTGAACGCCCAGGTGCCGGTGAGCCTGCACGAACGCGGGGAGGACGCCGCGGCATCCGGAAACCGCGACTCGTTCGTCGACGTGGGACTGCACCTGCACGAGGGCGACGACGCGCGGCGGCTCGACCTCATCAGCGCCGACACCCGGGCCCGGAAACGCGGTCACGACGCCCGCGCTCTCGACGAGCTCTTCCATGCCCTCGCCGCGGCCGGTCCCGTCGGTGCCGCGCTCCGCGGTCTCGCGGACGATCCGCGCGAGTTCGCGCTCGCGGTATCGAACGTGCCCGGCCCGCGCGTGGCCGTATCGGTCGGAGGACGCCGCGTCGCACACGTCTACACCTCGTCGGAACCCGGTCCCCGTCACGCGCTGCGCGTCGCCGCGATCTCGAACGACCGCTGGCTCGGCATCGGCTTCTGCGTCGATCCCGAGGCGGTCCCCGACGTCGAGTTGCTCGCCGACGCCGCGCACGACGCGTGGGAGGCGCTGCGCGCGTGAGTCGCGCCCCCGCGAATCGGGCACCGCGGGCCGTCGGGCGGAGTCCGTGGGCGAAACGCCGGGCGGCGGCATCCCGTGTCGGTGCGTCGTGGTCGGACTCCGAGTGACAGCACGCTCCCCGCCTGACCGCGCGGCTCCGTCACTCCGCGTGACGGTACGGCGCGCCCACTCCGGTGCGACCGCGCGGCTCCGTCGGCCCGGACGTCTCGACGCCGTTGCACCTCCCGTGCCGAGGCCGACCGCCGCGCCTAGGCTGGGCGCGGGAGGAGTCGCATGTCGTCGAGAGCGGGGCGCGCGCAACGCGTGGGTCGCGGGGTCGCCGCGGCCGCCGTCGCGACCTTCATCGCGACCGTCTCGCACGCGTCGGTCGGCGCGGAACTCCCTCCCGCGCTGAACGTCGCCCTCGCCCTCAGTTTCGCGATGCCGGTGTGCGTCCTGCTGGCCGGACGCACGATGTCGTGGTGGCGTCTGTCGCTCGCGGTGGTGCTGAGCCAGGCCGTGTTCCACGGCATCCTGGCCCTCGATCTGCGCGGAGACGGCGTCGTCGCAGCGGGCGGGCACCACGGGGCCCCCGCGGTCCTGCTCGATGCCACCGGATCGAGCCACGCGGTTGTCGCGCACGGGTCGCACTCGCCCTGGATGTGGGCGGCCCACGCCTTCGCCGCGCTCGTGACGATCCTCGCGCTCGGTCGGGGCGAGCGTGCCGTGCGCGTCATCGCGCGGTTCTTCCACGCGGCGCTCGCCGTGCTGCGCCCCTTCCGCGGGCTTCCCCCGCTGACGGACGACGTTCGCCCGGCGCCCGAGCCGCTTCTGCTGACGACAGCCATGAGCGTGCTGTCGGTGATGAGGCATCGAGGTCCGCCGCTCGCGGCGTGATTCCTCGACCCTCACACCCTCGCGCGACGCGAGACGCTCGCGCGCGCCTTCGCAGAAAGCAGCACCATGTCTCGTACCCCCTTCCTCCGCCGCGCCCTCGTGGGCCTCGCGGCGGGCGCCGTCCTCGCGATCGGCGTGCCGCTGGCGGCATCCGCTCACGTGACCGTCAACCCCAACACCGCCACCCCGGGCAGCTACGCCACGGTCAACTTCCGCGTTCCGACCGAGTCGGAGACGGCCTCCACGGTCAAGCTCGAGGTGACCCTCCCCACCGACACCCCACTCAGCGCCGTGCTCGTGCAGCCCGTTCCCGGCTGGACCGCGACCGTCGAGAAGGGCGCGCTCCCCGCGCCCGTCCAGGTGGAGGGCAACACCATCAGCGACGCTCCCCTGAAGATCGTGTGGCAGGCCGACCCGGGCGTGGGGATCGGTCAGGACCAGTTCCAGATCTTCTCCGCCGTGCTCGGACCGGTGCCGGACGTCGGCCACCTCGTCCTGCCCGCCGAGCAGACCTACTCCGACGGGTCCGTCGTCGATTGGGCGGCGACGCCCGACCAGGTCGCGGCCGACTCCTCGCTCGAGCCCGCCCCGGTGCTCTACGTCAACGACACCCCGCCGACCGGGGAGCACAGCCACGGCGCGGCCTCGGCGGCTCCGTCGTCGACGGAACACGACATGGATGCCATGGCATCCGGGTCCTCGTCGGACTCCTCGGGAGCCGCTCTCGGTCTGAGCATCGCCGCCCTCGTCGTGGGCGCGATCGGCGCCGTGCTCGGGGCCCTCGCTCTCGCCCGTCGCCCGAAGCGCGGCTGAGCGTGCGCGCGTCGAACGCCCTCGCGCGGACCGCGGCGATCGCGGCGATCGCGCTGGGCGTCGTGCTCGGCGGGGCCCAGGCCGCCTCGGCGCACGACAGCCTCGAGTCAACGTCGCCCTCCTCGGGCGCGACCGTCTCGTCGCTGTCGGAGGTGTCGCTCGACTTCAGCGCCAACCTGCTCGGGTACGACGGAGGCAACATCGTCATCGTGCTCGGGCCGGACGGACGCCACTACGAGACGGACTGCGTCGACCTGTCCGGGCCGACCCTGACCGCTCCTGTGGCGCTGGGCGCCCCCGGCGAATACCAGGTGGAGTGGCGGGCGATCTCGTCCGACGGGCACCCCATCTCGGGGTCGTTCTCGTTCACCTCGACGGCCGCCGGCGCGTCGGCGGGGGCCGAGCAGTCCCCGTGCGCGGCGGCGGTCAGCGCGGGGCAGGCGCCCTCTGCCGCGCCCGACACGGCTCCGAGCGGCGGCCTGTCGGGCCTCACGCTGGGGCTCCTCGTCGGCGGAGGCGTCGTGGTGCTCGTGGGCGTCCTGGTCGTCATCATCCTCCGGACGCGTCCGCGCGAGGAGTGACGCGCCGCCGCGGCGCCACCGTCCCGCGGAGGTGGGGTGGTGGCGCCGCGGTCGGCGGTGGGGCCGGTGCCGTCAGGCGGAGTCGACCGCGGACACGCCGGGGCACGGCATCCTGAACCGGCGTGTCACGCGGGAACTCGCGGGACGGCCCGCCGCCTATGGCGAACTCCGCCGGACGGACGAACCGGATGCCGCGACCTACAGGTCCTACCCCGCCACGGCGAACGTGTCGCAGGCATTCACGCCGCCCTCGCGCCCGGCGTCGAACCAGCGCTGCCGCTGCTCGCTCGATCCGTGCGTCCAGCTCTCGGGGTTGATGCCGCGACCCGATTCGGCCTGGATGTGGTCGTCCCCGACCGCGGCCGCTGCCGCCAGGGCGTCGCTGATCTGCTGCGCCGTCGGCGGCTGGAGGTAGGGCGTCCCGTCCTCGTCGACCTGCTCGCCGGCCGCGGTGACCCACGCGCCGGCGAAGCAGTCGGCCTGCAGTTCCGTACGCACGCCGTTGCTGTCGGGGCCGGTGCCGTTGTTCGGGTACTGCTCCATGACCCCGGTGAGGTTCTGCACGTGGTGGCCGTACTCGTGCGCGAGCACGTAGAGCTGCGCGAGCGGGCCCGCGGTCGTGTCGTACTGCTCGCGGAGGATCGCGAAGAACGTGGGATCGACGTAGACCGTCTCATCGGGCGGGCAGTAGAACGGGCCCGTCGCGTTCGAGGCCGTGCCGCACGAGGTGCCCGTCGCCTGGTCGACGATGATCAACTGCGGTTCGCGGTAGCCGTCGAGGCGTTCCTGCCAGAACTGATCGATATTGAGGGATGCCGCCGCCAGCCGGCACGAGTCGTCGCTGTTCGCGTCGGCCCCGGTCTCGCAGTTGGCGATCGCCTCTCCGCCGCTCGCCGGTCCCGGGGCGGCTCCGCCCCCGATCAGCCCGGTCAGATCGGTGTTGGTGAAGAGGGAGATCAGCAGCACGACGACAGCCCCGAGGCCGACCGCTCCGCCGCCCACCGCGGCGACGGTTCCGCCGCCCCGGCGCTTCGCTGAATTGCCCCCGACCCGGGCGTTGTCGTTGAACGTCACGACCGTCACGGTACGCGCGCGGGCGCGCTGTCACCGAGGCCTTGCGTCGAAGGCCTCGGAAGGTTCAGCGCTGCGAGATCGGGTGCGTCTCGACCTCGAACTGCCCGAAGGGCAGGGGCGACCACACCGCGAACCCGCTCCAGTCGTCGATCCGGAGCGTCATGATCGCGAACCACGTGACCGCCAGACCGACGAGGGTCACGACCACGATCGTCATGCGCGCGTTGCTCAGGATCCGCAGGGCGTGATCGATGTCTGTCGCCCGCCCCAGCACGCGCGTGAGAGCGGCCACGACGATCACCGCGAAGATGACGTAGATCAGCGGACTCGGACTCATCGTCACGGTGCCGCAGATCGGCTCGGTGTCGGTCGGCTTCCCGTCCGCGCCGAGGAACCCCTCGCCGTCGCTCGCGAGGCCGCCGGAGCAACTCCCGTAGGACCCGCGGACGAACAGCCCGATCATCACCGCGGCGACGATGCCCCAGATGACGAGAGAGCGGATGCCGGCGATGATCGGGGCTCCGGGCAGCAGCCCGTCGCGGTCGCCGACGGTGATCTGGGCGTCCCTCTGCGTCGCGCTCATCCCTCCACCCTCGCAGGTGGTTCGCCGGGCGTCGAGAGGGGATGCATCACACGATGCGTCGGATGGCCGCGTCCGCGGGCGGCGGCGCGGTGCTCTCGCGCACGACCAGTTGCGGACGTTCCGAGGAGAAACGGCGACCCGTCTCCCCGGCGATCTCGTTCAGCAGCAGCTGGAGCCCGCGACGACCGAGCCCGGCGAAGTCCTGATCGACCGTGGTGAGCGGGGGTGTCCAGAGGGAGGCGAGCGGGTGGTCGTCGAACCCCGCGACGGAGATGTCGTCGGGAACACGGCGACCGGATGCCACGATCCCTCGGATCACGCCCATCGCGATCTCGTCGTTGCCGCAGAACACCGCGGTGACGGTGGGGTCATCGGCGAGGCGCCGGCCGATCTCGATCCCGGAACGCGGATCCCACGACGCGTCGCTCAGCGGGGGGACGAGGGCTCCGCGTCGCTTCAGCGCCCGGCGCCATCCGGTCGTTCGGCCGTCCTCGCGGCGCGACGGCGGGACTCGCACGTGATGCACGGTCGCGTGGCCGAGATCCAGCAGGTGATCGGTGAGCTCTTCCGCGGCACGGGATTCGTCGAGCACCGCCTGGCGCAGACCGGGCTCGCGGACGCCCGAGAGGGCCACCACCGGCAGCGAGGGCGGGATGCGGTGGAGAGCGGCGACACCGGGAGGGTCGAACTTCAGCACGCACACCCCGGCCAGCGGCTGAGCCAGCGTCGCCGCGATCGCGCGGTCGATCTCGTCGTCGTCCGTGCTCTCGACCACGGTGATCATCACCGTGTAGTCCCCAGCACGCGCGGCCTCCTCGATCCCGCGGATCGTCTCGGCGTAGCCGTATTGCGACGTGTCCCCCGCGATCACGGCGATCACCTGTGCCTTGCGGGACGCCAGCACACGGGCTGCGGCGCTCGGCCGGAAACCCAGCGCCGCGATGGCCTCCTCGACGGCCTCGCGCTTGGCGGGGCTCACCTTCGCGGCACCGGTCAGCACGCGCGACACCGTCGGCACCGATACGCCGGCGCGCGCCGCCACGTCGGCGATGGTTGCCGGTTTGGTGCGGGAGGGGTCCATTGCGCTCCGTCTGTGCGCGGCGCCCGTCCTCATTTGACGGCGCCGCTGGTGATGCCCGAGATGATCTTGCGCTGCGCCACCATGAACGTGATCAGCAGGGGGAGGCTCATCAGGATGATGTACGCGAAGATCAGATGCCAATTCTGAAGGTACAGACCGGCGCTCGCCACCTGGTACAGGTTCAGCGGAAGGGTGTCGAGCCGACCCCCGACGACGAACAGCGCGTAGAAGACGTCGTTCCAGATGTATAGGCAGATGAGGATGGTCGCGGTCGCGAGCACCGGCATGAGCAGCGGCAGGATGATCTTCACGAACACCCGGACCGGCGAGGCCCCGTCCACGCGGGCCGCCTCCTCCAGTTCGACGGGGATGGTGCGGACGAAGCCCGTGACGAAGAAGATCACGGTTGACATGTACATCCCCATGTACACCCCGATCATTCCGACGGGCGTGCCGGCCAATCCCAGCTGACGCAGCAGCAGCACGATCGTGACGACGGCCGGGGGCAGCACGATGCCGCTGATCGCGACGGCGTAGACGAAGGCGAGGCCGCGAGAGCGTCGGCGCCCGAGGATCCACGCCGCCATCGATCCGAGGATCAGCACGCCGAGGACCGCGGGCACCATCACCAGGACGCTTCCGCCGAAGGCGGCGATCATGCGTCCGTCTCCGATCACGGTGGCGAAGTTGTCGAGCAGGTGCCACTCCGACGGGAGGGCGAGCGAGGGGACGAACGCCTCCGCCTGCGTCTTGGACGCGGTGAGCACGGTGAGCAGGAACGGGATGCCGAGGAGCACCACCGCGACGAGGATCGCCGCCACCGGCTGCACGAAGCGGCCGAGCGGCGACCGCCGCCGGGGGATCCGCCGGGCGCGGCCGGTGGTCAGAGTCATGGTCTCGGTCACAGCACGTCCTCCCGCTTGCGCAGAAAACGGATCACGGGGAAGGCCAGGATCGCGACCACGAGGAACAGCACGAGGCTCATCGTCGTGGCCTGGGCGAACAGGCCCTGTCCGAAGGTTCGGAAGATGAAGATGTTGAGCAGTTCGGTGGTGCCGCCGGGTCCGCCGGCGGTGGTGGCCTGCACGATGTCGAAGCCGTTCATCGACCCCAGGAGAGCGGTCGCGACATTGAAGGTGACGGCGGGGGCGAGCAACGGGAACCGGATCGCACGGAACGTGGTCCACCATCCGGCACCGTCGAGCCTGGCGGCCTCGAGGATGTCGTCGTTGATGGTCTTCAGCCCGGCGAGGTAGATGAGCATCGACAGCCCCATCCACTTCCACGCGTGGATCAGGGCGACCACCACGATCGTCCACGTGGTGCTGCCGAGCCAGGCGATGTCGACGCTCTGCCCGGTCACGGCGCTCAGGATGTCGTTGAGCGCCCCATCGGGCTTGAGCATCGCCTGGAAGATGTAGCCGACAGCGAGGGCGGACATGATCACGGGCACGAAGAACGCCACGCGCAGCGCGCGGTTCGTGCGGGTGTCGCGCTCGAGCAGGAGAGCGAGCGCGAGACCGAAGAGGTTCTGGAAGATCGCCACCAGGACGGCGTAGATCAGCGTCACGGTGAGGGCGTTCACGAGCGAGCCGTTGGAGAACAGCGACGCGAAGTTGTCGGTGCCGATGAAGTCGATCGAGCTCTTGAAGCTCGACCAGTTCGTGAACGCGTAGACGAAGTTGAAGACGGTGGGGACGGCGAAGAACACCACCAGCACCGCCAGCGCGGGGATGAGGAACCACAGGGGATGGTCCTTCGCGTGCCGACCGCGGGGGGCGGGTCGCGCGGAACGCGGCGGCGGCGTCACCGCGCGGGGACGCTCGAGGGTCGATGTCATGGGTGGTTCCTCCCGGAAACCGGAAAGGGGGCGCCGGGTCGAGACCCGGCGCCCCGGGGAATCAGAAGCCGGGGGCCCCGATGGCCTTGGCCAGCTCGGCGAACTGCTTCTGCGTGGCGTCGGCGACCTCCGTGGGCGTCTTGGTGCCCTGGATCATGTCACCGAGGTTCAGGTACAGGTCGGGGTTCGCGACCGCGAGGGCCTGCATCGAACCGACCGAGTCGCCGAGGGACGAGCTGACGTCCAGCAGCGCCTCCGGGACATCCGACGACGAGGCCACCGAGGACTGCAGCGACACCGTCTTCTGCGCCTGCACGAAGTCGCTGTAGCCGTCGCCGAGCCAGTACGACAGCAGCTGACGCGCCGCGGCCTCGCGCTTGGCATCCCCCGTCTTGAAGGTCACGAGGGCGTTCGACTGGTCGGGGATGAAGGTGCCGACGTTGCCCGAGGGCGAGATCGGGAAGAAGCCGATCTTCTCGTTGAGCTCCGCCGTGTCGGCGAGGGACTGCAGCTGCCCGAAGAACGAGTTCACCTGCACGGCCATGGCGGCCTCGCCCGAGAGCAGTGCGGGGCCCTGGTCCTCGAACTTCGCCGTCTTCAGGTTGGCGTTGAACAGGCCCTCCTGGATGAGGCCCTGATAGGTGTCGATCGCGCCCTGGATGGTCGGGTCGGTGAACTTCTCCTCGTTCTTGTTGACGCGCTCCCACAGGCCGTCCTTGGCGGCGTCCGCCAGCTGGACCGAGACCCACCACTGGCTGGCCCACGGGGTCCCGCCGCCGAAGTCGAAGAACGGGGTCACACCGGCGGCCTTGAGCTGGCGCGCGTCGGCGAGGAACTCGTCCCAGTTGCCGGGCGTCTTCGTGATGCCCGCCTTCGCGAACACCTCTTTGTTGTAATAGACGCCCTCGACCGCCGGGGTCGTGATGAGGGCGGCGTAGCGCGTGCCGTTCAGGATGCCGGTGATGTCCTTCAGCTCGGGCGTGTAGGCGTCGATGAAGGGGGCGCCGTCCAGCGACTGGAGGTTCGTCGACGCGTTGAGCGCCGTCAGCTGCGAGGCCGTGGGCTGCCAGAACGCCAGGTCGGGCTTGTCGCCCGTCGCCACCTTGGTCTGCACGCTCTGCTCGTACGGGTCGGGGATCGTCACGACGTCGACCGTGGCGCCGGTCGCCGCCTCGAAGCCCTTCACGACGCTCTCGGGGATCTTGTTCGAGTTCTGCGCCGCCCAGATCGTGAGGGTGGTGCCGTCGAGCTTGGTGTCCTGCGCGGGCCAGTCGGCGGGGGCCGCGTTGCCACCGCCGGCGCCGGGGTCCGAGCAGCCGGCCAGGGCGAGTGCTGCGACGGCGGTGACGGCCGTCGCGGCGAAGAACCGCTTCTTCATTGAATTGCTCCTTGTTGGTGTGATCAGTGTGATCCGGTGCGGGCGTCGTCGTCGACCTCGGGGAGTCGATATGACAGACGCAGGGTGCGCGCGGCGAGACGGGTATCGGTGCCGCGCACGTGGAGGGTTCCCGTCGTGGCATCCCAGTCGGAGTGCCAGGCGGGGAGGTCCAGGGGGAAGACCGGGGTCACCTCGACGTCGTGACCGACGAGGTGGGGGAACGACAGGGTGGTCGCGTTCGCGCCGCCTCGCCGCCAGATCGAGACGAGGTCGCTGTCGGTGCCGCGCAGACCCAGCGCGACCCACGCGTCGTCCCAGCGGGGGAGACCGAGCGGCCAGTGCGGGTGCGCGGTCGCGATCTCGCCGCGCAGGTCCTTCGCGACAGCGATCGCGGTGGCGACGCGCGTGCGCTGCTCGTCGCCCATGCGGTTGAGGTGCCCCGACACGTAGAAGCGACCCAGCAGGCCCGTGACCAGACAGAACGCCGACTCCTCGGCATCCATCTCGGGCTGGGGGTAGGCCCAGCTCGCGGCCTGCTCGGGGAGGATCGACATCGGCGCGCTCGCCGCGATCGGCGGGTACTTGCGGAAGTCCTGCTGGTCCGAGGTCGACTGCATCGCCAGGCGCGAGAGCATCGCGTAGTCCATACGCATCGCGCCGGAGCTGCAGTTCTCGACGATGAGATCCGGATGCCGATCCAGCACGCCGTCGAGCCAGTCCAGGTGCGCGCGGTTGTGGCGGAGCAGGCCGTCGCCGACGCTGTCGGCGTCGCGGTCGGTGCCGGGTCCGGGGTTGATGTTGTAGTCGATCTTGAAGAAGCCGATCCCGAACTCGGACACCAGGCGGTCGACGACGGCGTCGAGGTGCGCGCGCGCGGCCGGGTGACGCAGATCGAGATGGAACCGGTCGTGCTCCACCACGCGCTCCCCGTTGCGCTGGAGGAACGCCTCCGCGGGAAGAGCATCGGCGATCGGACTCTGGATGCCGACCACCTCGGGCTCCAACCAGAGTCCGGCGATCATCCCCTCGGCGTGGATCGCGTCGATCACCTCGCCGAATCCGCTCGGGAAGCGGGTGGTCGACGGCATCCAGGCCCCCACCGAGTCCCACCAGTAGCCCGAGTCGTCATACCAGCCGGCGTCGATGCAGAACGCCTCGGCGCCCACTCCGGCCGCGGCGCGGATGAGGGGGAGGAGCTTCTCGGCGGTGGGGTCGCCGTCGAGGGTGTTCATGTAGTCGTTGAAGATCACCGGCATCGCGGTGTTGTCACGGTGCGCCCGGCGCGTGGCCCGACGGTGGTCGGTCAGGGCCCCGATCGCGGCCACGGCATCGATGCCGAGGGCGAGCGTCGCGGGGACGCTCTCGAAGCTCTCGGCCGGGGCGAGGACGCGACTCCACCCGGAGTCGGCGTCGGTGGGGCCGGACAGCGCGAGGTAGCCGCCCGCGGTGTCCTCGCCGATCTCCCACCGCCACGCGCCGTTGTGCTCGATCTGCCAGGCGAGGGCGAGGGATGCCTCACGGGATTCCAGGATGCCGGTCGGCAGCTGGTGCGCGGTCGACCACGTCCCCGTGGAGACGGCGGCCAGCGCTCCGCGCGGGTTGTGTCCGGTGAGGTGCTCGGCGAGGGGAACGAAGTCGGGACCGCGCAGGGGAGTGCGCGTCCACCGACCCTCGCCGAGCCAGTCGTTGGTGCCCGTGAGGCGCTCCCATCCGGCGAGGGCGTCGCCGGAGTGATCACGGGCGGTGAATCCGGCCACCCACGACGCGACGGCGCGGAGCACGATGCGTCCGTCGCCGAGGTTGCTCGCGATCACGCGGCTGGTGATGGCGGCGACCCCGTCGCGCGCGGTCAGCTCGAGGCGCACCTCGAGGTCGCCCGAGCGTTCCCGGATCACGAGCCGGCGGGTGCCGTTCTCGTCGATCTCGCGGTGGTCGACATATCGGAGCCGCGCGCCGTGCTCGGTGTGGGCGAGGCGCCCGGAGGCGGGGCGGTGGCCGGCATCTGCGGTGAGGACCTCGACGGCGGGGACGCGGTGCACGGGCACGGTGCGGCCGGCGACGGTGACGGCGGAGCAGGTGACGGGCGACTCGGCATCCCAGTCGAACGTCAGCGTCACCCGGTCGTTGCCCCACGCCAGGGTGGGCTGCGCGCCGGTGGCTGCGGGTTGCGTCGTCGTCATTCGTCTCTCCGTCGTGTCGAACTGAGGAGGACGCTAGCTCAGTTTGAAAGCGTTATCAACACCAATCTTGAAACCGCTATCAAACCCGGCTACATTTCCCTCGGGCGCAACGCCGCGTCCTCTGATCGATGGAGACACCCCCGATGAGACACCCCCGATGGATCGCTGCGAGCGCAGCCTGCGCCGTTCTGCTCGGCACGTTCGCCGCTGTCGCTCCCCCCGCAACCGCCGCCACCACCGACACCCTGTCCGTGGACTTCGCCACCACCACCGGCGACTTCCGTGGCGGGGCGTCCGGCACCCTGTACGGCCTCGGTGACGCCGGAGCACCCACTTCAGCGCTGATCAACGGCGCCCACCTCACGAACACCTCGCAGAAGGCGCCCTTCGGGACGCAGCATCCGAGCGGCGACGCGCTCAAAGTCGAGAACGGCTTCTTCGCCAAGAACGGGACACAGCTCGACATCTACGTGCAGGACTACTACCCCGACTGGCCGTACAACGGGGGCAAGCGCCCCGGCGACGACCGCACCTACAACCAGGCTGACGGGACGTACACGAACCAGTCCAACGGCATCTGGGACTACCTCGAGGTCGTCGAGTTCGTCACCGAAGCGGTCGCGACGAAGTCGGCGCATCCGAACGACTACGTCTTCATCCCGTTCAATGAGCCGGACGGGGGCAACTGGTACGCCGACAACACGGTCTTCACCCAGCAGTTCCTGCCCGACTGGAAGGCGGCGGTCGAGAAGATCCGCGCGGTGTACGCACGTCACGGTCTGGGCGATCCGGTCATCGGCGGCCCGGGCGACGCCTCCTGGCGCGCCACCCGCACGGCCACCTGGCTCGACTATGCGAAGCAGACCAACACCCTGCCGCAGTTCATGATCTGGCACGAACTCGGCATCGACAACCTCGCCACCTACCGGTCGCACTACGCCGAGTACCGCAAGCTGGAGGCCGATCGCGGCATCAGCCCGCGTCAGATCAACATCACCGAGTACGGTCTGCTGCGCGATATGGGCGTGCCCGGTCAGCTCATCCAGTGGTTCTCGATGTTCGAAGACACCAAGGTCGACGCCCAGACGGCGTACTGGAACTACGCCGGCAACTTCTCCGACAACTCCGCGCGGCCCAACGGCGCCAACGCCGGCTGGTGGATGTTCAAGTGGTACGGCGACCTCGCCGGCAGCAAGACGGTCAAGGTCACCCCGCCGCAGCTGAACGTCGCGGACACCCTGCAGGGCATCGGCGCGATCGACGCCACCGACAAGAAGGCGACGGTCCTGTACGGCGGGTCGGGTGCCGACACGGTCTCCCTCGCGCTGAACGGCTTGAGCTCGAGCGTGTTCGGCTCGCGCGTCGACGTCGAGGTGCGCGAGGCTCCGCTGTCGGGCGCCGAGGGACTCGCGGCCACCCCGCGTGTCGTCGCGTCGCTCTCCGGTGTGACGGTGACCAACGGTGGCCTTCAGGTGAGCGTCCCGAACTACGACCGCTACGCCGGCTATCAGGTGGTCGTGACCCCGCAGCGGGATGCCGTGGCCACGACCGTTCAGCCCTGGTCGACGTCGATCGAGGCCGAAGACACCGCGATCACGGGGGCGACGGTCTACGACCAGTCGCCGACCGGCAACGGCGGGTGGATCTTCCTCGCCTCGCACGGCCGTGACGTGGGCTCGTTCAACAACGCCTCCGCGAAGGCGGACTGGACCGTCGACGTTCCTCGCGACGGGACCTATCGTTTCCAGGTCATCGGGGCGACGCCGGGCACGCCCGGGCGTCACGCACTGTTCGTCGACGGCGCCTCGGCCGCGACCGTGCAGTACACGGCGGATCTCGCTCTGAACAACACGAGCAAGTGGAAGTACCGCGGAAGCGCCGAGGTCACCGTGGCGCTGAAGAAGGGCTCGCACGTGCTGTCGCTGCGCGCCAGCGCCAACGGCTCCGCCGTGCTGCCGAACTCCGACATCACGCTGGACAAGTTCGTGCTCACCGACGTCACCGACGGGGAGCGGACCGTCTACCCGGCCTCGACGATCCGCCTCGCGGGCGCCGCCGCTCTCGCGTACGACGTCACCGGCGCCCGCGGTTCCGCCCGCATCGGCTCCGACGGTCGCGCCGACGTCTACGCCACGGCGTTCGACTCGGGGTACTACGACGTCCGCGTCGACTACCGCACCACCGGCGCGTCCGACGTCGCCGTGGATCTGAACGGACGCCGGGTGGCCACGGCATCCGCGTCGTCGGCGGGAACGTGGTCGACCACGGCGCGCCTGCACCTCGCGGAGGGCATCAACGAGATCGAGGTCCGTTCGCAGAGCGGCATCCTGTTGTCCTCGGTGACGACCACGCGCGTCACCTCGGCCGACAGCGCGGCGATCAAGGTGGAGGCCGAGTCCGGCACCCGCGTGGGCGCCGTCGCGGTCGGGACGATCGCCGATTCGACCGGCACGAACGCCTCGGGCGGGAAGTACGTCGGATACCTCGGCAACGGTGCCGGCAACACCCTCACGATCCCGCGCGCCTCGGGCTTCAACACGGCGGGCGACTACGACGTCGTGGTGAAGTACACCAACGCCGAGGTCTCGGGTCGTCACGACTACAACCCGCAGGTGGTCGACCGGCGCCTGCAGGTGTCGGAGAGCGGGAAGGGTCTCGTCGGGGAGGGGTACTTCCGCTACACCTACTCGTGGAACAGCTTCTGGGAGAAGACGATCCCGGTGACGCTGACCACCTCGGGTGGTGCGCTCGTGCTCGGAAACGACGGCCCGTACGCGCCCGACGTCGACTACGTCGTCATCGCGCCCGTGCGCGTCGGGCAGCCGTCGACGGTGAAGCTCGGCTGACGTCCCGCGACCGCGCGGAGGCGCCCGCGCCCGTTGGGGGTGCGGGCGCCTTCGTTGAACGACCGCCTGGCAGCGACCGGGATGCCGTGCCTGGCCGGCGGCTTCGGCAGCTCGCCACCGCAGACGCGTGCCCCGACCTCAGCCCAGGAACTCCCGCGCCGCCACGACGAGGTTCTCCACACCGCGGTCGATCGTCGGCTGCATCACCGGGGCGAAGAAGGGCGAGTGGTTGGTGGGGATGTCGCGCTCGATCGTGCCGCCGGCCAGGGCGTCGGCGAAGGCCTGCGGGTCCACCCCGCCCCAGAACCAGTAAACGAGGGGCACGCCCGCGTCGCGCGCGAACCACGAGACGTCTTCGCTGCCGGTGAACATGCCCGGGTCGACGACGCTGGTCTCGCCGAACGCCCGACGGAAGGCCGCGGTCAGGCGGGCCGTGGCGTCCGGATCGTTGATCGTCGGCGGCAGCGTGTGGTCGGTGGTGATCGTGGGGGTCTGCTCGGCGCCGGAGGCCTGCGCCTCGGCGCGCACGATGCGCTCGACCTTCTCGAGCACGCGGTCACGGGCGGCGTCGTCGGGGTAGCGCAGGCTCAGCTCGAGCTTCGCCTCGGCGGGGATGATGTTGTTCTTCAGCCCCGCGTGGATCGAGCCCACGGTCACGACGGCGACGTCGCGGGGGTCGACCTCGCGCGACACGATCGTCTGCAGCCGCATGACCGTCGCCGCGGCCATGACGACCGGGTCGATCGTGGAGTGCGGGCGCGAGCCGTGTCCGCCACGGCCATGCAGGACGACGGTGAGCCCGTCGGATGCCGCCATCTGGGTGCCCGGGCGCACGCCGATCGTGCCCGCGGGGAGCGGCGTCACATGCTGACCGAGCACGATGTCGGGCTTCGGGTACCGGTCCAGAATGCCGTCGTCGAGCATCGCGCGTGCACCCGCGCCGTACTCCTCGGCGGGCTGGAACACCGCGATCACGGTGCCCGACCACTCGTCGGTCGTCGCGACGAGCCGCTCGAGCGCCCCGATCATGGCGGTGATGTGCATGTCGTGCCCGCACGCGTGCATGACGGGCACGGCGTTGCCCGCCGGGTCGGTGCCGCGGGCGGTGCTCGCGTACGCGAGGCCCGTCTGCTCCTCGACCGGCAGGCCATCGGTGTCGGCGCGGAGCCACACGACCGGGCCGTCGCCGTTGTCGATCCGCGTGACGATGCCCGTACGGCCGACCCCCTCTTCGAACTCGAGCCCGAGCTCGGTGAGGTGCCGTGCGATGACGCCCGCCGTGCGCGTCTCCTGGAACGACAGCTCGGGGTGGGCGTGCAGGTCGATGTACAGATTCTCGAGGTCGACGCTCATGCCCCGAGCCTAGTTCGCCGCTGAGGGCGGTGTCCGGTCCCGCGTCGCGCTCGTGTCGCGCCGTTCAGTGTCCAAGACACCGGACGCTTCGAAAGAACGTCCGGGTGTTTCGGACACTCAACAGTGCTTCCACGCCTCCCGGCCACGCGCCCCGGCCGATACCGCCCCGGCGGCGCTACCGGATGCCACGACCCCTGGCAAGCCGCCCCGGTCGCTCGGGTGCGACGGCGAGGCTGGCCGCATGAGCACCACTCACTTCGATCACCTCATCGTCGGCGGCGGCATGGTCGCGGACACGGCGGCGCGCGGCATCCGGGAGCTCGATGCGGACGGGACGATCGGCATCCTGAGCGACGACGTCGACGCCCCCTACACGCGGCCCGCGCTCAGCAAGAAGCTCTGGACCGATGACGAGTTCACGTGGGAGAAAGTGCCGCTCGGCACCGCCGACGACGCCGGCGCCGACATCCGCCTGCGCACGCGCGTGACGGCGATCCGCCCCGACGCACGCGAAGTGGATGCCGACGGCCAGACGTTCACGTACGGAACCCTTCTCCTCGCCACCGGGGGCAAGCCCGTCCCCCTGCCGATCGAGGACCGCTCAAGCGGTGCGCGGGTGCTGACGTTCCGCACCGCCGAGGACTACCGCCGACTGCGTGCGCTCGCGGACGAGGTCGACCGCATCGCGGTGGTGGGCGCGGGCTACATCGGCTCCGAGCTCGCCGCGGCTCTCATCCAGAACGGCGTCGACACGGTGCTCATCCACACCGGCGCCGTCCTCGGCGACGCGATCTTCCCCGCCGCCCTCGCCGAACGGTTCGAGAAGCTCTTTCGGGACGCGGGCGTCGAGATCGTGGCCGGCGCCAAGGTCACGGGCGGAGAAGCGGATGCCGACGGCGTGCGCCTCGAGCTCGAGAACGGCGACGTGGTGCGCGCGGACGCCGTGGTCAGCGGCCTCGGCATCGAGGTCGCCACGGAGCTGGCCGAGGCGGCCGGGCTCACCGTGGAGGACGGCGTCGTCGTCGACGCGCAGCTGCGCACCTCCGCCGACGGGGTGTGGGCCGCGGGCGACGTCGCGAGCTACCCCGACCGTCTTCTCGGGCGTCGCCGCGTCGAGCACGTCGACAACGCGAACGAGCAGGGGCGGGCCGCGGGGCGCAACCTCGCGGGCGCCGCCGAGCCGTACACGCACACGCCGTACTACTACTCCGCGGTGTTCGGCATCCGGTACGAGGCGGTCGGAACGCTGGATTCCTCGCTCGACACGGTCGAGGACTGGATCGACCCCGAGCGAGGCGTCGTCTACTACCTCGACGACGACCGGGTCGTCGGCGTGCTGTTGTGGAACGTGGAGGAGGCGCGCGACGCGGCGCGGAGCGTCCTCGCCGAGGCCGACCGGTTGACGCGCGACGACCTCCCCGGCCGTATCCGCTAGCGCTCCGGAGGGGTTTTGTCACGCCCTCGCCCGTCCGAGCGGGGGGTGGGGCGCATCGCTATGATGCTCCTGTTCTGCGCGACGCCGTCGCGGAAAATCCCCAGGAGTTGCTATGCCCGAGCCCGTCGTCATCCGTCTCACACTCCCCGCCGGACCGGCGCGTGACGCCGTCGCCTCAGCTCTCGTCGAGCAGGGGTTCACCGTTCAGCCGACGGCGACGGGGTCGCTCGACGTGTCGCGCGGGAGCTTGGGCACGACCCTCATCGCGGGCGCTTTCGCCGGGCAGGACATGCACGTCCGCTTCGACGTCCACGTGAGGGACGAGCCGGGTGGCGCGGTGGTCGAGTTCGTCCACTCCGCAGCCGGCGGCTTCTTCAAGGGCGGCGCGGTCGGCGCGGTCAAGGCGGGCGACGTGGTCCGCGAAGCGGCGCACCGGACCGGCGTACGGCTCGCGGAGCAGGGTCTCGTCCAGGGCGCAGTTCCCGTCCCGCCGGCGCCGGCGCCGGACGCCGCGGCACCGGGGGCTCCGACTCCCGAGGGCGCTCCCGCTCCCGAGAGTGCGCCGGCGCCCGAGGGCACGGCGGCGCCCGAGACCCCGGCGGGTCCCCCCGCCCCGCCGTACACCGGCGCGCCCTCCGCTGGGGCTCCGTACGCCGGGGCGCAGCCGGGCGGTGTGCCGGCCTACGCCGGGTCGGCATCCATCCCCCCGCCCGTGGACTACGCGAACCGCACCAACGTCGTGTCGATCTTCGCGCTGGTGCTGGGCTTCGTCGTGCCGATCGGTGGCATCATCGCCGGCGCGGTCGGGCTCTCTCAGGTCAAGCGCACCGGGGAGAAGGGTCGCGGGCTCGCGATCGCCGGAATCATCGTCGGCTCTGTGATGACGCTGCTCAGCATCGTCGGCGTGATCCTCTTCTTCGTCTTCATCGCGATCGGCGCGGCGGCCGAGGAGGCGCAGTCTACGGACGACGGGGGCTTCTTCGACCCGAACCAGAACGCGCCGACCGAGTTCCTGTCGCTGCAGGTCGGACAGTGCCTCGACGACATCTCGACGGGATACATCACGAGCGACAACCTCGTCGACTGCGGTCTTCCGCACACGTACGAGGTGTTCGGCAACTTCACGGTGCCCGACGGCACCTTCCCCGGCGACGACGCGATCACCGCCTCGGCGCAGGAGCAGTGCGACGCCGCGTTCCAGTCCTACATCGGCGTCTCGTACGCCGACTCGACGCTCGAGTACAACTACATCGGTCCCTCGAGCGACACCTGGACCCAGGGCGACCGCGAGATCTCGTGCCTGGTCACCGACCCGGCCGAAGAGACCACGGGGTCGTTGCAGGGATCCGCGCGCTGATCTCGGCGCGGGGCCCGGGATGCCGAGGCCCCGCGTCGCCGTGCGCCCGTCATCGGTCCGTTGGCCGGATGCCGGACCCCGGTGCCGTAGTCGGGTGCCTCAGCGCCGCGAGGCCTCGACCGGACCCGTCGACCCGCGATCGACCAGCTCGAACGGGAGGGTCCCGAGGCCGGGTGCGGGCTCGGCGCCGTCGAGCTCGGCGAGAGCCGCCTCGGCTGCGCGTTCGCCCTGGCCGCGCGCGAACTGGTCGACGGTCGTGAGGCCGAACCATCGCCCGAGCTCGTGTCCGTCCACGCCGATGATCGAGACGTCGGCGGGCACGCGCAGGCCGAGTTCGCGCGCGGCGAGGATCGCACCGATCGCCATCTCGTCGGATGCCGCGAAGATCGCCGTCGGAGGATCCTCGCCGCTGAGCGTGCGGGTGGCCGCCGCGGAGCCACCCTCGATGGTGAAGTCGGCCGGCTCGAACACGGCGGTGGCGCCGATGGCATCCATCGTCTCGGTGAAGCCGCGGCGACGCAGGGCGGGGACCGAGGACGCCGCGTCGGTCGTGGGATCGGCGCCGATGTGGCCGACGCGACGGTGGCCGAGAGCCATGAGGTGCTCCGTGGCGAGGCGCCCCACGGCGCGGTCGTCGACGGTCAGGGTGGTCAGCAGCGGGTTGGGGCCGCCGATCGAGACCACCGGGACCCCGAGGGAGCGAAGGAGCGCCGACTCGGCGGCATCCATCTCGATCGCGATCGTGATGACCGCGTCGATACGGCGACGCCGCAGGTGGTCGTCGAACACGCGGCGGCGCTCGGCGGGGTCGGCGCTCACGCTGTAGAGCGTGATGTCGTAGCCCTCGCGCACGAGCGCGTCGGAGATCCCGGCGAGCACCGTGCTGAAGAACCACCGGTCGAGGAAAGGCACGACCACCCCGACGGCCCGGGCGCGCCCGGTGGCCAGGGTCGATGCGGCCGCCGAGACGACGTACCCGAGCCGTTCGGCGGCGGCGAGCACGCGATCGCGCGTCGCGGTCGAGACGGGACCGCGCCCGCTCAACGCCCGCGAGACCGTGGCCGTCGACACTCCCGCCGCGCGGGCGACGTCGTCGATACCGGCCACGGTCTCGCGATTCCGGATGCCGCGGCTTACGCCGCCGCGATCCAGACGGTCGTGTCGGTGGGCAGAAGGTCGCCGTCGAGCGGACCGCTCGCGACGAGGACCTCGCCCGCGGGGAGCTCGACAGCCTCGTCGCCGAGGTTCGCGATCACGGTGAGCGAGCCGTTCCGGAACGCCACGACATCCTCGCCGTAGCCGTCCAGCCACTCGACGTCGCCGGCACCCAGGTTGCGGGCGCGACGCTCGGCCAGCAGCGAACGGTAGAGCGACAGCGTCGAGGCGGGGTCGTCGACCTGCGCGTCCCGCGCGAGGGCGGCCCACTCGGCGGGCTGCGGCAGCCACGACTCGCCGGTGGTGTTGAAGCCGTACGCGGGGGCGTCGGCGGTCCACGGGATCGGCACGCGGCATCCGTCGCGCCCGTAGCGCTCGCCGTTCGTGCGGAACCAGGTGGGGTCCTGGCGAGCATCGTCGGGCAGGTCGATGACCTCGGGCAGGCCGAGCTCCTCGCCCTGGTAGAGGTACGACGAGCCCGGGAGCGCGAGCATGAGCGAGGTCGCGGCGCGGGCGCGGTGCAGCCCCTTCACCGGGTCGGGCTGGCCGGGCGACTTCGGGCCGATGCCCGCGCCCTGCGGGTTCTCGGCCGTCAGCGCGAGGCGCGAGGCGTGGCGGACGACATCGTGGTTCGACAGCACCCAGGTGCTCGGGGCGCCGACGGCGCCGTACTCCTCGAGCGACTCGGTGATGACGGCGCGGAGGGCGGCGGCATCCCATTTCGTCTCGAGGTAGTGGAAGTTGAACGCCTGGTGCATCTCGTCGGGCCGCACCCACAGCGCCGTCTGCTCGACGGTGGGCAGCCACGCCTCGGCGCAGAGCGCGCGGTCGCCGTCGTACTCGGCGAGCACCTCGTGCCACTCGCGCCACACGTCGTGGACCCCCGGCTGACCCCAGTAGGGCACCTCGGCGGTGTCGCCGCCCATGGAGCCGCCCTCGGGGTCGGGCGTGAAGTCAGGCAGCCCCTCGGCCTTGATGAGGCCGTGCGCCACGTCGACGCGGAATCCGTCGACCCCGCGGTCGAGCCAGAAGCGCAGGATGTCGCGGAACTCCGCGCGCACCTCGTCGTTGGTCCAGTCGAAGTCGGGCTGGCTCTCGTCGAAGATGTGCAGGTACCACTGACCGGGGGTGCCGTCGGCCTCGGTCACGCGCTTCCACATGCCGCCGCCGAAGACGCTCTCCCAGTTGTTCGGGGGCAGCTCGCCGTTCTCGCCCTTGCCGTCGCGGAAGATGTACCGCGCGCGCTCGGGGCTGCCGGGCGCGGCCTTCAGCGCCTCCTGGAACCACACGTGCTGATCGCTCGAGTGGTTGGGAACGAGGTCGACGATGACCCGGATGCCACGCTCGTGCGCGCCCGCGAGCATCGCGTCGAAGTCGGCCAGGGTGCCGAAGATCGGGTCGACGTCGCGGTAGTCGGCGACGTCGTACCCCGCGTCCTTCTGCGGGGAACGCTGGAAGGGGCTCAGCCAGATGGCATCCACTCCCAGCTGCTTCAGGTCGTCGAGGTGGGTGGTGACGCCGGGCAGGTCGCCCAGGCCGTCGCCCGAGGCGTCGGCGAACGAGCGGGGGTAGATCTGGTAGATGACGGCGGTGCGCCACCACTCCGAGCCGGGTGCGGACGCGAGTTCGGGTCGCGAGTCCTGCTGCGTGAAAGTCATGCGGGCTACGTTAGTGCAAGCGCTTACATCGCCGTCAAGCGCCTCCCTCGCCGCCGCTCCTGCTGGCGCTCCGGCTCCCGCGCGCGCTCGCGCTCCCGCTCCCGCTCCCGCTCCCGCTCTCTCCCGCCCCCGCGCGCTCCCGCTCGCGCGCGCGCCCGCTCGCGCACGTGAGTGTCCAAAACACCCGGAGGCTTTCGAAATTCGTCCGGGTGTTTTGGACACTCAACGGGGAAAGGCACGGCGGCGCGGGCGCGATTAGGCTGGGGCGGTGCCCGACGCCTCCGACCTCGCCCGTGCCGAATCGCTGATCACGAGCATTCCCGACTACCCGAAGCCGGGGATCGTCTTCCGCGACATCACGCCCCTGCTGACGGATGCCGCGGCGCTCCGCACCGTCGTCGAGGCGCTCATCGAGCCCTTCGCGGGGCGGTTCGACGCCGTCGCGGGAGTCGAGGCGCGCGGCTTCCTCCTCGCGGGTGCGGCCGCCATCGCCGCGAACGTCGGGCTCATGCCGATCCGCAAGGCGGGAAAGCTGCCCCGGCCCGCGGCCGCCATCGAGTACGACCTCGAGTACGGCTCGGCGACCATCGAGATGCACGACGACAACGCCGCCGGTGCGCGCGTGCTCCTGCTCGACGACGTGCTGGCCACGGGCGGCACGCTCGCCGCCGGCCGCGAGCTGCTCGAGACGGTGGGGAGCGAGGTCATCGGCATCGCGACGCTGCTCGAGATCGACGGCCTCGGCGGTCGGGAGGCTCTCGGCGGCGACGTGCACGCGGTCTTCCGCGTCTGACGCGCACGCCCGGCGGGCCCGCCGGGCGGAGCGTGCAGAACTCCTGAGTTCTCGTCGTTTGCGGTTCAGGCCGCGCGTGTTTCTGCGGTCGCCGGGTGCTCGGCATCCGGTTTCTCGGGAGTTCTGCTCGCCGTGTGCCGGCGCCGTGAGGCCCGGGTTTGGGGGGGGGCGGATCAAGCGGCCGCGCGCTCCAGGCGCAGGCGGAGGCCCTCGAGCAGGGCGTCGAGGCCGAGAGCGAACGCGAGGTCGGCGGGAGTCACTCCTTCGGCCGCGGCCAGCTCGCGGCGCGCGATGTACGCGCCGGCGAAGCGGGGCACATCGGTCCGGTCGCCCGGATCGAGCATGTCCTGGGGGGCGGAGGCGTCCAGTGCCGAACCCAGCACGAAGGACTCCACGGCCACGATGACGCTCATCGATTCCGCGGTGGACCAGCCGGCATCCTGAAGCTGGGAAGCCAGTTGGTCGTAGGCGGTGCCGACGGTCGAATGCGGGTCCAGGGGGAGGGCGGACAGGTACGCGACCGTGGAGGGGTGCGCGGCGAACGCCGCGCGGTAGGCGTGCGCCCAGTTGTGCAGGGCGCGGTCCCACCGGGGGTCCGGCGCGGCTTCTCCGTTGATCCGTTCGGCCAGGATCTCGCGGATCTCCGCGAAGACCGCCGTCTTGTTCTCGACGTGGTTGTACAGCGATGACACGCGGACGCCCAGTGCCCGAGCCAGGTCGCTCATGCGAAAACCCGTGTCTCGATCGTCGTCGAGCAGGCGCAGGGCGGTCTCGCCGATGAGGCGGCGAGAGAGGACGCCGACTCGCGGGCGCCCCACGGACCGAGGTCGTTCGTCGGCCTCGGCTGCTGCCGTCGTTGCTGCGCTCACGCTGTTTCCTCGCCGTCGAGCCGGAAAAATCATTGTACGTGGGAGTAAATCGAACTATGTTCGTTTTGCGCGATCGCTGGTGATCGCACCTCACCCAAGGAGTTCGCTCATGTCTCAGCGTTCCCGCACCACTCTTCCCCGCTCGATGGGCGTCACCGGACTCACCCTCTTCGGCATCTCGTACATGGCCATCGGCACGGTCTTCACGACCTACGGCATCGTGAACCAGCTGACCGAGGGGCACCTCGTCGCGTCCTACGTCGTGGCGCTGGTCGTCATGCTGTTCACCGCGTCGAGCTACTCCGCGATGGTCCGCCGGTACCCGGTCGCCGGTTCGGCCTACACCTACGCGCAGCAGTCGTTCGGTGGAGGCGTCGGGTTCCTCACCGGGTGGATCCTGCTGCTCGACTACCTGTTCATCCCGATGATCAACTTCCTGATCCTCGGGCTCTACGCCAACACCCAGTTCCCCGCCGTGCCCGTGTGGGTGTTCACCCTCGGCGCGATCATCGTCGCGCTCATCCTGAACGTCCTCGGCATCTCACTGGTGAGCAAGGTCAACACCGCGGTCGTCCTGATCTCGTTCGCGGCGGTCGTCGTCTTCGCCTTCTTCGCGATCAAGACCGCGATCGGCGACCCGAACGCCCCCGGAGTCTTCGAGCCGTTCCTCCCGGGCAGCGCGCAGTTCAACCCGGTCCTCACCGGTGCCGCGGTGCTCTCGCTCTCGTTCCTCGGGTTCGATGCGGTCTCGACCCTCTCCGAGGAGGCCAAGCGCCCGCGCCGCGACATCCCCATCGCGATCATGGTCACGACCGTCGTCGGCGGACTGCTGTTCATCGCGGTCGCGTGGGTGGGCGCCCTCGCCTACCACCTCCCCGACTGGAGTGCCGCGCCGCAAGCGCTCCTGGATGCCGCGGGCGCGGTGCTCTTCGACCATGTCGGGGGCCCGATCCTCGGCGGTGCCTTCGTCTTCATCACCGTCATCGGGTGCCTCGGGGCCGGACTCGCGGGCCAGGCGGCGGTGTCCCGCATCCTGTTCTCGATGGGGCGTGACGGCATCCTGCCGCGTCCGCTCGGCGGTCTGTCGAAGAAGTACGGCACCCCGGTGGTCGCGACCGCACTCGTGTCGGTCGTCGCCCTCGCGGGCCTGTTCGTGACGCTGTCGCAGGCGGCGTTCATGATCAGCTTCGGCGCTCTGCTCGCCTTCGCCATGGTCAACCTCTCGGTCATCCGCACGTATCTCTTCCCGCCGCGTCGGGAGCGGACGGCGCTCACCGCGGGACGCCTCGTGCGGTACGGCATCGTGCCGGCGATCGGCTTCGTTCTCACGCTGTGGTTGTTGAGCTCGCTCGAGGGGGTGACGTGGATCATCGGCGGCGCGTGGGCTCTCGTGGGCGTCGTGATCCTCGCGGTCAAGACGCGCATGTTCCGTCGGCCCGTCCCAAAGCTCGACTTCTCGGAGGTCGAACCCACCACCGAGGCGATCGACCAACTGCCGCGCGAGTCCTTCCTGGGGCAGAAGTGACGGCATCCGCTGGGGGCGACACCCGTCGCTCAGGAAGAAGGAGGGCATCCGTGCCGGAGAACATCGATCTGCTGGTGCTCGCGGGAGCGGTCTTGACACCGTCGGCTCTGGCCGGCGCTCCCGCGGAAGCCGGATTCGTGGCGGTCCACGACGGCCAGATCGTGGGTGTGGGGACCCGGGATGCCGCTGACTCGTGGAGAGCGCGCGCTCAGCGCGTCATCGACCTGGGCGACGCGACGCTCACCGCCGGCATCGTCGATGCGCACATCCACCCGGTGGCGGGGATCGGCATGACCCGCGGGGTCGACCTCAGCACGGCGGAGACGCTCGACGAGGCACAGCGAGCGCTCGCCGCGGAAGCGAGGGACGCGGGGGAGTGGGTCTTCGGTTGGGGGCTGAACCCCAACGTCTTCGGCGCCGTGGCGCCGTCCGCGCGGCTCTTCGACCTGCTGCCGCCGGACCGTCTCGCGTTCGTGCAGCTCTTCGACGCCCACTCCGCGATCGCCTCGGCGGCGGCTCTCGAGCGCGCCGGGATCACGGGCGCGGAGACGTTCGACGACTCATCGTCGATCGCGGTCGACGCGGACGGGACGCCGACGGGTTACCTGCTCGAGCACAGCGCCACGGGACGGGTGACGCGCATCGTGCCGAGCCTCACCTTCGACGAGAGGCGGGAGGCGCTCGTCGCGATCTTCCGCGGAATGGCCGAGACCGGGGTCACGATCGGGCAGATGCTCGACTCCTCCGACCCCGACGCCTTCGACCTCTTCGACGCGATCGAAGCGGAGGGAGAACTGCCGATCCGCCTCCGCGTCTCCCCGATGGCCGTCCCCGGCTCCGCCGAGAGCGACTGGGCGCGGCTCGCGGATATCCAGGGCCGCCACGGCCGCCGGTGGGAAGTGCGCGGCATCAAGCTCATGATCGACGGCACCATCGACAACGGCACCGCGTGGCTGCGCGAGCCCGACACGCTCGGCGAGTCGACGGCATCCCTGTGGCTGAGCCCGCCGGAGTACGTCGCCGCCGTCGAGTACTTCCATGCTCGCGGCATCCCGACGACGACCCATGCCATCGGTGATCGCGGCATCGAGTTCGTCGCCGCGACATTGAACGGGCTCGAGCGGACGGGGGTTCCGCACCGCATGGAGCACATCGAGACGCTGCCCGACGACGTCCTCGAGCTCATCGTCCGCGCGGGCGTCTCGGTCAGCATGCAACCCACGCACTGCACGCACTTCACGCGCGCCGACCACACCGACAACTGGTCCCGCCGCCTCGGCGACGAGCGCGCCGACCGTGCGTGGCGCACGCGCGACCTGCACGAGAAGGGTGTGGTCGTGGCTCTCGGGTCGGATTGGCCGGTGGCCCCGTACGACGCGCGGGCCACGCTCGCCGCGGCGATGCTCCGTCGCCCCGCGGGACGCGCGGACGTCACGCCCGTCCTCCCCGATCAGGCCCTCGACGCCCCGGTCGCCCTCGACGCGCACACGCGCGGATGGTGGCGCTCGGTCGGCGAGTCCGGCGGCACGATCGGAGAGGGGATGCCGGCCTACCTCACGGCGTTCTCCGCCAACCCGCTGTCGGCGGATCCGGACGCGTTCGCGACCGCCGAGGTGCTGCTGACGGTGGTGGGCGGGGACGTGGAGGTGGACCGGTCGGTGGTCGTGCAGCGCTGACGTCGGGGCCGGAGCGGCCTCAGCGCATCACGCTCGCGCCCAACTCCACGGGGCTGCCCTCGATGTTGCCGACGATGCCGCGGATGACACCCGTGCCGTCTTCCCGGCGCAGGCCGTCGTACCAGGCCTGCGTCGCGGCGACGTCGAAGGCGTGCGTCTCGTGCGCGCGTTTGCGGGCGCGCAGCACGAGGTCGCCGGCCCGTTCGGTGCGGATCCGCTCGTAGCGCTTCAGCGAGTCCTCGACGCCGAGGGTCGAGGTCGCGAAGACGATGCCGAGCGCGAAGCTGTCCTCGAGCGCCGAGCACGCGCCCTGGCCGATGTCGGGGGCGGTGTTGTGCGCGGCGTCGCCGAGGATCGCCACGCGCCCGCGCACCCACGTGTCGAAGGGGTCGATGTCCCAGATCTCGACGCGGTTGAGCGACTCGTCCGGGTCGATGGCGTCCAGCAGCGCCCGCACCCCGGGCGCACCCCACGATCCGAAGGCGGCCTCGAGGGCGGCCATGCGGTCCTCGATCACGCCGGAGGGGCCGGGTACGTCGACGAAGAAGTAGAACCGGTCGCCCGCGACGGGCATGACCGCGCACCGCTTGCCGTCGCCGACGTAGGTGGTCCACTGATCGAGCGGGCCGATCCGCTCGTCCGCCGCGACGAGGCCGTTGTAGTTGACGTACCCCGAGTACGACCTCTCGGGACGGATGCCGCTGGGCTCGGTCACGTAGTCGCGCACGAGCGAGCGGGCCCCGTCGGCGCCGATCAGCAGATCGGCGGTGTCGGTGGAGCCGTCGGCGAAGGTCGCGGTGACGACGCCGTCGGCCTCGGACACGCCGGCCAGCTGCTTGCCGAGGTGGATGTGGGCGGAGCCGACGGCATCCATCATCAGCTGCTGGAGGTCGGCCCGGGCGACCGGGTAGGGGCGCTGGCCGGTCTGCTCGGTGACGGGGGCGAGGCTGAAGCGGCAGAGCTCGTCACCGGTGTGGCCGTCGTAGTAGGCCATGTCGTCCATGCGGCCGCCGAGGGCGGCGACCTCCGCGCCGAGGCCGAGCCAGTTGAGCACCTTGACGCCGTTCGACCACAGCGACAGGGCGGCGCCGACCGGCCGGTTCTCGCGCATGCGGTCGTAGACGACGACCTCGTGGCCGAGCTTCTGCAGGGCGAGGGCCGCGGAGGTCCCGCCGACGCCCGCGCCGATGACGATGACTCTCATGACGCTCCTCAGCTGCCGCGGTAGGTCGAGTAGGCGAACGGGCTCAGCAGCAGGGGCACGTGCAGGTGCGCTCCGCCCGCGACGGTGAAGGCGACGGACACGACGGGGTGGAACGACGCCACGCCGCGCCCGCGGAAGTAGGCGCCGGTTTCGAACGTCAGGGCGTAGTCGCCGTCGTCGAGCCGCTCGGGGCCGAGGGCGAGGCGGCCATCGGCGTCGGTCGTGCCCTCGGCGACGGGGGTGCCGTCGAGCCGGGCCAGCGCGACGGCGACGCCGGCTGCGGGCGTGCCCGCCGTGGCATCCAGGATGTGGGTGGTGAGGTGGGTCATTCGGCGTCCTCGGGCTCGGCGGGGGCATCGTCGGCGAACGTCGTCCGCAGGCGCAACAGGGCGATCTCGGCGAGCTGTCGGGTGGCCTCGATGGTCTCGGCGGCGGGGTCGTTGCCGAGGCGGCGCTCGAGCTCGGCGCGCATCTCGCCCGGGGTGCGCCCCGCGGCGCGGATGAGGAAGACTCGGCCGAACCGTTCCTCGTACGCGGTGTTTCCGGCGGCGATGGCCGCGACGTCGTCATCGGCGGCGGATGCCATGGACCCCTGTTCGCGACGGGATGCCGCAGCCTCGGCGCCCTCGCCGGAGACCTTCGCGCCGATGCGCGGGTGCGCGTGCAGTGCGGCCTCGAGGTCGTCCGGCGACCAGGCGGCGGCGAGGTCTCCGGCGTAGGAGGCGAGGGCCTCGACGCTCGCGTAGGGCCGGGCCGCCACGATCGCGTCGACCCAGCCCGGGATGTCGGCCCACACGCGGGCGGTGGCCGTGGCATCCGCGTCGTCGAGGGCGTGGAACTCGTGCAGGTGCATGCCGGTCAGGCTAGGCGGCGCGCGTTACGGGGCTGTGGCGGGATGTGTCGGCGGTGTTGCTGTGGCGAACATTTCACAGCGCCTGCGGCCACACGCTGAGCACCTCGCGTTCATGTCCCGAGAACGGAAGTGACCCTCTGCGGGGCACATCCGATGGATAGCTTCGGTCCGGCCCGCGCCCGACGGGCGTTTCTTCTGTGAGAGGACCTCTCCTTCCCATGTCATTCCTGTTCCCGAGACGGTCGTTGCACGGCCTGGCCGCCGCGGCCGTCGCTCTGCTCGCCCTGGGCGTCGCTGCGCCGGCCCACGCGGCTCCGGCCGAGGTCACCGGACGCATATCCGCCGCCGGCGCCCCTTACGAGGGTGTCGGCGCCCCCAAACGGATCTTGCTGGAGAGCGTCAACGCTCCCGGCAAGGTCGTCCAGCTCGGCGACACCAACGCGCAGGTTTCCTCCGCACCCGGGGCGACCGAGCGCGCCGCGGCGGCGATCGAGGCGATAAAGACCGGCGACCCGTCCGCGCTCGCCGCCCAGGCTCTGACCTTCTACCCCGTGACCGGGGCGGCGAACACCTACGTCATCGCCGATCAGCAGGGGCGCGCGCTCATCCGGTCCCGCAACAGCTCGACGAACTTCCGGTATCTGCAGCTCGCCGACGTCGCCGATTCGGCGACCGACCCCTACGCCCAGTGGGAGGCCCGTGACGCCGGCGACGGCACCGTCAACCTCGTGAACGTGCAGCAGGACCCTTCCAAGAAGTGGGCGGCCCTCGACCTGTACAACCAGAAGACGGCGGACGGGTCCGAGGTGCAGTCGTACACGCTGGCCACGGGCAGCGCGGTCCAGAAATGGCGCATGCATGCGCTGACCGCGACGGTGACGGTGCCGACGGCCGTCACGCCGGTCGGGACGGAGCCGCGCCTGCCGTCGAAACTCGTCGCCCGCTATGGGTGGGGGACCTCTTTCCCGCTCACGTCCATCGCGTGGCAGAAGCCCGACCGCTCCGTCTGGAACGCACCGGGGGATGTCGACGTCACCGGCACGGCCACCGGCTTCTTCGGCGAGACCATCACCGTCTCCGCGCACATCGCCGTCGGAGCGGCCGCCGCGGCGGACGACGCCACGCTGCGCTCGTATGCGGGGGTCAGCGTCAAGGAGCTGCGGATGCTCGCGCCTCGGACCGTCGTCCGCCGGGTCGGCGGATCCGGTGCCAGCGTCACCGCACCCGTGTCGTGGGACTTCTCCGGGGTCACCGACACCGCACTCGCCCAGCCCGGGACAGTGACCGTCCCGGCCGTGTCGGGGGCAGACTTCTCCGCCCGATTGGTCGTCGCCCTCGTCGCCCCCGAGAGCGTCAACATCCTGCGCCAGAGCGGGGTGCACCCCGACTGGGCCGTGCGCGACAACGGCACGACGTTCGCGCTCACGGACGGCAATCGCAACGCCGTCGGATTCTCTGACTGGCGCAGCGGAGGCGCGGCAAACCGTGCGAACCCCAACCGCGTCTCGTTCGCCCTGGACCAGCCGCGCTCGATCACCGGCGTCAAGGTCTACGACATCGGCGGGAAGCAGAACATCGGCAGCGTCACGGTGCAGTACCGCACGCTTCTCGGCGGGTGGAAGAACGTACCCACGTCGTCCACGTGGCCCGCCGCGAACAGCTCGGCGAACCTCTCGCTCGAGGTCGCGTTCGCCCCCGTGCTCGCCACCGGCGTGCGCGTGCTGTTCTCCAACAAGTCGCCGAGCACCTGGATGACGCTTTCCGAGGTCGAGGTATACGGACCTCAGGCGCCCGCCGCGTGACCTCCTCCCGTTTCGCCCTTCCCCAGATGAGAAGAGAGATGTCCCTCCACCCTCCGCGCGCTCGACGCGCACGCCCCCTGGCCGCCGCGGCGGCAGTACTGACCCTGTCGGCTCTCGTCCTCGGCAACGCGTCCGCCGCGCTCGCGGCCGATGGGAGTACACCCGTCACTGCGGCATCCGCGTCCGCATCCCCCGATGCGTCCACCGCCGCGGACCGGTCCAGCTTCCTGCTGCCGGTCCTTCCCGACACGCAGTTCTACTCGCGGTACAGCGCGTCGCAGTTCTACCCGCAGTACGGGACGAACCCGTTCGAGGCGCAGACGCAGTGGGTCGTCGATCACAAGAACGACCTGAACATCCCCTTCGCCGTGCAGCTCGGCGACGTCGTCGACCAGCAGTGGGTGGGCGACCAGTGGACCGCCGCCTCCAAGGCCATGCGGATCCTCGAGGACGGCGGCGTGCCGTACTCGATCATCCCGGGCAACCACGACGTGGCCGACCAGGGCGCACGCTCGTCGGAGGCCAACGCGGCGAACTACCTGTCGGTCTTCGGGGCGACGACCCTCAAACGGCAGGCGGGCGGCACCCTGCTCGGCACGTTCCAGAACGGGTACTCCTCGGCATACGACTTCCAGGCCGAGGGGCACGACTGGATCGTCCTCTCGCTCGGCTGGAACGCCTCCGATGACACGTTCGCCTGGGCGCAGGGCATTCTCGACGCCCACCCGGGCGTCCCGGTGGTGCTGAACTCTCACGCGATCATCGGCATCGACCAGGACCAGATCTCGCCGACCAGCTGGTGGTATGGCGATCTGCTCTGGGACAAGCTCATCCGCAAGAACGACCAGATCATCCTGACCCTGAACGGCCACTTCCACGGCGCGACCCAGCGGACGCTGACGAACGACTTCGGCCACCCCGTTTTCGAGGTGCTGACCGATTACCAGATGGCCGCGGACGGCGGCAACGGCATCATGACGCTGTTCGAGTTCGACCTGTCGAACAACAGCATCGACGTCGACACCGTCTCGCCCTGGGTTCCGAAGAAGCACGCCGACGCGCTCACGTCGACGGACACCCCCGTGCTCGATGGGAAATGGCAGGACTTCAGCCTCCCCATCGACTTCGGTGCCCGCTTCGGCTGGAAGGCGCCCACCGCGGCGCAGGCCGACAATGGCGACCTCTCGGCGCGGGCCAAGCAGATCGTGTCGGCGGGATGGACCGGCCACGGGAAGGAGCAGCAGCTCGCCGTCGCCGGTGACGACACCGACTACGTGCACGTCGACGGGACGCTCGCGCACTGGCGGTTCGGCGGTGTCGCAGAGGGGGACGTCGCGGACACGACCGAGATCCCCGACATCGCCGGGTCGAGCCCGATGTATCGCAATCCGGTGGACGACACCGACGCGCCGGATACGAGCGACGACGTCTCCATCTCGCACTCCAACGTGCCGGTGTACTCGGCCGACAAGGGCGCGGTGTGCTTCAGCGACGTCCACCGCAATGCGGGTGCGCGCGACAACCTCGGTTACCTCACCACCGAGTACGGAGCCCCGGCCACGATGGCGCATCTCGATGCGAGCACCGGCTACACGCTGGAGACGTTCCTCCAGATGGACAGCAACTGGACGGAGGCGGCCAACCGTTGGGGAGCAGCCATCACGCGCGGCGGTGCCCGCCAGTGGATGGGGATCAACGACTCCTCCGATGCCGGTGCGGGCGCCGCGTGGCTGGGCATCTCCAACCTCCGGGAGTATCAGTTCTCCGCCGCCGATCCGCGCTCGAAGAACTCGTACACCCTCTGGTCAGGCGAGATCATGCCCGGCTCGTGGCACCACGTCGCGATCGTGAACGACCCGGCCAACGGGACGGTCATCATGTACGTCGACGGTGTGCCGGTGCTGCGCAACGCCTCGCAGGTCGGCGGGATGATGGCCGCCGACTTCATGCCGTGGATCATCGGTGCCTCGGCGTGGAATGAGGAGCCCGAGCACGGCTGGTACGGCTGCGTGGGTGAGACCCGCGTCGTCGATCACGCGCTCACGACCGACCAGTTCCTCTACCAGCGCCAGAACATCGACGCGGGTGGGCCGCAGTTCGCCCTGACCACGGACGTGTCGGCGGCGCAGCCGGCGGATGCCTCGCTCTCGTCGTTCGACGGCACCGGTCTCACCGGGGCCGACGTCCGCGTCGTCGAGCAGGGGCGCACGATCGGCCGGACCGCGGTCTCCTCGGACGGCACCTGGCACATCGCCCTCGACACTCCCGTCACCGGCGCCGGTGCTCACCCGCTGAGCTTCGTGCAGTCGCTCGGCAGCCGCGACGGGAAGGCGATCGAGGCGACGGTCACTATCTCGGCATCCCTGCCCACGCTCACTGACCCGTCGGACCAGCGCGTGCTGGTCGGCGCGACGGCGACGTTCTCGGTGATCGCGGGGGGCTCACCCGCTCCGACCGTCGCCTGGCAGTCGTCGGCAGACGGGGCGAGCTGGGCGGATATCCCGGATGCCACCTCGTCGACCCTGACGGTCACGGATGCCACGACCGCGATGAACGGCCGAAAGTACCGTGCGGTGGCCTCCAACGCGCAGGGCGGCAAGACCCTGTCCGCGCCGGCCACCCTCACCGTCGTCGATCCCAACCCGCAGCTGCCGTCGACCTCCGACGCAGCTCAGGTGGAGATCGCCGGCCCCGCGGACGGGGGAACGACCGTCACGGTGCACGCGGGAGCGGCTCACAAGGGGCAGATCCTGCGGGCGTGGGCGTGGTCCTCGCTCACCGATCTCGGACAGCTGACGACGGATGCTGCGGGTGACGCGGTCGTCGACGTCTCCGGGCTCGAGCCGGGTCACCACACCGTGGCGCTGACCCAGCCGAACGACCCGACCATCGTCGCGTGGGGCACGTTCGAGATCCCGGTGCACCCGGTCTCGCTGCGGGACAGCGCGGAGTTGCACACGAAGGTGACTGCGAGCGACCTGTGGTCGCTCGACGCGCAGAAGACCGCGGTGGACTTCGGCGCGGTCGAGCGGGGGACGCGCGCGACCGCAAATCTGGGCAGGCTCACGGTCGTCGACGATCGCGCCGCGCTGACGGGGTGGACCCTCACCGCGACGGCCACGCCTTTCACCAGCGGCACCTACTCCGCTCCGACAGACGCCCTCGGCATCCGACCGATGTCGTTCGCGGGCGAGGTCCTGCCCTCGGGTCTCAGCCTCGGCGCGGGCGACGGGGTCATCGCCTCCGGGGCCGCTGGTGTGTCCACGGGGATCGGCGGGGCCCGTTTCGACGCGGGGCTGGACTTCACGCCGCCGAAGGACGCCCCCGTCGGCGTCTACCGGTCGACGCTGACGCTCACGCTCATCGCGAAGTAGAACGTCCGGAGCCCCCGTCGGCCCTCGGGTCGGCGGGGGCTCCGTCGATGACACGTCATGCGGGCAGTTGCGCGTCGCGGAGACCGCGCGTGAACGCTTCGACGATATCGAATCGTCGCGACCGGTCCTGCGGCAGGTTGAGCAGGTGGCCAGCAAGCGGCCGCGCGTCCAGGCCGGTGAACCGGCTCACCAGGTCGTTCGCATCTGAGGGGATGAGATGCCGCCGAATGTCGCGGCCGAGGAGGTGCGCGCTGCTTTGGCCAGCGTCGAAGCCGTACAGTTCGCTGATGTCAATGTCGGCGCTGAACAGGCGATCGATCGTCGACGGATCCTGCGCATACCAGTCGAGAGCGACAGCCAGATCCTGTGCGTCGCGATGGTCGCCGTGCGCACTTCTATCCGCCCACGCGCGGGTCTTGAGCAATCCATACCCCGAGGGTTGAGGAAGACGGACAGGTTCCCCGGTGGGAAGCGTCAGGATCGATGCTCGGTCGAACACCTCCTGGAATCCGAAGACGACGATGTCGTCATTACGGGTCGATGGTCGGCTGAGGCCGCGGGGTTCCTCAGCGACATCGCCGAACGGGACGACATCGACATGCATGCCGGCGACGCGAAAGGCAATTCCGTTCGACTGGATGGAGGCGAATGCCGATCCGATCCGCTCGAACTCATTCCATGAGGCGATGGCGATTCCGAGGTCGAGGTCTGTGGTCAGTCGAGTCGGTGTCGTTCTTCCCAGGGCGGAATGGATGGCATCGCGACACCGTGCCCCGACCAGCAGGATTTTCCGAGGATCAATACCCGTCGTCGTGACCAGATCATGGACGGCCGCCGCGACATCGTCCAGCAGTCGGAGGTCAATGCGCGCGCAGTCGAGCATTGTCGTTTCTCAGACGCTGGGCTGCTTCTCGTTCGCGAGAATCACCGGATGCCAGGAGATCGGCGTAGACCAGCAACGGCGGCGCTTCTCGTAGTCGGGCAGATTCTCGCGTGCGCGCGGGGACAGGCTCGGTCCAGAACTTCTCGCGAAGGAACAGGGTCGGTGACTCGTCATCGCGTGCCCAGCGCCCCGCTTGGGCTGCATCGCGGGGGATGCCGTCGGCGTAGATGGTCCATGTGATGTTGCGTGCGATCCACGGTGCGACGGCTTCTCCGCTGAGATAGAGGGGTGGGCCGTCCGGAGAGAGGCGGGACGGGTCGAAAGTCCCACGAAAGGCTCGGGTGTTCTCCCGCGAGCCGAGTCCGCTCGTAAATGCTGCCGCCCATCCATCGATCAGCGAGTCGATGTTCCTCAGGGAAGCGTGGTCCCGTGGGCCGAAGCGGTCAAGGAAGTTGGCTGATTCGAGAGCCACCAGCGTCTTCTGCGTGAAGCTCACGGAGGCTCCGGCGGCTCGCGCAAGGTCTTGGAGCCGTGCAGCGAGGAGGTCGGGCCAACTGATCACCGCGAGGATGACCTGCGACCGTTTTTCCGTGAACAGGGAGGCGCTCTTCGCGGGTTTACGGAGGCCGGCGGCGGAATCGGGCGTCCGCCCGCGCACGTCGATCAGCGTGTCTCCGAGCGACAGGTAGCCGTTACCCGCCTCGTCGATGAAGTTGACGCCGACGTCTCGGAGCGCATCCGCGTTGCGCGGCGTGACTCGACTGCCCAGCGCGACGACAGGACCTTTCGCGGGGAGAGGGAGGATGTGCTCCAGCTCCGTGAGGGTCAGAGGCGACACCGCAACCGCGGTGACCCTCTGCTGCTGCTTCCCGCGTGAAACGACGAGAAAGGTGACTGGGCTGCTCGCTGTCGGCATCTCTCCGACGAGGTCGATGCCGTAGTCTCGCGCGCGGCTCCGAATCTTCTCGCTGTCCATGGTTTCCTCCGAGGAGAATTCTCCTACGAAGAGATTTTTCTCGCAAGGAAAGTTATCTTCGTGCGAAAATCTGTCATTCACGCGTGCACGATCAGCCAGTGCGCCACGGCATCCGTTGCGCCGGTGTTGTGCAGGCGGTGGGGGACCGAGCAGGGGTAGCTGATGGCATCCCCCGCCCGCAGGATGACCCGCTCGGCCTCGAAGTCGATCGTGAGTTCACCCGCGACGACGGTGCCGACCTCGTAGCCCTCGTGATGGAAGAGGCCGTCGGCGCCGTGCGCCGAGGCTCCGGGTGGGTAGACCGACTCGAAGTAGTCGACGCCGGGCGACGAACCGGGGGTCAGGCGGCGGAACGAGACGCCGCTCTCGAGCACGATGTCGGCCGCCTGCGCGGCGCGTTGCAGCGTGAAGCCCGAGGGGCCGACGGGTTCGACGGGGCGATCGGATGCCGGATCGAAGGCCGCGACGAGAGGCACGCCGAGGGCGTCGGTGATGGCGATGAGCCGCGAGACGCTCGGCTGCATCACGCCGCGTTCGATCTGCGAGACCGCGCTGGGGGAGATGCCGAGGGTCGCCGCGAGAGCGCGGGCGGAGATGCCGCGGGCTTGGCGCAGATCCCGGATGCGCGCGCCGACGGATGCCGCGGGCTCGGCCGGTGCCCCTGGGACCGCAGCGTCCGGATCGACGGCGTCGGCGAGGGGCGGCTGCGTCATGCCCCGAGTCTAGGCAGCCGGCGGGTGTGAAGGAGCGACTTCACACGCCTGTTACACGAGCGAAACCAGCCGCGCAGTGTGAACCCATAACTTCACATCAGAGCTCCACTCCGGCCGCGGACTCCACGTCGTGGCATCCATCGTCCTGAGAGGAATGACATGACATCCACCCCGCTCACCGGCCCCCACGATCTCGTGGAGGCCGCCGGCCACCCCCACGGGGGCGGCAACATGAAGCCCCACTACGACGAGCGTCTCGCCAACGAAGACCTCGCGCCGCTGCGGAAGCAGAAGTGGTCGAGCTACAACATCTTCGCGTTCTGGATGAGCGACGTGCACTCCGTCGGCGGCTACGTCACCGCGGGCTCGCTCTTCGCCCTCGGCCTGCAGTCGTGGCAGGTGCTCGTGGCGCTCATCGCCGGCATCGTCATCGTGCAGGTCTTCGCCAACATGGTCGCCAAGCCCAGTCAGAAGACGGGCGTGCCCTACCCCGTCATCAACCGCGTCGTGTTCGGCATCCGGGGCGCGAACATCCCCGCGATCATCCGCGGCCTGATCGCGATCGCCTGGTACGGCGTGCAGACCTTCCTCGCCGCGGAATCGCTGAACATCATCTTCCTGAAGTTCATCCCGGGCTCCGTTGCCCTCCTCGATGTGTCGTTCGCCGGGCTGTCGGCGCTCGGCTGGATCTCGTACGCGATCCTGTGGACCGCGCAGTTCCTCCTCTTCTGGAACGGCATGGAGGTCATCCGCCGCTTCATCGACTGGGCCGGCCCCGCCGTCTACGTCGTCATGATCGTCCTCGCCGTCTACCTCGTGTCGCAGGCCGGGATCCAGAACATCTCGTTCACCCTCTCGACCACCCAGCTCGACTTCTGGGCGTCGATCCCGGTGATGCTCGGCGCGATCGCCCTGGTGGTGTCGTACTTCTCGGGCCCGATGCTGAACTTCGGCGACTTCGCCCGCTACGGCAAGAGTTTCGCCGCGGTGAAGAAGGGCAACTTCTGGGGTCTGCCGATCAACTTCGTGTTCTTCTCGCTGCTGACGGTCATCACGGCCTCGGCCACCGTGCCGGTGTTCGGCTCGCTGATCACCGACCCGATCAAGACGGTCGAGCGGATCGACACCCCGTTCGCCATCCTGCTCGGCGGCCTGACGTTCGTCACAGCGACGGTCGGCATCAACATCGTCGCGAATTTCATCTCTCCCGCGTTCGACTTCTCCAACGTCGCGCCCAAGAAGATCTCGTGGCGCGCGGGCGGAATGATCGCCGCGATCGGATCGACGTTCCTCATGCCGTGGAACTGGTACTCGAACGACGACGCGATCCACTACTCCCTCGGCGTGCTGGGTGCGCTGATCGGCCCGCTGTTCGGCATCCTGATCGCCGGGTACTACATCACCGCCCGTCAGCGCGTGAAGGTCGACGCGATGTTCACGATGGACGCGACGGGGCCGTACTGGTACCGCAACGGTTTCAACCCGAATGCGGTCAAGGCCGTCATCGCGGCGGGCGTCCCGACGGTCGCGGTCGCGGTGTTCCCGAAGCTGTTCGCCGACCTGGGGATGTTCGACGTCTCGTGGATCAGCGACTACAGCTGGTTCATCGGGTGCGGCCTCGGATACGCGCTGTTCCTGCTGTTCGAGCGCCTCGACCCGCGGGTCCCCACGTTCGAGGGCGAGACGGAGGGCATCTCCGACGGGACCTCGGATGCCGTGGAGGCCCCCGTCGAGGCCGAGGACCTGGTGCTCGCGCGGACGGTTCCGGATGTCGTGACCCCGGTGCCGGGCTCCGGAGCCGTGGCGCCCGGTGCGCCCGCGGTGCTCGCTCAGACGGCTCAGGATGCCAGAACTCCGGAGCCCGGCACGGCGTCGCCGCTCCGTCGGTCGACTCCCGAGAACCCGCGCGAGGCGCTCGCGTGAGGATTCTGCTCATCAACCCCAACACCTCCCGGGCGATGACCGCGAAGATCGCGGAGGCCGCCCGGGAGGTGGCGGGGCCCGACGTGCTCATCGAGGCCGTGTGTCCTGCGACCGGCGCCGCCGCGATCGAGAGCCACACCGACGAGGTCCTCGCCGCGGCCGCGGTCGTCGAGCTCGTCGCGGCCGATCGCGACGGACTCGACCCCGCCGATGCCTACGTGATCGCCTGCTTCGGCGACCCGGGTTTGGACGCGGCGCGGGAGCTCGTCGAGGCGCCGGTCGTCGGAATCGCCGAGGCGGCGATGCACCTGGCCGCGGTGTCGGGGCGGCACTTCGGGGTGGTCACGACCCTCAGCCGGACGTTGGGCCGAGCTCGCGACCTCGTATCGCGGTACGGCATGGAGCGGGCGTGCGTGTCGCTCGCGGCGACGGGGATCCCCGTGCTCGACCTCGAGGACACGGGGTCCGTCGCGGTGGAGACGATCGCGCGGTACAGCGCGGAGGCCGCGGCTGCGGGGGCGGACGTCATCGTGCTCGGGTGCGCGGGGATGGCCGATCTGTGCGTCGAGCTGACGGCACGCGTCGGGGTGCCGGTCGTCGACGGGGTCGCGGCGGCGGTGGGCGTGGCATCCGGGATGGCACGGATGGGGCTGGGGACGAGCAAACGCGACGAGTACGCGCTTCCGACTCGCGAGGGAGCGGCGCCGACTCTTCCTCCCCAGGCGACGAATCTCGAGGTGTTTGCATGAATGTTGATCACGGTTACATCTGTGAAACGCGGGGCGCTTAGCGTGGCCGGTATGAGCACACGGATCGCCGCGCGACGGGTCTATCTGGACGGCGAGTTCCGCCCCGCGACCGTCGTGAGCGAGGGCGGGACGATCACCTCCGTCGAGCCGTTCGACGCCGCTGCCGAGACCGTGCTGCCCGGCGACTCGGTGCTGCTCCCGGGGCTCGTCGACTCGCACGTGCACCTCGACGAGCCGGGGCGCACCGAGTGGGAGGGCTTCGCGACCGGAACGGCCGCGGCCGCCGCGGGCGGCGTCACGACGATCGTCGACATGCCGCTGAACAGCTCTCCCGTCACCACCACGCTTCCGGCCCTGGATGCCAAGCGCGCGGCCGCCGCGGGAAAGCTCGCGGTCGATGTCGCCTACTGGGGCGGTGCGGTCCCCGAGAACCTCGGGTCGCTGCGCGCACTCTCCGACGCCGGCGTCGTGGGTTTCAAGTGTTTCCTGTCGCCCAGCGGCATCGATGAGTTCGGACACCTCGATGCGGAGCAGCTCGAGCGGTGCCTCGCCGAGCTCGCGGTCTTCGACGGCCTGCTGATCGTGCACGCCGAAGACCCCGCGCACCTGCACGCGGACGGCGCGCTCGGTCCGCGCTACCGCGACTTCGAGGCCAGTCGCCCGCCGCTCAGCGAACGATCCGCGATCCTCCGGGTCATCGACGCGGCGCGCCGCACCGGCGCTCGCGCGCACATCGTGCACGTCGCCGACGGAGGAGCGCTCGACGACGTGCGCGCCGCCAAGGCCGAGGGCGTGCGGCTGACGGTCGAGACCTGCCCCCACTACCTCACCCTCGACGCCGCGGAGGTACCGGACGGTGCCGGGGCCTTCAAGTGCTGCCCGCCGATCCGCGGGGGCGACAACCGCGATCTGCTGTGGGCGGGCATCGTCGACGGCACGATCGACGCGATCGTGAGCGACCATTCCCCCGCGACCGTCGAGCTGAAGAGCAATCCGGACTTCGGTCTCGCCTGGGGCGGGATCGCGGGCCTGCAGACCGGCTTGTCGGCCGTGCACAGCACCGCCCGCGCGCGAGGCCTCGCCTTCGAGAGCCTGCTGCCGCTGATGACGACCGGCCCCGCGCGGATCGCGGGCCTCGAGGGACTCGGCGTGATCGCGCCGGGTGCTCCGGCGCACCTCGTGGCGTTCGCCCCCGATGAGGAGTTCGTCGTGGATGCCACGGCTCTGGAGTACCGCAACCCCGTCTCGCCCTGGCACGGCCAGACCCTGACCGGCGTCGTCCGCGAGACGTGGCTCCGGGGCGAATCGGTGTATCGCCGAGGCTCGGCGGTGACCGAGCGCGGGGGACGCGAGATCCTCCGTGCGACCGCGGCGGTGGACGCGTGAGCGGCGGCGAGGTGAGCCGGGCCGCGTCCGAGGTCCCTGAGCTCGGCGAGAGGACCGATCCCGACGTGCCCGTGGCCGCGTCGGGGGTCCCTGAGCTTGTCGAAGGGACCGGGCACGCCCGATCGGGGGGTGGCTTCGACAGGCTCAGCCACCATGGTCGGGCCCCATCCGGAATCCCCACGCCCTTCCCGATCCTCCAACCCGGCACCGGACCGATCCCCGGCGACCACTACCTCCGCGCCACCCCCGAGACCGTTCTGTGGGGCCGCCTGCCCTGCGCCACCGACACTCCCGTGCTCGAGATCGCGTCGGGCGAGACCGTCACCATCGACACGGTCAGCCACGAGGGCATCCTCGACGACCAGGGCAAAGACCCCGCGGCCTACTTCTCCGCGCACGGGGTGCCGCGCGCCCAGGTGCTCGACGATGCGGTCGAGATCGCGGCATCCGTTCTCCGCGACCCTCGCGCCGACGGACCGCACGTGGTCGTCGGACCCGTGCGCGTCGCGGGCGCGCACCCGGGCGATCTGCTGAAGATCACGGTCGAGACGCTGGTGCCGCGGGTGCCCTACGGCGTGATCTCGAACCGGCACGGCAAGGGCGCGCTCGTCGGCGAGCTGCCGCGGGGCGAGCACAACGTCAGCGTGTTCTCGGCGGTCGCCGAGCGCGAGGGCGTTCTGCACGGCACGCTCCCGCTTCGCGAGGGCGGCGATCCGCTCGTGGCTTTCCCCCTCGCACCGTTCCTCGGCACCATGGGCGTCGCGGTCGCGGGCGACGAGCGCCCGCACTCCGTGCCGCCCGGGACCCACGGGGGCAACATCGACATCAATCTCCTCGTCGAGGGCACCGCTCTCTTCCTCCCCGTGCAGGTCGACGGAGCACTCGCCTACGTGGGCGATCCGCACTTCGCGCAGGGCGACGGCGAGGTGGCGTTGACCGCCCTGGAGGCGTCGCTCCGCGCGACGCTGCGCTTCGAGGTGGTTCCCGCGGAGGCCGCGCGCGCCGCGTTCGGCGAGGTCGTCGGTCCGCTGGTCCGGACGCCCGAGTACCTCGTGCCGACCGGCATGGATCCCGACCTGGATGCCGCGATGCGCGCGTGCGTGCGCTCGTCGCTCGCCCTACTGGGTGGGCGCTGGGGGATGGGCGAGCACCTCGCCTACGCCTACCTGAGCGCGGCGACCGACTTCGACATCTCGCAGGTCGTCGACATCGTCTCGGGCGTGCACGCCCGGATCCGCGAGGCCGACTTCGCGGGGGTGCCGGCGGTCGAGCCCGAGGCGCTGGCATCCGGGACCGCCGCGGTCTCGATGCCCGCGCCCGTCGACGGCGCGGCGGCGAACGAACAGGAAGGAGACGTCGCATGAGCCCCGTCCTCGCCGCCGCCCTGGCCCGTGCCGAGGCGGCTGACGCCGGCGCTGCCGGCCTGCCGCTCGCGCTGGGCGCTCCCGACGCGGCTCCTCTCCGTCGAGTGTCCAAAACACCCGGACGATTTTCGAGATGGTCCGGGTGTTTCGGACACTCAGCGCCGCGCGGAGAGGGGCGACGATCATGACGGATGCCACGGGGGCGATGTCCGAACTCGCGACGCCCGAGCGCGTGTCGCGCGAGCCCGTCCCGAACGACTCTGCGGGGATTCCCGAACCCGCGCCCGCGGCACCTACGAACTCCGCGGCGATCCCCGCCGACCTGCGCTCGGCATTCGACGCCTACGAGCGGGCGATCGTCGCGAACGACCTCGATGCGCTCGACGCGTTCTTCGCCCCCGGTCCCGACACCCTGCGCGGTGACCCTGCGGGCCTCCTCGTCGGCCACGACGCCATCAGCGGCTTCCGTTCGCTGCGCGGGGGCGTCCCCCCGCGCGACATCACCGACATCCACTACCGGCGGCTGGGGCCCGACGTCGCCCTGCTGATGTCGGTCTCACGCTTCCACGGCGGAGGCCGCGGGCTGCAGACCCAGGTCTGGCAGCGCATCGACGGGCGCTGGCTCATCACCGCCGCACACGTCGCTCCGCGCACGCCGCCGCTCGATCGCTCGATCTGGCGAAGCGTGGGCGATCCGTTCCTTCAGGGCGCGTGGGAAGGGACCCTCGCGGGCCTCACCGTCGCCGTGAAAGACCTCTTCGCCATCGCGGGCTTCCGCATCGGGGCGGGCAACCCGGCTTTCCTCGAAGAAGCGCGACCGGAGAAGGTCACCGCCCCCGCCGTCGCCGACCTGCTGCGGGCCGGCGCGTCGCTGCGGGGAATCGCTCGCACCGACGAGTTCGCGTACTCGATCGCCGGCGACAACGTGCACTACGGCACCCCGCCGAATGGCGCGGTCGTGGGCGCACTCCCGGGTGGATCCTCGAGCGGCCCGGCGTCCGCCGTCGCCGCGGGGCACGCCGACATCGGCCTCGCCACCGACACCGCGGGATCCATCCGCGTGCCCGCGTCGTACCAGGGGCTCTGGGGCCTCCGCACCACCCACGATCTCGTGCCGCGCCAGGGCATGCTGCCGCTCGCGCAGTCGTTCGACACGATCGGATGGCTGACCCGCGACGGCGATACCCTGCAGCGCGTCGCCGACTGGTGCCTGAGTTACGACGGGTCAGCGACGACGGAGAACGTCTACGGAGCCTCGGGGGATGACCTGCCCTGGCGTTTCCTCGTCCCCGAAGAGATCCTCGAGTGCGCGGAGCCCGCGACCCGCGAGGCGTTCTCGAAGCTGGTGGCCGCGCTCGCGGCATCCGATGATCCGCCGCCCTTCCGCGCCGTGCACACGGGAGACCTGGATGCCGCCTTCGCGGCGTTCCGCACCGTGCAGGGTGCCGAGGCCTGGCGCAACAACGGCGAGTGGATGACCGCGCACCCCGGGGCGGTGGGCCCGGCCGTCGCCGAGCGCTTCTCCGTCGCCTCGCGCATCGCTGCCGCGGACGAAGCCGCCGCGCGCGAGGACCTCGAGCCGATCGCCGCGCACCTGGCCGAGCTCGTCGACGGGGCCGTGCTGATCTTCCCGACCGTCCCCGGTCCGGCGCCCCAGCGCACGGCCGACGTCGACGCCGTGCGCGCGGCGACCCTGCGCATGACGGCGCCGGCCGCGATCGCGGGCCTGCCCTCGATCTCGGTGCCGCTCCTCACGGTCGACGGCGCTCCGGTCGGGCTCTGCCTCGTCTCGCGGGCGGGCACCGATATCGCCCTCGTACGCCTGGCTCGCCGCCTCGCCGCTCTCGTCGAGGGAGGGCTCCGATGACCACTCCCTCCCTCTCGCCCCGCCGCTTCACCCACCCCCGCACCACGGAGTCCTGATGTCTCACCTCCCCGGCCCCATCGACCCGCCCGCCCGGCTCCTCATGGGCCCCGGCCCCATCTCGGCGTACCCGAGTGTGCTGCGCGCGATGGGCGCGCCGCTCGTCGGGCAGTACGACCCGTTCATGACGGCGACCATGACCGAGACGCAAGAGTTGTACCGCCGGGTGTGGGCGACCGACAACGACGCGACCCTGCTGATCGACGGCACGAGCCGTGCGGGGATCGAGGCGGCGATCCTCTCGCTCGTGCGCCCCGGGGACCGCGTGCTGGTCCCCGTCTTCGGGCGCTTCGGTCACCTCTTGGCCGAGATCGCCGAGCGCGCGCTCGCCGAGGTGCACACGATCGAGGTGCCGTGGGGCGAGGTCTTCCCGGTGTCGACGATCCGCGAGGCGATCGAGCGGGTCAAGCCGCACCTCGTCGCGTGCGTGCAGGGCGACACCTCGACCACCATGCTTCAACCGCTCGACGAGATCGGCGAGATCTGCCGCGCGCACGGCGCCCTGTTCTACACCGACGCCACCGCCTCGCTCGGCGGCAACGCGTTCGAGATGGATGCCTGGGGCCTGGATGCCGCGACCGCGGGCCTGCAGAAATGCCTCGGCGGTCCGTCGGGGTCGGCGCCGATCAGCCTGTCGGAGCGCGCCGTCGAGGTGGTGCGCTCGCGCGCCCGCGTCGAGGCGGGGATCCGGGAAGAGGGCGATGCCGTGGCATCCGATTTCATCCGGTCCAACTACTTCGACCTTGCGATGATCCTCGACTACTGGGGGCCGCGGCGCCTCAACCACCACACCGAGGCGACCACGATGCTCTACGGCGCACGCGAGTGCGCGCGCGTGCTGCTCCTCGAGGGCCGGGATGCCGTGATCGACCGCCACCGCCTGCACGGCGACGCGATGCTCGCCGGAGTGCAGGGCCTCGGGCTGACCGTCTTCGGCGACGTCGCGCACAAGATGACGAACGTCGTCGCCGTCGAGATCCCGGAGGCGGTCGTCGGCGACGCGGTGCGCGCGGAGCTCCTGAGCGACTTCGGCATCGAGATCGGCACCTCGTTCGGGCCGCTGCACGGCCGCGTCTGGCGGATCGGCACGATGGGGTACAACGCCCGCACCGACGCCGTGCTCACCACGCTCGCCGCCCTCGAGGCGGTGCTGCGCCGCCACGGCGCGTCGGTGCCGGCCGGCGGTGGCGTCGAGGCCGCGCAGGGCGTGTACGCGGCGGCACGGTCGTGACGCCTCTCGCCCTCCCCGTCGCCGCCGTCGCTGCCCTCGGGTGGCGCTCCGGCAGGCGCCGCTCCTTCGGGGTCCGCTCCCTCGGGCACCGCTCCTTCGGGCGCGGCTCCTTCGGACGGCGTCCCGCCGGGCAGGGGGAGGGGTGTCCCCGCGCGACGAGTCACGGCGCACCGGGCCGAGGAGCCCTGGGATGACCACCGCCACGCGCCTCGACGTCGCACCCGAGCGCGTCGTCTCGGCAGCCCGCCGCGTGATGGGACGCTGCGAGGAGCTCGCGCGCGTCACCGCGACCCCGGGCAGCATCACGCGCGTGTACCTCTCTCCCGAGCACGCGCGGGTGAACCGTCTCGCCGCCGAGTGGATGCGCGAGCTCGGCATGACGACGCGGCAAGACGCCGCGGGCAATCAGGTCGGACGCCTCGCCCCCGCGGGTGCCCCCGACGCCCCCACGCTCCTGCTGGGCTCTCACCTCGACACCGTGCCCGACGCGGGGCGCTTCGACGGCATCGTCGGGGTGCTGATGGCACTCGAGGTGGTGCGGCTGATCCGTAGCATCGACGACGAGGGCACGGCATCCAGTCCCTTCCCGTTCGCGCTCGAGGTCATCGCGTTCAGCGACGAGGAGGGCACGCGATTCGGCAAGGCGCTTCTGGGGTCATCGGCCGTGGCGGGGCAGTGGGACGACGCCTGGTGGGACCTGACGGATGCCGACGGTTCGACGCTGCGCGAGGCGTTCCGCGAGTTCGGTCTCGATCCCGGGCGCATCGGCGAAGCTGCGCGTCGGCCCGAGCAACTCGTCGCCTACCTCGAAGCGCACATCGAGCAGGGGCCGGAGCTCCACCGCAGCGGACAGGCTCTCGCCGCAGTGTCATCGATCGCGTCGGCGCGGCGGTTCCAGCTCGTCGTCGAGGGGGAAGCCCGGCACGCCGGCGGAACGCCGTACGACATGCGCCGCGATGCCCTACTCGGCGCGAGCGAAGCGGCCCTCGCGGTCGAGCGGATCTGCCGCGGTGAGCACCACATCATCGGCACGGTCGGGCAGCTCGAGGCGTTCCCGGGCGCGGTGAACGTCGTGCCGGGAGAGGCACACTTCTCGCTCGACCTGCGCGGCGAGTTCGACGCGACCCGTGATCACACGTGGGACGAGATCTCCCGAGAACTGGATGCCATCATGGGCCGCCGCGGTCTGCGGTGGCGCGCCCGCGAGGTGCACAGCGCTCCGGCCGTGTTCTGCGCGCCCCTTCTGCAGGACGTCGTCCGGGCCGGGATCGGCGGGGAGGCCCCGACTCTCTTCAGCCGCGCCGGACACGACGCGATGTCGATCGGGGCGATCACCGAGGTGGGCATGCTGTTCCTCCGCAACCCCGACGGCATCAGCCACCATCCCGATGAGGCGGTGTCGGGAGGCGACGTCGCGGCGGGGATCCGCGCGCTGGCCGAGGCGGTGCTGCACCTGGGGGCGGAGCCGCGCTGAGCAGCGGGAAGGGAGAGCCTCAGGCCCGGTTCCACGGCGGCGGGTTCTCGATCACCGGCGGCGGGGTCGAGGTCAGGAAGATCGTGGCACCCACCACCACGACGACACTGACGGCGACGAGGCCGCCCGCGACCACCCGTGACGATCGGGTGCGGGTCCGCCCGCGTGCGACGAAGAAGCCCGCCAGGGTCAGCAGGGCCCACGAGCCCAGGGCGACGACCCCCATGCCGATGCCGATCGCCCGCTCGCCGTCGTCGGAGTCGGAGTACGGGATCACCGTCAGCCCCGGACCGGCCCAGCTCAGCCCCGAGGCGCCGAGCATCAGCGCTCCGAAGAGACCGACGACGATCGCCACGACGACCAGGACGATTCCCCCGACGATGCGCACGCCTCCATCTTCGCCGTTTGTCGAGGCTGCGCCGTCCTCCCGCCACGTAGCGTGAGGGCATGACCGATGACAACCCCGCGGCCATCGCCGAGCACCGTCCGGAGTGGGCGGCCCGCGCCGCCGCCTTGCTCGTCGATGTCCGATCCGCGCTCGCCGGTCTCCCGGGTGCGGGTGCCGCCGCTCTCGACCACATCGGATCGACCGCCGTACCGGGTCTCGCGGCCAAACCGTTCCTCGACCTGCAGGTACGTATCGCCCCCCTCCCCGATGAGGATGAGCTGCTCGCACGACTCGCCCCGCGCGGATACGTGCGCGCGCGTGGATCACGCCCCGACTCGCCCGGTGTCGACCGTGACCTTCCGCGCGGACGGATCGAGGTCGATGACGTCGTGTGGGAGAAGCGACTGTATTGGCACGAAGATGCCCAGGCGATCCTGCACGTTCGCCGGTTCGATTCGCCGTGGGGGCGGTACACCGTGTGGTTCCGGGACTGGCTGCGAGCCCACCCCGCCGAGCGCGATCGGTACGCGCGGCTCAAACAGCGGCTGAGCGCCCAGCAGGTCGGAAAGGCCGATTACGACGACTACACGCGCGCGAAGACGGTGTTCTTCGACGAGGTGCAGGCCGCGTTCGAGGCGTGGGCGGCGCGCGAGAGCCGGTCCACGAACCGGTGATCGGCCCGCGCGGATGCCGCGCCGCTCGCGCGAGAATCGTCGCATGACCCCGACCCCTGGCATCCTGCACCTCCTCGCTTTCGCGGCTGAGCCCGGCGGCGGCAATCCCGCCGGGGTGATCCTGGATGCCAGGGCCCTCGACGACGCGCAGATGCAGCGCATCGCCACCGACCTCGGGCATCCCGAGACGGCCTTCGTGGGAGAGCGGGAGGGGCGTCGCGTCGCCGTCCGGTACTTCTCGCCCGACGATGAGGTGCAGTTCTGCGGACATGCCACGATCGCGACGGCCGTGGCGCTCGCCGAGGCCGAGGGCGTCGGGGCGTACACGTTCGAGACGGCCGCCGGGGCGGTCGAGGTCGTCACTGAGACCGAGGGAGAGCGCATCATCGCCGGCTTCACGAGCGTCGAGCCGCACGTCGTCGATCTCGAAGACGTCGTCGCCGACCGGCTCCTGGACCTCCTCGGTCTGACCCGTGCCGACCTGGACGAGCGGATGCCGCTTGCTCAGGCGTTCGCGGGTAACCTGCACCCGATCGTGGCCGTCGCCTCGCGCGACACGTTCGACGCGTTCACTTTCGAGGGGCCGCGCCTGCGTGCGCTCCTGGACGAGCGTGGGTGGAAGGGAACCGCGACCGTGGTGCACGTGGACGGTCCCCTGGGGAACGGGGCTGTCGTCGAGGCGCGCAATCTCTTCCCCGTCGCCCACATTCTCGAAGACCCCGCGACCGGATCCGCCGCGGCCGCCCTCGGCGCCTATCTGCGCGACCGCGCCGAAATGCCCGCGCCGTTCGGCTTCACCGTCCGGCAGGGGCGGCACGTCGGTCGGCCGAGCATCCTCGAGGTGGAGGTTCCGGCATCCGGCGGCATCCGGGTGTCGGGGACGGCCGTGCCCCTGGCGGGCTGAGCCCGCGCCGAGACAATGTCCCACTTTTGGTCGGTCGAGCTACCGCTGGGTAGCCGTATGTGGGACATGCACCGGCCATAAGTGGGACGAGGTTCCGCCCCCGCCCCCATGTCCCACTTTGGTCGGTCGAGCTACCGCCGGGTAGCCATATGTGGGACATGCACCGGCCAAAAGTGGGACGAGGGTCCGCCCCGCCGCCTCGCCGCCGGGCCTCGCCGCACCGATGCGCCCGGTCAGCCGCCTCCGCCCGCCAACCTCCACACCCGGTCGCGCGAGAACGGCAGCGTGTACCCGCGACGCCCCACCGCGCGAGAGACGGCGTTGCCGATCGCCGCGCCGACGGGGTTGTAGGGCGACTCGCTCATCGACTTCGCGCCGAACGGGCCGAGGGAGTCGTCCGTCTCAGCGAAGTACACCTCGGTGTCGGGGACGTCGGCGAACTGCGGAACGCGGTACGTGCGGAACACGGGGTTCTGCACCACCCCGTCCTCGACGAGAACCTCCTCGTACAGCGCTCCGCCGAGCGCCTGAGCCACGCCGCCCTCGATCTGCCCGCGGCACTGCGCGGGGTTGATGACGACGCCGGCATCGGCCGACTGGATCGACTGGAGCACCTTCACGGTCCCCGTCTCGGGATCGACGGCCACGCGCGCGGCGTGCACGTTGAAGGCGAGCGAGCGCAGGTCGCCGAACTCGGCGCCGTCCGCGGTCAGGCCGTCGCCGTCGCGGAAGTCCGCGGGGGCCGCCGCGATGATCCGCGCCCACGACACGACTGTCCCGTCGACACGGACCCCGGATGCCACGAGCTCGACATCCACCCCTCCGGGCACGGCATCCCCATCCGCCAGCTCCGTGGCGATGTCGACCATCCGTCGCCGCAGCACCGTGCACGCCCCGAACAGCGCCTTGCCCGCGACAACCGTGCCCGCCGAGGCGAAGGCACCCGTGTCGTGGCGGACCGCGTCGGTGTCGGCGGCCCAGAGCTCGAGGCGTTCGGGCGCGGCGTCGAGCACGGTCGCGGCGATCTGTCGGTGCACGGTCGAGGTGCCGTTGCCGAACTCTGCGGTGCCGACGCGCAAGAGGTACGTGCCGTCCGGTCGCAGGGTCGCGGTCGTATGCGCGATGTGCCCGCGCGGGGCCATCGTCGCGATCATCGAGGCCGCCATCCCCTCGCCGACCAGCCAGCCCTCGGGGGCGTCGACCCCGTTGCCGCGCGCGAGCGCGTCCTGCGCGAGATCGAGGCACTGGTCGAGGCCGTAACTGCCCCAGATCAGGTCTTCCTCGTACTTCTCGTCGTCGTCGGGGTGCAGCGGGTCACCCTCGCGCACGGCATTGATGCGGCGCAGATCGAAGGGGTCCATGTCGAGCTCGACCGCGAGGGCGTCGAGCGCCGACTCCACCCCGAACACCACCTGCCCGAGGCCGTACCCGCGGAACGCCCCCGACGGCGGGTTGTTCGTGTAGACCGCTTCGGCGTCGATCCACTTCACGGGCACCCGGTAGAGCGTCGTCGACTCGGCGCACGAGTGGAACAGCACCCCGATCGCGTGGTTGCCGTAGGCGCCCGTGTCGCTCAGCACGTCGACCTTCATCGCGGTGAGCACGCCGTCGGCATCCGATCCGAGGGTCACGCGGACGCGCATCGGATGCCGCAGCGACGCGCGCACGAACTGATCGGTGCGCGAGAACTCGTAGGCCACCGGGCGCCCGAGCTTCAGAACGGCGAGGGCCGTGAGGTCTTCGGTGAAGAGCTCCTGCTTCCCGCCGAAGCCGCCGCCGACACGGTTGGCGTAGACGCGGATGCGGTCGGGCGAGACCTCGAGGATGTGCGCGAGTTCGTTGCGGACGAGGAAGGGGACCTGCGTCGACGAACGGACGACGAGCCGCCCGTCGTCGTCGAGCCAGGCGACGGCCCCATGTGTCTCGAGTGCCGCGTGGGTGACGCGCGACGAGGTCCACTCGCCCGTGACGGTGGTGTGGCTCGCGGCGAGGGCCGCGTGGATGTCGCCGCCGTGACCGGTGTGGAAGCCCGCGACCACGTTGCGGCCCGCCTCCATCACGCGCTCGTCCGGGGTGCGGTCGGGATGCAGCAGCGGGGCGCCGGGGCGGCGGGCCTCCTCGGGGTCGAACACGGCGGGCAGCACGTCGTACTCGATGCGGACCGCGCGGCAGCCGGCATCCGCAGCTTCCGCCGTCTCGCCGACGACGGCGACGACCCTCTGGCCGACGTGGCGGACGACGTCGTCGAGCATCCGGGTGTCGTCGGGGTCATCCGTGCGGTGCTCGTGACGGCCGGTGGAGTAGCGGATCTCGGGGACGTCGTCGTGCGTGAACACGGCGACGACCCCGGGGATCGCGAGGGCAGCCTCGGTGTCGATGGACCGCACGCGCGCGTGGGCGTGCGGCGAGGTGACGACGCGCAGGACGAGCGGGGGGCCGCCGGGCACGGGCTCGTCGAAGGTGAAGGGCTCGCGGCCCTGCACGATCCGCCGGGCCGCCTCGGGCACGGTCGAAGCACCGACCCGGCCGTCGCCCGCGGCGGGACCGGATGCCGCGCCGTCGGCGTTGTGCCCGGCGCAGCCCGAGCCGCACGCCGCCGCCGCGGGGGCAGTGGCATCCGACAGGGCACCCGTCTCACGCACCGGGCCCAGCACCGAGGAGCGGATCGCCTCGCGGATCGGGCGGTATCCGGTGCACCGGCAGAGGTTGCCCTTCATGCGGCGGTCAAGGTCGGGCAGGTCGTCCGCGGTCAGCGTCGACGCGGTGACGCTCATCCCGGGCGTGCAGAATCCGCACTGGAAGCCGAAGCCGGACGCGAGCGCCTCCTGCACCGGATGCAGGTCGTCGCCGGGGGCGAGGCCCGCAGCCGTCGTGAGGGTGCGACCCTCGAGCCGCATCGCCGGGATGATGCACGAGTGCGTCGGCTCTCCGTCGAGGAGCACCGAGCACGCGCCGCAGTCACCCGCGTCGCAGCCCTTCTTCACCTCGACGTGGCCCGTCTCGCGGAGCAGGGTCCGAGCGCTCTGACCCGGACGGGGCTCGGCGTCGACCGGCACCCCGTTGACCTCGAACTTCACGCGGCGCCTCCTCGGCGGGTGGGGACGCGGTGCCGTGCTCCGGAGAACAGGGGTGTTCGCGCAGCGGGACGGGGCGGCGACGGCGCAGAAGCCCCGCTCGCTCCGGAGCGCGGCACGCTCCGGCAGGCGCGGATCCTCACGCGGCCCCCGCTGACTCGCGGGCGAAGCCCGCGCGCAGCCGCTCGGCGAGCACGACGCTCACGCCGCGCCGCCAATCCGCGCTGCCCAGCGGGTCGGTGTAGAAATCTGGCGCGGAGGCGACGGCATCCCGCAGCTCTCCCGCCCCCGGGACGCGGGCGAACCGCAGCACCCGAGGTCGCCGCACCGCCGCGGTCACGACGAACACCGCCGCCCCGTGCGGGTCGACGCGCGCGGTGACCACCGCGCCGGAGCGTCCGAGTTCCGCGAGGGCGATCTTCTGCAGACCGACGCGCGAGCGCAGGGCGTGCGCGGGAACGTCGAGCGCCCGCACGACCTCCCCGGGCGCTAGCGAGGTCGCCTGGTTGTCGACCACGAGGTCGGCCACGGCGATCTCGCGCTCGCCGCCGTCGGGCGTCCAGATGAGGGCCGTGGCATCCAGGGTCGAGAGCATCGCGATCATCGCACCCGCGGCGAACGCCTGGCAGACGTTGCCCCCGACCGTCGCGGTGTTCCAGATCTTGAACGACGCCAGGAGCGCGTCGGCGGAGGGGCGGGCGAGGGCGAGCGAGGTCCACTCGGGGGGCGCCTCCGTCTCGGCCCACGCGAGCAGGCGCGCGATCGTGCAGGTCGCGCCGATGCGCAGGCCCGCGTCGGTGATCTCGATATCCGGCCACGCGAGGGTCGTGAGGTCGACGAAGCCGGTCGTGGTCGGCTGGGGCTCGCTCATGAGCCACGTGCCGCCGGCCAGCACCACCTCGCCCGGAGCGAGCTGGAGGTCCGCGCGCGTGCGGGCGGAGCGGAACGAGGTGACCGTGGTGATGTCCATGTCAGCCCGCCAGGATCTGCCCCGACCAGCGGCCGTCGGCGAGCGTGTAGTGCTGGCGGGTGCTCTGCCCGATCGGGTCGCCGCGCCAGAACGTCAGCGTGAGGGGGCGCAGGCGGAACCCCGTCCACCGCGGGGGCGGGTCGAGCGTGGGATGAGCGGCGTCGAACTCGGCCCACAGGTGCTGGCGGGATGACGTGTCGAGCTGCGCGTTCTCGCGCGTGTTCAGCCACGCCAGGAGTTGCAGGTACCGCGAGCGCTGGGCGTAGACGGTCGCCGCCTCCGCCGGTGTCACGCGCTCGACGATTCCCCGAACGACGAGCTGACGGCCGAGCTCGGGCCACGCGACCGCCATCGCGGCCACGGGGTTCGCGGCGATCTCGGCGACCTTCGCGCTCGCCTCGTCGGTGTGGAACGTCAGGCCGGCGGCATCCCTGTCGCTGATGAGGACGTGTCGGAGCGACGGGATGCCGTCGAGCCCGATGGTCGAGAGGGCCGCGAGGGGGCGCAGCTCGCTGTCGTGCGCGGGGAGCCACTGAACCATGAGCGCGAGGGGGTCGGCCACGAGCGCGTCGATGGCGTCGACGTCGGAACCGAAGGTGGTGCCGGCCGTGATCATGGGTCCTCCCGGGAACTGCGGTAGGGCCGAGCGTAGGCAGCCCGCGTTTCGGTGATGTTGCCACCACGAACATTTGTCGAAACACACGCTCCGTACACTCCGGCCATGACCTCGCTGCCCCTCATCGACACGTGCCCCAAGCGCATGGAGTACGGCCCCTGCGGGGGCGTCGGGTTCGACGGATCGTGCGAGATCGACGCCGCCCACCGCTGCGCCTTTCTCCACCGCCCGACGGTGCCGTGGACGGGCGTCGACCGGTCGTCGGTGCCCGCGTCGGGCCCGCGCACCGCGGCCGCCGCCGACACCCTGGCCTCCCTCGGCACGCGCCCGTGGGTCGTGGCCGATCTGCCGGCGCGGGCACTGAGTGTGGCATCCATCGACGCCTGTGCCGCCGTCCTCGCGGGGGAGGTGGATGCCGTCCTCGCCGGCGACGCGGGAAGCGCCCGGGTGCAGTTCCCACCCGCGTACCGCGCACACCTGCTGCACCAGCGCGGATTGCGCGTCTGGACCGGGCTGAACATGCGGGACCGCAACCGCGTGGCCATCGAGGGAGAGCTCGCGGCCCTCGCCGTGGAGGGCGTGGCCGGGGTGCACTGCGTCACGGGCGACCACACCCGCACGGGTCATCGACCGGATGCCGTTCCTGTCTTCGACCTCGACTCGACAGAGGCGGCGTCGCTCGCGCGGGCCGCGGGGCATGTCGTGTCCGTCGCGGCTTCGCCCGCGGCCCCGCCCGTGGAGCGCCGGGCTGCGCGGCTGCGCGAGAAGCTGCGGGCCGGCGCCGATGTCTGCTTCGTCAATCACGCGGGCGGGGCGGCCCCCGTGCGGGAATTCATCGAGGAGGTGGGTGCTCCGGCGGCATTCATCCCCTGCGTCCCGCTGGTGGTGGATCACGCGTCGGCCGCCCTGCTCGAGTCGTTCACGACGCTCGTGCTGCCGGACGGGTTCCTCTCGCGCGTCCGCGGCGCCGCGGACCCCCGCGCGGAGGGCATCGCCCTCGCGGTCGCGCTCGCCGAGGAGATGCTCGCGCTCCCCGGGGTCGTGGGCGTGAATCTCTCCGGCGGCCGCGAGGGCGCCGAGGAGTCGTTCGCCGAGGCGATGGCGGAGGTTGCTCGGCGGCTGCGCTGACGCGCGTGGGGTGGGTGCGCTGACGTGCGCGGGGCGGGCGCGGGTCCGCTCCGTGGGTGTCGGGCCGGGCTGTCGGGCCGGGTTCCGCTCCGGACGCGTCGCGCGGAGAGGCGTGCGGCGGGCGTGGGCGCCGCGTGGAGCTGTCAGAGTCCACGAAACCCGGACGCCGCGGAATTTCATCCGGGTGTTCTGGACACTCAAGTTGGGCTTGTCGTCCAAGTAGTATGCGCGCATACTAAAACCATGCGAACACTTGCCTCCGTCACCCGTGAATCATCCGCCTCGCCCTCGGCGTTCTACGCGCGCTGGGTCGATCACGACTCGTGGCGCGAGTGGTCGCCCGACACCGAGTGGGCACGCGTCGAGGGCGAGGTGCGGCGGGGAGCCCGTGGCATCCTGAAGCCCGTCGGTGGCCCGCGGACGGCCTTTGAGATCTCCGAACTCGAGCCCGACCGGGTCTACACCGACGTCAGCCGGATGCCGGGAGCCCGACTCACTTTTCGCCACGAGGTCGAGCCGACCCCGGGTGGGTCACGCCTGACCGTGCTCGTGACTCTCGAGGGACCCCTGTCGTGGCTGTGGGCGCGCACCGCGTTCGCCGGGTTCGAACGCTCGGTACCGGCCGACCTCGACCGGCTCGTCGCGCTGGTCGAGGCCGTGCACGCGCGATGATCGAGGCATGACGACTCCCCTCGACAGCCGATTCGCCTCCGGCGATGCCAGTCCGGGATTCCTTCTGTGGCAGGTGACCAACCGTTGGCAGGCGGCGATCCGCCGGGCGCTCGCACCGCACGAGGTGACGCACGTGCAATTCGTTCTGCTCGCGGTGCTGACCTTCGCCGATTCCGACCAGGGCATGACCCAGGCGGCGCTCAGCCAGCGCGCGGGCGCCGACCCCATGATGGTGTCGCAGGTGATCCGCGCGCTCGCCAACCGCGATCTCGTCGAGCGGCGACAGGATGCCACCGACCGCCGCGCCGTCCGCGTCCGGGCCACGGCTGCCGGGCGTGAGCTGGCGCGCGCGGCGAATCGCGCTGTGGAGGAGGTCGATGAGGAGTTCTTCGGCGTGGACGCGACGGCGTCGCACCCGCTGGTCGAGCATCTCGCCGCGGTGCTGTCGCGCTCGCGCGCCTGACGGTCGTGCCGCGTGCGTGCGCCCCGCGTGCGACCCGCGTGCATGCGCCCCACATGTGCTGCCCCGCGCGCTTGCGCCCCGTGTGCGCCCCGCGTGTGCTCGCCCCGCGCGCGTGCGCCCCGTGTGCGCTCGCCCCGAGCCCCGCGTGTGCTCGCCCCACGCGCGCTCGCCCGCGCTCCCTCGCTACGTTGAGTGTCCAAGAAACCCGGACGCGAAAAAATTTCGTCCGGGTGTTGTGGACACTCAATGGCGGTACGGCGCCGAACCGGGGAGCGCCCACCCGGGTGCCGCGGGGGTGGTGGGCCTGGGGCGTACCCGCGCTCACACACGCGAGGGTCGCGCGCGGCGTCAGCGCGGGTAAGCCCAGCGGCGCTCGGACACGACCGCCACCGCCTCCGACACCGCCCCCGCGACCCGGTCGGTGATCCGCAGCGAGAGGGCGTTCGAGCGGGGGCGGGTGAACGCGCCCGCTTCCATGCCGGCGGTGAAGGGGCCGATCGCGAACAGCGTCTCGTGCGCGACGCCGTCCCGCGCGAGCACCCGCCCGTCGGCGTCGGTGTCGATCCGCCCGAGCGAGCCCGAGAAGGTCTCGTCGCTGACGTGGACCTCGCGGCCGTGTCGCGTCGCGAGCTCGCGGAGCGCGGGGTTGTCGCTCGCGGCCGCGCCCGCGCCCGGGAGCCACGCGTCGACGAGCGCTTCCGCGCGGACGTCGCCGGGAACACGGGGGGAGGATGCCACGAACCGCCCCTCCGCCACCCCCACGGCGACGTCGGGGCCGAGGAACCGCACGACCCCGGCATCCGCGAGAGCCCCGATTTCCTCGAGGCGGTGCGCGGGCGGACCCGACGCGACGTAGCTGAAGAAGGTGTGCCACGTCACCGGTAGGTCGACGGCGCGTGATCGTGCGCTCCACCGCTCGACGGGGATGTCCGAGAGCGCGAGGAAGGACGAGAGGATCGTGAGGAAGAGGGCCTGAGCGGTGCTACGCTCCGGGGCCGTGCGCAGGTGCAGGTCGTCGGCGATGTGCCGTCGGATGCGGCGGTGCACCTCCGCCGCGTCGGCGAAGATCTCGTCGCCGAGCGGGACGTCGAGCGCGGGCACGTCGAAACGGTCCAGTGGATCGGGGACGACCTCGGCGACCGCCCGGCGGAGGGCCGCCGTGTCACCGTCGACTTCGCGCAGCGTCTCGCGGAACACGTCCCACGAGACACGTACTCGTTCGGGGTGTCCGGTGAACAGCTCGCGGTAGTGCCCCCACACGAGCTCCCGGGCGATCAGCGGCCACACGTCGTCGAGGAAGTCGATCGTGCCCGGCCGCGCGAGGAGCTCCGCGACCGCCGCGGGGGTCAGCACCTCCCGCGCCGGTGGGTCGCCCCGAAGCTCCGACGACACCTTCGAGCGGTACGGCACGCCGCGCCGCGACCCCAGGTGCAGGCGCGGTTCCCGCCCCGACGGGCTGTACCGCAGGGTGCCGTCCGGCGTCCGCGAGAAGCGGCCGCCACGTCCTTCGGCCAGCAGCACGATGGCATCCACCGCGGCGAGCCCCATACCGCGCACGATGACGTCGTCGCCCGCGCCGAGCGCCGAGAGATCGGCGTCGGCGGTGAACGACGGCGGGACGTACGTCAGACCGGCGTCGGCGGCCGCGGCGATCAGCGCGAGGGTCTCCCCATCCGGCTCGCGTCCGTTGTGACCGAGCGCGTAGACGACGATCTCGGCGGGAAGACGGATGCCATCGGCCAACGCGACCTCGTACCCTTCGGCCGTGTCGTCGACCCACTCCACCGCGCCCTGATGCCAGTGCACCTCGACGCCCGGCGGCGCGATCGCGACGGTGCGGCGCCAGAACCAGTCGAGGTACACGCTCTGCAGCCGACGCGTGGGGAAGCTGTCGCCGCGGAGCGTGCGGAGTTCGGCCTCCAGGTCGGGATCGTCGATCTCGACGTCGGGGAGGGACCCGGCGCGCACCCGCTCGGCCCATTCGATCAGCGACGGGCCCGAGCGGACGGGACCGGCGATCGTGCACGTCTCGTCGGTGAACACGGTCACGTCTCGCGCCATCGAGTTGAGCTTCAGCAGGGGCGACTGATCGCGCCGCCAGATGCGCCCGGCCCCCGGCGGGTGCGGGTCGACGAGGGTGACGTGCAGGTGCGGGTGGGGGGAGCGCGTGCGTCGGGCGAGCAGACGCTCGACGAGCATCACGGCGCGGGGACCCGCGCCGACGATGACGAGTCGCGTCGCCCGGTCGCTCATCGCGTCGCGGCCGGGACGGGAGCGGACGCCGCGCCCGCCGCCGACGCGTCGACCGGTGGAAGCCCGAGCAGGTCGTGCAGCGTCGCCCCCTCGTCGTACGAGCGGCGATACGAGCCGCGTTCCTGCAGCAACGGCACGACCCGGTCGGTGAACTCGTCGAGACCGTGCGGGGTGACGTGTCCGACGACGGTGAACCCGTCGGTCGCGCGTTCCTGCACGTACCGGTCGATCTCGGATGCCACGTGCTCCGGCGTCCCGACGAAGGTGTGCTTCGCGGTCAGACGGATGACGAGCTCGCGGATGGTGAGGTTCTCGGCGGCGGCCTGTTCGCGCAGCTGCCCGACGCGGTCGCGGATCGCCGCGTGGCGACCGGCGAAGCCCTGAGCGGTCTCGACGCCCGTGTCGGGTTCGACGTCGGGGAGCGGCCCCTCGGGGTCGTAGCCGCTGAGATCGCGGTTCCAGATCTGCTCGAGGTAGGTGATCGCGGTCTGCGGGCGCACCTGCTGCAGGGCGATCTCGCGGGAGCGCTCGCGCGCGTCCTCCGCCGTATCGCCCAACACGAAGGTCGCCGCGGGCAGGATCTTGAGCGAGTCCTCGTCGCGGCCTCGGGCGGCGAGCCGCCCCTTCACGTCGCGGTAGAACTGCTGCGCGTCGGAGAACTCGGTGTGCAGGGAGAAGATCACGTCGGCGTGATCCGTGGCGAAATCGCGGCCGTCGGGGGAGTCTCCGGCCTGCACGATGACGGGCCGACCCTGGGGCGACCGCGGGACGTCGAACACCGCGTCGACGTCGAACAGGCGGGACTCGTGCCGCACCCGCGCGATGGCGTCGTCGCGCAGGAACGCCCCGGTCTCGGCATCCGCCACGATCGCGTCGTCGCGCCACGACGACCAGAGCGCCTTCGACAGGGCCGCGAATTCGGACGCCCGCACGTACCGATCGGCGTGGTCGAGGTAGCCTCCGCGGCGGAAGTTGGCGCCGTGGAACGCGTCGGAGCTCGTCACCGCGTTCCAGCCGGCGCGGCCGTTCGACAACAGGTCGAGCGTGCCGAGCTGGCGGGCGAGTTCGTACGGCTCGTTGAACGTCGTGTTGAGCGTGCCGACCAGGCCGATGTGCTCGGTGACGGCGGCCAGGGCGCTGAGGATGGAGAGGGTGTTCGGACGTCCGGCGACGTCGAGGTCGTGCAGCTGCCCGCGGTGCTCACGCAGGCGCAGGCCTTCGGCGAGGAAGAGGTAGTCGAAGAATCCCCGCTCGGCGGTGCGGGCGAAGTATTCGAAGGACGAGAAGTCGATCTGACTGCCCGCGCTCGGGTCGGTCCAGACGGTGGTGTTGTTCACGCCCGGGAAGTGCGCGGCGAGATGGATCTGACGGCGGGTCATGCGCCGACCTCCTGACGGGCGTAGCGGCTGGCGAGACGGGGGAGTCCGACGCGTTCACGGAGCGTCGGGGCGCCGTCGTCGGGCAACAGGATGCCGGCGGCCGCCGCGCGCGGCACGACCCGGTCGGCGATCGCCTCGAGGTCGGCCGGCAGACGGGCGGGCCGGAGCCGCACGCCGTCGATGCCCTGGGCGGTCAGAGCCCGGATCTCTTCTACGACGTCGTCGGCGGTGCCCACGACCACGCGGGCGTCGGTCGTGAGCGGTGCCCGGTCCTGCAGCCGGTTCCACACCGCGGCGGCCTCCGTGCGCGTCTCTTCGACGAGCACGAGAAGGTCGGCGAAGACCCGGAGCGGCTCCTCCCGCTCGCCGCTCGCGAGTTCGTCGAGGATTCCCCCGACCGCCCCGGCATCCGCGGGGGTGACGAACACGAGATCGGCGTGTTCCGCAGCGAAACGATACGGGACGCTCTGGTGCGCGAGAGCGGTGACGAGCGGCCGGCCCTGCGGAGAGCGCGGCACGATCGAGGCACCGGTGACCGAGAAGAATTCGCCCTCGAAGTCGACGTTGTGCACGCGCTCCCGATCGAGGAACTTCCCGGACTCGAGATCGCGCACGATCGCGTCATCTTCCCAGGAGTCGGCGAGTCGGCGGATGACCTCGGCCACCTCGCCCGCCTCGCGGAAGGCGGAGAGCAGAGCCGGGTCGTCTTCGACGCGACCGGATGCCGGGAGCCCGGTGGGGCCGTCAGCGCGGCGCCCGAAGTTCGCACGCTCCTGGGGAGTCGAACCCGCGACCAGTCGGACGCCCGCGCGCCCACGGCTCGCGTGGTCGAGGGTCTGGAGGCCCGTGGCGAGGTGGAAAGGCTCGGGGTGCGCGGTGGTCGCGGTGGGCACGAGTCCCAGACGGCGCGTGACCGGAGCCAGGAACGACGCCAACAGCACCGCGTCGAGGCGCCCCCGTGCGCGGTCACGCCGGGTCTCGGCATCCGGTTCGAAGGATCGCCCGCCCAGGCTCAGTGCGTCTTCGATGGTCGCGAGAAGCAGTCCCGCGCCGTCGGCCGTCCGGGCGAGGGCGCGCCAGTAGGCGGGGGAGGTGAGCTCGGTGGGCCGGGCCGTGGTCTCGCGCCAGGCGGCCGGGTGCCAGCCGGCGCCGTCCAGAGCGACGGCGAGGTGGATGCGGTCGGGCATCGGGACTCCTTCGCGGCGGGCCGATCCCGCCGAGACGCCCCACTGTGCCGTCGGTGCCGCGCCAGCACAATCGCGCACGTAACGCAGCGCCGCGAGGCGTCATTGTTACGGCGGCATGCGGGGTGCGGGTGCCGCCCGCCCGGTGCGTGCCCCCGCCCCGCCGTCCCGCCGTGCCGCCGCCCCGCCGCCCCGCCGCCCCCGCCCCGCCGCCCCGCCTGCGCGTTGAGTGTCCAAGAAACCCGGAGGCCGCGAGATTTCGTCCGGGTGTTTTGGACACTCAGGTCGACGCTGGGCCGCCGCGACGCATCGCCCGCGCGCAACATAGCGCCCCGGGTCGCCGCCCGCGCGACTGTGACGCTCCGCGACGCACGGTGTCGGACGGTGACGCATCGCGACGGACGGTTTCGTCCGAGGTGACCTCCACGGCGGTCGCGCCTACCTTCGGCCGGAGCCCACCGTATCCGCTTCCCACCCCGAGAGGTCCGCCCATGAGCGTTCCCACCGCGATCGCCGCGTCGACGGGTCTGTCCGCGCTCCTGGACGACGTCCGTGTCGAAGCGCCGGACATCGAGGTGCGCCCGCCGTCGCCCGCGACCGCCCCGTTCGGCCACGATGCGGCCACCGCTCCTCGGCGCGGTGCCCGGGCGTACGACGGACCTGCGGTCGCCTTCCCCGCCACGGTCTCCGAGGTGCAGCGGCTCGTGCGCCTCGCCGCGCGTCACGGCGTGAGCGTCGTGCCCCGCGGGGCCGGCAGCGGGCTCTCCGGCGGAGCGGTCGCGAGCACCGAGCAGCTCGTCATCTCGACCGACCGTCTGAACCGGATCGTCGAGGTGTCGCCCGCCGACGAGGTCGCGGTCATCGAGCCCGGCGTCCTCAACGCGGCGCTCAACGAACACCTCGCCCCGCTCGGCCTCTTCTACGCTCCCGACCCCGCGAGCTGGCGGATCTCGACCATCGGCGGCAACATCGCGACCAATGCGGGCGGTCTCCGCTGCGCGAAATACGGTGTGACCCGCGAGTCCGTGCTCGCGCTCGACGTCGTCCTCGCCGACGGGAGTCTCGTCTCGATCGGGCACCGCTCGATCAAAGGCGTCACGGGGCTCGACCTCGTCTCGCTCTTCGTCGGGTCCGAGGGGGTGCTCGGCCTCGTCGTCGGCGCGACGGTCCGCATCCGACCGCTGCCCGTGGCGCGTCGCACGGTGACGGCGTTCTTCTCCTCGACCGCCGAGGGGGCCGCGGCCATCGGAGCGATCACGGCGTCCCGCGTGCGCCCGAGCGTCGTCGAGTTCCTCGACGAGCCCACGCTCGTCGGGATCGACGCCGCCAACGACTCCGGGTTGCGCGCCCGCGGTGCGGCCCTGCTGCTCATCGAACTCGACGGCTTCGGCATCGACGAGCAGACCGCCGAGCTCGCGACCGCGCTCGAGGCCGTGGGCGCTCGCGTGCAGGTCGAGAGCGACGCGGATGCCGAGGTGCTCTGGGAACTGCGACGGTCGGGCCGTCGCCTGGGCGAGGGAACCTGGTTCGTCGGGGGCGACGTCGCCGTGCCCAAGTCGCGCATCGCCGAGGTCTTCGCCGCGTTCCCCGACATCGAGGCGCGTTACGGCGTCGCCGTGAGCGCCGTCTCGCATGCGGGCGACGGGAACCTGCATCCCGTCATCACCCTGCCGATCCCCGCCGGGGTCGACCCCGCCGCCGTTCCCGCGGTGCTGCACGAGGCTGCTGAGGACCTTGTCCGTCGTGCTCTCGCCGTGGGCGGCACCGTCAGCGGCGAGCACGGCATCGGCACGGTCAAACGCGAACTCGCCGCCGAGGAGCTCGCCGAGCGCGTGCGCATCGCCCAGCTCGCGATCAAGGACGCGCTCGACCCGGCCGGACTGTTCAACCCCGGAAAAGCCCTGTAACCCGTTCTCCACAGCCCAAGGACCCTCATGACCACTCGTCTCCGACGCCTTCTCGGCGTCGCCTCCGCGCTCACCGTCGGCGCCGTCCTGCTCAGCGGGTGCGGCGCCGGAACGGCCGCCGCTCCGGCCGAGAGTTCCACGCCGAAGCCCGGCGGCGACCTCGTGTTCCTCATCGACTCGCTCGGTGCCACGTGGATCCCCAACAACAGCGCCATCTCGAGCTACCAGGGCCAGATCTGGGGAAACCTCACCGACAAGCTCGTCTACGTCGACGCCGAAGGGAAGCTCAGCCCCTGGATCGCCGAGAGCTGGGACGAGAACGCCGACAAGACGCAGTTCACCCTGCACCTGAAGGACGGCGTCACGTTCTCGGACGGCACCCCCCTCGACGCGGCCGCCGTCGTGGCGAACATCGACATCTGGGCCAAGGGACGCCCCGACCAGGGCATCAACCGCATCGGCCTGTTCCCCTCAGCGAACTACGTGGGTGCCGAGGCGGTGGATGCCACGACGGTGAAGGTGTCGTTCTCGGCCCCGACCCTCAGCTTCATCCCGACGCTGGCGTACCACGGCTCGATCCTCATCTCGCCGGCCACGCTGGCCCTTCCCGCCGACCAGCAGGCCGACCTCACGAAGGACATCGGCAGCGGCCCGTTCGTCGTCGAGAAGGTCGCCGAGGGCGACAGCGTCGTCCTCAAGAAGCGCGACGACTACAACTGGGGCCCCCAGGCCGTCGGACACGAGGGCGCTGCCTACCTCGACACGATCACGTACAAGCAGGTCGCCGAGCCGACACTGCGCACGGCCTCGGTCGAGTCGGGTCAGGCCCAGGTGGCGTACAACGCCAGCCCGCAGGACCTGGAGGCGCTGAAGGAGGAAGGGTTGACCGTCGAGACGCCCCGCTACCTCGGTTTCGTCAACGGCTACGCGCTCAACACCTCCGTCGCTCCGTTCGACGACGTCAAGGTGCGCCAGGCCGTCCAGCACGGCATCAACCGCGACGAGATCCTCTCGACGGTGTACACCCCTGATTGGCACGCGGCCGAGTCGCTCTTCCAGAGCACGGTGCCCGAGGCGACCGACCACAGCGCCGACTTCGCCTACGACCCCGACAAGGCCGCCGCCCTCCTCGATGCCGCAGGGTGGGTCAAGGGATCCGACGGAGTCCGCGCGAAGGGCGGGCAGAAGCTGTCGCTCACGCTGTACCCCAACCCGTACCTGCAGGCCTCGCAGTCGGTCGACGAGCTCGTCGACCAGCAGCTCACGACCCTCGGCTTCGAGGTGAACCTCGAGACCTACGACGTGCCGACCTATGGCCAGAAGGTGATCGGCAACGCGACGATCCCGGCGAACGAGATCACCCGGAGCTTCGTCGACGTCGGAACCGTCGCGGGCGTCCTCACCTCGCAGAAGAAGGGCGACGAGGACTGGTTCAAGCTCGGGACCTCGGATGCCACGCTGAACGACCTATCGACCAAGATCGCCACGGCCACCGACCGTGACGCCCGCGCCAAGGTCGCCGACGACCTGCAGGGGTACGTGCTCCAGCAGGGCTACTTCGTGCCCCTCACGCAGATCGTGCAGCGCGTCTACGTGCAGTCGCCCGAGGTCAGCGGCGTCAGCTACAACGGTCTCGCCTACGCGTACTACCTGGACGCCTGGCTCAACGGCTGACGTCCGAGGAGGGGTGGGTGCGTGGCATCCACCTCTCCCGGCCTTCGTCAACGAAAGGAGAGAGAATGCTCCGCACCTACGGCCGCTTCGCGCTGCGACGCACCGGCCAGGCGATCGTCGTCGTGCTGCTGGCGTACCTGTTCACGTTCGTCGTGATCAGCATCCTGCCCGGGGACCCCGTCACGAGCACCCTGCGCAATCCCGACAACGGCTTCACCGAAGACGACATCGCCCGCATCGTGGCGTACTACGGGCTGGATCAGCCCTGGTGGGTCCAGCTCGGGTCGTCGCTCGGGAGGTTCCTGGTCGGCGACCTCGGTGTGTCGCTGCGCTCGAACCTGCCCGTGAGCACGCTCGTCCTCGATGCGCTGGGGTCCACGCTCAGCCTCGCGGCGGTGGCGCTCCTCGTCGCCGTCGTGCTGGCCGTCGTGATCGCCTACGGCACGCAGTTCCTGCCGCAGCGGTTCGGCCAGGGTGTACTGCGTTCACTGCCGTCGCTGTTCCTGTCCGTTCCGAACTTCGTGATCGGCCTGTTGCTGATCCACGTCTTCGCCTTCGGTCTCGGACTGTTCAGCATGATCGACACCGAGACGCCGTGGGGGACCTTCTTCGCGGCGGTGGCGCTCGGCATCCCGGTCTCGGCGCAGCTCGCCGAGGTGCTGATCGCCTCTCTCGATCACGAGTCCCGTCAGGAGTACGTCGCTGTCGCACGCTCCCGCGGCCTGCGTCAGGGCGCGCTGTTCGCGCGCCACCTCGTGAAGCCCTCGTCGCTGCCGACGGTGACGGTGCTCGCGCTCATCGTCGGCGAGCTGCTCGGCGGCGCGCTCATCACCGAGGCGATCTTCGGGCGGGTCGGCATCGGCACCCTCGTGGAGCAGGCCGTGGCGAGCCAGGACCTGCCGGTGCTGCAGGCGGTGGTCTCGCTGGCGGCGATCGTGTTCGTGGTCGTGAACCTCCTCGCCGACCTCGCCTACCCGCTGCTGGATCCTCGCGTGTCGATCGGAGCGCGCGGGCGCACGACCACGGCGAATCCCCGCGACGATCCCGCGCCGCTGCTGCGCGAGGAAGTGAGCATCGTATGACCGCCACGCCCCTCGCTGCCGCACGTACGGAGCGCCCCGTCCCGCCGCGCTCCGCGCCGGAGGGACTTCTCGCCCGGGCGCGCGGCATCCGTCTCGCCGTCCCCGTCAGCGTCCTGCTGTCGTTCGTGGTCATCGCCGTGGTGCTGCTCTTCTCGCTCGCGCCGACGCTCTTCACGTCGCAGAACCCGGCGCAGGGCGTGCCGGCCGACAAGCTGCAGCCCCCGAGCGCGGCACACCTGCTCGGCACCGATCACCTGGGGCGCGACCTGTTCGCGCGGATCGTGTTCGGCGCGCAATCGTCGGTCACCAGCGCGCTCGTCGCCGTGGGGATCGGGGTGGTCGTGGGCGGCCTCATCGGCCTGCTCGCGGGCTTCCTCGGATCCTGGACCGACGTCGTGCTGGCACGCTTCGTCGACGTGCTGCTCGCGATCCCGGCGTTCCTGCTCGCGGTCGTGATCGTCAGCTCGCTCGGGTTCCAGACCATCAACGCCGCGATCGCGACGGGCGTCTCGGCCGTGGCGGTGTTCGCCCGCGTCATGCGATCCGAGGTGCTGCGGGTCCGCTCCTCGGTGTTCGTCGAGGCGGCACGTTTCCAGGGCGGATCGACCCTGCACGTGCTGTTCCGGCACGTGCTTCCCAACGCCTCGCGCTCGCTGATCCCGCTCGCGGTGCTCCAGTTCGGGCTGTCGATCCTCGTCATCGCGGGGCTCGCCTTCCTCGGCTACGGCGATCCGCCGCCGGCATCCGATTGGGGACTGCTCATCTCGGCGGGCAAGGACTATCCGCGCGCGCCGTGGCTGGTCGTGTGGCCCGCTCTGGTGACCGTGGCGACCGTGCTCTCGATCAACCGCATCAGCCGCTGGCTCCGGAGGACGTCATGACCCTCACCGTTCCGTTGCTCCCCGACGCTCTGACGGAGACCTCCCTGCTGCGCGTCGAGGGTCTGTCCGTCGCGTACGGCCGCGTCCCCGTGGTGCACGACGTCTCGTTCGCAATCCCCCGCGGCGGCAGCCTCGCGCTCATCGGCGAGTCGGGTTCGGGCAAGTCGACGATCGCGCGGTCGGTGCTGAGGTTGCTGCCGCGCGGCGCGGGGAAGGCGCGGGGTCGCGTCGCGTTCGACGGGCAGGAGCTGCTGGGCCTGTCGGAGGCGCGGTTCCGCCCGTTCCGCGGGCGCCGGATCGGCTTCGTGCCGCAGGACCCGTCGCACGCGCTCAACCCCGTGCGCACCGTCGGTTCGCAGGCGCTCGAGGCGGCCGCGCTGACCGACGCCCCCGACCGCCGCGCGGCCGTCCTCGACGTCTTCGCCCGGGTGGGTCTGCCCGATCCGGTCCGGGTGTACGACTCGTACCCGCACCAGCTCTCGGGCGGCATGCTCCAGCGCGTGCTGATTGGACTTGCGGTGCTGCCGCGCCCCGATCTCCTCGTCGCGGACGAGCCGACGAGCGCCCTCGACGTGACGATCCAGAAGCGCATCCTGGACCTCCTCGACGAGCTGCGCGGAGAGCTCGGCATCGGCCTGCTGCTCATCACGCACGATCTCGCCATCGCGGCCGAACGCACCGACGAGATCGTGGTGCTCAAGGAGGGGCGCATTCAGGAGGCGGGCGCCACCCGAGCGGTGTTCGCCGCTCCGGCCTCCGCGTACACGCGACAGCTGCAGGCCGACGCGCCCGCGCTGAACCCGGATCGGTATCGCCGCGACACCGACGAGCGCGGCGTCGACGCCTGGATCACCGACACCGCCTCGTCCCGCATCGAGGTGCGCGGGGTGTCGAAGTCCTTCGATGGTGCCGCCCGCCCCGCGGTGGCCGACGTCTCCTTCCGCGTCCCCGCGGGCACGACGCACGCCCTCGTGGGGGAGTCGGGCTCCGGCAAGACCACGACGGTGCGGTTGCTCCTGGGGCTCGAGACCCCCGACGCCGGGCAGATCCTCATCGACGGCGCGGAGATCGCCGCGCGCACGGCCGCCGAGCTCCGTGGCATCCGTCGCCACCTCCAACTCGTCTACCAGAACCCGTTCACCTCGCTCGATCCCACGTGGAGCGTGGGGCGGATCGTCCGCGAACCGCTCGACCAGTATCGGATCGGCACCCGCGCCGACCGGTCGGCGAAAGTGACGGAGGCCCTGGATGCCGTCGGCCTGCCGCTCCACCTGGCTCGCCGTCGCCCCGACGCGCTGTCGGGCGGTCAGCGCCAGCGCGTCGCGATCGCCCGCGCTCTGGTGCTCGAACCCGACGTCATCGTGCTCGACGAGCCCACCTCCGCCCTGGACGTCACCGTGCAGGCGGGGGTGTTCGACGTCCTCCGTCGCCTGCAGCGAGAGCGCGGGCTCACCTACCTCTTCGTGTCGCACGACCTCGCCCTCGTCCGCCAGATCGCCGACACCGTATCGGTGCTCCAGGGCGGGCGCGTCGTCGAGGCCGGTCGCGTGGCCGACGTGCTCTCCCACCCGCGGGAGCCGTACACGCGCGCCCTCGTCGACGCGATCCCGTCCCCCGACCTCCGGAGTCCCCGATGACCCTGCTCTCCCCGCCCCGTTCCCGACCCGCGCTCGTCGAGGCGTTCACCGCCCCGAAGGGATTCGGCGACCAGACACTGCGCGATCGCCGCCCCGATGCGATCGAGCTGCTCGGCGGCATCCCGGATCCGTCCGTTCTGCCGACCGCCGAGCTGGCCGAGGCGACCGCGCGCGTGCTCGCGCAGCCCGGTGCGCCGTCGCTGCAGTACTCGCGCACCGAGGGGATCCCGGCGCTGCGCGCGTGGATCGCCGAGCGCGAGGGCGTCCCGGTGGAGCGGGTGCTCATCACGAACGGCGGGTTCCATGGTCTCGCGATCGCGGTGCAGACCGTGCTGGAGCGAGGCGACCTCGTCGCCGTCGACAACCCCGTGTTCCCGCTGTTCCTGCGGGGGCTCGAGCTCGCCGACGCGCGCGTGCTGCCCGTCCGCGTCGGCGCCGAGGGCCTCGATGTGGACGCGCTCGCCGCGGAGCTCCGCGCCGGCGCACGGCCCGCCGCGGTCTACACGGTGCCCGAGTTCCACAACCCGTCGCAGTCGTCGCTGCCCACCGCCCGACGCCGCGAGCTTGTCGCCCTCGCCGAGAAGTACGGCTTCGTCGTGTTCGCCGACGACCCCTACCGCGAGCTCCGCTTCCACGGCGAGTCGGAGTCGCTCGCCCCGTTCCACGACTCCGACCATGTCATCCACGTCAACACCTTCACCAAGACGCTCGGCCCGGGCCTGCGCCTGGGCTGGGTCGTGCTGCCCGAGCGTCTGGTCCCGGATGCCGTGGCCCTCCGCAGTCGCCAGGACTCGCACTCGTCGACTCTCGTGCAGGCCGTGGTCGCCGAGCTGCTGACGAGCGACGCGGGCCTGTTCGACCGGGTGCTCGGCAAGGCGCGGGAACTTTACCGCTCACGGGCGCACACCCTCGCCGACGCGCTCTCGGCATCCGGCTTCTTCGACGTCACCGTGCCCGACGGCGGGCTGTTCCTCTGGCCGCGTCTGATCGACGACTCCCTGGATGCCGACCGCCTCGCCGCCGACGCCAGCGCCGAGGGCGTGGAGTACCAGCGCGGTTCGTTCTTCCCCTCAGGACCGGGGACGGATGCCGACCGGCACCTGCGCCTCGCCTACGGCGACACGTCCGAGGAGTCGCTACGGGAGGCGGCGGCGCGGCTGGCGCGGGCGGTGGCGCGGCAGCGCTGAACGGCGTTCCCCTGCCTCCCGGCCCGTCGAGTGTCCAGAACACCCGGACGCTTCAGAAACGCGCCCGGGTTTCTTGGACAACCAGGCTGCTCGGCTGGCGGTGACGCGTCACGCGGGAGCCCACCCGAGCAGCGGCCCCAATCGACCCGCGATGTCGTCGAGGATCTGCGCGTAGTCGTCGGGGGCGAACGAGAACGGCAGCGCGAACGCGACCTCGTCGACCTCGGGATAGGCCCGCGACGACAGCAGGCGCTCGGCGATCTGCTCGGAGGTGCCGACGAGGTCCTCGGCGAACAACATCCGCTGGGGGCCTTGGGGGATGCCGACGCGCCCGCGCCGCGACTCGGCGTAGGCCTCGTACCGCCGACGCTGGTCGGGCGTGGCCGAGTCGGTGGGGATGACCACGAGTCCCTGCGAGACCCGCGCGCTCTCGCCTTCGGGGTGCGTCTCGCGGTAGAGGCGGATCTGCGCGTGCTGCTCACGGTCGAAGTCGGTCGACGTGGTCGAGCGGATGACGCTGCTGGTGAGCAGATGGAAACCGTTCTCGGCCGCCCAGGTGGTGGATGCCGGGCTCCCGGCGCCGTACCAGAGCCGGTCGGCGAGACCCGCGGCATGCGGCTCGACGCGCTCCGAATACTCCTCGATGCCCTCCGATCCCGCGAACGGACTGGCCTGCTCGCCGGCGAGGAATCGCCGCAGGCGAGAGAGTCGCTCGTAACCGAAGTCCTCGAGTTCGGCGGTGTCCGGGTACAGCGCCGGAGCGATCTCATCGAGGCGTCGCGGCGGCCCCACCGAGAATCCGGGCTCGAGGCGCCCGCCCGACAGCACGTCGACGGTCGCGAGGTCTTCGGCCAACCGGAGTGGGTTCTCCCAACCCAAGGGGATCACCGCGGTCCCGAGGCGGATACGGCTCGTACGCTGGGATGCCGCGGCGAGCACCGCCACGGGGGACGAGATGCCGTACTGCAGGTGCCGGTCGCGCAGCCAGGCGCTGTCGAAACCGAGGCGCTCGCCGCGTTCGATGATCGACAGGGTCGTCTCATGCCCGGCGCGGGGATTCTCGCGGTCGAACAGGCCGATGGTGAGGAAGCCGAGGGAGCGCAGCGGTCGGGTCACATCCGCCACGGTAACCTCGCGGACGAGGCGCTGGTGCGGCGTCGTCATGCGCCGTCACCGTGATCGCCTGATTCCCCCACGCCCTACTTGGTCTCGTTGGGGTGGCTCGCGTGCACCTGCTCGAGCCATACCGTGCGCCCTTCGACGAAGAGCCACACGCGTGCGCCGCCTCTGAGGGTGGGCTTGTGCTGCCACCGCTCGTACGTCGCGCCACCGCGGACGATGACTCCCAGCTCGCCTCTGAGCCGGTAGTTCGTCGGCGTCGTCGTGAGGGGCGTGCGCGTGAGGAAATCCCAGGTGTCGGTCATCGCGTTGCGAACCGTCGCGACCAGGTCCTGCCAGCCGCGCCGCGCCTCTGCCGTCGCGAATCGCACCTCCTACTCCGTCTTCTTCGCCGGTCGCGGAACGACCTCGCCCCTCTTCGATGCCGACATCGTCAGGGACGTTCGACGATGGTGCGTTCGTCATCGAGCCAATCGAGATCGGCGGCACCGAGTCCAGCGGCGATGGCGACAGCGGTCTCCTTCCACGCGGTGAGTTCGGCGAGCGCGAGGTGCGGCTGGTCCGTCGCAAAGGACGCCCGTGCGGCATCCACAAGATCCTGCGCACACTGAGTGCGGTCCGTGGGAGACAGCGCGAGCATCCAGGGGAACGTTTTCGTCATGCGCTCGTCCAACGGCCCGTCGTCGTCCAGGGTGACGGTGATGAGCTGGGCGGCAAACTCCAACAGCTGGGTGCGCGCATTCGCCTCGCGCTCGGACATGAGAACGAGAGTCTGCCCGTCGCGTCGCGTGACGGCGATGGGGTGGTCTTCTGCCTCGGCGAAGACCTCCGCCGAGTGCTTGCTGAGATCCGATGAACGCCGTGTGTGGGAGGGAGAGAAAGCGGCGGCAGTCATTCCCCCATCGTATTCCGATCGTGTTCGGAAGTCGAGAAGTCGGTGTGCCTCAGCGCTGGATGACGAGCTTCGCGTGCGGTGCCGGCGCGTCGGGAGCGACGTCGAAGACGTAGGCGACGCCGTCGCTCATGAAGTTCGCGGCGCTGATCCTGCTGTCCCGGACGTGGACGTACGGGTCTCGCCGTCCGAGCGCGTCGGCGACGTCGGCGGCGCTGTCGACGACGGTGATCCAGTTGTCGATCTGGAACAGGAGCTGTCGCGGACGCGCGGGCTCCGAGGCCGGGCCATTGCCCGTCCAGACGGGCGCGCCACCGGCCTTCGTATAGGTCTCGGCCGCCTCCGCGATCGCGCGGGTGTCCTCGGGGAGGTCCCAGAGCTCGTCCCGGTCGATCCGGTCGGCCTGCTCGGGGGTCAGCCCGTCATCTTCCCGTTTCCACTCTCCGACCCAGACGCGAGGGAGGATGCGTGTCTTCCCCGTGGCCACGTCGTCCGGCACACGGGTTTCGGACGCGAGTTCCGCCACCGGAACGAGGAGGCATCGGTTGGCCACGTCATCCGGGTCCCAGAACTCGCACACGTCGTCGCTCTCGCATTTGAAGACGAGGAGCACGTGCCCGGCCGGGATGCGCCGCAGCCACGGTCCGGCCGACAGCTGCAGCAGCGGGGTCAGGGCCGTGCCGCACTGCCCGCAGACCGGCCAGACCGCCGGGTCGAGGCCGACGGGGATGCCCCCGAACCAACTCGCCCCCGCCGCCGGGTGCTCAGGCTGTCGAACGCTCCACTGCGGTACCCAGATCTCCATCGCCCGACGATAACGCGGCGGTCGGTGTCGAGATGGTGAAGTCGGTTGCCGGCGGCTTCACCCGGCCCACCGCAGACCTCTTCCCGCCTCACGCCTGACGGTCGGCGTGGTCTCCTGTGGGGGCTCAGGTGCCGGGTCCGCGACGCGCGCACTCGTCTCTCCGGGGCACCACCACAGCCGGCGACGACACGCGCACTCACGATGTCGCGCCCCACATCCTGGAAAGGGAACCCGTATGTCGAACTCGACAGTCCCACGTCACTCCGTGGTCGGACGCTCCGCCGCGCTCCTCGCCACGACGGCCTTCGCCGTCTCCGTCGCTCTCGGCGGCGCCGTCTCCGCGCAGGCCTCATCGGCAAGCCTGACCGCGAGCCCGTCGACCGCGACGGCCGGCGGACTCGTCCTCCTGAGTGCCCAGGGGATCACCCCCGGCGACACGCTCACGTTCGATCTCGACGGCGCCGCGCTCACGACCGACCCGCTCACGGGGAGCACCGAGACCGCCGACGCCAACGGCGACTACGACGGCGACGCGTGGCTGCCCGACAGCGTGACGGTGGGCGCGCACACCATCTCGGTCGCGGACTCGAGCGGCTCAGCAGTGGCTTCGACCACCGTCACGATCGTGCCCCGACCGACCGCCACGGTGTCGCCGTCGTCGCTGGCGATCTCCGACTACCTCGCGACCGGCGTCTCGGCGACGTTCTCCGGCTTCACACCCGGCGAAACGGTGGCGTTCGGCGTCTCGGATGCCACGTCGGGAACGCAGCTCCCGACGACCGCCGTGGCGGACGCAGCGGGCCAGGTGACTCTCTCGTACGTCCCCCAGACGGGGAGCGCCTACGCGCAGGTGGGAACGTTCCAGCTGCGGGCGGCCTCGAACGATCTCAGCATCGTTTCGGACCTGGTGAGCTTCGAGGTGATTTCCGACCCTGCCCCCGGTGCCACCCCTCCCGTCGTCGCTCCCGTCGATGCGCCCCTCGCGCCCGCCGCGACGCCCGTCAAGCGCGCGGCCAGCTTCACGGGCTGACCCCGAACGCTCGCCCTGTACCGGGCCGGCACATCCGTTCCGGCCCGGTACGCCGATACCTACGACCCCGGAGAGCCCCGTGATCCGCCGCTCGCTCGCTCACTCGCAGCTCGTCGCATCCGCGCTGCTGGTCGTCCTCCTACTCGCCGGGTGCGTTCCGCAGAGCCCGATCGTGATGACCGCGGCACCGACCGGCTCCCCCTCTCTCGCCACGGCTCCGCCGAGCAGTCCCGCGCCGAGCGCGACCGCCGCCGCGACCTCCGCGACCGCCACCGCGGATCGTCTCGCGGTCTCCGCGGAGCCCGGCGGCGACGCGACGCAGACCCTCGCGAACCCGCAGGAATCGGGGGCGCCGTTGACCCTTCTCGTCGTCGCGCGTCACGATGACTGGCTGGAGGTCGCTCTGCCGCAACGGCCGAACGGCAGCACGGGGTGGGTCCGCGTGCAGGACGTCACCCTCCACGCGCTCGCCTACGGCCTCGAGGTCTCGACGGATCGCAACACGCTGACGCTGACGGAGAACGGTCGATCAGTGAAGACCTACCCGATCGCCACGGGAACGGGAGGGACCCCCACGCCGCACGGCTCCTTCTTCCTGACCGAGCTCATCGAACCGACCAACGCGGGCTACGGGCCCTACGCGTTCGGATTGTCCGCTTTCTCCGACGTGCTCACGAGCTTCGGTGGGGGGCCCGGACAGATCGGTCTCCACGGCACAGACGACGAGTCGACCATCGGGCAGTCCGTCAGCCACGGATGCATTCGCATGTCGAACGCCGACATCACTGAGCTCGCGCGACTCCTGCCGCTGGGAACCCCCATCGCGATCGGTCCGTAGCCTCGGTCGAGGGTCACGTTTCCGTCGGAAACGGATGTCTTCGCCTTCGACGGGGCGTCGGGCGGGCGATCCGGTCAGGCCGGCGTGCGCACCGACGCGAACTTGTTGCGCCGACGCAGCGCGAAACCCAGCTTCTCGTAGGCCGCGATCGCGTTGACGTTCGCCGCGGCGGCATGCAGCAGAGCACGGTCCCCGCGCTGCTGGATGTGGAAGGCGACGTCGAGCACCAGGCGCGAGGCGAGGCCCTGGCGGCGGTGATCGGCATCCACGGCCACCGCGCTGATCTCGGTCCAACCGGTCGGGTGCAGGCGCTCGCCCGCCATGGCGACGAGCCGACCCTCGCGACGGATGCCGATGTACCGGCCGAGCTCGTATGTCCGGGGCCGGAACGGGCCGGGCTGATTGCGGTCGACGATCGCGATCATGTCGGCGGCGTCATCCGCCCCCAGCTCGATCGCCTCGTCGTCGGGACGGGGCCGCAGCGCCTCGGTTTCGACCAGCTGGACGCCCTCGCCGCCGCCGAGATACTCCCACCCGTCGGGGAAGCCCCCCTCGTAGCCCGACAGACCCACGTCGGCGCCGGGGCCGACGAGGTCGCGCAGGGCGTCCCAGACGCCGGGCTCGTCCCACGTGCGGACGGCGACGAACGGCGCGACGTCGGCCGGATACCGGCGGACGAGGTCGCCGCCGATCGCGAACGAGGAGTGCGGGCCCGCGAGCGAGTGCCACGCGGCGTTGTCGAGAACGGTGGCGTCGGCGTGCGGGATGTCGAGGGCGGGAGCGGTGGTCACCGGGACACTCTCCGCCGGTCACAGTCGTCGCGCAAACCCGGGGTCACCGCGCGCAACGATCGGTCGCCGACGTGACGGTGCGTGTCGGTCCGCGCGGCCGGAAGGGACCGATCACCTCATCGCCCGACCCCGCAGGCCGCTTGGGTGGCGAACGCTGCCCAGAGGGCGAGAGCGGTGATCACGAGCGCCCAGGACGACAGGGCGACGAACATTCCGCGCAGGGACTTGTTCGCGAGCAGCGAGACCGCCGCCGAGCCGGCGACGGCGAGCGAGGGCGCGTAGCTGACGAACACGTCGGGTATCGCGTCGGCTACGCGATCGGGGTGACCGGAGAGACCGAACGTCATCGCGGGGATCATGATCATCGTGTACACCGCCAACACGCCGAGTGAGGGGAGTAGCGCCACCCACGGCATCCATCGGCGAGCCTTGGCGGCGATGAGAACCGGCACCACTCCAGCGCCCACGGCGAGGAACACCAGAGCACACGTGAGAGAGATCGTCGCCGGTGGGCTCGGCGGATCGCACGAGGCCGCTTCACGCCACAGCACGAGGCCCAACCACCAGACGAGCGGTGGTGCCGCCAACGCCCAGAGGATCGCGAGCACCGTCAGAAGATGACGGCGAATCCCGCGCGGGTCGAGAGCGACGTCCTGGCTCATGGCTTCCGGCTTACGCCCGACCACCGTGCAATCCGTTGCTTCTCCCGCATGGCCATTCTTCGAGGGTATTGCGCTCACGTCCACGACCCGTGCGGGCCGGTCGGGCCTGTCACGATGGGTCCATGCCCGTCATCGAGTCCCGCTGTGTCGTCCCGGTCGCGCCGGACGTCGCGTTCGCCGTCTCGCAGACCACGGGCGAGACCCGTAAGCGCTGGGACCCGTTCATCCGTCGCCAGTACTTCGTCGACGGGGCGACCGCCCCCGGGAAGGGCGTGCGGACCTACACGGTGCAGCGTTTCGGCTTCCGGATGGAGAGCGAGTACGTCTCCTACAACCCACCCTCGAATGTCGGCATGAAGATGACGAAGGGGTCCTGGTTCTTCGAGCGTCTCGCGGGCGGGTGGAAGTTCACGCCCGTTGCCGACGATCCCGGCAGCACCCTCGCCGTCTGGCGGTACAACTTCGCCTGCCGCCCGAAGTGGCTGGCGCCGCTGGCCGAACGCATCGGCGTGATCGTGTTGCAGCGCGACATGGATCGGCGCATCCAGGGCTTCGCGCGAGGGTGCTCGGACCCGGTCGTGCTGGCGGCGGTGCGCTGACCGGGGGACCCGGACCGGCGGTCGCAGCCGACCCGTCAGCTGCGGTGCAGGGCCGTGAACCCGCCCACCGCCACGAGGCAGCCGCCCCCGATCCGTTGGAAGAGCCTCATGCGCGACGGTGCATTGACGATCGATGTTCGAGCCCAGCTCGCGCCGACCGCCCACGCGGCATCCGATAGCAGCCCGATGACGACGGGGACCGCGGCCAGCAGGACCATCTGAGTCCCCGCCGGGACCGACGACGACGGGTCGACGAAGGTCGGGAGCAGCGCGGCGAAGATGATGTAGACCTTGGGGTTCGTCGCTCCCACGACCACGGCGGCGAGGAAGGATCTGATCCCCGGGCGGTCGCCGGCGGCCCGCGACGGGGCGGCGGCCCGGGGGCGAACCGTGCGTCCTGCCGTGGCGATGGCCGTCACCCCGAGTATCACCAGCACCCCTGCCCCGAGGTAGCGCATGATCTCGACGACGAGTGTGGACTCAGTGACCAGGACGCCCAGCCCGAGGGCGATGAGCAGGCCGGCGATCAACGCTCCGGTGGCGTTCCCGCCCGCACTCAGCAGGGCCGCCCCGCGCCCCCTCGCCAGCGCTTGGCCGACGATGAACATCACGCTCGGGCCGGGCACCAGAATGAGCAGCACCGTCGCGGCGGCCACGCCGAGGAACTGAGTCGGAGACATAGAAGCACGATAGGACCCGGCGGCCTCAGGCCGCAGCGCCCTCCCGAGCTCGGCGCAGCGCTCCACCCAGCTGCGCGGCCTGACGCAGCGTGAGTCCGGGGATGTAGCAGCGGATCAGCGCGATGGCGATGGCGGGGAGCTGGGTGGCATCCGGATACACCATCCACAGGGGCGAGAACTCGGGCTGGAACTTCTTCTTGAAGTTCGCCAGCGATCGGAAGCCGTAGGCCGGCTCGAGCAGCGCGCTCAGGGTGTCGAGTCCGCGATCCAGCGGGCTGCGCTCGTGCTCGGCGACCGTCGAGTGGCGAGCGAGCGGCGAGCCCGACAGGCTCATGACCGTCATCCCGTCCGCGCGGAGCTGCTCGACGGCGCGGCCGATGAGGAACTCCATCACGCCGTTCATCGCCTCGTCGCGGCGGCGCATGACGTCCAGCGCGTACCCGGCCACGGCGCCGTCGCGGTGGATGGGGATCCAGCTCGTGAACGCCACGATGCGGCCGTGCGCATCGCGGGCGAGCAGCAGGCGTACCGACGTGTCGTCGATCTGGTCGGTCGAGCCGAGCGTGAAGCCCATCTCGGGGATGGTCTTGTCGGCGACCCACGCCTCGGAGATGTCGCGGATCTGGCTGCGCTCGAGGAACGACAGCGCGCTCCAGCGGGTCCAGTCCGCGGTGACGCCCTCGCGCTCCGCCCGGTTGGTCGCGGTGCGCACGTCCTGGCGCTTCTTGCCCGCGGGAGTCCAGGTCGTCGGGTCGAGGAAAGCCTCCTCGGCGACCTGCAGGCGCGGCCATCCGAGTGGCTCGAGGCGCGTCCGGTCGGCCTCGTCGACGCTGTAGAACACGGGGGTCCAGCCCTGTCGTTCGCAGAAGTCGGCGAAGTCGCGGCCGACGGTCTCGGCGTCGCGATCCGGGCCGAACGGACCGCCGAGGGTCACGGCGAAGGCTCCGCGCACGCGGTACGCCACGGCGGCCCGGGCGTCGGGCGAGAACCAGTACGAGTTCCCCTCCCACAGGGCCATGTGGCCGAGGGTGTCGCCCGAACCGGCGGAGAGCAGGGCTCGCGCGCGCTCTCGGTCGGGGGTCCCCGCCTCGGCGCGCGAGCCCGCGATGAACCGCACCGTGGCGACCACGACCGCGATCCAGAAGAGCAACGGCGGGAGGTACCACGCGGTCTGCGCCGCGCCCGTCACCGGCACGAACGCCAGGGCCTCCGCGGGCAGCAGCGACGGCGGGAGGAGCCGTAGCGGCAGCGTGGCGACCAGCGTCGACACGTCGGGCCACGGACGGAATCCCCCGGAGAACGCCAGGATGCCGACGAGCGCCAGCGCCGAGGCGATGATCGCCGCGCCGGCGATCGTCGTGACGAAACGCCGCCGGACGGCGCGCGCGGACGGGATCTGGGCCGCCGAACGGAAGCGCAGGAGGATGACGGCCGCGGCCAGGGGCAGGAGCGCGCCGACGACCATGCTGAGCACGGTCTGCCAGGCGTCGACGACGGCGAAGGCGGCGCGCGCGTCGGCGAGTTGCTCGAGGGTGTCGATCTCGCTCACCGTGACGAGCCCCACCATGGCGACGAACGTCAGCACGTTGACGACGACGGCGAGGTGAAGCGCCCCGCGGCGCCCGCGCAGGATCCCCCACGCCGCGATCAGGAGGACCAGCTGCGGCAGGAGCGCGATCCACCCCGCCCACGGCTGGAGTTCGGCGTAGGCATTGACGGGGGAGGGGCACGGCGCGGCATCCGAACCGATCGCGCACACGACGTCGTTCACCGTCGCGAGCGGGTCGTACGACAGCCAGCCGTAGACCGAGAGAAGACCCGCCCCCGACCCCCACAGGGTGGCGATGACCGGGCCGACGGCGATGATCGCGGTCAGCGCGGCCAGCAGCACGCGCTTCTCCCGTAGGGAGCTCCGCAGCACGCCGGGAGCGCTCGACCCGCCCAGGAGGAGACCGGCGCCGACGCCGACCGGCAGGGCGATGAGCGTGTACATGTCGCTCGCCGAGGCGGCGTAGAGGAAGAGGGTGAGCGCGAACACGACGCTGCCGAGGCGGATCCGCCGGCGCCAGAGCGGCGACGCGAAGCAGCTCGCGGCCATCGCGACCGTGAGGAGTCCGGCGAGCGGGGGAGCACCCGACACCGGCATGTCGTTCAGCGGGATCGCGGGGATCACCCGGTCCTCGAAGACCCCCACGGCGAGGCCGATGACACCGACGACGATTCCGCCGCCGAAGAAGGTCGCGAGCAGTCGGCGGGTGCCGAACGCCCCTTCCGCGAACCCGCACACCACGAGGGTCACCGCGAGGACCACCGCCAACGTCGTGGGGCGATCGACGCTCATCAGTGCGAGGAGCATGTCGCGGAGGTCGAACGGCCCCGTTCCCACGCGCGCGATGTCGGTGCGCATGGTCACGAGGCTGACCGCCGCCACGGCCGCCGCGATGGCCAGGGTTCCGAGGCGCCGCCGAAGGAACGCGGCGGACCCGCGGGGGCGGAGCGGGAACGTCGCCCGCGAGACCCGGGGGGTCGCGGGGGCGCGCTCGGGCAAGGTGGACACCTGGGACATCGGTCCTCCGTCCGACGGGGATGCCAGGGGTGTGGCATCCCTTTCCATGCTTCTGGTCGCGGTGCGGGGGCGCATCGGCCGTTCGGACCGGGGTGTCATCCGATCGGATGACATGCCCGACGCCGACCGGGTCAGGGAGTCCGCGCGCGAGCAGGCCACAGGCGCCGGACCAGCAGCGGACCGGCGATGCCGTGCAGGATGACGCTCCCGAGGACGACCATGCAGGTCGCGGCGAGCACGAGGAAGCCCTCTTCGCCGGGCAGCGCGTTGGCGGCGATGAGTCCGAAGACGATGGATGCCGCCCCTCGCGGCCCCATCGCCGCCACGAACAGGCGTTCCTTCGGGGTCGCCTCGGTGCCGACGAGCGAGAGGAGTACGGGCAGGAATCGCCCCACGGTCAGGGCCACGAGAGCGAGCACGATCGCAGGCCACCAGTCGTACGTCTCGCTGAGCAGGACGATCGAGGCGAACCCGAAGGCCAGCCAGAGCAGGAGGTTCAGCAGCCACGAGAGGTCGTCGAGCAGCGCGATCTCGGCGGCCGCGAGCGCATCGGTCCCACGGGTGAGCCGCACCGCCACGCCGGCGACGAACACGGCGACGAAGCCGTTGCCCTGCAGGAGGAGGGCGAGGCCGAAGACGATCAGGGGAGCGGCGATGAAGGCGATGCGCATGCTCTGCGGCTCGGTCCACCCTCGACGGTCCGCAAAGCGGATCGCTCCGCCGATCGCCGTTCCCGCGACGGCGCCGACGACGACGGCGATCAGGCCGGCCGGAGCGGCGACGGCGAAGGCACGGCCGGCATCCGAGGTCGTTCCGGCGGAGGCGAAGGCGACGGCTCCGAGGAGGAACGGCGAGACGAGGCCGTCGTTGTAGCCGCTCTCGATGCTCAGCCACCGACGCACCCGGGCCGGGACCCGTTCGTCGCGCACCAGCGACGTCTCGGGAGAGAAGTCGGCCGGAACCGAGATGCAGGCGATCGCGAGGATCACGGCGATCGACAGTCCGAGGGGGAGGACGAGCCCGACCGCGAGCACGAGGAGCAGCGACAACGGCAGACCGATGCCGAGCAGGCGCGCGGGCACCCCGGTGAAGTGCGAGCGCATCGACCCGCGCACCTCGAGCGCATCGACGAAGAGCAGGTACGCCAGGACGATCTCGGCGAAGAACAGCGTCGCCTTGGACTCGAGGAAGAGCTCGCCCTGGATCGGCAGCAGCGCGCCGCCGAGCAGGCCGAGACCCGTCATGACGATGGGTCCGTTCACCGTGGCTTTGCGGAACACGCGACTCCACAGCGCCCAGACGAGGAGCGCGAGGCCGATGACGAGGAGGGGGACAGACACGGGAGGGGCTCCAGGTGGGTCACCTCGGCGGGAGCGCGAGGTCGATCTCGTCGGTGTCGGGCAGGAAACCCTGCGAGACGGTCAGCCGTACGGTGACGGAGCCGTCCCAGTCATCATCCGCTGCGCCCTCGCGAGGCTCGACGAGGACGTCGACGCCCTGCGCGGCAGCGTAGCGGTCGAGCACGATGCGGTCGCCCGCGCCGACCCACGTGCCCTCGCGGAAGGCGACGAGCCGCGCCCGCGGAGCGTAGTCGCCGACGAGCTCCACCGTCGCGGTGGTGGAGCTCCCCGTGCGGGCGACGGGCGCCGTGCGGAGCTCGACGGCGCCGGGCGGCTCCTCCGCGTCGGTCACGACGGCGTGGGCCGGGGCCTCTCCCACGATCTCGAGGTGCGCCACCCCATGGCCCCGGATGCCGAGCGGCACCGCGACCACGAAGAGGACGGCCGCGACGGCGAGGACGACGCCGCCGACGAGGAGGTTGCGGCGGGCGCGTTCGGGAGTGGGGAGCGGTTCGGCGGTATACATGGAGTCCTCGGGGTTCGGGTGCGGACTCTTCCACTGTCGTTCGCGCCGGGGCCGTTCGTCACCGGCCGACCGGCTACGCTCCCGTCCGTTCGGGTAGTCCGTGGCCGAACGCCCCTCGCGGACCGCGCGCGCTCTCTAATCTGGGCGCATGGCCCCCACCGTCGCCTCCCCGATCCGCGTCGTCGTCATCGACGACGAAGCACTGATCCGCACCGGGTTCTCGTACATCCTCAACGCCGCCGCCGACATCGACGTCGTGGCCACCGCCGACGGGGTGGGGGCGATCGACGTGCTCGAGGCGACCCACCCCGACGTCGTCCTCCTCGACATCCGGATGCCGGGCCGCGACGGCCTGTCCGTCTTGCGCGAGATCCGGGCGCGGGGATGGGACATGACGGTCGCGATCCTGACCACCTTCGACTCCGACGACCACATCGCCGCCGCCCTGGACGGAGGGGCGGCCGGCTTCCTGGTCAAGGACACCGACCCGCGCCAGCTTCCTCAGCTCGTGCGCACGCTGCACGGGGGCGGAGTGGTCTTCTCGCCGACCGTGAGCCGCGCGGTCGTCGCCGGCTATCTCCGCCCCGAGACGGGTGGGGACACTCGTCTCGTCGAGGGCCTCACCGAGCGCGAGAAGGAGATCCTCGTGCACCTCGGGCGCGGGTTGTCCAATGCTCAGATCGGCTCCGAGATGTTCCTCAGCCCCGCGACGGTCAAGGCGCACATCAGCACCATCCTCAGCAAGCTCGGCGTCGAGGGTCGGGTGTCGGCGGCGCTGATCGCCGAGCGCGCGGGCCTGCTGCGCGATGCGGGTGGTGCCTGATGAAGGAATGGGCCGTGAGACATCGGGCGATCCTCGTCGATCTCGGGCTCGTCGCGGTCGCCGCTCTCGACGGGGTCCTCGGTCTCTACACGTCGGGCCTGACCGAGCTGATCCTCACCCTGGTGGGGGCGGCCGGGCTGCTCCTGCGCCGACGTCTTCCGCTGGTGGCCGTCGCGCTCGCGCTCCCGGCGCTCTTCCTCACGGGCGGGCCGATCGCCTCGGTGATCGCCCTCGCAACCGTGGCGACGCGGGTGTCGTCGACCACGGCGCTGGTGGCCGCCTCCGCGGCGACCTTCCTCGGCCTCACGCTCTCATGGGACGAGATCGAGTCGATCAACGATCTCGTGCTCGCGATCGTCTACGCGACGATGACGTCGGGTGGGGCCGTGGCGATCGGGCGTCTTCGCCGGAGCCAGACGCGCCTGGCCGCGAGCCTGACCGAGCTCCAGCGTGCACGGGACGAGGAGACCCGTCTCGCGGCCCGCGAAGCGGTGGCCGAGGAGCGCGCGCACCTCGCCCGGGAGATGCACGACGTGGTGTCGCACCAGGTGAGCCTCATCACGGTGCAGGCCGGCGCGCTGATGGTGCGCGTGGAGGACCCTGAGGTCATCGACACGGCCGACACGATCCGCGTGCTCGCCGCCACGACGCTCACGGAGCTGCGTCAGATGCTCCTCGTGCTCCGCGCGGACGGACCGGAGGCCGCTCCGCTCACCCCGCAGCCGACCCTCGAGCACCTCGGCGAACTGCTCGCCACGGAGGATCTCGAGGTCACCTCGCGCATCGATCTGCCGGCCGGTCTGCCGCAGGCGATCCAGCGCGCCGTCTACCGCGCCGTCCAGGAGGGGCTGACGAACGTGCGCAAGCACGCGCCCGGTGCTCGGGTGGAGGTGACCGCGGAGGTCGAGGCGGGGAAGACCGTCGTCCTCCGTGTCGTCAACTCCGCGCCGACCGAGCCCGTGACGCCGCAGACGGCCACGGCGCGGCTCGGGCATCGCGGCCTGTCCGAACGGGCGCATCTGCTCGGGGGTTCCTTCCGGTCTCGGGCGCACGACGACGGCTCGTACGAGATCGAGATGCGCCTTCCCCTCTCGGGGCACGCGCGCCCCTGAAGCCCCCAGGACCAGTCCCGGGGTCGGTGGCATCCGCTCTGTCAACGCCCGTGCGGACGACGTCGGCGCCGTCATACGGTCGCGACATGACCGTCTCCCGACTCCTGCTCGTCCGGCACGGCGAAAGCGAGGGGAACCTCGCTGCCTCGAGAGCGGAACGCGCGAGCTCTCGGACGATCGACCTCGACATCCGCGACGCCGACGTCGCCCTCTCGCCCACGGGGGAGGAACAGGCGCGGGCGTTGCGCACCTGGTGGGAGGCGGCCGGACCCATCGACGAGTACTGGGTCTCGCCGTACCTGCGGGCGCGGCAGACCCTCGCGCTCGCGGTCGACGACGCGGAGCTGTCGACCCGCACGCGCGTCGACGAGAGGCTGCGCGACCGGGAGCTCGGCATCCTGGATCTGCTGACGTCTCTCGGTGTCCGCGAGTTCCACCCCGAAGAGGCGGCGCGGCGCCGGCACCTCGGCAAGTACTACCACCGGCCACCCGGGGGCGAGTCGTGGGCTGACGTCGCTCTGCGGCTGCGGTCGTTCCTCGGCGAGAACCTCGATCGGCCCGCCGACACCGTGATGATCGTCGCGCACGATGCGGTCGTGATGCTGATCCTCGCCGTGCTCCTGCCGCTCGACGAGACCGAGCTGCTCGCGTTCGCCGCCGAGAACACCGTGCGCAACGCCTCGGTGACCGAGCTCGAGCGCGGCGAGGCCGGCTGGGAGCTGACGACGTTCTCGTCCGTCGGGCACCTCGCCGCCGAGGGTGCCGACATCACCGTTCACTCCGGAGAAGACGATGGCCCCCAGCGCTGACGACGTCACCCTCGCGCTGCTGCGCGACTGGGGGCTCCCCGAGCCCGGCGGCTCGAAGAAGTCGCGCGGCCAGGTGGTCGTGGTGGGCGGGTCCACCCGGTCGCCGGGCGGCGTGCTCCTGTCCGCGGAGGCGTCGCTGCGCGTGGGCGCGGGCCGCGTCGGCATCGCCGTGCCCGCCGACATCGCGCCACCACTGGGACCTGCGATGCCCGAGGCGGGCGTCTACGTCCTCCCGCCGGGCTCCCAGCCCCTCGACGAGCACCTGCGCTCCGCCGTCGAATCCGCTGACGCGGTCCTCCTCGGGCCGGGTTTCGACGATCCGGATGCCACGCGCGCGGCGCTTCTCGCCGTCGCCGACGCGGAGGTCGACAGGCTCGTCCTGGATGCCTTCGCGCTCGGCATCCTGCCCGATGTCGACCGTGGCATCCTTCCCGACGACCTCCTCATCAACGCGAACGAGGAGGAGGCGGCTCTGCTCCTCGGGCGTGACCTGAACGAGGACCGTGTCGCCGACGTCCGAGAGATCGCCGACCGGTTCTCGGCGGTGGTGCACTGCTTCGGAACCGTTGCCGCCCCCGACGGGCGGGCGTGGCGTGCGGAGCCCGGAGGATCGGGCCTCGGCACCGCGGGGAGCGGCGATGTGCTCTCGGGAGCGATCGCCGGCTTCGCCGCCCTCGGCATGGAACCGGAGCGCGCGGCGGTCTGGGGCGGGTGGACGCACGCGCGGGCGGGCGACCGCCTCACCGAGCGCGTCGGCATCGGGTTCCTCGCGCGCGATCTGCTGCCCGAGTTGACGGCCGTCATCCACGAGAGCTGAGCTGTCAACGGTCTTCGGGACGCACTCCTCGGCGACCTACCGTCGGCCGAATGAGCACCGACACCAGCGCGCCCTCCACGCTCCGGCGGGGGATCGGCGGCCCCCTCCTGTTCGCCTTCATCCTCGGCGACGTCCTCGGCGCGGGGATCTACGCGCTCATGGGAGTGCTCTCGGAGCGGGTGGGTGGGATGCTGTGGGCTCCTCTCCTGGCCGCTCTGCTTCTCGCGCTCCTGACCGCCGGCTCCTACGCGGAGCTCGTGACGAAGTACCCGCGTGCCGGGGGTGCCGCGGTGTTCGCGGAACGCGCGTTCAAGAACAAGCTCGTGTCGTTCCTGGTCGGCTTCAGCATGCTGGCCGCGGGGGTCACCAGCGCGGCGGGGCTGTCCATCGCCTTCGCGGGGGAGTACCTGTCGACCTTCGTGGATCTCCCCGTCATCCCGGTGGCCATCGTGTTCCTCGGCATCGTCGCGGCGCTCAACGCCCGTGGCATCCGGGAATCGATGGGGGCGAACCTCGTCATGACCGTGATCGAGGTCAGCGGTCTCGTCATCGTGGTGGTGGTCGTCGGGGTGCTTCTGGGCGGCGGAGGCGGAGACGCCTCGCGCGTCGCGCAGGCCCCGGAGGGCACCGGCGTCGCGACCGCGGTCCTGGCCGGGGCGATCATCGCCTACTACTCGTTCGTCGGGTTCGAGACGTCGGCGAACATGATCGAAGAGGTCAAGGAGCCGTCGAAGGTGTACCCCCGCGCCCTCTTCGCCGCCCTGGGCACGGCGGGTCTCGTCTACGTCCTGGTCGGGTTGGCCAGCAGCATCGCGCTCCCGCCCGAGGAGCTGTCGGCCTCGAGCGGTCCGCTCCTGTCGGTGGTCGAGGCCAGCGGCGTGGCGATCCCGTCCTGGCTCTTCAGCCTCATCGCGCTGGTCGCGGTCGCCAACGGCGCCCTGCTGACGATGATCATGGCGAGCCGCCTGACCTACGGGATGGCCGAGCAGGGACTCCTTCCCCGCGCGCTGTCGCGCGTGCTGCCGCGGCGGCGCACGCCGTGGGTCGCGATCCTCGCCACGACCCTCGTCGCGATGCTGCTGACGCTCGTCGGCGACCTCACCCTGCTGGCCGAGACCGTCGTCCTCCTGCTCCTGTTCGTGTTCCTCAGCGCGAACATCTCGGTGCTCGTCCTGCGTCGCGACCGCGTCGAGCACGCGCACTTCCGCGTGTGGACGTTCGTGCCGATCCTCGGCATCGCCTCGTGCGTGCTGCTGCTCAGCCAGCAGAGCCTCACGGTCTGGATCTTCGGGCTCGTGCTGCTCGCAGTGGGCGTGGTGCTGTACTTCCTCGCGCGGTGGGGGCGGGCGCGCGGGGAGCGCTGACGTTCCTGCCGGCGCGTCGCTCAGGACGCCGGATCGGGTGCGTCCTTGGGGGGAGTTCCGAGCTCTGTCAGAGGGAGTTCGTTTCGAGCGACCGCCTCGGCGACGGCGCTGAGGCGGACTTGATGTGAGCGGGCGTGACGGCGAAGGATCTCGCGGGCGGTTTCCATCTCGACGCCGAAGGCACGGGCCACGTATCCCTTCGCTTGTTCGATCACGACGCGGCTGTCCAACGCACGTTGGAGCTGTTCCGTAGCGAGGTGGGCACTGTCGATCATGCGGTGCTGGAGGATGCTGATGGTGGCGACATCGGCGAGAGCTTGTGCGGCGCGTGCATCGGCACCGTTCAGGGCGCCTTCGGTCTCGCGGAACAGGTTGAGCGAGCCGATGACCTCCTCACGCAGCCGGAGCGGAATCGCGTGTACCCCGGCGTACCCGCGCTCCATCGAGGCCTCCGCGAATAGAGGCCACCCGTGCCGCAGCTCGTCGGCGTCCTCGGAAGTCACGAGCTGACCGGTCGTGATGGCGGTCAGGCAGGGCCCCTCGCCCGCGTCGAGTTGGAGGAGCCCGATGAACCCGCTCCGTTCGCTCGTGGACGCGGCGACTTCCGGCGTCCCGTGGGCGTTGAGCAGGTGGATGGCGCCGGCGGCTGCGTCGAACAGCTCGACCGCCCGGTCCACCAGTGTTTGGAGAACGTCGACGACGTCGAAGTCCGCGATGAGGCTGTCGGTGAGCGTGACGAAAGTCTCGACGAGTCGTGCTTCACGGGTCTCGGTCACAGGGGTCTCCTTCAGTCGGCCGGGGCGTCTTGCGCGAGGTGTCCCTCGGGTCCGTGGCGTTTGCGGATGAGCGGGCGACCGGTTTAGCGTAGTCACTGGTAGCCCCAGACCCCGGCCGCCGGATCGCTTCTCGATTCCGATGACGACCAGGGGTACCCGGATGCATGCCGTTCTTCGCCCGCTCCGCGCGAATACGCGGGCTCGCGCCCTGTCGTGCACGCCCGGCGCGGCGAGGATCCGTCGGAACGCGGGCCGTGTCGCCACACCGATTCGCCGCGCGCTGAGTGCGCCGGCCGACGCTGCTCCGTGCGGCGCACGAAGGAGGAAATGACAACCGTGACAGCGGAGGAAATCGTCGCTGCCGACGTTCGGACCACCGGGGGGACAGGCAAACCGCGGATCGGGGGGACCTCGACGTACACGGCTGTTCTGGCGGAGGTGAAAAGTGCAGGCCTGCTGCAGCGACGCCGAGGGTTTTACTGGGCACTGTTCTCAGCCCTGCTCTCGGCGACGGTCGGATGCGGCGTCGTTTTCGTGCTGCTGGGTGATTCCTGGTGGCAGTTGCTCGTCGCTGCGGCGTTGGGCGTCCTGTTCACCCAGTTCGCGTTCTTGTCGCACGAGGCAGCGCACCGGCAGATCTTCGACTCGCGCGTGTGGAATGACCGTGCGGGCCGCTATCTCGGCACTTTCCTGGTGGGTTTGAGCTACTCGTGGTGGATGAACAAGCACACCCGCCACCACGGCAACCCGAACACTCTCGGTAAGGACCCGGACATCGACCCGGATACCATCGTGTTCATCCCCGAGGATGCTGCGCGCACGACGGGAGTGTGGCGCCGGCTCGTGCGCTTTCAGGGATGGCTGTTCTTCCCGCTGCTGACGCTGGAGGGCGTGAACCTGCACCGACACGCGGTGATGTCGGTCCTGCGCGGTGCGCAGGACCGCCCCGATCCTCGAGGGCGGGCGCTGGAAGGGGTGCTCCTCGTTCTGCGGTTCGGGCTCTACTTCACCGCGATCTTCTCTCTTCTGCCCCTGGGCCTCGCGCTCGCTTTCCTCGGGGTGCAGCTCGCCGTGTTCGGTGTGATGATGGGCGCCTCTTTCGCCCCCAACCACAAAGGAATGCCGACCATCGCTCCCGATGCGAAAGTCGACTTCTTCTCCCGGCAGGTCCTCACCAGCCGCAACATTCGCGGTGGCTGGTGGGTGTCGTTCCTCATGGGTGGCCTCAATTATCAGGTCGAGCACCATCTCTTCCCTTCCATGCCCCGTCCTGCGCTGAAGAAGGCGCGACTGCTCGTGCGCGAGCACTGTCAGAAGCTCGGGGTCCCGTACACCGAGACCTCCCTCTCGCACTCCTATGCCCTCGTCGTGCGCTACCTCAACGACGTCGGGCTCGCCGCTCGCGACCCGTTCGCGTGCCCGCTCGTATCTCAGCTCCGCATCCACTGACGCACCGCCGAAAAGAAGGGGTCCTCACATGAAGACTTTCCTCGTACTCCTCGTCCTCTGGGCCATCCTCGCCATCGTCGGATTCGCCTTCGAGGGCCTCCTCTGGTTGGCCATCGTCGGCATCGTGCTGTTCGTGGGGACGCTCATCTTCGGCCTGATCCGCCGCAATGCGACGAGGAAGGCATCGCGCGGCTGACGCCGATCGAGCGCCGCGTGTCGGCGCGTCTTCGCCGGGCGAGGGGCTTTCAGCCCACCTGAGGGGTGAGAGCAGGGATCCCTCCGTCTCCGGCCGCCGCCGCGGTCTGCTGAGCGAGATGTCCCGAGCTCGCGGACGTGTAGGCCCAGCCGGCTCGTGTGCAACGAAACGCGCCGTATGTGACCTCGCGTGAAGACGGACGACGGTCGATGACGGTGCACGACATCACGTTTCGCCCCGTTCGACGTGCTCGGGGCGTGCGACGCAATCTCTCTGTGGGTGCCGACGGATACCGCCGCGGCACCTCCGCCCCGCAGAGAGGACATCCGCATGAGCACGCCCACCGCGTCCCGCGTTCTCCTCGCCCGTTACATCGTCTCCCGGCTCGCCCAGGCCGTCCTCGTGCTGTGGGCGGCCTACACCCTGTCGTTCCTCGTGCTGTACGCGCTGCCGAGCGATCCCGTGGCGCTCTTGGCGGGAGGGGATGCCACCGACATCTCGCCCGCGCAGCTCGACGACCTGCGTCAGCGCTACGGGCTCGACCAACCGCTCTGGGTGCAGTACCTGCTGCACCTGCGCGGCATCCTGTCGGGTGACCTCGGCACCTCGATCTCGACCGGCCGTCCGGTCGCCGCGGTCATCGGCGAGGCGATCCCGCCGACGGCGCAGCTCGCCGGTCTCGCGCTCGTCGTGGCGGTGCTGCTCGGCGCGGGCATCGCGATCGCCGCGACCTTCACCCGCTCGCGGCGCCTGTCGGCCTTCCTGCTCGGGTTGCCGCCGCTCGGTGTCGCTGTGCCCTCGTTCTGGCTCGGACTGGTGCTGATCCAGGGGCTGTCCTTCCAGATCCCGCTGTTCCCCGCGATGGGTGACAAGGGCTTCGTCTCGCTCGTCCTGCCGGCGATCACGCTGGCGATCCCGACGAGCGCCGCGATCGCGCAGCTGCTGTCGAAGAGCTTGGCGACGACGCTCGGCGAGCCCTACATCGACACCGCGTGGGCGAAGGGCGCGACCAGGGTGCGCGTGCACCTGGCGCACGCATTGCGCAATGCCGCTCTCCCCGCCCTCACGGTCACCGGTCTCGTGGTCGGGCAGCTGCTGTCGGGGACCGTCGTGACCGAGACGGTGTTCTCGCGGCCGGGCATCGGCCGGGTGACCGCGCAAGCGGTGCAGCAGCAGGACGTCCCGGTCGTACAGGGCATCGTGCTCTTCGCCGCAGCCGTCTTCGTGCTCACGACCCTCGCCGTCGACCTCGTCTACCCGCTCCTCGACCCGCGCATCGTGCTGAGCTCCGGCTCCCCGCGCCGCGCCCGTCGTCGGGCGGCGGCTGTTCCCCGGACCGCGGATGCCGACGCCTCCGCGCCCCTCGAGAAGGTGGTGATCTGATGTCCGAGACCGTGGCCCTCGTCTCCGAACGGGCGCAGACGTCCGACGACGTCTTCGCCGCGACCGCCGCCGACCGCTTCGAGGACGCCGTCGTCGCGCGCGGCGCCGGGGAGCCGGCATCCGGTCGCCCGCGTCTTCCGTCGGTCGTTCGACGGCCTCTCGTGGCGGCCTCGATCCTGTGGCTGCTCATCGTCGTCGTGGCGGCCCTCTGGCCCGCGGTGCTCGCCCCGGGCGACCCCCTCGGTGGCACGCCCGCCGAGAACCTGCAGCCGCCGTCGTGGGGGCACTGGTTCGGCACCGACCAGCTGGGTCGCGATCTCTACACCCGCGTCGTTCACGGCACGGCCCTGACCGTGTCGGCCGCCGCGATCGCGGTGGGTGTGGGCGTGGCCGTGGGGTCGGCGGTGGGGCTGGTGAGCGGGTTCGTCGGCGGGCGGACGGATGCCGTCCTCATGCGGGTCGCCGACGTGCTGCTGGCGATCCCGGGGCTGCTGCTGTCGCTCGCCGTGATCACGGCCTTGGGATTCGGCACCGTCAACGTCGCGGTCGCCGTGGGGATCGCCAGCGTGGCATCGGTCGCGCGGGTCCTCCGCTCGGAGGTGCTGCGGGTGCGCAGCGCCCCGTACATCGAGGCCGCGCGCGCCTCGGGCAACGGGTGGACGGCGGTCCTGCTCCGCCACGTGCTGCCGAACGCGATCGCGCCGGTCCTCGTGCTCGCGGTGCTCGAGTTCGGCACGGCGATCCTCGCCGTCTCGGCCCTGAGCTTCCTCGGTTACGGCGCACCGCCGCCCGCCCCCGAGTGGGGCGCCCTCGTCTCGGGCGGCCGTGACTATCTGCGCACCGCGTGGTGGCTCACCGCTCTCCCCGGTCTCACGATCGCCGTGACCGTGCTGGCCGCCAATCGCCTCTCGCGGGGCCTCGACGCGGACGGACGGGCACGCCGATGAGCCTCCTCGAGATCGACGGCCTCGCGGTCGCCTACCGCACCGCGCGCGGAGACATCGACGCGGTGCGCGAGGTGAGCCTCGCGGTGGAGCCGGGGGAGACCGTCGCCATCGTGGGGGAGTCCGGATCGGGCAAGTCCACGACGGTGCACGCGATCATCCGCCTGCTGCCCGCGGCCGCGCGCATCCGCGCGGGGGCGGTTCGTTTCGACGGACAGGACCTCGTCGCGGCATCCGACCGGCGACTGCGATCCGTGCGCGGGCGCCGCATCGGCTTCGTGCCGCAGGATCCGACGGTCAGCCTGAACCCGGTCGTGCGCATCGGCGACCAGGTCGCTGAAGTGCTGCGCGCGCACGGTCTCGCCGACCGCCGCACCGCGGCCGTCCGTGCGGTCGAGGCGCTGGAGCGCGCGGGGCTGCCCAACGCGGCCGTCCGCGCGCGGCAGTACCCGCACGAGCTGTCGGGTGGCATGCGTCAGCGCGTGCTCATCGCGATCGCCATCATCGGCGACCCCGCCCTGATCATCGCCGACGAGCCGACGAGCGCCCTCGACGTCACCGTGCAGCGGCAGATCCTCGACCACCTCGACGTCCTGAAGCGCGAGCGCGGGGCGAGTCTGCTGCTCATCACGCATGATCTCGGCGTCGCGGCGGACCGCGCCGACCGCATCGTCGTGATGACGGAGGGACGCATCGTCGAGCAGGGGACGCCCGCCGAGGTGCTGGGTTCCCCGCGGCATCCGTACACGCGGCGACTCATCGCCGCGGCCCCGAGCCTCAACACGTCGACACCGGATGCCGCCGGCCTGCGCCGCGACGCCGCCGGCGGGCCGGTCCGCGTCGGGGTCGTCCGCGGCGGGCCCGTCCGCGGCGGCGACTCTCCGGCATCCGTCGTTCCCGTGCTCGAGGTGGACGGCCTCGTGAAGGAGTTCGTCCTCCCCGGCGGCGAAGCGGTGCAGCGCGCCGTCGACGGGGTCGGCTTCCGCCTCGAGCGGGGCCGCACCCTCGCCCTCGTCGGCGAGTCGGGTTCGGGCAAGACCACGACGGCGCGTCTGGCCCTGCGCCTGACCGACCCGACCGCGGGGAGCGTCCGCGTGGACGGCATCGACGTGACCGCGCTCAGCGGTCGGCCGCTGCGCGAGCTCCGGCGCCGGGTGCAGCTCGTGCAGCAGAACCCCTACGCGGCGCTGAACCCGCGGTGGAGCGTCGAGACGATCGTCACCGACCCGCTCCGCGCGTTCGGCGTCGGCTCGCGGGCCGAGCGGCGCCTTCGCGCCGCAGAACTGCTCGACCTCGTCGCGCTGCCCGCCTCCGCGCTGCGGCGTCGGCCGGCCGACCTGTCGGGTGGGCAGCGTCAGCGCGTCGCGATCGCCCGGGCGCTGGCCATCGAGCCGGAGCTGCTCGTGCTGGATGAGCCGGTGTCGGCCCTCGACGTGTCGATCCAGCACCAGATCCTCACCCTTCTCGCCGAGATCCAGCGCGAGAAAGGGCTCGGCTACCTGTTCATCTCGCACGACCTCGCGGTGGTGCGCCAGATCGCCCACACCGTGGGAGTGATGCGCCGCGGGCGTCTCGTCGAGATCGGCGACGTCGACCACGTCTTCACCTCGCCCGCCCACGACTACACCCGCTCGCTCCTGGATGCCATTCCCGGACGCTCTCTCCCGTCACTCACCCCTTCCGCCTGAGGAGCACCATGACCATCCGACGCACCACTTTCGCGGCGGCCCTCGCCGTGACCGCGGCCCTCGTCCTGACCGCCTGCGGGAGCACCGCCGCCGGCCCCGGCACCGCGGCATCCACCGAACCCGTCCAGGGCGGCGACCTGACGTTCGCGATCGCGAACGACCCGATCTCGCTGAACCCCTCCGGGACCGGCTCCGGCAACGACACCCTGTACGTCACCCGTCAGCTCGTGGACTCTCTGCTGTACCAGAACCCGGAGACGGGTGCCCTCGACCCGTGGCTGGCGACGTCGTACACCTCCAATGCCGACGCGACGGAGTTCACCTTCGCGCTGCGCGACGACGTGACCTTCTCGGATGGCACGCCGTTCACCGCCGCCAACGTCAAGGCGACGTTCGACGACATCGTCGCGGCCGGGGCTTTGAGCCAGGCGGTGAGCAGCTTCGTCGGCTACGCCGGGACCGACGTCGTCGACGCGCACACCGCCCGCGTCCGGTTCTCGGCGCCGAACGCCGCGTTCCCGAACTCCACGGCATCCGTGGCACTGGGCATCGTGGGGGACGCGACCCTCACGGTCCCGTACGACCAGCGAGCCGACGGGGCGGCGGTCGTCGGCAGCGGTCCCTTCACGCTGAAGAGCTACACGAAGGACACCGCGACGGCGCTCACCGCGCGTGCGGACTACGCCTGGGGCCCTGCGGCGCTCGGCAACGCCGGTCGCGCGCGCTTGGACACCGTCACCTTCCAGATCGTGCCCGAGGCGGGCGTGCGCACCGGCAGCCTCACCTCCGACCAGGTCGACGTGGCCGGCGGCATCCAGCCGGGCGATGTGGCCTCGATCGAGCAGGCGGGGTATCCGCTGGTGTCGCGGGGCAACCCCGGCGTCACGTTCGGGATCTCGTTCAACCTCTCGCATCCGATCGTCGCCGACCTCTCCGTCCGTCAGGCGATCGCGGCCGCGATCGACGCGAAGACCGTGCGCGACACCGCCCTCAATGACTCGTTCGCGATCGCCACGAGTGTCCTGGCGAAGAACACGCCCGGCTACGCCGACCAGAGCGCCGCTCTCGCGTACGACCCTGCTCGCGCGGGGAAGCTGCTGGATGCCGCGGGATGGAAGGCCGGAGCCGACGGCATCCGCGAGAAGGACGGCGCGAAGCTGCAGCTGAAGCTCTGGTGGATCACCAACTTCGGGCCCAACCAGACCTCCCTCGAGCTCATCCAGCAGGAGCTCAAGGCCGTCGGCGTCGACCTGCAGCTGCAGAGCGGTCCCGTGCCCGACTTCCTCGAAGCGCAGAAGAACGGCGACTTCGACCTCGTGTGGGGGAACCTCTCCCGCGCCGACGGCGACGTGCTGCGCACCACCTTCTCGAAGGCGACCACGCGATACCGCATCGACGACCCCGCCCTCGAGACGCTCCTGCAGCAGCAGCTCGCCACCAGCGACCCGACCGCGCGCGACGCGGTGCTCGCTCAGGCGCAGGCGCGCATCGCGAGCCAGGTGTACCAGATCCCGGTGCACGAACTCACCTCCATCCTCGGCACCCAGGAGTCGGTGCACGCGGTGAGCCTCGGCGCGGACTCGCGCCTGGACTCGCTCGTGGCCGCCTGGAAGAACGACTGACCCCGCCCACCCGCTAGGAGCGCATCATGATCTCATCGCATCCGTTCTCCCTCGGCGTCGCCCTCGAGGGCGCCGGCTGGCATCCCGCCGCGTGGCGCGAGCCCTCCGCGCGGCCCGGCGCCCTCTTCACCGCCGACTACTGGGTCGACCTCGTCCGCACCGCCGAACGGGGTGACCTCGACTTCGTCACCATCGAGGATTCGCTCGCCCTGCAGTCCGAGCGGTTCCTCACCGGCGACGAGCGCACCGACGAGGTGCGCGGTCGGCTCGACGCGGTGCTCATCGCGTCGCGTGTCGCCCCGCTCACGGAGCGGATCGGCCTGATCCCCGTCGCGACGGTGACGCACACCGAGCCGTTCCACGTCTCCAAGGCCGTCGCGACGCTCGACTACGTCAGCGAGGGCCGCGCGGGGTTCCAGGTGAAGGTGTCGGCGCGCGCCGATGAGGCCGCACACGTGGGCCGTCGTGCTCACCCGGGCGATGTCGCCGTCGATGACCCGGCGTTCCGCGCCTTCGTCGACGACGCGTTCGACGAGGCCGCCGACGCGGTCGAGGTCGTGCGTCGGCTCTGGGACAGTTGGGAGGACGACGCCGAGATCCGCGACGCCGCGACCGACCGGTTCCTGGATGCCGACAAGGTGCACCGCATCGACTTCGAGGGTCGCTTCTTCTCGGTGCGCGGACCCTCCATCACCCCGCGCCCGCCGCAGGGGCAACCGGTCGTGGCCGCCCTCGCCCACGCCGCGGTGCCCTACCGCCTGGCCGCCCGGGCCGCCGACCTGGTCTTCGTCACCCCCGCCGACACGGGTCACGCCCGCGGCATCCTCGACGAGGTGCGCGCGGCCGAGCGGGAGGTCGGTCGCGAGGGCGAGGCCCTGCGGGTCGTCGCCGATCTCGTCGTCCTGCTCGACGCACCGGGGGAGGCAGCCGAGGCGCGTCTCGCCCGTCTCGACGGCCTCGGCCGACCGCTCGTCTCCGATGCCCGGATCGTCGCCGGTTCGGCATCCACCGTCGCCGACGTGATCGACGACCTCGTCGCGGCCGGCTACGCCGGGGTGCGGCTCCGCCCGGGCGTGGTGACCGACGACCTGCCCCGCATCGCCGACGATCTCGTGCCCGAGCTGCGTCGCCGCGGGCTCGCCGCACCGTCGACGCACACGACCCTCCGCGGGCGCCTCGGCCTCCCCGTGGGCCTCCCCAGTCGTTACGCCACCCCCGTCGCCTGAAAGGACGAGACCACCATGACCGAGCGCAAGCGAATCATCCTCGCCGCCTACGTGGGCGGCGTGAACGAGCACACCGCCTGGGAGCACCCGGATGCCGGGAGCCAGATCGCGTTCTCGACCTTCCGCCACGTGGCGCAGACCGCCGAACGCGGCCGCTTCGACTACTTCTTCCTCGCCGAGGGGCTCGCGCTGCGTGCCCGCGACGGCCGGATCTTCGACCACGACATCGCCGGACGCCCCGACACCCTGCCGGTGCTCGCCGCGATCGCCGCGGTCACCGAACATCTGGGTCTCGTGGGCACGCTCAACGCCACCTTCAACGAGCCCTACGAGCTGGCCCGCCAGATCGCGAGCCTCGACCATCTCTCCGGCGGCCGCGCGGGGTGGAACGTGGTCACCTCGTTCGACGCCTACACGGGCGCGAACTTCCGCCGGGGCGGGTTCCTCCCGCACGCCGACCGGTACGTCCGCGCCGAGGAGACCGTCGCCACCGTCCGCGAGCTGTGGGACTCGTGGGCCGCCGACGCCATCGCGGCCGACAAGGACGCCGGGGTCTTCCTCCGCGACCCGCGCGCGGGGGAGTTCTCGCACCACGGCTCGCAGTTCGACATCGAGGGGCGCTTCACCGTTCCGCGCAGCCCGCAGGGCCGCCCGGTCATCGTGCAGGCCGGGGTGTCTCCGCAGGGCCGCGACTTCGCGGCATCCACGGCCGACGCGATCTTCTCGCCGTACTCGAGCCTCACGGACGGCAAGGCGTTCCGCGACGACATCCGCGAGCGCGCGGCCCGGTTCGGCCGCGACCCCGAGCACGTGAAGATCCTGCCCTCCGCCGGGTTCGTCCTCGGCGACAGTCGAGCGGATGCCGAGGAGAAGGCGCGACACATCCTCGAGCAGCAGCTCAGCGACCGCACCATCCGGGTGACGTTCGAGCAGGTGTGGAACCGCGATCTGTCGGCGTACGACCTCGACGGTCCCGTGCCCAACATCGATCCCGACCCCGAAGCTCCGGCCTTCATCCAGGGGCGCGCGTTCATCTTCCAGGACCGATTCCAGACCGTGCGTCAGTGGCGGGATCTGGCCGAGGAGCGCGGGCTCACGCTCCGCGGGCTCGCGCGCGCGGTCGCCCGCGGACCCCAGTACGTCGGCACTCCCGAACAGGTCGCCGACCAGCTCGACACGTTCGTGCAGGAGGGCGGAGGTGACGGTGTGGTCCTCGGCTCGCACGTCGTGCCGTCGGGGCTCGACGAGTTCGTCGACCGGGTCGTGCCGCTGCTGCAGGAGCGCGGGTCGCTGCGCACCGACTACGAGGGCACCACGCTGCGTGACAACCTCGGCCTCCCGCTGCCCGAAGCCGCTCTCGCGGCGGCCCTGTGAGCGGCGGCACGACGATGAGCATCACGACGCAGGCACCCCTCGACCGCGCGCAGTTCGCCCGCGACTGGGAGGACTGGCACCGCGCCCACGAGGAGCGCCGGGCCGACCCGCACGGCTTCCTCGCGGTGACGGCGCTGTTCTGGCTCGCCGAGAGCACGCGCTCGTTCCCCGGCATCCCGGGCAGCTGGCATACCTCCGCGGACGGTCCGGTCGTCGAGCTGGCCGAGGGGGAGTCCCTTCGGGTCGACGGCGCGACGATCACCGGCAGACATGAGTTCGGGCCGATCCCCGAGCGGGGCGGAGTGACGGTCGGCTTCGACGGAGGCGTCATCGAGGTGGCGCGCCGCGGCGGCCGCGACATCCTGCGTCCCCGTCGACCCGACTTCCCGTTCCTCCGGGCCTACGCGGGCACGCCCACGTACGTCCCGAACCCGCGATGGCGGGTCGAGGCGCGCTTCGTCCGCTACGCCGCTCCGCGACCGCACGAGGTGGGCGCGGCGGTCGGCGGACTGTCGCACGTGTACGAGTCGCCGGGGTATCTCGAGTTCGAGCTGCGCGGCGAGACCTTCCGCCTCGTCGCCTTCCCGGGGCACGTCCCCGGCACGCTGAACGTGCTCTTCACGGATGCCACGAGCGGCCTCACCACCTACGCGGCGAACCGCTCCCTGTCGGTCTCGGAACCGGATGCCGAGGGCCGGACGGTCCTCGACTTCAACCGCGCCGTCAACCTGCCGTGCGCCTACACCGACTTCGCGACCTGCCCGCTGCCGCCGGCCGAGAACCGCCTGCCGATCGGCATCGAGGCGGGGGAGAAGACCCCGCTCTCGCGAGCCCACGGCGGCGTCACCGCGAACGGCATCGAGCCCGAAGGAGACACCGCATGAAGTTCCAGCTGCTCGACATCATCCCGTTCTACGCGAACCCGCTGACCGGCGAGCAGGTGAGCCCGGCCGACCGCTTCGCGCAGACGGTCGAGGCGGCCGTGCGGGCCGAGGAGCTCGGGTTCGACGCGGTAAGCGTCGGCGAGCGCCACGCGGGGCGCTTCCTCTCGTCGTCGCCGACCGTGGTCCTCGGTGCGATCGCCGCGCGCACCTCGCGCGTGCGGCTGAACTCCGGGGTCACGGTGCTCTCGGTGCTCGACCCGGTGCGGGTCGCGGAGGACTACGCCACGATCGACCAGCTCTCGCGCGGTCGCGTGGAACTCACGATCGGCAAGGGCAACGAGGTCGCGCAGTTCCCGCTGTTCGGTCTCGAGATCGACGATCAGTGGGAGCTGCTCGCCGAGAAGTACGAGCTGCTGCGGGCGCTCTGGCGGACCGAAGAACTCGACTGGCCCGGCGGCGAATTCACCCGCCCGCTGCGGGCGACGACCACCCTGCCGCGTCCCTTCGACGGCCCGCCGCGCGTGTGGCACGGTTCCGCGACGACGCTGTTCTCGGCGGCACTGGCCGCGCGACACGGCGACCCGCTCTTCAGCGCCAACGCGATCCAGCCCCTGCAGAACTACGGCGTGCTCGTCGACCACTATCGCGACGAGTACGCCCGCCACGGGCACGACCCGCGCACGGCCTACGTCGGGGCGGGAGCGGGTGCGCTGTTCCTCGCCGACACGAGTCAGGAGGCGATCGAGCAGTACGGCCCCGTCTACGAGGCCATCGTCGCGGCGACCAACGTGCCGGGAAACAACACCCCGTTCCGCGACATCCACCACGCCGTCGCCGAGGGTCCCGCGCTGGTCGGCACCGCGCAGCAGATCATCGACAAGATCGGCACCTTCCATAACCGGCTCGGCCACGACCTGCAGTCCGTCAGTCTGCCGACGACCGTGCCGTTCGCGCAGCAGCTCGAGATCCTCGAACGCTTCGCGACCGAGGTGATCCCGGTCCTGCGCCGCGAGCTGCCGACGACGCTGTGGACGGATGCCGACCCGGCGGGCGCGCGCCCGTCCGGCGGCGCCGCGGAGGAGCGCGCTGCGCCGGCGCTCGCAGGCGCGGCGCCGTGACCCGAGCGGCGGAGAGCCCGCCGCCCGCCTCGGACCCGGTGGCCGCGAGGGCGGCGCTGTCGTGCTGCCTCGCCGCGGGCTTCGCCACGCTGCTCGACGCGACCATGGTCGCCTACACCGCGCCGACGGTCGTCTCGACTCTGGATGCCACGACCTCCGGCGTGCAGTGGTTCCTCGCCGCGTACTCGCTGACGTTCGGACTGGGGCTGGTGCCCGCGGGGCGTCTCGGCGACGCGTTCGGGCGTCGCGGGCTGTTCGTGGGGGGAATGCTCGTCTTCCTCGTCGGGGCGATCGCCTCCGCCCTCGCCCCGACGGTGTGGCTTCTCGTCGCCGGGCGCTTCGCGCAAGGCCTCGGGGCGGGCTTCATCAGTGCCCAGGTGCTCGGCATCATCCAGGACACATCCCACGGAACGGCTCGCGTGCGCGCCCTCGGCGCCTACAGCGCGGTCGGCGCTCTCGCCGCGATCGTCGGTCCGCTCGCGGGCGGCATCCTCTTGGCCGTGCTCCCGCCCGGGGTGGGGTGGCGCGCCGTGCTGCTCACGCCGGTGCCGTTCGCGGCCGTGGCGATCTGGCGCGGCCTGCGCTTCCTGCCCCGCTCGCGGCCCGCGCAGCTGACCGCCGGTCTCGATCTCCCGGGGATCGCTCTGCTCGGTGCCATCGTGGTCGCGGTGACCCTCCCGGTGATCGATCCCGGGATGCCGCCCGCCCTCGCTGCCGGCACGTTCGGGGCGGTCGCCGTCCTCGCGGTGGCACTGGTGGTGTGGGAGCGCGCGTACGCGCGTCGCGGACGACTGCCCCTTTTCGCCCCGGCCCTGTTGCGCTCCGGAGGGTTCGTGGCGGGCAACGTCGTGGCCCTGCTCTGGTTCGGGAGCCTGCTCGCCCTGTCGACCGTCGTCACCGTCTTCTTCCTGCAGGCCCAGCAGCTGCCGGCCCTTCTCCTCGCCGCGTGTCTCGTGCCCGCATCCCTCGCCCGGCTGATCACGTCGCGGGCGAGCGGGGCGATCTTCGCGCGATTCGGGTCGACGGCGATCCCGGCGGGCCTGGCCATCGAGTTCGCCTGCCTCCTGGCCCTGCTCGTGGTGACTCTCGTGGCGGAGTCCGGCGCGTTGTTCGCCGCGGTCGTGGCGATCCAGATCGCGATGGGCGTCGCCGGCGGCCTCGTCGAGCCGACCCTGCGGGCCGTCACCCTCGGGTTCGCCCCGCCGACCCTGCACGGGGTCGCGGCCTCGTTCCTCCAGCTGACCCAGCGCCTCTCGGCGACGTTCTTCGTCGCCCTCGCGACCGGAGTGCTGCTGGGCGCGGGCGCCGGACCGACCACGGGATCGTTGCGGGTCGCCATCCTCGTGTGCGCAGCGGCGGTGCTGGCGGCTCTCGCCGTGGCGTGCTGGTCTTCGCGCCGACGCGCGGCCGATGGCATCCCCTCTGGTGGCCCGACGGCGGGCACGGCGCTCGTGTTACCGGGCGTTTCCCCCTCTTCGGCGGTGCCGCACGGGCCGGACGATACTGACGGGATGACGGCGACGCGGGGCCCCTGGACCATCGAACGGGTCGCGTGGTCCGACGAGCGCGCGGTGGCTCTGCGTGCCGCGATGGATGACGAGATCTCGCCGCGCTACGCCGAGGTCTTCGCCTCGTTCGACGACGAGACCGCGGCCCTGCTCGCACAGGACTTCGCCGTCGACCCCGCCACGATCGTCGAGGTCGTGCTCGTCCTCGACGCGAGGGGTGAGGCGGTCGGGCATGCGGCGCTGCGCGCCCTGGGCGACGAGCTCGAGGTCAAACGCGTCTTCGTGCACCGGCACGCGCGCGGCGGCGGCGCCAGCCGTGCCCTGATGGCCGCGTTGGAAGACCTCGCGATCGAGCGCGGGGCAGCGCGGTTGATCCTGCAGACCGGTGACCGCCAGCCGGAGGCGATCGCGCTGTACGAGCGCATCGGCTACCACCCGATCGCCACCTTCGCGCCGTACGTGCGGTTCGCCGCTTCGCGCTGCTTCGCCAAGACGTTGACCCCGGTTCGCGCGTGAGCGCCGAGCAGGTCGACGTCGCCGTCATCGGCGCGGGCGCGATGGGCGCCGCGACCGCGTGGCACCTCTCGCGGCGCGGGGTGTCGGTGGAGGTGTTCGAGCAGTTCGAGCCCGGTCACGTGCGCGGCGCGTCGCACGGTGCCTCGCGCAACTTCAACGTCACCTACGACGAGCCCGACTATCTCGCCTGGTTGCGCGAGGCGCGGGTGCTCTGGCGGGAGCTCGAAGACGAGAGTGCGACGGCGCTCCTCGAGGTCACGGGCATCGTGAACCACGGTGGTGGCCGTGATCTTGCCGGCGCTGCCGCGGCGATCCGCGCGGGCGGTTTCGGTGCCGAGATGCTCGACGCCGGCGAAGCGGGGCGGCGGTGGCCCGGCATCCGCTTCGACGGTCCTGCGCTGTTCACCCCCGACGCGGGACGCCTGAACGCCGACGCGTCGGTCGCCGCGCTGCTTTCGCGCACCGTGGCCGCGGGTGGTCGCGTGCACGCGCGGACGCGGGTCGAGGATCTCGCGGTGCGTGACGACGATCGCGTGGAGTTCCGCGCGGTCTCCGACACCGGCGAGCGGGCGGTGCGGGCGCGGCGGGTGGTGGTGACCGCGGGCGCGTGGACCACGCGTGTGCTGGGGACGACGGATGCCGCGAGCGCGCTGCCCCGGCTCCGAGTCACGCAGGAGCAGCCGGCGCATTTCGCACCGCGCGACGTGACGGCGCCGTGGCCGGGGCTCAACCACCTGCCGGCGCCCGGCGGGGCGGAGACGGCGTGGTTCCCCGCGGGGATCTACGGCATGCTCACCCCCGGCGAAGGGGTGAAGGCCGGATGGCATGCGGCGGGGCCCGAGATCGACCCCGACCGACGCCGTTTCACGCCGGACCCCGACCTGACCGCGGCCCTCGTGCGGTACGCCCGCGAGTGGCTGCCCGGCGTCGATGCCGATGATTTCCGCGAGATCACCTGCACCTACACGTCGACGCCCGACTCGCGCTTCGTGCTCGACCGCGTGGGACCCGTCGTCATCGGCGCGGGGTTCTCCGGCCACGGCTTCAAGTTCACCCCGGTGATCGGCCGGATTCTGGCCGACGCGGTCGGTCGGGACTGACGGAAGAGGGCTCCCGCCGGGCCGGGAGCGGCGCCGCGCCATAGATGGGAGGGGGCATCGCCCTCTGCGTGTCGGCGCTTCCGAGGAGGCGATCGACCGGTGAGTCAGGTTCCGCAGTACGAGACGAACGGTGCCGCGGTCTCGGGTGGGATCGCTGCGAGCCGGTGCGCCAGCGGAGTGTCGTGCGCGGTGAAGGGGTCGCGCACGAGCTCGACCAGTTCATCGAAGGGGCCGAGGTCTCCCTCGACCGCTGCGGCCAAGACCTCCTCGACGACGTGATTGCGCGGAACGATCGCCGGGTTCGCGGCGTCGAGGCGAGCGGCATCGGGCCGGAGCGCGTCCCACCGGTCGGTCCACGCGTCGACCCCGGGCCGGGCGTGCGGAGGAAACAGATGCCGAACTCCGGACCGGTCACCCTGCGCCGCGGCCGAGAGGGCCCGCCAGAACCGGGGGAAGTCGGTCCGGTGCTCCGCGAGCAGCGCCAGAACGCTCCGTGCGGTCTGCTCCACGGTCGCGGCGTCGACGGTGGAGGCGAGGCCGAGTTTCGCGCGGAAGACACCGATCCATCGGACGCGGAAGATCTCGTCGAACCCGTCCACGATCCTTGCGGCGATCGCTCTTCCTTCGCTGCCGTCCTCGGCGAGCAGGGGCGCGAACGCCTCGCCCAGACGCTCGAGGTTCCACCGCATGATCTCGGGTTGACGTCCGTAGGCGTAGCGCCCGTGGTGATCGATCGAGCTGAAGACGGCGTCGGGGTCGTAGGCATCCAGAAACGCGCACGGTCCGTAGTCGATCGTCTCGCCGCTCACGAGAACGTTGTCGGTGCTCAGCACGCCGTGGACGAAGCCCGCGCCCATCCAGCCGGCCGTCTGCATCGCGACGGTGTCGACGATGAGGGTCAGCAGTCGATGGGAGGGGTGGGGATCGTCGGCCGCGTCGGGATAGTGACGCGCGATGACGAGATCAGCGAGGCGTCGAAGGACCGAGCGATCCTCGAGGCTCGCGGCGTACTCGAACGATCCGTAGCGGACGTGACTCCGGGCGGTGCGGACCAGTACGGCACCGGGGAGCGTCACCCCGCCGAGAGATCGCGGCGCGCCGGTCGCCGCGACGGCGAGCGCCCGCGTGGTCGGCAATCCGAGGGCGTGCATCGCTTCGCCGAGGAGGAACTCGCGCAGCATCGGGCCGACGGTGGCGAACCCGTCGACCCGCGACATCGAGGTGGGCCCGATGCCCTTTGCGTGGATGTCGCGGAGTACGCCCTCCGCGTCGCGCCGCTCGCCGAGCAGGGCGGCACGGCCGTCGCCGAGGATCGGGCGGAACCGGCCCCACTGGTGCCCCGCGTAGACCTGGGCGACGGGTGACGATCCCGCTGAGCGAAGACCGCCGGTGAGGAAGAGCAGACCTTCGGCGCGGCGGAACGCGTCGGGGTCGATTCGCAGGTCGCGAGCGAGACCGTCGTTCAGCGCCAACAGTCGCGGGTGCGGCGCGAGAAGCGGCTCGACCGGCCTCGAGAGTTCGGGCAGGCTCTCGGCCCACACCGACTCGAGCCGGGGAGGCGCGGGATCGAGGGCGACCACGGCGCGGCTCAGAGGTCGAACCCGAAAGCCCGGAGGTCGATGACCCGCCCGGGCTCCACCTCGACGGGGTGCTCGCGCTCGGTGAGACGGCGGAAGCCGAGCTTGAGGTACAGCGCGTGCGCGCCGAGCATCTCGGGACCGCTGTTCATGACGACCCGCCGCGCTCCCCGCGCGCGAGCGAGGTCGATGATGTGACGGGTGAGGGCCTCGCCCACCCCGCGACCGCGTGCGGCCGGCGCCACCGCGAGCTGCCGGAAGTCGAGTTCGCCCTCGCGCGCCAGCTCGGAGAGGCGCTCCCCGGGCCGAGGGACCCACACGGTCCCGACGATCTCGTCGGCCGAAAGCGCCACCCACACCTCGCCGTGAGCCAGGCGGCCGGCGACGTCGGCGAGCGAGGCGAGATAGCCGTCGGTGAGCCCGTCGTAGCTGTGGCGGTAGGCCTCCACGGTGACCCGACCGGCCTCGGCGTACTCGTGCGGTTCGACGAGGCGGATGGTCAGAGTCGATGGGGTCGCGGGGGTCATGGCATCCATTCTTCTCGGAGGGCGTGCGGCGTGGCCCGGTCGCGCACGACCGGGCCACGCGCGGGGGTCAGGACTTGGGGAGTCCCGGAGGGTTGATCTCGGAGGTCTTCACGCCCTCCGACTCGAGGCCCCAGGCATCGAGGACCTTCGCGTACGTTCCGTCGGCGATGTAGGCGTTGAGGGCGATGTTGACGGGCTCGATGAGGCCGTTGCCCTTCTTCGTCGCGGCGGCGATGTCGGCCGCGAGCGGCCAGCCGCCGGGGATGATGCCGACGAGCTTGGTCTGTCCGGTCTCACGGGCGGCCCAGGCCGCCGTCGCGTTGGGGCCGAAGGTGGCGTCGACGCGACCGGACTGCAGGGCGAGAGTGGCTGCGGCGTTGTCGTCGTAGTAGTTCAGCTCGGCGGGTGCCTTGCCCTTGGCCGCCAGCTCTTCGTTCCACTTCAGCAGCACCTTCTCCTGGTTGGTGCCGGAGCCCACGACGATCTTCAGGCCCGAGATGTCGTCGGAGCTCTCGATCTTCGAGATCGAGCTGTCGGAGCGCACGTAGAAGCCGAGCAGGTCCTGGCGGTAGCTGGCGAAGTCGTAGAGCTCCTTGCGCTCTTCGGTGACGGTGACGTTCGAGGTGATCAGGTCGTACTTCCCGGACTGGATGCCGAGGGGCCAGTCGGCCCACGCGACCACGACGGGGTTGTACTCCAGGCCGAGGCCCTCGGCGATGAGCTCGCCGAAGTTCGGCTCGGTTCCGGCGACGTCGGTCGCGGCGGTGGTGCCCTCGGGCTGGTAGCTGAGGGGTGGGACGAACGCGCCGATCGCCACGGTGAGCTTCCCGGGCTCGATCGGGGTGAAGCCGCTGGCCTTGAGGGCGGCGACCGCCTCCGGCACGGCGTGACCGGTGATGCGGGGGATCTCACCCGTGTCGGGGTTGGACCCGGTGCTGGCCGTGGGTGCGGCCGCGGCCTGCGCCTCGACGGGGCGGTTCAGGCCGATCGTGACGCCGACGCCGACGACGGCGACGAGGGCTGCGGCGATCACGCCGAGCGCGATGCCCTGCTTCTTGCTGAGTGCCATGCTGTGTCTCCTTGTGAGGGGTGGGGATGCCGCAACGCCGGGTCGCGTCACGGGGTCGGGGGAGGTGGCTGAGCCAGTCGATGCCACCGGGGTGGTGCGGGTCCGGTCCCTTCGACGGGCTCAGGGACCTCGCGCTGCGGGGGAGGTGGTGCGGGTCCGGTCCCTTCGACGGGCTCAGGGACCTCGCGTTGCGGGGGAGGTGGTGCGGGTTCTGGTCCCTTCGACGGCCTCAGGGACCTCGCGTTGCGGGGGAGGTGGCTGAGCCTGTCGAAGCCACCGGGAGGTCGCGGCCGTCAGCCGAGCACTTTCGCGAGGAACTCCCGCGTCCGCGGGTGCCGCGGGCGGCCGAGCACCTCGTCCGGCGTGCCCTGCTCGACGACGCGGCCCTGGTCGAGGAACACGACGCGGTCGGCGACCTCGCGCGCGAAACCGATCTCGTGCGTCACGATCACGAGGGTCGTGCCGAGCTTCGCGAGGTCGCGGATGACATCGAGCACCTCGCCCACGAGCTCGGGGTCGAGCGCACTCGTCGGTTCGTCGAACAGCAGCACCTGGGGCGTGAGGGCCAAGGCCCGGGCGATCGCGACGCGCTGCTGCTGACCACCCGAGAGCTGACGCGGGTAGGCGTCGGCCTTGTCGCTCAGGCCCACCCGGTCGAGCAGGCCGAGGGCCAGCTCGCGCGCGTCGTCCTTGTTCAGCCGCTTCAGGGCGAGCGGCGCTTCGGTCACGTTCTCGAGCGCGGTGAGGTGCGGGAAGAGGTGAAAGTTCTGGAAGACGATCCCCACGCGCGTCCGCCGGCGCAGGATCTCCCTCTCGTGCAACTCGTGCAGCTTGCCGTGACGCAGTTCGTAGCCGATGAACTCCCCGTCGACCGTGACCGAGCCGGCATCCACGGTCTCCAGGTGGTTGATCGTGCGCAGCAGCGTGGACTTCCCCGAGCCGCTCGGTCCGAGCAGCGCGACGACCTCGCCCGGCTGCACGGTGAGGTCGATGCCCTTCAGCACCTCGACGCCGTGGAAGCTCTTGTGCACGTTGTGGATCTCGACGAGCCCACGGGTGGCGGTGGCGACGCTCATGCGCCCGCTCCCTTCGCGGCGACCGGGTGCGTGGCATCCGTCGCTCCCGGGGGCGCATCGCCGAGGCGTGCCCATTGCGTGCTCACCCAGCGGCGGGCGCGCTGCAACGGTGTCAGGGGCAGGGCGCGCGCGGACCCGCGGGCGTAGTGCCGCTCGATGTAGTACTGCGCGACGCTGAGGATCGTGGTGATGATCGTGTACCAGACCACGGCGACGAGCAGGAGCGGGATGACGCGGCTGTTGCGGTTGTAGACCACCTGCACGGCGTAGAACAGCTCGGGGATCGCGATGACGAAGACGACCGACGCGCCCTTCACCAGTCCGATCACCTCGTTCGTGGCGTTGGGGACGATCGAGCGCATCGCCTGCGGCAGGATGATGCGGAACAGACGACGGGATGCCGGGATGCCGAGGGCCGCCGCGGCTTCGTGCTGACCGGGGTCGACCGAGACGAGCCCGCCGCGGATGATCTCGGCGGAGTACGCGGCCTGGTGGAGCCCCAGGCCGAGGATCGCCGCGGCGAAGGCGCTGACCAGTTGCACCGTGGGGAACTCCACGATCCAGAAGTCCGTCGTGAACGGGGTGCCGAGGCCGAGCGTCGGGTAGAGGTAGCCGAGGTTGTACCAGACGATGATCTGCACGACGAGCGGCACCGAGCGGAAGAACCAGATGTAGCCCCACGCGACCGAACTGACCAGGGGCGAGGGCGACAGGCGGCCGAGCGCGAGGAGGGTGCCGAGCGCGAACCCGACGACGGCCGAGATCGCCGTGAGGCTCAGGGTGTACCCGATGCCGATGAGCACGGGCTCCGCGAAGAAGTACTGCGCGAAGGTGCCCCACATGTACCGGTCGTTGGTGAAGAGGCTCCACACGAACTGCGCGACGACGAAGAGCAGCAGGGCGCTGAGGGTCCAGCGCCACCAGTGGCGGGTGGGGACGACGGCGATGGTGCCGAGGTCGACCTTGGCGGCGGGATTCGTGGCGGACGTGTCGATCGGGCGGGCGGCGTGGGCCGGCGCGGTGGTGGTCATGGCGTGCTCCTCGAGCGGCGGATCGGCGGTGAAGCCGGTGGGTGCCCGAAACGCTAAGCCGGGGCTTCTCCGCTCGCGACGCGACGTTTCACACGTCGCAACCGTCCGCCACGCTCCGCAAAACTCCGCCTCGCGGGGTAACACGCTCGCGCTGCGCGCTCGCTCGCGCTAGAAGGCGCCGGGTCCCTGAGCCTGTCGAAGGGACCGGATCCCCCCGGGGGCTTCGACAAGCTCAGCCCCCTCACGCGCCGGAAGCGCCCTCACGCCTCCCGCAGCAGCCGCGCCGTCACCCGCGTGCCGAAGTGCAGCGCCTCGACCGGTACTCGCTCGTCCGCGGCGTGGAACTGTCCGAACACGTCGAAGTCGGCGGGCACGCGCAGCGGGACGAAGCCGTATCCGCGGATGCCGAGCTCGGCGAGGTGCTTGTTGTCGGTACTGGCCGGCAGCAGGTACGGAACCACGGTGCCATCGGGATCCTCGGCGGTGATGGCATCCTGCAGCACGTCGATCAGCCGTCCGTCGGTAGGCGCCTCAATGGCCGGGATATCGCGCGCCCAGGTGATCTCGATGTCATCGTCGACGAGGGCCGCGAGCTGCTCGCGCACGGCCTCGGCCTGTCCGGGCACCACGCGCACATCCAGGGCCGCGCTCGCCGTCGCCGGGATGACGTTCGGCTTACCACCGGCCGTCAGCACGGTCGGGGAGGCGGTGTTGCGCATGCCCGCGTCGATGAGGGATGCCGCGAAGCCGAGGTCGTCGATCCGCCCGCCCGCGCGTTCCCAGGTCTCGACGAACCGTCCGAGCGTCGCCGTGCGGACCATGGGGAACGTGTGCGCACCGACCGCGGCGACGGCTCGCGCCACGCGGACGACGGCGTTGTCGGCGGTGGGCCGGGAGCCGTGGGCCGCGCGTCCTCGGGCCGTGAGGGTGGCGACGGTGACGCCCTTCTCCGCCGTGGCGACGAGGTAGGCCCGACGGTCCCCGGGCAGCGGGATCGAGAACCCACCCACCTCGCTGATGGCCTCGGTCGCCCCGGCGAAGAGCTCGGGACGGTTGCGGACGATCCAGCGCGCGCCCCAGACACCCCCGGCCTCCTCGTCGGCGAAGAACGCGAAGATGAGGTCGCGGCGCGGGACGATGCCCTCGCGCCGGAACGCCCGGGCGATCGCGAGGAGCATCCCCGCGAAGTCCTTCATGTCCACGGCCCCGCGGCCGTACAGGACGCCGTCATGGATCTCGGCCCCGAAGGGCGGGTACGTCCAGTTCTCCACCTCGACCGGCACGACGTCGAGGTGGGCGTGGGCGACGAGGGCACCGGCATCCGGATCCGACCCGGCCAAGCGCGCGATCACGCTCGCCCGCCCCGGAACGGGTTCGACGAGGGTCGTCTCGTAGCCCGCGTCTTCGAGCCGGGCCTGGACGAAGCGCGCGGCGCGCGTCTCGCCGTCGCCGATCGTCGAGGCCTCACCCGTGTTGACGCTGTCGATGCGGATCAGGGCGCGGATGAACTCCAGCGCTTCCGCCTCCAGGGCCGACACGGGTCAGTGCTCGTGGGGACGGGCGTCCTCGCCGAGCTTGAACGCGAGGCGGCCGTGCGCGTACCCGCCGCCCGCGCGGATCGCGGTGGCGACCCAGGCAGCCTCGGCCAGCTCGGCCTCGGTCGCGCCGGCCTTCACGGCGTTCTGCGAGTGCCCGTCGATGCAGTACACGCACTGCGTGGTGATGCCCACCGCCAAGGCGATGAGCTCGCGGTACTTCAGCGGGATCGCGCGACCCTCGGCGGCGAAGACGGCCTGATCGAACGCGGCGAACGCGGCCAGGATGTCGGGCGTCTCGGCCTTGTAGACCTTCGTGTAGGTCTTGTCGGCGGTGCGGTCGAAGTACTCGGACATGTGCTCTCCAGGTCGGTTTCGGCGGGACGGATGCCAAAGCCCCACCGTAACCACCGCCCTCTGGCGCGCGTCGGCGGGCGTCACGCGCGGTCACACGCGGCCCGCTCGCGCCGGAGCCCCCGCGCCGCTGGTGTCGCGCGCGCGTCCCGCGCTCCGGAGTCCGAAGTCACTCCCGGCTGCGGGGAACCGATGATTGCTGCCCGGGCGGTGGATTCTCCGGAGCGCGGCACGACGCGCGCTCAGTGCATGACCATCCCGCCCGTGACGTTGATCGCCTGGCCGGTGAGGTAACTGCCCGCAGGGGAGGCGAGGAAGTGGGTGACACCGGCCACGTCCTCGGGGATGCCGAGCCGCCCCAGCGGCGACTTCGCGCTCCAGGCGGCCACGTCGGCCTCGGAGCGGGTGTCGGCGCCCATCTCGGTGAGCACGTACCCCGGGCAGACCGCGTTGACGGTGACGCCGTGGCATCCCCACTCCTGCGCGCCCGCGCGGGTCAGGGCGACGACCGCGGCCTTCGAGGCCGCGTAGTGCCCCTCGCCGCCGCCGCCCTGCTTCGCGGCCATGCTCGCGATGTTGACGATCGCGCCGCGGCGGGCATCGAGCATCGCCGGAGCGACGGCTTGCATGGTCACGAACGTGGCGCGCGCGTTGATGTCGAGGACGCGATCCCAGTCGTCGACGGTGATGTCGAGCAGCGACGCGTGCTGGAAGATCCCCGCGCAGTTCACGAGGACGTCCACGCCGCCGAGCGCCGCGATCGCCTCGCCGACGGCGCGGCGGGTGTCGAGCGGATCGCGCAGGTCCACGCCGACGAAGAGGGATCCCGACTCTGCGGCCGGTGCGCGACGATCCAGCACCGCGACGCGGGCGTCGTCGGCGAGGAAGCGTTCGACGATCGCGGCGCCGATGCCGCCGGCGCCTCCCGTGACGATGACGCGGTGGGACATGGTTTACCTCTCTCCGGGCGTCGGGTCGCCCTGCGGCGTCACGGTACGCCCGGCGTCCTACGGCGTCGCGACGGCGCTGTTTCGGTCGCGTAACGCCGCGATGTGGCTAGGGTGAGGCCATGAATCAGGCGGTCCGACCCGACGCCACGGCGCGGTCGGGCACGGGTGCGGCCGTGGGGAGCATCGCTCTCTCGCTGCTCGTCATCGCCGTACTGGCTCTCGGGTGGTCGGCGCTGATCGGGGTGCTGTTCCTCCTTGCCTGGGTGCCGGGGGGACTCGTCTTGTGGTTCCTGGTCCCCGTCGGGCTCACCACGCTGGCGATCCTGGCGGCGTTCTTCGCCGTCCGCTCGCGTCGTCTGGCACCCCGCATCGTCGCGGGTGCGGCGATCGTCTGTGCGTTGGCCTCGTTCGGCCTGCCGGTGATCGCCCAGATCATGTTCGCGCGGTCTTTCGGCTGATCGGGGGGTCTCGTCACCCCGGCCGCGCGGTGCGGTCGAGGACGGGTGGCCTCGCGCACGAGAGCGGACGCCGCCGGCCGCCGCCCCGCGAGCCCGGAAAACGTTCCGCGCCGCGTCATCCGGTGAGGGCCCGCCACACGGCGGCCAGGTCGACCTCGACCCGCGCGTCGGTGCCGCGCGACCGCCAGGCGTCGCGATCGAAGACGTAAGCCCGCTCGACGTCGAAGACGTACAGGCGCTTCGTCGGCACCGCGAGCACCGCCGCCACTTCCGCTTCGAGCGCCGCGGCGGGGCACGCGTCACGGGGGAGCCGCGCGGCCAGCACAGCCCGCACGGCCGGCTCGGTGGCATCCACCTCCCGCGCCGAGAACGCCAGCTGAACCCCGTCGGCGTCGACGATGGCCGCCGACGAGTCGTAGACGACCCCGGATGCCACCCCCGACCCCGCGATCGCCCGGGCGTGCCGCGAACCGAGGTCGGACTCCACGTACAGACCGCGGGGGAGGAGCCGGTACTGCGCGGCCGCGGTCCACGGCCCGTGGGCGTCGGAGGTTCCGATCACGACGAAGCGCTGCGCGGCCAGGATCGCCGCCGCCCGCTGTTCCGGAGAGCTCATGGCGCCATCGTGCGGGGCGCCTGAGACGCCGATGTTTCTCCGGCGTAACGCTTGGTCGTCGGCGCCGGGTCGTCGGCATCCGCAGGCCTACGCTCGGGGCATCACCGCCCAGAGCCGCCCCAACGCGCGGCATCCCGAACGCCCACCGGAAGGACCCCCGTGACCGACGCCGTGCACCCGGCCATCACCGACCCCCACGTGCGGGCGCACCTCGCGCGCCTCGCGGCGCAGGCGGGGACCATCCCCTCGGGAGCCACGGATGCCGACGGCGACGACGCCGCGCGGATCGCCGAGCTGCGGGCCAACCCGTCGTGGGTGCGCGTACCCGACGACGAGGTGATCGAGTCGATCGACCTGGATGCCGACGGTCTCGCGCTGCGGCTGTATCGGCCCCGCGCGTGCCACCGCGGAACCCTCGTCTTCGCCCACGGCGGCGGCTGGGTGGCCGGCGACCTCGACAACAACGACGCGCTTTGTCGGGCGCTCGCCGCCGCGACCGGCGCGCAGGTGCTCAGCGTCGACTACCGGCTGGCACCGGAGCATCCCTTCCCGGCCGGCCTCGACGACCTCGATCGCGCGCTGCTTTTCGCCGCTTCCGGCGCGGGAGGACTGGTCGACCCCGCCCTCCTGGGCGTCGCGGGCCACAGCGCGGGCGGCAACCTCGCGGCCGCGCTGGCTCTGCGGTCGCGTGAGGGGCGGGCTCCCGGCATCCGGTGTCAGGTTCTGCTGTGTCCGGTACTCGACGCCCCCGACCCGACCCGGCGGAGCTACCGCGCGCACACCGAGAATCTGCCGCTGACCGCGAAGGGGATGCAGTGGTACTGGCGATTGTATGTGCAGGATGCCGGGGAGGCGGGGTCGCGACCCGCGCGGGCGGGGGTGCGCTCGGTGGCGGTGCCCGCGGCGGCGGTGCCTGCGCGCGTTGCGGGCGTTGCGCGTGTTGAGGCTGCGGCGGTGCCCGCGGCTGACGCGGGCGTTGCGCGAGTCGTGCCGGTTGAGGCCGTGGCGGTGCCCGCGCGCGTTGTGCCGGTCGTGCCGGTCGAGGCCGCGCCGCTGCGCGCACCGGACCTGGGAGGGTCCGCCCCGGCGGTGATCGTCGCGGCGAGCGTCGACCCGCTCTCGGACGAAGCGGAGGAGTACGCCGGGCGGTTGGCGGCATCCGGAGTCCCCGTTGAATTCGTGCGTCGCGAGGGCGTGCCGCACCTGTTCCTGGTGTTTCCGTCGACGCCCGCGCGCGACGAGGTGCTCGCCGCGGTCGCGCCGGCGGTGCGCGCGGCTTTCGCCTGATCGGCGCGCACCCTTGTCCCACTTGTGGTGGGTGGGGCGGTGGCTGACTCGCGATTCTGGGACACGCACCGCCATAAGTGGGACGAGGGGGTCGCTGCGCCGGCGTGCTCGACCCTTGTCCCGCTTGTGGTGGGTGGGGCGGTGTCTAACTGGCTGTTTCAGGGACATGCACCGCCATAAGTGGGACGAGAGGCTCCCCGCAAACAGCCCGCCCCACGCCCGGAACACCGCGGAAACACGCCATTGTTACCGTGATCAACATGTCGCTCCTGGTCACGAACGCACGGCTCATCACGGTCCCCGCGGGCACCGACGACCCCGGCTACATCGAGCGCGGATACCTCCTCGTGCAGGACGGCCGCATCGCCGCGATCGGCGCCGGCGACCCCGCCCCGGGTGTCACCGCCGACGAGATCCTCGACGTCGACGGCAAGTTCGTCGCCCCCGGCTTCGTCTCGTCCCACAGCCACCTCTTCACGAGCGGCTCGCGCGGACTCGGCGTCGACCAGACGCTCTACGGCTGGTGTACCTCGATGTTCAGCGTGCTCAACAACGCCTCACCCGACCAGATCTACTGGGCGACGCTGCACGGCTCGCTCGACTTCCTCGCCAACGGCGTGACCACGGCCTACAACTTCACCGACCCGCTCCTGCCCTGGGAGCCGATGGTCGACGGCAAGCGAGCCGACGGTGGCGGCATCCTGCGGGATCACGCCTGGCACACCCGACAGGCGGACGGATGCCACGACGCGGGGCTCCGCTTCGTCGACTCCATCGCCCTCGATGCCACCGTCGGCACCGACGACGAGATCTTCGCCCGGTTCGAGGCATCCCTCGATCACGTCCTGGCCATGGACCCCGACATCGCCCTCGGCGCCTCGATCATGGGGCAGGTGCAGTGGTCGACGAGGCCGGACGCCGCCGAGATCGAGGTCGCCGTCATGGACCGCTTCGGTGTCACGAACCAGGCGCACTTCCTCGAGACGTACGAGGCCATCGAGCACCAGCAGACGAAGTTCCAGCTCTACAAGAACGCCGGAGCCCTGCGCCCCGGCATGATGTTCGGGCACTTCATCCAGACGACGCCCGAGATCATCGCGGATGCCGCCGCCGGCGGCGCCAGTATGTCGTGGCAGCCGGCATCCAACGGGCGTCTGGCATCCGGCATCGCGCATGTGCCCGAGATGCTCGAGCAGGGCATGAAGGTCGGCATGGGTCTCGACGACCAGGCCTGCACCGACGTCGCCGACCCGTGGCAGAACATGCGCATGGGCATGTTCATGCAGCGCGCCCGCACCCACGACCCGCTGTCGATGATGCCCGAGCGGGTCCTGCGCCTGCACACCCTCGGGGGCGCGGAGATCATGGGCGTCGACGACCGCGTCGGCAGCCTCGAGGTGGGCAAGTTCGCCGACTTCGTGGTGGTCGACCCGCGGCTGCCCGACGTCGGACCGCTGTGGAACCCCGTGCGCAGCTACGTCCTCGCGTGCGGCCTGCGCAATCTGCAGCAGGTCTACGTCGGCGGCAAGCTCGTGAACGACCGCGGTGTTTCGACGAACCCGCTGGCCGAGGAGGCATCGCGGGTGCTGCACGAGGAGCTGCCCGCGCTCGCGGAGGAGTTCGGCGTCATCCTCTGACCCCGAGGCGTCGTGCAACGGAGGTGGCTGAGCTTGTCGAAGCCTCCGGGCGCGGCTGCTGGTCCCTTCGACAGGCTCAGGAGCCTCGGGTCCGGCCCGAACTAGGGCGTGTCTTGTAAATGGCGTAGCCAGGCGATGACGGCGTTGAGGACGACCGCGGCGCGGTAGACGATTGCCAGCTTGTCGTAGCGGGTAGCGAGGCCTCGCCATTGTTTGACTCGGCAGAAGCCGCGTTCGATGACGTTGCGGTTGCGGTAGTCGACCGGGTTGTAGGAGACGGGGCGTCCGCCTCGGGATCCGCGCCGTTTCCGGTGGCCTTGCTGGTCGCGGGGCTCCGGGATCACTGCTTCGATGCCACGGCTGCGAAGGTGGGCGCGGATCGCTCGGGATGAGTACGCCTTGTCGCCGCGCACTCGATCGGGTCGGGTGCGCGGGCGTCCGACCGGCCGGGTGACGCGGAGTTCGGCCAGCAGGGGCAGCAGCATCGGCGAGTCGCCCGCTTGTCCGGGGGTGACCAATGTCACCAAGGGCAGTCCATGACCGTCGACGAGCTGGTGAATCTTCGTGGACAGGCCTCCGCGGGAGCGACCGAAGCCGTGGTCAGGCGGCTCGAGTCGCGGATTCGTGTAATTCGACGAAGCCCCCCGTAACCCGGGAGATGTTCGTCGCGTGCTGGTGGGCGCGCGCAATCGTGGAGTCCACTGACACCGACCAGTCCACCGCGCCAGCGGTGTCCGCAGCGCTGACCAGTCGGTCGAGCACGACGTCCCAGGTGCCATCGGCCGCGAGACGGCGATGCCAAGCCCACACCGTCTGCCACGGCCCGAACGTCCGCGGCAGATCCCGCCAGGCTATCCCGGTCCGGTACCGGTAAACGATGCCCTCGACCATCGTCCGCGCGTCCGCGAACGGACGCCCCTTCCTACCCGTAGGCCCAGGGAGAAGATCAGCGATCAACACGAACTGATCATCCGAGAGCAACACGAAACGCGACACCCTGCCAGCATCTCAGCCAACACACCGACCAATTACAAGACACGCCCTAGGTCCGCACGTCGGTGATGTCTAGCCACCCTGTCGGCCCGCGCTGCATCAGTGGTGACACAAGAGCGCACAGGTGACTGTCGTTCACTTGGAGTGCGCGATTGGGCGACCTCCATGGTGAGATTTCGCGCCTCTCGGCACCAGCACGGCGCTTCTTCACGACGATGGGCGAACGCGCGGCGAGAAGCTCCGCGACGGGAGCGGGTATGCGCTCCATTTCCCAGGCAGGAGCCATGTATGAGTCGAGTTCGTTTCTTCCGGCCGAGGTTGCGGAGAGTGATGATCAGCGGCGCCCTGGTCGTGGCAGCGCTGGCTGGTCTGCAGGTGCCGGGCGCGGCGCAGGCAAGCGACTGTCGATGGATTTTCTGCGGCACGGTCAAGAACGCCAGCACCTCGCAGTTCTCCATCCTGGTCGGAGCGAACTGGAGCACTTCAGCTGGCCGCCCTACGGGCGTGACATCGACACTTCGGCCTGGCCAGTCGTCCCGAGACTCCATGAAGGACGCCGATGGGTATCTTCTCGCCAGAGGCGTCTGTGCGTGGTTCTATGGTGCGGGCGGCACCACGCAAGCCAGGAACTATCTCAAGGGAGACGGCGGCTGGCACAAGATCGGCGACGACTTCGCCTTCACTCTGAACACCTATAAGTGCTGAGGCATCGTGAAAGACAAACTTCTGCTCTTCCTTTTGCTGGCGCTGTCGTTCGCGGTCGGGACACTGCTCAGCCTGACGCTACCCTTCATCGTGCTCTCTGCGCTCGGCACTGATGCCCCCGATGTCACGCCCTACGTGGCCGCGGTGTTGGCTACTCTTGTCGCGGCTGGACACGCCTCAGTTGCCATCAGAATCATTCGCCCGAAACGAGTGAAGATCGTCAGCGCCGCGCCCCACCGCTGAGCTCGCCGGTCGTTGCCGCTACCCACCCACAGGGACCGTTCGCCCCTAGCTGATCCGCCCGCTGGAAGAGGAACTCAGAACTCGGCCCGCACCTCGGCGACGTCACCCAGTTCGTCGCGGAGTCGGGCGACGAGCTCTCCGCCCTCGGTGAGCCATCGGTCCAGGTCGGGGAGCTCCTCGGTGGGGTTCCGATTCTGCCAGTGCTCGTTCCATGCCTCGAGAGCGTCTTGCAGCTCGGACGAGAGGGGCAGGGCATCGCGCTCGAACGGGTAGTTTTCGGTGAAGTTCTCCCAGAGGGGGAGGCCGCTGATCCACTCCGGGAAGACGCGGATGAGGCGCCGACCGTCCTCGACCCGTGGGGGCGTGGTGGACCTGAGGGATCGGTCCTGCCAGCTCCAGTGAGCCAAGCGCGATCGTTGCTCCTCGGTCTCGGGGTCCACGAAGACCACGCTACGGGTCGCACGTTCGTCGCCGCGCGGGTCCGGTCCCTTCGACAGGCTCAGGGACCTCGCTCGCGCGCGTGGCGGAGGTGGCTGAGCCTGTCGAAGCCACCGGGCGAGCGCCCCGCGGAGGTCGCTGAGCCTGTCGAAGCGTCCGGGCGAGCGCGCGGCGCAGGTGGCTGAGCCTGTCGAAGCCACCGGGCGAGCGCGCGGCGGCGGAGTGCGTCAGATCGCCGACCATCCCCCGTCGCTCGGCAGCAGCACACCGTTGACGTTGGCCGAGTCGTCGCTCAGCAGCCAGGTGATGGCGGCGGCGAGATGCTCGGGCTGCGCCACGGGCGGCACGACGACCTGCAGAAGCGGGCCGACGCGTCCGGCGGCGTACTCGCTGCCCATCGGGGCCTCGATGTTCGTCGCGACCGCTCCCGGGGCGACGGCGTTCGCGCGGATGCCCTGGGGTCCGTGGAAGAACGCGACGCTCTTCGTGAATCCCGCGATCGCGTGCTTCGACGACGTGTAGGCCGCGCCGGCCGTCGAGCCGCGCAGCGCCGCTTCCGAGGCGACGTTGACGATGGCTCCCTCGCCCACGGCGATCATCAGGGGCAGCACCGCCCGCGTCAGGCGCATCGGCCCGGTGAGGTTGACGCTCATGACCCGGTCCCACGTGGCGTCGTCCACCTCGCTCGGCGGGAGGAAGGCATCCATGATCCCGGCGACGTTCGCGAGGCCGTCGACGCGCTCTCCCGCGGCGTCGAGGATCGCCGCGATGGTCTCGGGCGCGGAGACGTCGCCCACGACCGTCTCGACCGCGAGGCCGCTCAACTCCTCGCGCAGGGCATCGAGTCGCGGGGCGACGACGTCTGTTGCGATCACGCGCCCTCCTTCGTGCGCGATGCGCGTCGCCGTGGCGCGTCCGATACCGGACCCGGCACCTGTGACGATGATGGTCTTGCCTGCGAATCGTGCGACGGTCGACGCGGTCATGTTTTTCTCCTTCGTGAGGGCGCGGGTGCGCCACTCACGTTTTAGCACTCAGTGCCGAAAGGTGTCTATGGAACGTCCGAACGAACGTCCCGCGGGGAGGCCGCGCACGATCGATCCCGGTCGCGTCTCTCTCGTCGCGCTCCGCCTCTTCGACGAGCGCGGGTTCGACGCCGTGTCGATGGACGAGGTCGCCACCGCGGCGGGCGTGAGTCGGCGCTCGCTGTTCCGGCTCTTCCCGACCAAGGCCGCCCTCGTCTGGGACGGGCTCGAGGAGTCGTCCGATCGCTTCCGCACCTCCCTGGCCGCCAGCGCCGAGGACGAGCCGGTCTGGGAGGTGATCCGCCGCGCCTTCGAGGCCGGTGCGACCATCCCCGCGGAGTCCATCGAGGTCACGCGCCACCGGCTCCGCGTGATCCGCGCGAACCCGTCGATCCAGCAGGTCGGTGCCCCGACGATCGGGATGATGACGGATGCCGCGGCACGATTTGCCGTGGAACGGTCGGGCTCCTCACCGGACGACCTCTCGATCCTGGTGCGCGTGCACGCGCTGATGGCGGCGGTCAATGCGTCCCTCGCCTGGTGGGCGCTGCACGGAGGGACGGAAGCCCCGCAGAGCGTGGTCCGCCGCGCGCTCCGCGAGGTCGCACCGCACTGAGCCGCCCCCGCGTCTCGTAAGGTGTGGGCATCTCGCGAACGAAGGGGGAGCGCGGTGGGGCTCACATTTCCAAACGGTTCGGTGTCGCTGACGACGGCGGAGGGGGAGACGGTCCTCCTCCGGATCTGCGACCTGTGCGGGGCGGGCGTCCTCGACGCCGCCGACACGGATCTCGCGTTCCACAAGCGGTGGCACCGCCTGACCGGCTCCGGAAACTGGGTCGACCCGGCGACCGGCCGGGTCCACAGTCTGGATGTCTCGGCGGGCTGACGCGCACGCCCGGCCGAACGGCAGAGGTGGCTGAGCGTGTCGAAGCCTCCTCGCGCGGCTGCGGGGTGCGGTCGCTTCGACGGGCTCAGGGACCTGGGCTGTGCGCGGTGGCTGGGGTGCGGTCCCTTCGACGGGCTCAGGGACCTCGGCGGCGGCAGGGGGCCCGGGCCGTGCGCGGTGGCTGAGCGTGTCGAAGCCTCCGCCCCGCCGCTACCGCCGACCCACCCGCACCAGCGCCTCGCCCACCGCGGCGATCACCGCCGCCAGAGCCAGCGACACCGCGATCGTGACCAGGGCGGTCGCCGGGCCCGTGGCATCCAGGGCCGCTCCCGCGATCACGCCGCCGATCGGTACCCCGAGCGACATCGCGGCCGTCGGGTAGGCGAGCGTCTCCGTGACGCGTCCCTTCGGGGCGCGCGCCGAGGCGACCAGGATGCCGGAGACCATCACCGGCGACACGGCCAAGCCCAGCAGCAGGATCACGCCGAACAGCACGGGCACCGAGCTCTGCGCGAACGGGAGTCCCACCGCGACCACCGCGGCCAGCGCTGCGAAGCCGATGTAGCGCGCGGCGGGAGACAGCTTCCACGCGCGCGCCCCCGTGACGACGGAGCCGATCGCGATCGCCACGGCCAGAGCGCTGAACGCCGGCCCCGCGAGCCAGGGCCGCCCGCCGACCTCCGCCCAGCCGACGAGGCTCACGTCGAAGGCACCGAAGACACCACCCAGCGCGATGCATGCCAGAGCGACCGGTACGACCCCGGCGGGCGGCAGGACGAGCCCGGTCCGCGGTCCGCGCGGCGAGGCCACGGGCTGCGTCCCGCGCTGTGCCGCGAGCCACACGCCGCCGATCACCCCGAGCCCGAGCGAGCCGAGCATCGCCACCGCGGGGTCGACGGCCGCGGCGACCGCCGTGATGGCGGGCGGACCCGCGATGAACACCATCTGATCGGCGATCGTCTCGAGCGCGAGGGCGGCGGTGCGCTGCGATTCCGGCGCGAGCACCGTCCACCGCGCACGCACGGCCGAGGTGAGGTCGGGGGTCGCGGCGCCGGTGACGAAGGCGGCGACGAGCCACGTCCAGAACGGCGCCCCGGTCAGCACCAGGGCGAGCAGACCGGATGCCGCGAGCACGAGGCATCCGAGAGAGATCAGGATGACGCGGGCCTGGCCGTGCCGATCCATCCGCGACGACCACAGGGGCGCCGCGACCGCCATGCCGCCGACGAGCGGGGCGACGACGAGGCCCGCCGAGGCGAAGCTGCCGGTCGTGGCGGACACCAGCAGGATGATGCCGAGCGAGAGGGTCGCGCGCGGGAATCGGGCGAGGATACCCGCGGCGACGAAGGTCCGCGCGCCGGGCAGGCGCAGCACCTGCCCGTAGGCCCGGACCCCCTGCGCGGGTTCGGCGGCCACGCTCACGCGCGCACCGCCGAGTCCGTGGCATCCGGAGTCGAATCCGGCCCGGGCGAAGCACAACCCCTGCACGATTCCCGGTCTCGGGGGGTCTGCCGCTGCCGCACTTCGGGCGAGAATTCGCAGGAGTTGTGCCGCACCGGCCGCGTACCGGCGGCGGCACCGATCTCGGCGGGCTTCTGCCTTCCGGGTGCAGAACTCCTGCAAAGACCCGGGGTCGCGCCCCCGGGACGCATCCTGGTGCGCATTCTGCAGGAGTTGTGCTGCCTGCCACCGAGAACCGCCGCGTCGGGGAGCGGCGCGCACGTGAACGCGGGGTGGGGCGCCAACCCGCTCGTCCGCGGCGCACAACTCCTGCACGACGCACCCACGACAGCCGGTCCGGTGCCGCACGGCCGAATCTGCAGGAGTCGTGCTGCGCGCCGCGCCACCATCACGCGGTGTAGTCGAATCGGCTGATCTCCTCGAGCGCCTCGACCACGAACGACACGCTGTCCTCGAACATGCGCGCCCCTGCCTCGGCGTTGGCGCCGGTCGGGTCGCCCAGTACGCCGGTGGGGCCGAAGTCGTTCGACAGCCATCCGAAGGTCACCGGCTTGCCGTTGAAGCCGATGTGCCGGAAGTCGCCGATGTGCGCGGGCACCGTGGCGTGGAAGGTCGACGGATCGACGAGCTCGGGGCGCAGGTGCATGATCATGCTCGTCTCGCCGTAGCCGGCGTGGATGCCGGTGCCGTGCTCGTCGGGCGTGCCGTCGGTGCCGTCGAACGAGGGCACGCGCGCGGCGGGCATGAAGAACGTGCGCAGGCCGAAGCGGCGACGCAGCTCGCGGTTCGCGACGTTCAGCAGCGCGACGTTGCCGCCGTGGCCGTTGAGGAACACGAGCGTCCGAGCGCGCGTGGTGAGGATCGAGCGCCCGATGTCGACGACGGTCTGCAGCATCGTCTCGGGCGTCAGCCACAGCGTCCCCGGTGCCCACGAGTGCTCGTCCGACTTCGTGATCGACAGGGTCGGCAACTGCCAGACGTCCAGCCCCATCGCCGCGGCCCGCGCGACGGCGGCCGTCGCCGAGGCCTCGGCCACGATGGCATCCGTCGCCAAAGGAAGGTGCGGACCGTGGTGCTCGATCGCGCCCGTGGGGAGCACGAGGATCGAGTCCTCGGTGAGGGCTTCCGCGGCGGCGGGACCGCTCAGCTCGGCGAGAAGACGGGTCATGAGATGATCGCTCCCTTGCGCGCGCCGGTGTAGTCGGGGTTGAGCTTGCCGGGGTTCAGGAGGCCGTTCGGGTCGGTCGCGCGGGCCGTCTCGATGGTCTGCTCGACGTTGAAGTCGACGTTCCACTGGTGCGGGTTGTGCACGCCGACGCCGATCGCGTTGAGTTCCGCGATGCCGCGGTACACGTCTTCTTCGCTGACGTAGGGAGCGGCGAGCATCCCGATCGGGAACGCTTTCGTCGACTCGACGTGGAGCTTGCCGCCGGGGAAAACCGCCTCGACGGCCTCGATGTCCTCGGCCAGCGGCGCGCCGGCGACCTCGAGGTGGAACACCTCGTGCGGCTGGCTCTTCTGGTACCACTCGATCGGGTGGTTGTAGCTCAGCATCGACAGGCGGATGCTGGCCTGCGGCCCCTCGCGCACCGCCTCGACGCGGCCGCCCGCGCCCTCGATGATCGCCGTCACGGTATCGACCTGGGTGGCATCCAGGATCACGCGAAGACTGGAACGTCCCTCGGGGATGGCCTCGTCGGCGGGGAGGGATGCCGAGATCTCAGGCCCGTCTCCCGAGACCAGGCGCGGCGACGGGTCGAGGTTGCCGATGGTCTGCACCACCGACAGGGTGCCCGCGAAGTCGGGGAAGCTCGCCCAGAGCCCCCGCCATTCGCGCAGCGGCTCGAGGCGGACGGTCGCGCGGACGATGACGCCCGCGGTGCCGTAGTTGTGCACGTATCTCTGGGCCTCGTCGCCCTCGACGTGGTGGATCTCGTCGCTGCCGTCGGCGTGGACGACGTCGAGCGCGGCGACGAAGCCGCGGTCGTTGGAGCCGTACGCGATCGAGCCCGTTCCGCCGGAGCCGCCCGAGAGGAAGCCGCCGATCGTGGACTGCGCGGTCGAGGGGTACATCCACAGCGCCTGGCCCGCGGCCCACGCCGCCTGCTCGAGCAGCACCATCGGGGTGCCCGCTTCGGCGGTGATGAAGCCGTCGCCGACCTCGACGATGGCCTTCGCGCGCGTGGTGTCGATCACGAGGCCGCCCTGCATCGGGATGGCTTGGCCGTAGTTGCCGGTTCCCTTGCCCCGCACGGTGATTGGGACCCCGTGACGGGATGCCGCGGCCACGGCCGTGGCGATCTGCTCGGCGCTCGCGGCGAAGACGACGAGGTCGGCCAGCCCGAGCGGCAGCTGCGCCGCGATGATCGGCGACATCGGGGAACCGTCGACGCTGGCGCGTTCGCGCACGCGCGGTTCGGTGCTGACGGCGGCGGGGCCGAGGAGGTCGAGAAGTTCGTCCTCGAGGGAGAGGACGCGGGTGGCGGTGTCGCTCATGGTGGTTCTCCGGGTGGAACGGGTTGCGGGGAGGGGGTTCCGGTCCCTTCGACAGGCTCAGGGACCTGGGTTCGGGCTCAGGGATCTCGGCTGCGGCCGTGCGGCGGGTTCCGGTCCCTTCGACAGGCTCAGGGACCTCGGTTCGGTCAGGGATCTCGGTTCGGTCAGGGACCCGAGCTGCGGCCGTGCGGCGGGTTCCGGCCCCTTCGACAGGCTCAGGGACCTGGGTTCGGGCTCGGGGATCTCGGTTCGGGCTCAGGGACCTGGGCCGCGAGGAGGTGGCTGAGCCTGTCGAAGCCACCGGCGCGGCCCGGCCCGCGCGAGGCGGACCGGGCCGAGGCGGTCAGAACGAGATCGAGGTGTCGATGAACTCGTTCGTGTACAGGTCCTTCGCGGTCTCCCCCGACGCCGGCGGGGTGCCCAGGTCGGTGTAGACCTTGGCCGCCTTCGTGTAGAAGTCCGAGAAGCGGGTGTCGTCGAAGTTGCCGTAGGTGGAGTCGGGGCCGTCGCCGACGAGGCCGAGGTCGACCTGCGTCTTGACCGAATAGTCCGCGACGCCCTGGGTGTAGGTCCAGCCGGTGGCGTACTCGTCGACCAGCTTGAGGAT